>JBFLVL010000001.1:0-189218 GCA_040758495.1 Chloroflexota bacterium
GTTGAGGAGCTCCAGGGGAATACAGGTAGCCTGGGGTAGCCTCCAATCGGACGGGTTTTTCTGGGCAGGAGGAGAAATAACTTTCGTATCTTGACAGTCCATCTTCGGCGCGGTATTTGGTTGGCGGTGGGTTGGGGTAGTCAGCATCTAGAAAGAAGCCGGTTTCCTTTACACTGGCTGCGCAGACATCCGGATGATCGCTCAGGTATTTGAATAGGGAGGTAGTGCCTGCCCGGGTTGTACCCGCGATGATCAGGAAGCGTTTCTCATCTTCGGAGGATATGTAATCGGGATTTGAGGATAAAGGCATATCTATCGGTTTGCTCTGCAAAATAGGTGTCTACGGCTGTACGGCAACCCGACCAGGTGAAATAATCATCAATTATGAGCACGCCGCCGCTGATTAGAAACGGGGCAAGGCGCTGGAGACAGGTCATCACCGAGTCGTACCAATCGCAGTCAATGTGAGCTAGGGCTACAGGTTGATCTACATGCAGGGTGTCCTGGAACAGGCCAGGGATAAATTCGATGTGGTTAGCTTGAGGTAGGTAACCGAAGCGCTGAAAGTCAGCCTTGACCTTATCAAGCAGGTCAGGTTCGTACCCATAATACGGTTCGCCGCGGATTCCTGAGGCCTGTCCCTGGATGATTTCGGCATAACGGGTGTGAGCATCACAGCCATCGATCTCCGAAGGAGATGGGATCATGCCAAAGGTGTCATAGATGCGTAAGGGACGTTCTCTTTGCTTGGAAGCAGCCATCACCAAGGCGGACCCTCCAAAAGCGCATCCTGCTTCAATGAGCATCCCCTGGCGGTTGCCAACTTCCAGTGCGTGTATAGCCCGGTAGAGGTCTACGAGAGCGGAGGTGTTCAGGTAAGTGAGTTTCTCTCTACGTACTCTGGTGATCACCCCGTACACATCTGGGTGGAAGAAGCGCAGGTAGAGTAGATACATCCTCCCCCAAATGTTAACCGCACGAGACTGTATAGGCCGGAGGAAATGCCCTGCCAAGACGGTGTGCTTATGGTTCGAGGCGGACACTTCCCAAGTCGGTGATTTTATCCTGCTCAACCTGAATTACCATGGGTCGGTCTTGTTCTTTTATGGGAACCGCGCTGCGGGGGTCAGGACCCACGACCAGCACATACATTCCAGGGGCAGCGTTGTTGAGTTGGAAAAAGCCATCTGCTTCTAAAGTGGTTTGGGGAAAGAGGTTGGGTTCCAGCAGGAAGAAGCCATTTCCCCGCGGTTCGCCGTAAAACTCGGCCGCGTAGAGGTACAACCGTTCGTCAGGCCAGTGAGCGTACGCGTCTTCAACTTTTCCAACAATGCCTCCCAACCCCTCGTCGGGTGAGATGCGCGTCGGGGTAGGCAGGAGGGGCGTGGGCGCCTGGCTTTGGCAGGCATTCAAAATGAGGCACAAGAAGACGATCAGGAGAACCGAGGTGTTCTTCATGGTGAGTCATTTCCAATTGTGTGTTCCATGGTTAATTATTGCAGCTATCGTACGTTTATTGGTGAAGGTTGGACTGAAGGAGGTTTGTGGTGGGGATTATATCATCGCAGGTGTCTGGCAACTTGAAGGCTGAAGACGAGGACATGTTGGATGGGGCAAGCAAGCAGAAATCCGAAACAAAAAGACCCTCTTGGGAAGGGTCTTTTAGAGGCTGTGTGGTGATGGCAAGGGCATTTACGGTGTAAAGGGAATGCCTACATAGTCTTCGCCAAATTGGATCACTTCGATGCCCGTGACGTTTTTCTGGTTGCGCACCGTGACCAGGACATTCTGGTCGCTGGTGATGATGACTGCGCCCACAAAGTCACCCACAATACCCGGCCCGCCTGCAATGGTTGTCCAGGTGTTGGCTTTTTGCAGGTGTGCCAGGGGGTTAGCGACGCTGGCAAGTATGTGTGGTGTGCCTGCTACCGTGCCATTCGGGTTGTAGTATGTGGCGACGATGTCCGTAGCGGGTGCACCGCCGATGTTCATCACCGCAATGAAGGAACGGAAGCCAGCGGCAGGATCTGTGTTCCAGCGCACGAGAGGCAGAGCAACGTTACGTGCGCCGCTGCTCTCACCCAAATACGCTGTACGCGTGCCGCTCTGGCAACTGGCGTTACCACATGCTCCGGGTCCAACGGCGACAACTTTGACGATGACGACAATCTGACCGGAGGTGGCTTGTATAACGGAGGAACCGATCGAGTCATTTGGTACACCCTGCTCGCAGGGGTTCTTGCTCACTTTGGCACCGTCGGCGATGTTCACTCCGGTTTCAGTACCCAAGGTGGCTCCGGTATCCCGGTCTAAGTGCTGGAAGTTAACCGTAGCACCACCGCCAATCGCCTGAATGGCATAGTAAGAAGTAAATGTGCCGTTATCACCCACCCAGTTACAGAGCATGGTCGGTACATAGACTATGGAAGCACCTCCGGAGACACCCTCAAAGGCGTACGCCGAGCGCCCCGATTCCTGGGTTTCTTCCGAGGCGGCGATGATGTTACCGGTAGAAGTGATCTTCAAAGAACCACTAAAACCGTTGCCCAGTGAAGCTAACGCCGGATTGGACATGGTGAAAACGTAAGAAGCCTGGGCGGTGATGGTCACAGTTTGCGTCAGTGTAGGGACAGTTTCATCTACTCTATAAAACAAGAGGTTGGCAATATTTTGTGACCCATCAATATTCTGTACCCCAACGGTGGAGACGAAATTGCCCAGGAAGGCTCTGCGCAGGACAGTGGGCACATAGAAGGTGGTGCCTGCCTGATTGGCTTTAAAGCTATTGTAGATCATCTCGGAGTATTTATTGCGATCCGTGTAACCAAATTGAAGATAGGTTGCTGCCACCGGCACATCGGAGCTAATTACCGCAGAGCCAGCAAAACCAACAGGAACAGTAGATACGCTGCCGATCAACAGCGACCCGGATTGGTGGGGGTCAACAGCAATAGGGTTGGATGAATAGGAGGCCGCTCCGTCATAAAAGGTAACCGTCATGTTGCCTGTATCCCCACTGGTATTGAAATAGACAATCTCCGAAGTCCAGGTCAAGTTGAAGGAAGATTGTGCTCTGGCTTCACCAGAAGGATAAACCAGGAGGACAAGCAATGCCAGGATAAAGGATAGGTAGAAGGCTTTTTTCATCATTACTCTCCCCGAAAAGGCTTTGTGTTCTCTTTTTTTGACTTCATCATCGTAATCTCATTGTGGAAAACCGTTTTTGCATTGACAGGTTGGGGTTCACAGTTGGAAGAATTCTACCATCAAGTGGCTTTGTCATCATATGGATTTTGTGGTGAACAAGCTGTCGGGCAGCATTCATGGCAGCATTCAGAGACCTGTGGAGCGCTATCGTTTCGCAGTTTTTCGGAAGCCAAGCTTCTGGCTCCTAGGTCAAATTGCCCTTCTCTGGGCTCACTTGACAGTTGTTTTACACCATTTTATGATACATCTGGTTAGTCTATTTCATAAAGGGATAAATCAGAGAGATAGGTTTGAGGCTGATTGTATGATAGTCTGATGGTCGGATAGTCTGAAGTATGATAGTCTGATCGTGCGAGGTGTCCTTTTGGCTTTACACTGGTATGCGCTGCGCAGCAAACCACGAAAAGAAGATGTTCTCTTTCGACAGCTAAACGCGCATGAATTCAAGATTTTCTATCCACGCGTAAAGGTGAATCCAGTTAACCCGCGGGCTCGGAAGATGAGACCTTATTTCCCTGGTTACATGTTTGTCTACGTGGACCTGGAAGAGGTCGGGGTTTCTACGTTTGAATGGATGCCCTTTGGGCTGGGGCTGGTTTCCTTTGGAGGGGAGCCAGCCATTGTACCGCCAGATGTCATCCCAGCTTTGAGCAGGCACTTGAGCGAAATCAATCAACAGGGTGGGCTGAGGTTCGGGGGCCTCAAACCAGGCACACCGGTCTGGATTACTGAGGGACCTTTTGCTGGCTATGAGGCCATCTTCGATGCGCGATTGCCGGGCAGTGTGCGGGTGAAGGTGTTGCTTCAACTGTTGAATGACCGGCGGGTTCCCCTTGAACTGCATGTCGGTCAGATTGAACCAAAAAAACAGAAATAAAACCCATGCTGTCCTATTACGAACACGGAGCTGTCTCAACTAAAACGGACACTGTCGTGTCCTACTACGAACCGTTCGTAACGGCGAACGCCAGTTAGCCCTTGAAACGGACACTTTCATGTCCTACTACGAACCCGACATTATCGTGTCCTACCGAACCTAGACGCTATCGTGTCCTATTACGAACCAGGGTTTAGCAGGAGAAAATATGCACAAGGTTCTAATCACCGGAGGGGCCGGGTTCATCGGTTCCAACTTCGTCCGCTACCTTTTAAAGGCTGAACCTGGAGTGCACATCATCAATTTGGACGCACTGACATACGCTGGCAGCCTGGAGAATCTGAAACATTTACCCGACCCCGGCCGCCACACCTTCGTGCACGGTAACATTTGTGACCGTGAACTGGTTGATGACCTGTTGCGCAAGCACGAGATTGATACCATCGTCCATTTTGCTGCCGAATCCCATGTAGACCGCTCAATTGTTGGGCCGGCTCAGTTCATCCAGACCAACGTGATGGGCACATTCACCCTGTTGGAGGCTGCGCGCCAGGCCTGGTTAGAGGAGGGAACACAGCCCGTGGGCAAGGTGCGCTTTCATCATATCTCTACAGACGAAGTCTTTGGCTCGCTGGCCCCAGATGACCCTCCTTTCTCTGAAACCACCCCCTATGCACCCAATTCGCCATATGCAGCCTCGAAGGCTGCGAGCGACCATCTCGTGCGTGCCTATGGTCATACGTACGGACTGCCGACAACCCTTTCGAATTGTTCGAATAATTATGGACCTTACCAGTTCCCAGAAAAATTAGTCTCCCTGGTTATCCTTAATGCGCTTAAAGGACAACCTCTGCCGATTTACGGGGACGGGGGACAGATTCGGGACTGGCTATTTGTGGAAGACCACTGTGAAGCGATTTACATGGTGCTGCGGGATGGAAGCATAGGGGAAACGTACAATGTCGGAGGCAACAACCAGCCGACGAATTTAAGGGTCGTACATTGGATCTGCGAGATTTTGGATGAACTTGCCCCTGACTCTCCTCATACCCCGCATTCTTCTCTCATCCGTTATGTGACCGACCGTCCTGGTCATGACAGGCGATATGCCATGGATATCCATAAAATCAGCCACGAACTGGGTTGGAAACCGAAACACTCACTGGAAACCGGCCTGCTTGCCACTGTGAATTGGTACCTTGCCAATCCTGAATGGGTGCGTGCTATCCAGCAAAAAGAGGCATATCAGCAATGGCTGGAAAGGAATTATGCCCAGCGTTAGGGAGGGGTTTGGGAGTGATCACATTGGTTGGGGATTACTGTAAAATCGTAGGGCCTCTTATACCATGATTGGTAGCTGATGTCCTCTAAGAGTCCATAATCTCCGCCAAAGTATGAGTTGAAAATCACCCGGAAGGTGTTCACGGGAGAAATAGTCTCATAGAGGGCTTCGGAACCATGGGGGAGATAGTAAGCATTCAAAATGTAGGTTCGGTTCTCTACATGTTCCCATGGTGTTGGACCGTGATCTGCCTGGATGATAATGATGGGTGGTGTTTGTGACTTAGAGATCATCTGTTGAACTACGCGGGTGATCTCACGGCTAATATATATCACCTGGTTACGATACCCGATGGCGTAGGTTTCAAAATCGGCTTTGTCCGGATCATCCCAGGGTTTGAAATAGACAGGTTCGATAGCCTCGCCATTTGGACCGAAAACAAACGGAAAATGAGGGGTAATGATGTGGGCAAAAACGAACTTTGGCCCGCGCAAGGAGGGGACATAATCCTCTAAAGCCGCGAGCGCAAACAAGGTCCTCTCGCGATACCAGTTGGGGGTACCTTTCTCTTCAGGAGGGATGAGTTTCTTGGCTGCATCCTGTAGCAGGCGTCCAAGGGTGGTTTGGATGAGCATGAATTCAAACTCGTTGACACGGAACCAGCTTTGTGTAGGTTCAAGATATACGTCAGCCTCCTCCCACTCCGTGGCAGGAAGACCGGTTTTAAACGTGACCGTCTTATAACCTAAACCTTCTAGGGTCCTGCGCACAAAATTATTGCGCACAAGATTCCTCAGCGGTGAACGGTCCGTATTGCCAGCCACAAATTCATCATCTAACGCCTCTAGGTAATTTAAATTCAATGAGGAGGTAAGGGAAAGAACAGTCTGGGTGTAGTTGCTCTGGCTGCAACTGGCGACATAAAAGCCCATGGCGATCAGTTCATCGAGAAAGGGTGTGTTGTCGAGGTTATAGAACTCACGCAAAACGTCAGAGCGTCCGTAGGAATCCAGGATGATGTAGTAAATATCCGGGGGCGGTTGGTCAGTGGGAAGATGAAGTTCCTGAGGGTTGTGTGCTGTCTCTGCTTGGTCGGTTGAGGCTCTCACATTTCTTAGGGCATAGTCGGTTAACTGGTATACAGGGAAGAGTAGTATAAAAACCGCAATCAGATTCAGAGGGGATGTCCACGCGCGGGGATTTACTGATTTCCGAGTCATCCACCAGACCAACAACCCTCCCAAAACTGCCCATAGGGGTAGTAAATAACGGTGTCTTCCTAGAATAAGGCCAATGAGATTCATGGTCTTAAGATAGTTATAAACATGGCCGTATGAAAAAAAGAGGATAAGCAGCACAGAGGTCACCAATGCTGCCCGATGCCAGTCTCGAAACAGCAACTTCAGGATTCCAAGCAGAGTGAGTGTCAATAGTACAGTCACAATGAGAGGTCGTATTACCACATCTGGTATGACCTCATTGATGTTGTAGGCATACAATGTCAAAACGGGGTATATCCCAAACAATAGGGAATGCCATGGAAACTGGCCGATGATAGACAGCTTCGGTTTCATCAATGTTTTTCCTTTCTGTTAGCTTTCAACCGGTACAAGAATTCGCAAATGTGAAAATCCAGGTCCTCGTCTATATCCCACGCTTCAGCCGCCTCGATCTCAAGCATCATCGGTCGCTCGCCAAGGCGGTTGCCTCGTGCCAGCAGGTTCTGATGGGTGAAAATGTAGAGACAGGAATTCTCCTGGTAGATGGGAGGCAGATCTTGAGTCTGGATAAGAACCGCAGGGTCGTGGTTGATGGGTTGGCCCAATTGATCCCATAAGCGAGTTTGTATGCGGGTGACGGAAAAGAGAGAGTCATGGTTTGGGTAACTATCCAGGAAAGTCCGAATGGCACGGGATATCGTACCTGCGCGGAGCAGGGGGTTGGTGCTGTGGGTTTGCACGTAAAAGTCGGCCTCCACTTGCGTGGCATCGTAGATCAATATCTCGTTCATGGAGATATTGTCTGCGCGCAGGCGTTCAGGACGAGGGATGATTTTGACCGCGGGAAAATGCAGGTGCAAGCCTTCAATGATTGGTTCGGAATCGGTATCTACGACTACCTCGCTGATTTCAGATACGTCCAGCAAGGTTTCGATGATGTAATGGAAGAGCGGCCTGCCAGCCAGGGAGCGGTAGTTCTTCCCTGGCACGCGTTGGGAATGATGGCGCATGGGGACAAGGGCAACAATTTTGGTCATGGGATTACCTGAAGATATCATCAATGAGCCTTATGCCGTTTATGGAACTGGAAAGACTCGACATCCTACATAATCTTAATTGAACCAGTTGTGGAGCGGGAACTCCGGTCAATCCCCATAATCAATCGGCGGCACACGCCGGGGAGCAGGGGTTTTCTCAGAGAGGATACCCGGGGGATAATAAAACTTCTGGTGAAGCTGGGCATCAATTTTCCCAGAATAACAATACCCCCTGTAAGTCCCCCAATATTGCATAAACCGAAACCATACCACGCTAGCACAAACTTTTTTGAGGACTTTTTCGCGGCGTGCTTGCAACAGGTCTGAGAGGGTTGTTCCCCACCAAAAACGCAAGAAATGCCATAAGGTGAAGTGGCTGTTTGGCAAAATCTGTTTCAACGCAATGGCCTCGCGCAAATAGCGGTTATATACGCGAGATGGTTTTTCATCGTGAACATGCACAACTTCTGCTTCGGCCACATAAGACACCGCGTACCCTTGCTCCATGACCCAGCTACTCCAAGCCAGGTCCTCCAAGCCGGTGAGGTTTTCATTGAATGGATATTGCTTCCATAACGCCCTACGGATGGCTGCATTGGCGTTGTGAGAATAGGGGTGACCTTGCCGGGGTTGTGAAACATCCGGAAAATATTTGCGGAAGAACTGATGCTCAGAGTATTGGTTTGTCTCCCCCCCACGCTGTTTGCCGTAGCTGACAGCAACGGATGGGTCTTCAAAGGGTTTAAGAAGCTGCTCAAGCCAGTCCGGGTATACTGGATAACAATGTGCACTGATGATGACAACACACTCGCCCTGCGCTGCCGCAACCCCTCTGTTCAGTGAACGTCCGAAGGTGAACTCATCAGGGTGAATGTGTAATACCTTCACCGGATATTGGGAGGCGATCGAAACAGTTGCATCCGTAGAACCCGAATCCATCAGGATGATTTCCGCATCCTTGACCGTTTGCTGCATAATGCCAGTCAACAGGCGCCCAATATACTTTTCTTCGTTGTACACCCGGATGACAACAGAACAAGGGGGAGTTGGGGGATTACCAGTCATTATCCTGTTCGTATCCCAGGCAGATCAGCAAATCTCCGGCTACTTCTTTGAATAGCTCTTTATGAGATTCGGTGAAGTGCTCTTGCCATCCTCCGACTTTTCCGCGGCGGAACGTGGGAGAGCGCTCCGGATTTATGCTTGCTCTGAGTATCCCCAGGGCTGTTTCCCGTCCCCAAGGGGTCGGAAAACCACGGGATAGGGCATGGTCGAATATCTTGAGGAGCGTCTCGTCCTGACGGGTTACGAGATCCTCAAAACGCAGAGAAAATGCCTCGGGTTGGTCTAGCCAGCCCAAATACGGTTCGAAGCGTCCGCGGATATCCGGAAAGGGGATATCTGCATCCGGACGTCCCAGTATGCTTACGCGTAAACGTTCATCGAAGCTGTGTAACTCTTGCCGATAGTACTGATGGTGCACATGCCTTGGAGCAATTTCAGTTACGTAGAACACGTGCGAGACAACCACATCCCGCGGGTCTCTATAGATAAAGTAAGGCGCTATCCCATCTCTACACAGGACAGCAATGACATCGAGTGTGGCATGCAGGTGTCCATAAGCGACATCACCGGGCTGCAAGCGATACAAATCGTTCAGGACATCCTGTATTGGTCGGGGGCGCCCGGTTGGGCCGTCGAACGTCAGGATGGTGGGTAACCCTGTGTCAACCGCGGGTCCCAGTTTCGTAAAGCCCGCCAGTACCTGGGTGAGCAGATGAGTACCGCTTTTAGGGAAGGAATTGCCAAACAGGATGGGCACGCCGAGGAAGGACGATCTTCTATGCTTTATCAGCGTTATCCTCCGCCGCATGCAACGGCGGATAAGTTTGGCAAAGAAAACAGGCCTGCTTGACACCGGGTTCATAGATTTACAATGAATACCCCATGCGTCTCAGATAGGGAGCAAAGGCCTTCGTGCAGATTTGTTGCTGTTCAGGGGATAAAACCTCTCTGAACCGGCCAATTTTCCCTTGACGGAAGTGCAAGCCTCTCTGTCCCTGTTGAGCCCCCTCTGGCCGATATTTATCGGCAACTGATTTAATGATTTCTTGCCGTCCCTCCAACCCCAAAAATGAAGTCAGACGCTCGACTTCGTGATCATATTCTGTGAGCAAGTCCTCGTAACGTACGTGAAGGGCCTGAGACAACTGTGTCCAAGCATCCCAAACCTGTAGCTGGTAAGACATAAAAGGCAGCGCTGTCTCAAAGGAGACAATGTTCCGACGAGAGAACGTATTACTGATACCGCTCATCAGCCCACGCTGGCCGTATTCGATAGCAGATAAGAGCGCATCGCGTGGGTCCCGGTAAATGTACGTGGGGTGGATTACCCCCCTACGGATCAGTAACCGGGCAAACGGTTTCGGGGGGGCGTGTGTCTTTATGGCAAATGTGTTCCCTGTTTGAGCAGGGAGGAGGACGGGAAGCAGGTAGGGTGTGGCCAGGGAAGGTATGAGACAGTTTACCTCCGTCAGAATGCGTTGAAGGTGGTATTGCTGCCGTATCTTTCTGGCATCCTGAAATCCTGCAGCAACCAGCATGTCGTGTATTAGGTTGTAATACCATCCCGTGCCCGCTCTAGGCATCCCTGCAGATAATACAATCATCTTTGTTCCCCAGGAAGAAGAAACGACAGCCTGTTACTTTTGGTCAAGTATCCTTGCGTCTTGTTATTTTTACCAATCATTGTCCGGCTCATAACCCAGACGGATAAGCAAATCCCCTGCCACGGCTTTGAACCTGGCTTTGTTCTTCTGTGTGAAATGCTCACGCCAATCACCTGGCTGTCCTTTTCGGAATGTTCCGGATTTGCGCGGTTTTATCGCACCCTGGAGTGTAGCAACTGCTTGTGATCGCGAGACGCAGGGCGTGAAACCACGCCTCTCTAAAAAGTCCATCACACGCCCCAGAGCAGCCTCTTGTTCCAAGGTAAGGTCTTCGAAGCGTAAGCAGAGCACTTCAGGTTGTTCCAACCAGCCAAGGTAAGCATCATAACGCCCACATACGCTGGATAGTTCGTAGCCAGGCTCGTCAACACCTTCAATGGCAGCATTGAGGCGTTCTTCCATTGAGTGTAACCTCTGTGTGTAGTACTGGTGCATTCCGTGAGATGGGTTCATGTCGGTGGCGTAGAAGACGTGAGAAACGAGCATATCCCTTGGATCACGATAGAGGAAGAACGTGGCTCTGCCCGGCTCAGTTAGAAGAGAGAGGAAAGGTTCTTTGGCATGGATATAACCGTACCGGATATCCCCGGGTTGCATGCGGTGGATGTTCGTCAGTACTGCTCCCTCCGGAAGGGGTTGGTTGCCTTCCGAGCGGTTAACCGGAGGTAAGCCGGGGTTAATAAAGGGGCCTAATCCGGTCAACCCTTTTAATATTTGAGCCAGCAGATGTGATCCGGATTTCGGCATGGAATTACCAAACACGGATGGCGCGTTGCGCAGGGGAGTGAATCCCCAGACCAGTGCGGCTTTCAAGCGGCGGATGCGCCAACGCCCGAACTTAATCCAGGACTTTGCGAAGTGATATGGCTTCATAAGTGCCGTGTGCAAAAGCAGTTATGGAATTAACTTTGGGTCCTTTGGCTGAGGTATGAGCAGTGAGGATAATTTTAAAAGTCTGTGACATTCACGTACTGTTAGAGAGCTCTTTTGCCTCATTTATCTTGACCTGCTTTTGACATGAGAACGAAACGCCACAAAATTTGGTTGACGCCTTCAACGTCGTGTTTGTACTTTTTAACCTCTTCCACGTGCCCAGCCAGGGTGTCTTTATAAGGGCTCATTTTTAAAATCCACCCTCCCCCCATCACGTAATCCACACCTACTGAGGTAAGGTATTCTGCTCCCATACCATTTTGGATATGTTGTAAATAATCGTAGTTGCTGATCAGCCCATCCAGGTTAATAATCGTCCTCTCGGGAGTGAAGTATCCTAAATTTCCAGACCCCGTAATAGCGATTTTCGCATCAGGTTCTGTGTTGTTTTTCACCCAGTTCGCTCTATCCAGGTAAAAATGCCCCTCGTAATTACCCTGGAATGAAAACCGATGGGTAACGAAATCGAAATGAATGTAAGCAAGATAGATCAATGAGGCGCTTAGAAGAATTCGTACAGTTACGGGGCCAAGACGGGGGATCTTCTGTATGAACCCTTTAACTCCTTCGATTAGCAAACCTAGAACTAGAACGATGAAGATCAACTCAATCACCCAGTACCATTCTCTTTGGGCGACATGCCCGGACAATTTGTAGTAGGTGATTTGACCGAGGCAGGCTAAAAACAGGGGGATGAGTGCCAGACGCCTGGTAGCAGAGAAGATTAGCTTTCTCCAGAAATATATGAGAGGAATGCTCACCAGTATCAACCACCTTAGCCGTATGAGGTTTTGCAACCCATGCTTTTCCAGTAAGTCTCTTATATTCAAAAAAGGGCCAAAAAAGAACGACCAGGGGCCTGTGCCTACGTCTCCGTTTACGAAAGCCTCACTAATAAATCCGCGGAAGGAGGTTGGAGGTACACCATAGGGTGTGTTCCTCAGTGTTCCCCACCATTGCTTCACCTCACTGCTGATGGGTAGTAGATGCCCGATATATACGAGATTCCATAAAAGATAAGCCCCGACCAGAATAATGACGGGCAACGAATAGACGAATCCCACCTTTATGCGCCAGAGCCAGTGAGATTTTGAACGATGTTCTTCGTTTCTCACCGGTGACCAATAGAGGTACAAGAGCCATACCCCCACGGCTACGGCTATGAAAGCATTATCCAGACGACTGAGAATGGCTAATGCTGCTAATAACCCTAACTCTCCCACCTGTCTCAAATTGGTCATCAGTTCATTCGTTGAGGGAAGTGAAGATAGTCGAAACCACAGGAATACGATAAAAAAGGCATTGATACCGGATTCTAAACCACCCACCATTACTGTTGCGTATATTTGAGGAATCAATAACCAAAAGAATGAGATAAATACTGCAGTTTCGTGAGAGAGAATCCGCCTGCTCATGCGGTAGAGCAAAATTCCTGTCCCGATGTTGAACAAGCCTTGAATAAGAATGAGCAAGCGTAAAGGTAAAATCAGATCATACCGGGCAAGAGAAAAAACGGGAATGCAAACGATCAGCCATAATGGGTGAAATCCGTTGGTCGGTCCCAATCCATCGAATGTAACTCCGCGACCTTCGGAGATATTTTGAGCGGTTTTGAAGTAGTAAAAAGCATCATCTACATGGTACCAATTCAATACCGTGTTCGGGTCAGCAAGAGAGACAAAGGTGTGAGATATCAGGACGAGAAGCACAATTGTGATTTCAACAGCATTCCGTTTAATCCATTGCATCATTGTTGCAGTTTCTCCAAGGTGGGCTGCAGAGTTACGAAAAGCAATCATTCAGAAATGAGGAAGGGGGCGTGATCAGTTAGGCCTTTGAGCAGTATGCGTGAAGTAAGGGAAGACGAGGATAAGAGGCTATGCCAATGAAAAGGTCTCAGGTTGACATAACCTGGCACGCTACTGGCGTACAGATAGTTTTCAAAAGATAGCGACGCCTTGAACAATTGGAAATAGAGAAAGCGTCTGGCATTTTGCTGATGCTCGGGTGGCTGTAGAGTGTGATCTGTATTAAGCAACTGCTGAGCTTGTTCTCGATATGCTTCCGGAGATTGAGGGAAGAACACGATCGGATATCGGGTGTACCGCGATTGTCCTCCACAAAGCACGGGCTTTCCCAGGACCGATGCTTCCAGGCCAATAGAGGAGCTGTATACCATGATGAACTTAGCCCTGAGAATCAATTCATAGGAACTGATGTATTCTTGCGAGTCGATAAACACTATATTGGGAAGTTCAACCAGGTGGTTATTTATAACCCAGTCGCTGACACTTTCCCTGCTTAGTTTGCGCGTTCCGGCACGCTTTTCATCCGGATGAGCACGGATGATGAACAAGGTTTTGGAGTTGGCGCGGATGATCTCCAAGATCAGGTCAAGCCAGGCAAACATTTGAGGAAATACCACATTGGCATGAACTTGACTGGTATCAAAGGCTACATTCGTAAAAATTGGAACGACTTGCTCAAACTGTTCCACCCGATTCAGGAATTCCTCACTAAGCCCTCTCATATGGGGCCAAAAGCGAATGCCCGCCATGGTAAATTCACCCTGAAACCGTTTTTCCAGGTAGACATCCAGACGCCTGTTTTGTTCAGAAGTAAGCTCAAAACCCGGAGGAATCTCAATGGGGTAGGCAGTGGCCTGTCCATCGGTAAAGAAAGCAGAAAGTGGCTGAAACCCTACTTCGTGGGTGACCACGCGAACCTCCCGGCTTTTCGCTACCCACCCTGCCACCGCTTCAGGAAACATGACTCCGTTGAAAACGACTACCACCTTTGGTTGGATATCGTCAATGAGGCGTTTAAACTCTTGGGCAACATTCCATGCGGATAAGATGTATTGGCGGAACAGGAAACGGGTTGGCTCGTCATCAGGCAGGTGGTGCCGCCGCAGGATCCACCTCAGCGAGGGGAGAACTAGGGATCCCAAGGGCATTCCCTGATATTCAAAGCAGCTCAACCTGTCCAGGTCGCGATTCTCAAGTTCGCTGGATAAGCTTGCGTCTTCTTGGTAGGAGAACCAGCGTGCCTCCGCACCAGAAACCAAACGCTGCGAGTAACGGATGCAGGTCACACAAGGTGGAGGGGCAGTATGGTCGTACTGATTTGTTCCTAAGACACAGCGACTCATCCCCGCATGGCACACGAAATGCACAACGGGTATACCAGCCAGGCGCAGGGCCCAACTTGTCAGTAGCTGAAAGGCCGCATTCTGACTCAGATCTCTCAAGCGAGTCGAGGCGTTAAAAAAAACAATTGGCTGTTCGTTGGGGTTCGGGGATGCGTGTCTGCTCACAGACCTGCTCGTGCGCTCCAACAGCCAATTGGTTTGCAAAGCCAGGAATTTTCTTCGCCAGCGGTCTGCTACGATGTTCAATATGCTTACCTGTCTTTTTGTTGTAGCTCTTCTTGCGCTTGAAAATAGGCTTCAGACAGGCGATTGATGGCTACCACAAAGCCTTCACCGCCGCGTTGGTGTCCTCGCCAGATTTCTGGAATCATGGTTCCATGGTAATCCTTGGCAACCTTGAAGAATCTCACCCAATCAATCGTCCCCTCCTCTATCTGCAACCCCTCACCATCCAACCCAGAGGCATCAGATAGGTGCAGGTGGGAAACGTAGGGAAGTATGACCTCAATCTGTTTGAAGAAGTCCGTTTGAGCCCAATTGCAATACAATTTGTTATGAGAAGTATCGAAGCAGGTTTTAAGTCCCATCGTGTCGAGGAATTTGCGGATCTCGTAAGTATCCATGAAGATGTTGGTCAGCCACTGACCGCCAAAGTACCAAGGATGTGGGGGTAAGTTCTCCAATAAGAGCTCAACACCCTCACAATCTAAACTCTCGACCGAACGACGTAGGTTATCGTACAGCCCCTGTAGGTCCTCGATGGGGTGATCGAGGCTGGCCGCTCCCGGATGGACAACCACCTTGGGCGTGCCAACAAAATGAGCCGCCATCTTCCGGGTGACATTGATAGCCTTCTGCAAGAGTTCAATTGAGGCTTGCCGATGAGCTTCGTCAAAGGTGCACAAGTCCACCAGGTGATTTGACCAAAATTCGGGAGCATGTATGACCAACTCTGCGTTCAGGTCATCGCCAGGGTAGGTGGCATCTAAATCCTTATCCGTGAAATGAAACTCTAAGATGGGGGGATTGTATTTCATCACGTCTTTGTAATCGTTAAAACGCACGACAAATCCCCATTTCATAGGTATCGTGTGTTCTACATCCAGAACAATTTTGATACCCAGGTCGCGTTCGAGGAACGGTTCGTCAAGTTCTATGAGGCGTTCGGCGACCCTCCCGATCAGTTCTGTATAGCGTTGGGGGGATAGCCCCTGCCCCGGGCCTTTCACCGTCACCATGTCTGGAGTTATCCTATCCCCTGGTTCGATTCGTTGTGTGGCTACCAGGCTCTTGGCCAGAACCTCACGGTTGAGAATTTCTCCCATGGTCATATATTTCTCTTCGCCAGTTCCCAGTGCCATCGTCACCTGGCGGATGTCGCGCACCATTTTTTTAAAGCCCTGAGGTTCAAGGCTGGCAGCGTGGTCGGGTCCGTCCATAGTCCGATCCATGGTAATATGCCGTTCGATGATACAGGCCCCCATAGCTGAGGCCACCGTGGAAACGGCGATGCCGCGCTCGTGACCGGAGTAGCCCACCGGTACTTCGAACTTGCGCAATTGGTCCATAAACCGCAGGTTGATATCTTCGAAGGCTGCGGGATAAGCGCTGTTGCAATGCAACAAGGCAAACTCAGCGTCGCGCTCCTGGAGGAACCTGACGGTGGTTTCTACTTCTTCCATGCGCGACATGCCCGTTGAGACAATCAGGGGTTTTTTCTTCTTGACGAGGTGGTCGAGTAGAGGAAGGTTGATCATGTCTGCCGAGGCAACCTTGAAAGCTGGGACGCCTAAAGAATCCACAAAGTCAGCGCTGTCGGTGTCGAAAGCAGAACAGAGAAAAGTGATGCCTTTCTCCTGGCAATAGTCAACGATGCGGTAAAAATCTTCGTCGGACAGTTCAACCCGTTGAAGAATAGGTAATAAGTAATTCAGGTTTTTCTCCCCTGTATTGGCATCCTCGAGATACTTTCCGGGGTAGAGCTTTTCCAAATTACGCTTTTGAAACTTGACGGCATCTGCACCAGCAGAGACTGAAGCATCAATCAATCTAAAGGCGTAATCCAGAATGCCGTTATGGTTGACACCAATTTCAGCGATGATATAGGTGGGATGGTGGTCGCCAACCAATCTGTCGCCAATTTTAATTGTGGGCATTAATTACCTCCAAACATTTTAGTAAACGCGTGATGTCATCGCGAGCGTCTTTTTGCGAAGCGATCTCCCTCTCAATGGGGATGAGATTCACCTCTTCAGGGTTCGCAATGACACGATAAAGATTCTGTCGGTTTGAGCCCCGCTGCTCTTTACGGGGTGAAGTTACTCGCAGTGACATTTACTTATGCAGCTTTCAGCTAACCATCTGATTGGGATAATAGAGCGGGGATTTTTCGTAGTGATAGGAGAAACCTATCTTTTCACTCACTTACTCTAATGTTGAATCCTAAATCGTCCAGGGTGATTTCTCCATCGGTGAGCAACCGTTCGGCGCGAGCCCAGTCCTCTCGTGAGTCGATGTCTACCCAATCGCCAGGGTCAATTACCAGAGGGAGGATGCGATTTCCGGTCATGGATTGTTTAGCAAGTATGGTGTCCCTGCGAACCGCGTCTACGTAACCGGTTTGCCAGAAGACCTCGGGGAGCAGTTGGCGAGGCATGTTGTAAGGCTCAGACAAATCGGTTTTTAGCAATGGCTGCATGATGCCTCCAGGGTCGATGTACCACATCTTGAAGGGGTTTTGAAATGGTACACACACCGTACGGACGGCGTCCGCCTCGGGGCGTTCAATAAGCCGTAACACTGCCTGGTCAATATGCCATACACGTCGGAATGGAGAAGTAGGTCGTAACTGGACAACGATATCGGGATGATAATTTTCATGTTCACCCAACCATTCCAAAGCATGTTGGAAGACAGGCAGATCAGGTGTGTCATCCTGGGCAAATTCTAACGGGCGCAAGAAGGGCGTCTCTGCTCCATAGCGGCGAGAGATGGCTGCTATTTCCCCATCGTCGGTGGAGACAATCAAACGGTTGACAGTTTTTGCGGCAAGGCCAGCAGCAATACTATACGCAATGAGAGGATGCCCGGCAAAGTCGAGGATATTCTTTCGAGGTATGCTTTTCGAGCCACCTCGAGCGGGGATGAGGGCAAGGGTCTCGGTGAAAGCCTGGCCGGTTACCACGTCGTCCAACCTCCATCTACTACCAGATTTGCACCAGTCATGTATGCAGACGCATCCGAGGCGAGGAACAGCAGCGCACCGTTCATCTCATCTTTTTCTGCCATGCGCCCCAGAATCGCGCGCGCAGAATAGGCCTGGACGAATTCTTCGCCATGACCGTTATACACACCACCGGGGCTGAGGGCATTAACACGTATGTTCTTGCCCGCATAGTAAGCGGCCAGATAACGGGTAAGTCCCAACACCCCCGCTTTGGTGACAGAGTAGTACACCGGTTTGTACTGCGGAAGATGCCCCTCGCGCTGGTAAAGGCGCTGGTCGGGAGCAGCAATGCCGTAGATCGAGGAAAGATTGATGATGACTCCTCCACCCTGATGCAACATCGGGCGCACAGCGGCCTGACAGGTCAGAAAAACACCAGTCAGGTTGGTGTCAATGGCCTGCTGCCAAAGCTCGAGGGGATAATCTTCGAAGGCTCCAGAATGTGATTGCGAGGATCCGGGGTCGAACTTGGGGTCAATTGCTGCGCTGTTGACCAGGATATCAAGATGACCGAAAGCCTCCAAGGACGATTCCACCATTCGATGGACAGAGGCAACCGAAATTATGTCTGCTTGCACTCCCCGGGCATGGTAGCCGGCTTGGGATATGGATTCCGCTAAATGATCAGCAGCATCCCCATCAATGTCTGCAACCATGACATTGGCGCCTGCCTCAGCCAGGGTACAGCAAAACTGTTCCCCTAAAAGACCCGCCCCCCCGGTGACAATGGCCACGCGGCCGGTTAAGTCGAATAGCTTAGGAAGATTTCCGTTGGTATCCATCAGGAAGCAAAAATCCATGCTCTCTCAGGTAGGCAATAATTTTACGTGCATTCTCTTCGGGCATGGTTTCGACGGTGTCAAGTGTGAGCTCAGGGTTGATCGGTTCTTCATAAGGGTCATCAATCCCTGTGAAGCCCTTGATCTCGCCACGACGGGCACGGGCATACAACCCCTTGATGTCACGCGCCTCGCAAACCTCGAGAGGGGTGTTCACGTAAACCTCGATGAATTGCTCCTCCCCCACCATCTTACGAGCCTCATTGCGGGTTTTGCGGTAAGGACTGATGGCCGCGCAAATTACCGTGCCGTTGTGACGTGCAATTTCACCAGCGACGAAGCCAATGCGAAGGATGTTCGTGTCGCGGTCATCCTTGCTAAAGCCCAGGCCTTTGGAAAGATGCGTACGGACTACATCTCCATCCAACACGGTTGGTCGGCGACCGTGCTCCATAAGCATTGGCACCAGCGCGCTGGCAATGGTGGATTTTCCGCAGCCACTCAAGCCGGTGAACCAGATACACAAACCCTGCTTGAAACGAGGGGGATGTACTTCAGCGAGGATCTCTGCGGTTTCGCGTCGAGTGAACCATTCGGGGAGGAGCTTGCCTTGTGCCAGGTACTCTTCTCGAACCTGGGTGCCGGAGATGGAGGCTGTGCGAACGTTGGCCGGGACTTTAGATACTTCTTCATACCTATCTTCATCTACCAGATAAACCAACTCTTGGAAGTGAATGGGTTTTACCCCGATTTCATCAGCATATTGAGCCGTCATTGCCTGAGCTTCGTAGGGACCATAGAAGGGTTTACCCGAACTATCGTTGCCCGGGCCAGCGTGATCGCGCCCCACGATGAAGTGGTTAGCGCCAAAATTGCGGCGGATAATGGCGTGCCAGATAGCTTCGCGGGGACCCGCCATCCGCATGGCAAGAGGGAGCAAACTCAATACAACATTGTTATCGTAGTAATTATCTACCAAAGCTTTATAGATACGGACACGGGTGAAATGGTCTACGTCGCCTGGTTTGGTGGTGCCCACCACAGGGTGGACTAACAAGCTGCCATCAATTTCCCTGGTGGCCCGTTTGGTCAGCTCTTCGTGGATGCGATGGATGGGGTTACGGGTTTGAAAGGCAACCACATTTTTCTTCCCCATTTGTTCAAGCCGGGTTCGAACCTGAGCAGGGGTGAGACGGATTTCCACGAAGTCGTAATAAACGGGCATGTTGAGTACCTTCAACTCCCCAGAGATACACAGATCACCCCATTGCTCCATCTCGGAGACCAAAGGATGACGAGGGTCGGTGGTGCCCAGAACCAAGCGAGATTCCCGAACCGGATCCCAGGTAAAGACTTCTTCAATGCGCATTATGGCAATCAGGTAGTTGTGTGAATCCCGTAGGGCTATCCATTCCTCGCGGGTTGGCAGGTCTTCTTTGTTTATTGTGAGGGTAATCGGGATAGGAAAAAGCAAGCCGTTTCCCAGGCGCATTTCGGTGAGCACGCGTTGGTAGTCCGCCTTGCCCATGAAACGGTCCAGAGGGGAGAATCCGCCTACTGCTAATAATTCAAGATCATGTAGGGAACGCTCAGAGATCTGTATAGAAGGGGATTGATTGGCTTGAGCGGTGAGGACTTTGTGTTCCTCCTGGTCAGTCATCAGGTTGATAAGTTTCCCTCCATAGGGGGAGATTAACAAGTTGTACTCTTGTTCGTTACCCATGTTGAATTTTCCTCTTTATTGGTTAAGCATGTAATCTACACGCAGATAGTTTGGTTTTGGAGATTCGATTCTGGCAGCCAGGTACAGCTAATTCCATTCCAGGGGTGATGGCTGGAGGCGAGACCGTTAACAAACGGTATGGTAACTGCTCAGGTATCCCTCGCCCGGATTGAAATCCAGGGCTGGCAGGCCCCCCATGCGGGGGGCAGGCAAAGTCCGTTCAAACGGACTGACAGCTCACTGCGTTTTTCAGTCGGATTTCATCCGACTTTGGTTCTCAGCCTGAGAATTCATTCTCAGGCGTATGCAGGCTGAGCAGTTACACGGTATGATCTTACCTGTCTTACTCACCATCGAATCATCTGACCCGACTGGGAAGACGTTTTGACTGCCTGGATGATTCCCTGGACGCGAATCCCATCATCCAGAGTACAGAGAGAGGTAGCTTTCCCACACACTACATCTATAAAATGTCGCATTTCGGTGAGGAACATATCGTTTCGCTCGTATCCCTCCGGTAAGGGATACACTTCCCACTCTTTCGTTGTGGTGGTGTAGGCCTTTGCTGCTCCATCGGAGTAGTCCCACTGGATTGTCCCTTGAGTTCCCACGATTTCGACCGTATGAGCAGGGGGGCGTTGATTATA
Organism: Chloroflexota bacterium; assembly: GCA_040758495.1. Classification (GTDB taxonomy): domain Bacteria; phylum Chloroflexota; class Anaerolineae; order Anaerolineales; family JBFLVL01; genus JBFLVL01. The sequence continues at coordinate 20,812 of JBFLVL010000001.1, forward strand.
GTCAAGGTGAACGCTGCCGATTATACCGTTTGCAAAGCGCAGGCCGATCTCCGCGGTGTCTTCGACGGGGATTTTCAGGTCGCTGATAGAGCCAGAAAAAGCCCATAGAGCCTCTACGTCACCAAACAGCCAGCACAGATAGTCTAAGGGGTGACACAGGGTGAGGATTACCCCACCTCCTAGGTCTGTGCGCGCACTGTACCCCTGACGGTAATCTTCCCAGGGGTGCCAATCTGGTAAATATTCACCCCAATGAGCGCGCACGGAGAGCGGACGCCCGATAACCCCCTCGCTGAGCAGAGAAGCCACCTTGCGGAAGCCGGGGTGGAAGCGGAACTGGAAGCCAACCAAAACGTGACCCCCGCCTCGTTGGACAGCGTTTTCCAATGTGTCCATCCTTTCCATCGAATAAGAAACTGGTTTTTCTATCAGAATGTGGCAACCAGCCTCCGCAGCAGGTATGGCTACATCGAGATGGTAAGCTGTGGGATTAGAGACAATCACGGCGTCTGGTTTATGTGCCAATGCTTCCTTCAAGTCAGTTTCCGCCAGGAAACCAGCAAGCTCATCATCCTGTAATGTGCTCTGGTAAGTACGATAAAGCAGGATATCCCTTTCTCCTAAGGTAAGCAGATTGCGAAAATGGCGGCGCCCGATGGAACCGAAGCCAGCAATAAGGAATTTCATATTACCAGTTCATGTCCTTTTCGTACCCCCATGCAATCAGTGTATCACCGGCTATTTGTTTGAATACCTCCCGATCGCGCTGGGTGAACAGTTCCTGCCAGAATCCCGGCTCTCCCTTACGCAAACCGGCAACCAGTTCTTTTTCTTTATACCGCTGCCAGTCCTCATCAGGGTTATTCTGCATCTCAGTCGTAATGACAGCTTCTAGTTTGGGAAGTGAGATATCTACCCCCAAAAATTGCCAGACCTTGCACATAGTCTCGAATGGCCGGGCAAGCAGGTCTTCAAAGCGCAGCGCAAAGTATCGGTCAGCAAACAATTCTTGACCCGCTGTGTCGGTCTCAACCACATTACGCACCCAACCTTCAGCAGATTGTCTGATCCACTGGGGAGTAAATATGGAGCGTTTTCCCTGAAAGAAAGGTTCCGCATCACGAGTAAAAGCCTGACGAATGCGTTGGTCTTCTTTAGAAAGGTGGTGGAGGGCATCAATGAAATTTTGAAAGCGATGGGAAACCGCAGCATCACGTCCGTCGCGGACGATAAAGATAAGTCGTCCATCAGGATACACCTCATAGAGGTTTCGAACCGCCTGACCATTGAGGAGGCTGTTGGGGCTTTTATCCCCCACCACACTTTTACCTACCCTACGAGCCTCCCTTTCCAAAATAAAGTCACTTACCGCCCGTAAAACCACTGGTGATAAATCACGTCCGCGGTTCCAGCGGTTACTGGGACGACATAACCAGGCTTCTACCTGGGAGTCAGAGACCAGAGATTTCAGTAAGGGCGGACGGGTGAAAAAGTGTCCTTGGTAATTACAATGCACCTCTGGGTGGAGGCGAATCAACCGTGTGAGCAAAGTGGTTCCAGAGCGTGCGTGACCGAAGATGAAAAACTTTTTCAGAGGGAAGAAGGTTTTTGCCTCGGCCACCTCTTCGGGCGAGATGGGCGGCAAAGGATCTCTCGTACTAGATGGCCGCATCATTAGCAATCCTCGAATGAGCGCCTTGAGCGCAAGAGCTAAGCGTTGCCTCAGCTGATCGGACATGCCTAAAGGGATATTACCGCTTGATAGAGACAAACAGTGTTCTCGTCTTAGCAAAGCCATAAATCACGAATCTACGAAAACCAAATCGATACAGCAGACTGTCCAAGATCACAGATGCTTCGAAAGTGGGTAGCCGCAGCCAAATTCTATTAAGCCCAGGAGGATGCCACTGAGAGAATGCGGCCACATTAAAAAAACCACTCCGCTCATACGCTCTAATCCACTGGCCAACGGTATATTCATGTTCACCGAAATCTCTACGTGTGAAGCTCATACCTGCTGAAATACCATACTTGCATTTCAGATTATCGTTAAGTTCTCTGTCCAACATTGCGTCCAATTGTTCTTGTGTGTAAGAGTCCGGCCATGCTCGATCAATGGAAATGACCACCCCCCCCCAACATATAGCTCGATAACATTCTCTCAGCGTATAGTCGAGGTCTTCAGAATGATGAAAAGAGTCAATGTCGAGAATCACTCCAACAGAGTTATCCTCCAACTGAAGATTGTTGAAATCGCCAACAACGCGTTGGATCTTTGAGAAATCCGCGCCAAATTTATCAAACACTATAGGCATTACATGGTGAACGAAACCCGCAGAAAACTCAACTGCAAACACTTTCTCAATGGTGTCGTACTTTGAGAGTATGCATGCACCTACTCCAGTGCCAGACCCCATATCAACTGCCCAGCCACCAACTGGATAACCTATCTTTTTGAGAAATATAAAAGCGCCACGAATGAGTTGCTCGAACTGAGGGTAATCTCTAGCAGCTTGTCCATGCGCTTGCTTCACATCTAATCCCTGCGCTATCTCTTGGATCTCTAAGTTGGCGCGACTATCCATACCACGCTGGGCTCGTTCATGCGCCAGCGGCGTTAAATCCCAGTAGAGAGGATCCGTAAGATATTTGCTAGTTTTCACGCCTGTGCCTCCCCGTGTCGAGAATCGGTAGCCTCACATCATGGTTGAGTAATGATATCAAGAACTCCGCTGTGTGCCTCCCTGCGCTCCCATCGGTATATGTGCATTCACGTTGGATAAATTGCCTGCGCAAGTCGTTATTTGCGCTGGGATTTTCCAGATAGAAATTAATTGCTTCTCGTAATTGTGTTTCGTTGTACGCCACTCGCCCGGCTCCTGATTCCCGAAAACGCAGGTGGGTAGGCCATTCTCCGATCTTTGAGAGTGGTAATGTGTATTTCCCAGGCCATCCTTCGGACGAATCGATGCATACACTAATAACTGGCCGTTCGTGGATGGAAGCCTCTACGACCATTGTGGAGTACACAGTTGTAAAAATGTCAGAGTAGGCCATCATGGATGATTTTTCAGGCATATCTTCACCAGAGTAATAACCCAATTCACCACCCAGAGGAACCGGATCAACCACGTGCACATGGGGCACTTCCTGAGCAAGTTGATAGACCTTGTTGCGCTCAGATATGAAGCGGGGAACATCCATGAAGTGGTTGGGGTGAAGACGAATCAACAATTGGGAGGGAAAAGACAAGGTATCTGAATTTACCAGACGAGCAAGAGCTTCTATGTTTTGAAAATTGGGTGAAAAACTCACAAAACTTGCCGCGTATGAGATTAACTTTCTGTGAGGATCAAGGTTATGAAGTTTGAAATATTCTTCTTGAGGTATGAGCCAGGATTTCTTGAAATAACCATCGTACGCAGGAATACCACTAATATGGATACGTTCTGGGTGCCAGTCCGAACCGCACATCAGCTCGGCTTTTTGAATTTCAGACCAGCATGTAATCCAGTCAACCTTGGCACCGGGCAAGCTGTAGCTGCTGGTATTGTCCCACCCGACAATTACTGATGTGGTTGGAATGCCATTAGCAGAAGCTTCGCGAAGCAGGTAACGATCCCATCGCCAGCCAGGAGTACTAGCTACTACAAGGGAGGGGGAGTACTTCTCAAATAAATCAGTATATAAAGAAGGAGTAAAACGACATTGAGAATTAACCATGGCTCGACGAGCGATTTTTGAATGGCGCATCACCTCGACAATAAGGTTCACCAAGGGAAACATTTTTTGCCTCCGTGGATGAGCCTCGGTTTTAACTTGTCGAATGTAGCCGTTAACAGCTTCCAGGTTTATACGGTTTGAGGCCCCGGCTCGACGTAGAAAGTCCAGCCACCACTGAAACGAGGACCATTTATTTTGGAAATAGTTTTGTGCTTGTTTGAAACGCAGCCCCTCAATGATCAGGCCTGGCTGACTGAACCGCTGTTCAATTTTCAGGCGTAGAGCATCATCCGTCAACAGAACGACCTTTAAACCATTATCTAACAGGATAGGAAGGACATCACTTTGCAAGAAATAAACTATAGACAGACCATGGTCTGCGCAGATAAAGATATGTTTAGAGGACACAGAGAGTTAAGATTAGGGTTTTCGATAAACGATTTGGTAACCAATGGGAGCGGGACTTAGAGACTTTGAAGGGTGAATTACATACCCCTTGCCAATAATCCTTTCCATGAGTAACGATAGGATTTGCAGCCCGGAGAGCAAAACCCGGGAGAGGAGTCTCCGCCCCTTACTAAGAGTAGGCAGTACCCACCATTTAATGTTATTCGTTCCCTCCCCAAGAAGAAAAATGGGGTCATAGTAACCTTCTAAAATTTCAATAGCTAATCCAATCTCATCCCCCAACCTTTGTAAAGAGTAATGTGTGTAGCGGACAAAGTCATACGGAGCTTGATGTACTTTTAGCAAAAAGGGTACGGATACCAATAAGACACCACCAACCTTTAGAAGTTTAGCAAGCGTGTTTAACATAGTTTGGGTGTGGTAAATATGTTCCAAGACATTGGTTAATACTATGGCATCCAGGCTGGCCTCTCTGAAAGGGTTGATTACAGTGAGGTCGCAGACAATATCCACTTCGGGGTAGGGGTAAACATCAAGCGAAATGTAATGGTGAAGTTTAAAAATAGAAGCAAAATCACCCCTGCCCGCGCCTACATCTAAGATGATTGCTTCCGGATCGAGGCGAGAGATATGCTTTTCAAGAAAATGCCAGTTTGCTTGGCGCCAGGGTGTGCCGACATCCGGGCCACGCACACGCTTTTCAAATGATTGTATATCTTGAGGGACGGAAGAAAAAATAGGTATGTCATTATGAAGAGGGATACTACTTTGACATTGTAAACAAACAAGTTTATTCGAAGTGGTGGACAGAGTCCCTCCACACTTGTGACATAAAAGGACTTTGGATAGTATTTCTTTCATTGGGCCATCTCGTATTTATTCTTGAGGTCGGTTGAAGTACAGGTGGAAGATCTGTCCATGAACAAATAAAAAGAATCTCTTTAGCACATAAATATCTAGAATTTTATAAAAGAGGGCGCGGGGAGAGATAGCAGGTTTGGTTCGTGAACCTTGTTTTCGTGTCTGTGGCATTGTTAGGTTTTCTGGCAATAGGTTTCCCATATGTTGAACATACATTTTAGGAAGACATAGACGCAAAAAACCATGAGCGTCTATTTCCTTGTCCAGATTGCGTTCATCACCCATTACCTTTTGTTCTGGTAGAGGCAGTATGGACTTAAGGGCTTCTTTGGGGGATACAAATTGAAAATGTCCGGCCCCGAGGTAAGTTTCGACTCCTAGATATTCGAATTTGAAGTCTTCACTCTGGCGATATACCCGTTGCGCTCTGGTTACCGATAACCCCAGACTTTTGGCATGTGTCCAAAAGATATCCCAATCCTGAAGCGCGCCCTGGGATGTGGTCACTTGGGGATCCTTGTGACCCCACTCTAGGGTGCTTGTAGAGAATTCCAAGGGACTGCGTAAGGGTATTCCTGTTACCATACCTACGTTGGGATAGGTTTCAAGTACCCGCAAATGCTCTTCGAGCCAACCCGGATGAAAGTAAATGTCGTTATCCGCATAAGCGATGTATTTACCCGGCGCAGCCTGGAATGTAAAATTCCATGCACCGGGGATACCCATATTTTTATCTGAGAGGATCAAATACTGGATTTTATTTTTCTCTGCCTGTTCTCGTAAATAAGATCGAACTTCTGGGCAACTGGCGTTATCAAAAACCATAAGGTCAAATGGTAAATTCGTGTTATTCCAGATGCTTTCCAGGCATAAACGTAATACTTCAAGGCTCTGTTCATAATAGCCACTAAGGTAAGGAATGAAATTAACGACCACGATGGTGACTTCTTTGGGTTGTGGCGCCTGAAGCTGGATTGTTTTTACAGGATTCTGTCCTATACGCATGCTATGTTTTCGATCTATTTATTGACCGACGTATACGTCGCAAGCGTCGTACCATCTGCCAACGGATTTTGTGTTTTTTTCGGTCAAGAGGCATGAGCTTCAACTCAAGCCACCGTATCGTACGCAAGAAATTTATCGGACGAAACCGAATTCTGCCATTTACCAGTAAACGATTCGCATCCAGGATGGTATAAAGGCTGGCTTCCTCTCCTGCCAGGGCAATATTTAGTCTTGATTCCTCGATGTCGTAATGAGGTCTCCCCTCAGGCAAGTGGCTATAATCGTGGTTTTGGTGGATTACAGCTATCGAGGCAGACGCATCTATGACCAACCAGCTTTGCTGGTGAGCATGGTAGATCATCCAATTATCCCAACCAGCTCGACCGATGGCGAAATCGGGAATTTTAGAATATTGGTGGCGAGGAAAAATAAAAAAATCAATACCGGTTGTATTTTTACACCCCTGCATTTTTGCTTTAGCAAGCAAGTCGAATTCCCAATTGGGTAAAAACTCCAGTTCCTGGTTGAGTTCCAAATCCCAACGCTGACCGACGACTAAAAAATTCTTTACCTGGGCATCTACCTGATGAACTGACTGAATGAAATCACTCCGAAGAATGATATCTGCGTTGACATAAGCTAATAGAGGGCTTGTGCTAACCTGGCGCGCCAGAGAGAAGATAGAACTCACCAGTGGCGTGCCCCTCGAATTGCGAGCCACATCGGGCAAATGCCTGACCCCCAACTCCCGGGCGACCTCGGTGATACCCTCTTCTTCACCTACCAATAGGACTTCTACCTCCTTTCCCAAATGCAGCCAAGATTTGAGCGCGTTACGCTGAATAGTGGCTATGTGGGGGTTGGTAAATGGTTTCGGGGCTGAGAAGATGGTCAGATAGGGCATGTCGGATCACCGCTTATGGGGGTCACACTTGAGTTTCATCTTCTGCATATTGTCTGTCATTCATTGGGGAGCAGATTGTCTGTTTTAGGAATGGATTCTTTTATTACCAGGCCTTTCAAGTGAAACTTCTCAATGTATTCGCGCGTTTCCCAGTAATCCAACCCCAACCTTTCTGCAATGTCGAACACACTGTCCTGACCTTCGAAGCACATCATGATTTTGTCTATGGCGCGATTTAATTCCCAGTTCTCACGCCAGTCAACCCAAAGACCGTGCCCGGAAAGGAACGCGGGGCCGCGGAAAGTCCGCTTGGGGATATAGTTGGTGGCATAGATACGAACAATTTCTTCGATTAAGTCAGCAGCCCCTCGAAGCATATCTTCGTGGATGATACTGGGGTTATCATCACTGGTATGGTACCCTTCGTAAGGCCAACGATTTATGGAAATACAGGACACATTGACCCCGGGACCATTGATGACATATTCATCGTTTTGTGGGAAGGCGGCAAATTCGCGTTCTGTACATTCCGTATTACGCAGGGTGTATTGTGTAACTCTATCAAGCAGATGATTGTGCTGACGGGTGTGATGCCAGGCGATTGGGCCTAGATTACCAGTCATTTCGATGAAAATCCCACCTTTAAGCTGAGGAATCAGTTCTTCATGGTGGGCTAAATAAGTAATCGTGCCAATCGTTTCGGGGACGAAGAGAAAGCGGATACCAAGAGAGTCCGGAGGAAGCGGGTTTTGTGCTAGACGACTGGCTACCTCGATGGCGGTTACCACCCCAGCGACGTCATCGTTAGCTTGCATAGGATGACAAATGTGGGCAGCAATGACCATCTCATCTCTTTTCTGATCGGTGTCGTCCTTGGGGTTTAGTACGCCAACACCGATTTTAAACCCACCCTTACCGAGGTCGCTTACAAACTCTGAGCGGATGACAGCTCGATAGTGGATGCCACGCGGTAATTTGTCAAACTGGCTTTTTGAGAGGCAAAATCCCCAATCGCGCTCATAATACTTGAACTCCCATGGAATTGCCTCTGGATATTTTTCGTTGTAGTGTAAATGAGGTTCCAGCTCATCCCAGGTAAGCATACAATCTATCGGCAAAGAGTAGGAGACAATGTGTAATGGATTGTTTTTGAAGTCCAGGAGGCGTTCACCATCTTCGGTTTCTAAGTATGCATCTTTAACCATATATCGTTCAGGCACACGCCAAGTCCAGACTTGGGTGCCAGGCTCGTAAGTCTCAATGTGGAAGTTTGCCTTTTTAGGCATATGTTGACAGATGATGTCTAGGGCTTGATCCGTGCCATCGGATGCCAGGGTACGATGAAGTGGGTATATCTGGGAAAGTATATCTTTCAGCATGATGACCAAGAGGGTCGCGAAATGAGCTTACATATCGAGGGGTTTGATTCGATGTAACTTTTCTGGGTGCGTCCGTACGATAACGGACATGTTGTCGAAGAAGTCATTGGCTGTAGCGTAATGAACTTTCGCTGCTCCTACTAGAGTTTCTTTGATGATGCCTCGTTCATACAACTCATCCATACCCTCAACGATATCGGTGATGACCCGAAGGTCATTACGGGCAAACATAGAATAGGTCTTGATATGTGGCACGCCGTCTTTCCCAACGTAGATGCCTGAAAAATTTATCACCCGCCGATAGTCACAACCGGTTTTATATTCAATGTAATGGTGCATGGAAAAAGTGCTGTTCCAATGCAATCCGATGCTGATAATCATTCCATTGAGTTTGTGGAAAAGAGCAAAGACGGAATCCGGCCCATAAGCTTCAACATCTTCGCAATTTGCAAACTCCTCTTTGAGTTTCCCCAAGGCTGCAAAGGAGTAGATGGGGTGAGGAGTACGCAGGGCATCTTGACGTAAACGAGCCAATTCGGTGATTATCCCCATCTCAGAGTGGGTCTCGTAAATATCGAAGTAATGGCTTTCTGTCCATGAACGGAAGTTAAAATTCGGGAAAAGCACTGTTCCCTCAGGACGGGCAAATTCCAGCAGGGCATCTATGACTGTATCAGCCCCGCCTTCAACACCACCAAGGGATTTATACGAACTGTGTACCATGATCACCCTGGAGGATGTTAATTCAATTTTCCGGAAACCAGATAAGAGGTCATTGAAAGTAAGCATATGTACTTCTTGGGAGGAAAATATAGGATGGGTTATTAATCATCACCGATCAACTTTGGTGGTGGATGGCAACGTTGTAGGCTTCGAAAAGCTTTGGAAAGTTCTGTGCCCAATCTGCGCGTTCTTCTGCCAAACGACGAGCGGCTTTGCCCATTACTGGTAATTGTTCGCGATGATTCAAAGCGAAAATGATAGCATCTTTCAACTTTTCGATGTCACCATCTGGAAATAGCCAACCTTGTTCTCCGTGCGTAACCCATTCACGATTACCTGGGATGTCGGTAACCAACACAGGACGCCCACAGGCCATGGCTTCGAGCAGAGAGATAGAGGTGCCATCGCTGTGGGAAGTGCTGAGGTATACATCCGCGGCCCGGTAGTATTCTGGGAGCTCAGTTGTTTTGATGTGACCGGGAAAGTGCACACGGTCAAGCATCCCGGCTTGGTGAAAGGTGGATTTAATTTCTTTGGATAAAGGGCCGTTGCCTAACATGAGCAGGCGTAATTGTGGACTGCTTCGAGCTGCCTGAACAAACGCTTGAGCGAGGTCAGTGACTCCATAAATTGGTGCCCACGATCGGGTGGATAACAGCACAAAGGTTTCTTCGTCCCAGCCAAGGCGCGAGCGCATCTTCCTATTTTTGCCTGGAGTAAAGTAATGGATGTCTGTCCCCCAGGGAAAGGTAACGACTCTCTCTGGAACTATGCCATAATGAACCGCTTTTTGACGAATAACCTCACTATCACCCACCAGGGCCGCGCTACGTGTAAGGGTGAAGCGCGTTGCCCAACGCCACAAAGGATTACGTTCCGCATCGATAAGCAGGTCATATCCCCAGGACATGCTTACGAGAGGGTGGAATCCGGTTAGGGCAACAAGGAAAGCAGAGCGCTGCAAAGGGCCAGCCTGGATCAGGTCAGGTTCAAGGACGCGAATCACTCTTTTTAGATTGGCAAGCAAGCGCGGCCCGTCTGCGAACCTCGCTCGGGTTTGGCTACCAGCCCAGGAAACCAGTTCAACTTCCGCGGGAAGAGGGCGGTCTTCAAGCTGATATCCACTGCGTTCCAACCGTAAATAGTAGACCTTGTGCTCTGTCTGAGCCAAGGCTGAGAGGAAGCGGTGGTCATGGGGGGTGTAGTCGCGTGTGAAGTAGAGGAGACGCACGTTTAGGTTGGACTTACTTTCGTATGACGAACAGGGGGTACTGACCAAAACGACCGGTAAAATGAGGAAATCGTTCCTCCAGTTGGTAAATCCATCTCAAAATCTGTTTGCCCAACAACCGACGATATATGAAGGTCTTGGTAAAACGGGAGTTTACACTTCTCCATACAGCTATTTCGATACTGAATCCCCAGACTCGATTAGCGAAGTAACTGTACTTGTGAGCATAGAAGTACGGCCTAGCTTTAGGGTGCTGAGACATTTGGGGTTTTCGTCTAGCAATTTTCAAGCAAACGTTTTTCAGTCCAACTTTCCAAACCTGGGCTCTCTTTTGAAGCCATTTCTTTATCCTAAAAGGGAAAAGGGAGAGCTTCATAAATAACGAATGAGGTCCCCATGAATATACGATTACTGCAGAGCTCCCAGGACGTAATACCCTGTAAAGTTCTTGGACGGCTTTGCCTTGTTCATCTTCAGGAATATGGTAGATTGTGTGTAGGGATACTACCCCATCTATCACATTATCTTGAATAGGGAGGTTGGTGACATCTGCTAACACATAGATACCCCGACCCCCAACTTTTTTCTTGGCTTCTTTGAGAGCCAAAAGGGAAATATCAACACAAATACGGTATTCGTAGCCATGTGAATACCTCAGGTATTCGGGGTATTGAACTGCTCCAGAGGCAACATCAAGGAGATATTGCCCTTCAGGCTTCAGGTATTTTTTTACTCGCAGGTGGCAGCGGTGAATGTATTCTTGCGATACAGGTCTCAAGTCTTCGTATCTGAGTGCATCAACAAATACGTTTTTTACCCCTTCACCTTCTTTCCAACCAATTTGATCGTAGAAGTTACGAACGACTCGTTTTTCTTCCCTGAGGGTGTGTGTAGGGTCACTCTCTCTACCAACGAGTACAATCGCCAAGTGTTTGAGCAGGACGACAATGTCATCAATAACGGGATACACGTAAAGATTATCAGATGAGATAAATCCCGATTCTAGGGACTCGCTCACAAAGGTGCCATCGTAGTGGGTAAGTTTGCCAAGGGCAATCTGATGGTTAAGCTCCTCAATTTCCCGGCTGCTTATTTTTCGTAGCGTTCCACTGGTTATCGGACAACGCAAGAGACCCTGCAAGCGGTCGTACATGGAATGAGATAACATGGGCTATGCTTTCAAGTCAGTCCAGCGGAGTTCCTTTCCATAGGGAATAGGTACCAATGTCTTTGTGCCGATCACTGCCTCCAGCTCCCAGGGTGGAATTGCACCAGGGGTGTTTGGTCGTAGGGGTTCAACCATGTCTCGGGTGACGGTCTCGTTGGCTTGTATATCGCGGGCTGCACGTAGACAGCGACGTTGAAGAATATAGGTATCTTTTTCATTATCAGCGACGCGTTTATCGGGGGAACCCATGGCTTGTTCGAGGATACGCACTTGTGTGACCATCTCTTTCCAGGCAGTTGGGTCCATGGCAAATTTATGATCTGGACCTTCACGATTGTTGTCATCTGTAAAGTGCCGCTCGATCACCCGGGCACCCAAGGCTACTGCACCCAGGATAGGTGCTGGACTGTGTGTGTGGTCAGAGAGGCCCAGGACGACATGGGGGAATAAGACCGCGTAGGTTTTCAGCACGTTCAGGTGCAGGTGGTTGTAATTATCTGGGTTGGCAGTGTAGTTGGTGTTACACTGCATCAGGACGATCTGATCGTTGACTGGGCTTACCATGCGAACTGCCCGTACCACATCGTTGATGTCCGCTGCACCGGTGGCAATAAGGATGGGTTTACCTTTGCTGGCCATACGGACGATGGCCTCAGGCCAGGACATCAGCCCAGAACCGGCTTTGTAAGCCGGAACGTAAGGGTCAAGCATATCAATGGCTTCGTAGTCATAGGGTGAGGAAAAGTAGTGGATACCGGCTTTATCGCACTCCTCCTTGAGGATAGGTGTCCATTCAAAAGGAATAGAGGCGTCATTGTAGACCTCATAGACACTTTTTTCCCATTCTGCCTGGTGGGAAAACTGCCCGCCCAAGGATTTAAACCCGTAGTCGGAAACGATTTTCGGTGCGCGGAAGTTCTGGAATTTGGCCGCATCAGCACCGGCTTCTTTCGCCAGACGGATGAGCAACCTGGCGCGTTCAAGCGAGCCATCGTGATTAGCGGCAATGTCAGCGACGAAGTAGGTGGGATAATCAGGGCCGATAAGACGCTCACCTATTTTTATTTCCACAACGACCTCCGTTATAAGCTGCTAGCTAAGGATGTTAATTGAAGAGGATAACCCTGTTGATAAAGATGGTGAAACCGTTTAATACCTAAAGATACCCTGGGGGGCGCTTCGCCCAAAGCTTTCGCCAGTTTCATAACTGATAAGCTGAGATTGGGAGAACGGGAAGCTTTCATTCCAGCAGTGGCGACGGATGAGGGTTCGATCAATGTTTCGTCTAGGCCGAATTGACGTGCGAGGGCTACCCCAAAATCGTATTTGCTCAGGCAATCTGAACTTACCACGTGATACAAACCGCTCAGTTTCGTTTTTAGCATCTTTAATAAGAGTCGAGCTAGGTCATTGGCAAGGAGGGGAGAAAAAATGACATCCGTAAAACCCTTGATGTGGCTTCCATGGCGCAAATTATTCAAGAACCATTCGGCTAAGCTACGTTGACCACTAAGGCTCCAACCATAGAAGTTCACGCGGGCAATAATAGCTTCTGGATTTTCAGTTGCTACAGCATGTTCTCCTGCTAACTTGGTTCGGGCATAAACACTTAGAGGCTTGGGGTGATCTTCTTCAGTATATTGTCCTTTTTGACCATCAAAGACAGCATCCGTTGAGATGTGTACCAGGCGCGCTCCGCCCTTCCGACATTTTTCTGCCAGATTTCGGGGGAGTTCGGTATTCAGTTGCCTGGCCAGATCAGGATTCTTCTCGCAAACCTCTAAATTGGCCAGGGCAGCACAATGGATCACCCAATCGGGTTTGACCTGGTCAAGGATGTTATCCATCGCACCCGGTTTTAGTAAATCTTCCCTCAGCGCGGTGAACGCCTTGCTTTTCAAATAATGGCTGTGGGCTACTCCAAACACAGTGTGTTTCTTGGCCGCTTCTAAGGCCAGGTTGAGGCCCAGCAAGCCACTGGCTCCAGTGATCAGAATTTGCATTTAGATTATGAAAGTACCAGAGCAACAAGCATTCTACAGCGTTATGTGTCAAAATACTTAATCGTTTTCATTAACGCTTCAGCCTGAACCTCCATCTCATCAACGTTGAAGTAGTTTGTCTTAAGCTGAATAAGCCTGGGTTGTATGCTTTCAGCAACGGGACAAAGTCCCGGGGCGTATATCTGAGGTTGCGCTACTTTGAAGGTGACATCGCGGAAAGCCGGTTCCAGATATGTCAGTTGCCAGGCAGCATAATAACCATCACCTCCAAACTCCAGGTATTTTCGGCGGAAATCGTACCAACTGATATCATGGTTGATTAACTTTAGGACATACGACCAGTAAGAATGGGTATAACCCTCTGGAACTGATTGGGGGACAAGCCATTGGCATCCTGAGACCGCATCGGCAAAAAGAGCAGCGGATCTTATCCTAAAATCCACCAGATCCCGTAAACGTTCTAATTGCCCCAAGGCTACAGCCGCGCAAAGCTCAGGCATACGATAGTTCCAGCCGACCGAGGCGTGGCGCTCATACTTTGGGTCCTGTATGGTTTCCTTGGTGATTTTCCCTTCCTTAGCACCTACGGCTGCGTATCCCAGGCTGTTGAAACGGCGGATTTTATTCGCCAACTCCATATCGTTTGTGGTAACCATGCCGCCTTCACCGCTGGACATGTGTTTGGAACTCTGGAAACTAAAGCTGGCAGCATGTCCTAGGCTACCGACGATTTTACCTTTGTAATACCCCAAAAAGCATTGGGCGTCATCTTCGAGGACGAATAAGTGATATTGGGTAGCAACGTCCATGATGGCATCCATGTCTGGTGAGAGACCATAGATAGCAACGGGGATAATAGCCTTCGTGCGGGGAGTGATTCTCTCTATTATCGAGTGAGGGCTAATTGTCCAGGTAAATGGGTCAATATCCGCAAAGACTGGAATAGCGTCAGCGTGCAGCACGGCAAATGATGTGCTGGACATTGTCAAAGGAGGGACGATCACCTCATCACCGGGTCCTACTCCTGCTGCAGCTAATGCGGCATGCAAGGTGGCTGTGCCGTTTATGAAGGAGATGGCATATTCGACGTTAAACATCTGGGCGAAAAGTTCCTCAAGCCGTTTGGTCATTTTCCCACCTGCAGATGTCCTGAATTGGGAATCTAACACTTCATCTACATAGGCTTTTTCTTTCTCGCTAATTCGTGGAATGCTCTTTTGCATAAGATTTTCCTTTTATGCTGCGGTTTTCCTGGACATTATTTAGTGGTGATGCTCATCCTCAACGAGTGATTTTTGGTAACCTATGTTCCGTTCGATACCTTTGTTGATCCCAGCCAATTGGGGCTCTTTCTGTAACAAGATGAGAATATCTTCCATAAGAAATACTTTTCCGCCATACAAATGCTCATATACCGCGCGGGTGAAATGCAGGTCTTCTTCATAATCAAGCGTCCAGCGTAGATGGGAAAGGTCTGTATGGTGTTTGATATTTGCGATGCAGAATGTTTGAGGGTTGCGCCAAATATAAGGGGTGACATGTTCTCGATCAGATAACCGTTGAGCTTCTTGCCATGCGGTCTCTAAAGCTTTGAAGGAAAACACTTCAACATCGAGACCTTCAGGATAGGTAGGCTCGACGGTGTTTGAGGCGTAGTCCAGTTCGGGGTGATGCAGAAAATATGAAACGATGTGGTCTATCACTTGCGGGTCTTTGAAGGGGTCATCTGCAGTTATGCGTACAATCACCTCCGCAGATGTATTAATCGCTGCTTGATAAAAGCGGTCTAACACATCCTCCTCACTACCGGTGTAGTGCATTACTCCATATTGGCCTGCCAGATCCAGAATGGGTTGGTCTTCGACTGCGGTTGTCGTAGCGACGACGATATCCTCTATCGTCTGACAGGCCTGTACACGTTCAATCACGTGGCCCAGCAGCGGTTTACCAACGATGTCCACCAATGTCTTACCTGGCAGACGTGTTGACCCCATCCTTGCCTGGATAATTGCCACTACGTGGGTTTTGCTTTGACCTCTCATAGCGCTACCTTAGAGCCGGTTATTGCTGATTGTTTGGCGGCCAGCGCAATTCTCAACACGCGACTGGCCTGTTCAACATCTTGTTGTGACTCTTCTAAGCCGGCAAGCACATTTATAAAGTGTTGCATTTCCTCGAGGTACATTGAGTTCGGGTCGTACTTTTCCCATATCACACTGTGCCAGGTCTGATCGGATGCCAGGTAAACCGCTACCTTGCTATCTTGATAAGACCAGTAAATTGACCCGGCTTCACCCAACACCTCCAGTTCACACATATACCTGCGGCTTATGTAATCCAGATGGGCAGACGCAACCATTCCGCCAGAAAAATGCATGATGATCTCAGCGACGTCCTCTGTGTCGATTTCCAAATTACTGACATGATCGGCTGAACAGTATAACTCTTTCACTTCACCGAATAACCAGCGCAGGTAATCAATTTCGTGTACGCGATCCAGAATCACACCTCCACCCAAAGAGCGCTGAGCGCTGTAGCCATGACGGTAATCCTCCCAGGGGTGCCAGTCAGGTAGATATTGCCCAAATTTTGCCCCTGCATACATCACCCTCCCGATCTTTTCGTTCTCAATGAGGTTTTTGATATACTGCAGACCAGGATGAAAACGGAAATTACACCCCACCAAGGTGAGCAAATTATGTTGCATCACCTCTTCAATGAGTTCATCCACGCTTTCTAAAGAGTGGGATAAAGGTTTTTCAATAAACAGATGACACCCCTTGCGAGCCGCGGCCAGTGCAGGAGGGATGTGCAAGCTGGTTGGAGTACAGATCAATGCTACTCGGACATCATAGCATAACGCGCTTTCCAGATCATTAAAAACTGGAATATCGAATTCTTTTTGTATCTCATCTAACCTATCTTGCCGCACGTCAAAAGCGGCTAAGTCCTTGATTCCCAATTGCCTCAAGTTCCGCAAATGACGTTTACCAATAGAGCCACAGCCGATAATTAGAAAGCGTCCAAATTTGTCAATATTTTTATGAGGGTGAAATGTTGTAAGAGGCATAGACATCTTTTTTATTGGGAGCCTCTGTCAGCATTGTTGGCTTTTTCAAAAGAGAGGATCATTTCGTGGATCTGCTCGACATTCAACCATCGTGGGTTTGTATTACTGGCGTAACTGAAACCGTCGGGAAGAGGTTTGCCCTGGTTTTTCCATCCATAACCAAACCAATCTGATTCAGCAGGTTGGACAACAAACATGTGCTCTAGCTCGAGCGTCCAGCGAGTCTCATCTTCAGAGATAAGCAACTCGTGTAGCTTCTCTCCTGGTCGAATGCCAACGATCTCAATTTCTGCCCCTGGCGCTATAGCCATGGCCAGGTCAATCACCTTCATGCTGGGGATTTTGGGCACAAATACTTCCCCTCCATGCATCTGTTCTATGCACTGAATGACAAAGCGTACACCTTGCTCCAGTGAGATCCAGAAGCGTGTCATCCTCTTGTCAGTGATGGATAACCTTCCATCTTCGCGTTGTTTAATGAAAAGGGGAATTACACTGCCACGGCTGCCAACGACGTTCCCGTAACGTACGCAACTGAAGCGCGTAGCCGTCCCCGAGGCATAATTATTGCTCTGGATGAACAATTTTTCCGCTGCCAGTTTGGTGGCTCCGTATAAGTTCACGGGGTTCACGGCTTTATCTGTACTTAGAGCCATCACTTTTTGAACTCCCATGTCAATAGCAGCCTCAATCACATTACCGCTGCCCAAAATATTCGTTTTGATGGCCTCCATGGGGTTATATTCACATGCAGGAACTTGTTTTAGTGCCGCGGCATGCACTACGATATCTACTCCATGCATGGCCCGGCGCAACCGGGGCAGATCACGAACATCCCCTATAAAATATCGTAAACTGGGATGATCAAAACCGGCCATGCGCATCTCATGTTGC
Organism: Chloroflexota bacterium; assembly: GCA_040758495.1. Classification (GTDB taxonomy): domain Bacteria; phylum Chloroflexota; class Anaerolineae; order Anaerolineales; family JBFLVL01; genus JBFLVL01. The sequence continues at coordinate 38,181 of JBFLVL010000001.1, forward strand.
TTCAATTCATCGCGGCTGAAGATAATCAGCTTGGCCGGATGAAAATCGTCCAGCATGACTTCAAGAAATTTTTTGCCGAACGAACCGGTCCCGCCAGTTACAAGGACAACTTTATCTTTCCATTCCATAGGTACTCCCAAGGCTCACCTTATTACAATTTCAAGGTTTGCAAAAAGGTGGTTGACTATTAACATAATGGTTCTCCAACCATGCAGTAGAAAGTTTTCCCAAATCGCTGCTGACCTTCGTCTCCTAACACTTTTTCCAGCGGCCATCTTTCCAGGTCATCCCAAAATTGCAACAGATGCCAGGGAAAAGGAAGTGGATAATCAAAGTAAAAGAAATATGCATAATTCCAGGCACGCTCAATTTGCTCTGGAGAGAGACGATATATCCCGGAATCTGAAATAAAACTTTCTAAAAGGCTGAAATATTCATCCCAAGAATGAGGATCTAAAGTAAAGCCTTTTCCACGATAGTGTGTTTGCCCACACACAATGACCGGGATTCCAATCATAGACATTTCCATGCCTACCGTTGTAGTGTAAGCCAAACCCAGATTGGAGATTTCTACAAGATCGTAGGTGTTAACCTGTGCATCAGCCTCGATGAGGTGAATGTGCTCTGGCATTATCGGTAAAGCTCGTCGTGCTACCTCAACCATAGAGGTCCCATGGGGAAGCAGCAGTGATTCGTTTGGATGGATGCGAACTACCAATTGAACCCCTGAACGGCTGGCGAAAAATTGTAGTGTGCGTTCCAACCAATCCGTCATACCTTTACTAAAGATTTGCCTCTTTAGTGTTACTGAATCGCCCAGCAGATTTGGAACCAGCAGGATGATAGGACGGGAATCAAGACCAAGTTTTGCATGTATGTCCTCACTGCCCTGTCGGGGCAGATTTTGCCATTGGCGAGAGAACTCTTCCCATAAACGTGCCTCCTGCCGGGCCTCAAACAAAGACGTAATCATTTTCCATTGTTCAGGGGATAGTTGACGGTCTTTATAGAGAGCCCAGAGGTCATCAGTCTCTTGAAGCATCACCTCTGAATTTTGTGCCAGCCAGAGATGTCCTCGTTTTTCATCAAATTCATAAGTGACCACAGGAACACTTAGATATTTCACTACTTGGTAGACTGCACCGAATTCCAGGATAGTGCCATTGGGAATAATAACCACATCGGGACGGTGGCGCTGCAGCCATGTCAACGCCGCGCAGGCGACGTCGGTGTTGCGCTTCAAGCGAAACCGATAAAGATCGTCCTCAAGGTTTACTTCTTCTGTTTGTAAAATGTATTGTGAGTCGTTGAGTGCCTGGTTTTCAATGGACTTCTTCAATTTAGCAGGGAGAGACTTATTAAAGGGGGAGCTGTCTAGCCATGAAATAGAACGAATCAGCGGTTTGGCCTGTGCCAGGATTTGACGCACATAGGCATTATGCCGGCGAAGGTCGAAGCGGTTGATGGGCTTTTGCCATTTCGGATAGGGTAAATACGCCAGGCTAACCTCGTTCCCCAGACCAGCCAGAGCCAAACCCAGCACAGTTGTGTGTGCAACCCAATGTGGTAATGTGGCAAAGAGCAATACTTTACGCTGTGGTTTAATTTTGTTTTGGGATGAGGCGGCTTGTTCACATAATACGGGTAAAGCCCTGGCCAGTTTTTTTAACTTGAAACCTCGGATTGGTTTGCCGGATTGCATAATGTGCCAGTACACCTCAGCAGTGAGGGGTAATTCACCAAGCATTTTCTTTATTGATGACTTAGCGGGGATCATTCTCATAGCCTCTCTATCTGCCAATCGAGGCGTGGGCGTAATAACCCCAGTCGTTGCTCTGGCCACTGCTTTCCTGGTGCACCGGCTCCATCAACGGAAAACACCAGAGCTCGCTCCTCTTGAAAGTAACGTTTCACCTGGAATGAACTGGCATTAATACCCAAGACATAACGACCGTCGTTCAATGTATCTGCTGGTACTGTGCATCGGCTAATATAACGCCCCGCCTCACGTGTACCGAAACGCTCGTACTGTTCCGGTTCGTCGGTATCAAAGGATATAAATACATATTCTCCATGTACACTCATCAGGTAAATGCCCACTCGAAGCCCTTTGGTTGGTTTATCGAGAAGGTATTCAATCTCAATGGTGATTGGTTCTATGGAACGAAGGATGTCTACAATTTCACTGCGCGCGTCTCGCACTTTTATGGCCAGGGGACGAAAAGGATAAGCCTCTGGGGGCACCTCGTCCTGCGTCCAGGTTCGTTCTCCAGATTTGGAGAAGCCAGATCCCAGGTAATGGTCTACAGCTTGATTAGAGGCAGCCCAATAAATCAGCTTGCCGTTGTCCAACACAAGGGTCTCCTCGGTTAAACGTAGTATTGCCGACATGTTGTGACTGACAAACAATACCGTGCGACCTTCATGAGCCACGTCGCTCATCTTGCCTAGGCACTTGCGTTGAAACTCGGCATCCCCCACCGCCAGCACCTCATCTACAACCAGGATTTCAGGCTCAAGATGGGCAGCCACAGCGAAGGCTAATCGCAGGTACATTCCACTGGAGTAACGCTTGACGGGTGTGTCAATGAACTTTTCCACCTCGGCGAATGAGACAATCTCGTCAAACTTGCGATCAATTTCTCTGCGTTTCATCCCCAAAATGGCGCCGTTCAGATAGATGTTCTCGCGTCCTGTGAGTTCAGGATGGAAACCAGTGCCGACCTCCAACAGAGAACCCACTCGTCCGTGGATTTCCGCGTACCCCTCCGTCGGCTCCGTTACTCTAGAGAGAATCTTTAGCAGCGTGCTTTTCCCAGCCCCGTTACGACCGATCACACCCAGAACCTGACCTTTGTGTACCTCAAAAGAGACATCCTTCAGTGCCCAGATAAAATCCGTGGGGGAAGGAAGTTTTCGCTGCAAAGCCCGAATTGGCCAGGTCACAGCGTCCACAAGGGTATCGCGTAGGGTGTGGTAGCTGTCAACCTGGATACCGATTTTATATTGCTTGCTGATATTCTCTACACGAATGGCAACGGTCATAATTGCTCAGATCATATCTGCGAAGGTGCGTTCCATGCGTCGGAAATAGAACAGCCCAGTAATCAGAACACCCACAGAAATTGCCGCAGAAACCGCCAACATCGGACCAGGGGCCGTTTCTGTTCCAAGTAACGCCCAACGGAATCCCTCTACTACACCGGTCATAGGATTTAGTGCATAAACCAACTGCCACTTTTCGGGTACCATGCTTGAGGGATAAGCAATAGGGGTAATAAACAGCCAGAATTGAGTCAGGAAAGGGATGATATAACCGATATCCCGGTACGTTACGTTTAAAGCCGAAAGCCACAATCCCACGCCAAAAGCGGTAATGAGTGCCAGTATCAGGAAGAGGGGCAAAGACCATACCACGTTGGTGGGAGAAATTTGGTAATACCACATCATCCCTAGTAAAACGATGAAAGCTATGGCAAAGTCAACCACACTACTAAAGAGGGATGATAAGGGAATCACCAGACGAGGAAAATATACCTTGGTGATCATGTGTCGGCTGGCCACCAGGGATCGTCCGGCATCACTCAATGCTTTGGAAAACATTCCCCATGGGAGAAGCGCTGTGTAAGAGAAGATGGGGTAAGGGACATTATCTGAAGGCACTTTGGCTAACTGTCCGAAGAAGATGCTGAACACCACCATGGTGAAAAATGGCTGGATAATCGCCCAGGCAGCACCTAGAAGTGTCTGCTTGTAGCGTACTTTGAGATCGCGCCAGGTGAGGAAGTAGATCAACTCCCGATAACGCCACAGGTCGCCCAAATTAAGGGCCGACCATCCGCGGGATGGGCGCAAGATCAAAACATCAGTTCGAGACTCTGCATTGGTTTGAGACATTATTTTGGGTCAATTTGCTTGCAGTATTCACGGTACCATTGGATTGTCCGACGTAAGCCTTCTTCGAAAGGCATTTGTGCCTTGAAACCGAAATACTGCTCGGCGCGGCTCGTATCCAGTGCTCTGCGTGGTTGCCCGCTTGGCTTGGTCGTATCCCAAACTATTTCACCGTTAAAATCGGTCAATCGGGCAATCAACTGAGCCAAATCTTTTATCCTGATTTCCATTCCAGATCCCAGGTTGACAGGCTCACTCCCGTTGTACCTCTCGGCTGCCAGAATTATGCCCATGGCGGCATCCTCTACGTAGAGAAACTCCCTTGTGGGAGCACCATCTCCCCAGAGAATAATCTGTTCCTCTCCCTGTTCCTGAGCCTCCATGCATTTCCGGATTAAAGCCGGAATAACATGGGAAGTTTCCAGGTTGAAATTGTCGCCCGGTCCGTACAGGTTGACCGGTAACAGGTAAACCGCGTTGAAGCCGTATTGTTGGCGATAGGCCTGGGCTTGGACGAGGAGCATTTTCTTTGCCAGACCATAAGGGGCGTTCGTTTCTTCAGGATAACCATCCCACAAGTTCTCTTCTTTGAAGGGGACGGGGGTAAACTTAGGGTACGCACAGATCGTCCCGATGGCAACGAACTTATCAACACCTCGCTCCCAGGCGGCATGCATCAAGGGTACGCCCATCATGATGTTCTGGTAGAAAAATTCTGCAGGCCGGGCGCGGTTGACTCCAATTCCGCCTGCCAGGGCAGCAAGATGAATAATGATATCAGGCTGGGCATCCTCAAACATGCGCTGGAGGGCTTCAGGTTGTGTCAGGTCGTACTTTTCGATATGAGGCACAAAGATATCTGTTGCCCCGCGCTCTTTTAGCACCTTCAGGACAAAGGAACCCAAAAATCCAGCTCCACCTGTCACACAGACGCGGCGATTTCGCCAGTAAGTTTGGCTTCCAGTCCAGGCTTTTTTTCCTTTCGAGGAATGAGGTAAGGGCACAATAATCTCCTTTACTGGACAATAAATTGAGCGTTTCGGTAACGACTGTCCTGGGGTTTGCTGATCAAACCTTGTTGCAAGGCATGCAGTACCTCACGGATGCCATCTTCTACTGTGAATTGCGTTTCAAATCCTAGGGCCTCTCGTGCTTTATCAAATGAAACCGTGATATCGCGCATGTCGCCTCCGAAGGTCATGTCTTTGTAACGGACCACTGTTTCTGGAAGACGTTTGAGGACAAGGGCAACGATCTCATCCTTGGTGTAATTGCCGTTTTCGGAACCGATGTTGTATACCTCCCCCCTGATTTTCTTCTCATCGGTTTCCAGGCACATCAAGATAGCGCGTACTGCATCGCTGATGTGAACAAATGAGCGCGAGTAGCCGCGCTGGTAGATGAGAAGCTCACGTTTCGTGAAGGCTTCAAGGACGAATTGGTTGATGATCAAGTCAAGTCGGGTGCGTGGTGATAACCCGTAAAGGGTGGCAAAACGAAGGATAAGGGGGGCTGTCGGTTCGTTAGCCCGAGCAAGCAAAAAACGCTCTGCGGCGATCTTCGTTTCAGCGTACAAGGATTGGGGGTTAAGAGGGGTATCCTCAGAAACAGGTTTTCCGTTTGGCGAAAGGCCGTAGTTGCTGTATGTAGATGAGTAAATAAATCGTTCTACTCCCAGATCAACAGCTTGCTCAAACACGCGCTGAGTTGCTTCGACGTTGTACCGCCAAGCCACCTGACGCCCCACTGCCTGACAGGCAGGGAACCCCACAATGGCAGCCAGATGTACAATTGCGAAGGGTTGAGGCCAGTCATCCCGGACAGCGTTGCGAATAACCCGGGGTTCCCAAACATTTGCTTTAAGGAAATGGAAATTTGGGTAGGGCAAGTAAGCTACCAGCGATTCGCCGCCAAAAAGCAGATCGTCTACTACAGTGGTGCGATACCCGGCTCGTAAAAGTTCACCTGCTAGGAACGAACCGATATAGCCAGCTCCCCCGGTGACCAAAACATGGCGTTCGTCGCTCATGCATCCTCCTTTAGGTGCAATCGAACTTTGTAACCCTGTACTTCCAATGCGGGTACCTCTGCTGAACCGTCCACCCTCATGCCTTGTTCCATACAAGTCAGTCGGCAGATATCTGCGATATCACCTTCGCCAATGATTCGTACTTTGTCGTATCCTGCCTGCCTGACATCGGATAGCAGCTCTCGCACGCGCTGGCGTGTTTTTCGGTACAGGTGCATGGAGTGCTCTATGTAGTTGACTGTAAGCCGGGCGCGAAAGGTGATGCCCTTTGGGGTGATGATATAACGCAATTTCTTCCGTTGAGCACGCTTGGCTTTTATGTATCCTTTTTCGATCAGCCTTTTTAAATGCCAGTTGATGGTGCCCACCGCAACGCCGAGCTGTGCAGCCAGGGAAGCCTGATTGACATTCGGATCGCGTTCTATTTCTTCCAGTAGGAGAAGTTCTCGTGTTTCTGGTGAAGTGTCCATGTATTTAATTTCCAAAATTCAGTTTCTGAATTATAATCCAGGGTAATAAAAGGTCAAGGGGTGACTTTGAAGACCTGCACCAAGTGCAACACAATTTATATTGTCCTGGGGATGCTTACGATATTTTTAGGGAATGGAGTTTTGCCAACGAACGTACAGCCAAGCTGTATGAGTCTCCGTCACATTGATTCCAGGTACAAGCTACCTTGCTGTCCGTCTCAGGGAAAAATAAAGGAGACAACCAACGATAACCACGATAACAGCCTCGAGTACATACATCTTATACGACATCCATGGACCGCTGCTCATCCAATAGAAAATGTTAGGAGCTTCACTGCCCACAGCGTTTTCAAACACCTGATTTGGGAAAAATAAGGAAAACAAATGAGAGAAAATGTAAGGAACATTATTCAGCGACAACCATACTCTTGAAAAACCAATTGTCAGAATAATAAATAAAACCAGAGTGCTGGGGCGCAAGCGATAAGAATTAGCCACCTGAGCAATAGGTAAGACGAACAGTGGAAAAACATTAATGGCAATACGCGACTCACTTGCGAGAAAGATAAATAACCCAAGAAGCACATTTAGTGTTAGCCCTAAGCCATACCTCTGAATGAAATGGGTCATCGGTTTCCACCAAAATAGTGCCAGGAGTACTATCGGGCCATAGAAAAAGACATGAGCAACAAAGAATACTCCGGGAGTTACAATTGGTTCAAGAAGAATATTACTTACAAGGTTTGTCATTATGGGGCTTGGAACAGAGATTTGTCGCTGTATTATCTTGACTCCAAGTACGCAAAGCAGCACTGCAAGCCATGTGGCAGACCGAAAATTTTTTAACCAATACTTGGGATCAAAGAATCGATTCACATCCAACAACGGGACTAATGCATAGAACCAGAAAAGAAGGGTAACAAATATACTAATAGGTAACAATGGCTCATATGGTGGTTCGGGAAAATCGGGATTGGGATGAAATACTGCCCAAACCAAACCGAACAAAAGCAAGAAACTGGTCACCAGAGCGACCCAGAAGTTTAGATGTCGTGGCGCAGAAGACCACTTAGTCTCTAAGCCGCTTTCATCCTTCCGGAAAAGCAAAAATAATGTGCCTTCGTAGAGAAGAATAGGCCAAGTAAAGGCTCCTACAATTGTAAGAAGCAATAGGCATACCCTGTTATTCGAAAGATAGAAGTACAACATCCCAATACTGATGGCAAAACCTGAGACATCTGTCAACACAGGATAAAATGAAACCCATTTTGTCAAGGCGAAACTGCCAAATATTCCTAGAAAACCCACAAGTTTCCCGGCAGGGCCGATTTTCATTCTGTTGCATATGAGGCACCAAGCGAGAGAACTCAATACCAGAAGCCCAACATTGAGCATGGCAAATCCCAGCACAATATTAGGGGTTGTTAGCGGCAGTTGGAAAAGTTGTAGCGTATAACGCACAATCTGTGATGGAAAAACGCGCTGGATATAGTAGGAATCCACCCGCTGTAAGAAAATGTCTTTTAAGGAAACCTTCTTCGCGATCCATCCATAAGTATTTCCATCATAGCCCAATCCATCCTTTACTAATATTTTTTCTCCAAACAGAGCTCCAGTTAAAGAAATAATAGCAACAGTTATGATAAGAACAAAATCGAGGCGGGAAAGTTGAATTTTAGAAATTAGCTTTCCCAATACAGATTTCACCCTAAACATAAATGGACGAGTGGTGAGTTTATTTCTATTAGACATTGTTATCTACTTTGATCTGTTTCACGATTAACGATTCTCATTTTCATTTTGAGGGATTATGTATCCTTCAGAGGTATCTGTTCACTTCAGTTGCTGATTCAATAGTTACAGTCTGTTCCACTACGCGGTACATATAAAGTCATATTGAGCTCCGAAATGGTTAGTTTAGGCCTATAATCACAAAGTAAAGGTTGAGTCACCCGAAAAACCCAAATATCATTTTCTTCTCCAAAACCATAACTATAACTTTTATAAACTTCGAGCTGTGTTTTGACTACTATCATACTAAACCGGTGGTTTTTTAGATCATTATGAAATCGGTTGAGGTATGGTTGGTTGTTGGTGTAAACCATTGCGGACAATTCCACAAGTTCGTAGTCTGGAACCAGGACGACACCTTTGATGTACTGGAAGGTGAGAAGTTGTCGTTGATTGATAAATAAAACCTCCCCCTGGGATGCCGCGGTAACGATACGGGATTGCATGGTCTGGATATTTCGATTAGCAGCCTGATAATCATAAATGCTGATGGGCTGAATACCTTGGATAACAAACACCAGAGGGATTAATACAGATAAAGTTACCACCCACCTTGTGAGTTTAAAAGGATCACAGGCGGGAGTATCAAACGTAAAGCGATTGAAGGCCATATAGCCACCTGTGATCATCAGGCATACCAAATAAGCATCCAGATTATGCAAATCGCTACCGCCGCCTATTTTGGTACTTACAAACACACCGCCTGCAAAGAGCACCAAAGTGATTAAAAACAATCCAATCAATCTGATAGGTTGCCAGTTGTGCAGGAAACTCCCGAACACATCCACCATTAACCACCACAGAGGGAACGAAATTAAAATTATCCCTGGAATAACCCCTAGAGGGTAAGTTGGGCTTGGAAGTAGTCTATACCAGTAAGAGGGTGTGAAACCAAAACTAAATAGGGTTACCCAATCACTGTTCGTTACGCGAAGAGCAAACGCACTTCCCAGGATCGAGGTTGCCAGTCCTAGAGTAAACCAAACAGCAGGTTTGCTTAGATAATGGAATTTCTTGCGAAGGCTACCGATGGGCTCTTCGAGAAAGTACAACACAACCGCCAATAATCCCGGAACGGGATACCAGTTCAGGCGACTCATCCCAGCCCAAAATGAAGCAAGCACGATGCTAAACAATGAGCGCCATGGTCGTCGGGCGGAGACACCAAGCAGGATAACGATTATACAGATTTGTAGCTCATACTTCACACTGCCACTGAACAAGTATAAAAAGACCAAACAGGCGAACAACCATCGAATTAACCGATCGGAAATCTTGAGCCGAAAAGCCAGTATCAGGCTGGTTGTTGATGTTATTCCAATCCCTAGCAATATCGTCCATAGGCGGTGCACCCATATTGGGTAACTACCAAGTAAGAATGGCAAAGAATCGAGCAATGCTCTGGATGGGTACACGATGGACATGGGTAGCTGAAGACCATATAGTTTCTGGGATGCAACCAAAGAGGCGTAATAGATATAACTGCTTTCTGACCAGTCTAATGATAAAGGATAATTATTTATCTGTGGAAGGAAGGATATTATCTGAAGTTCAACTGCTGTAGCAATGATTGAGATAATTAATGTTTTCGACCATGTCATCTCATTCCCGATTTTTTTGATGACAAACATACTAAAGAAAATCACCCACCATAATAAGGCCAGCCGTATCCAAAAGCCATGCAATAACAAGCCAAAGTAAGAGTGGCTAAATGCCATTCCGATGATGATGTAGGCAGCAATGGCAACCAAAATCTCTGCCAAACACCAGAACCTGGCGGGGCGCTCAAGAAGCTCAATAAAATTCATAAATCGGGATTGCCAATGCCATAGAATAACAATTGAAGATATAGCAAACAAACAACTGAATATATAGACTAAAAATAATACTGTCCAACCGGAAAGAAAAGAAAAAACAACCTCTATTTTTTGCATGGTACTCACTGTTTGGTAGAAAGCTAGGACAGATATAAAAGCTTCAGTAGCCAAAAATAATCCCCAAAGTATCGTGTTCTGACGATTGTGGTGTTGTTTTTGTTCTGACATCTTTATCTCTTTTTCAAGGAGAGTTACTTTCAGACACTCTCCGTTTGCGTGTTGACTGCCAATGGTGTAAATTTATGGCAAACTTATCCGAGGGAGACGAACAGATAAGTTAGCCAAACCTGGTGTCTTTTGTCCAAATGAGGCCTGTCCAAACTGCAGTAAGCTTCAGAGCAGTGGAACATTAAAAAAATTCGGTAAGACCCCCAAAGGCGTGCAACGCTATCGTTGTCAAACTTGCCAGAAGATCTTTACCGAAACAAAAGGAACGGTCTTCTTCTGCTAGCGCACGACGGAGCATGAAATCATGGAAACTTTTTCTCAATGATATATCGTGGACGATTGCGAGATTCATATAGAGCTCTCCACAAGTATTCCCCCAATACACCCATCATTATCATCTGGATCCCTCCAATGACCAAGAATGCAACCATAAGAGACGCCCATCCTTGGGGGGGAAGACCGCGCCACGCATTCCACACTACCAGTCCTGCATATAGAAATCCAACAAAGGCGGTGGTAAGGCCTACATAGGTCATTACACGAATGGGGAAGTAAGTAAATGAGGTAATCGAGTCCACTACCAGTTTCAACTTTTTTTCTAGACTCCACCCTGAACTACCGTGTAGGCGAGGCAACTTTTTGTACCTGATAATCACTTGATGGAAACCCATCCAGGTGATCAAAGCCAAGATGCTGATTTGGCTTTCGTGAAACTGGTTGAAGGCCTCTATCACTCGCCGATCAACTAAGAAGAAATCCGCACCCTCAGCGGGTAAGTTCCTCAAGGCCCCCGTGCGACGCATCAGGGCATAGTACAGGCGGGCAAAACTCAGATAGGCAACATTCTCTCCCTCGCGCCGTGCCCTCACCGCCCAAACAACCTGAGCTCCCCGCTGCCATTCGATCACCAATTGTGGTATCTCCTCTGGTGGGTCCTGCAAGTCAGCAGCCATGACGATAGCGCAGTCACCCTGAGCATGATTGAGACCACAGGTAATAGCCATGTGTGAGCCAAAGTTGCGAGAAAAACGAAAGCCACGCAGGCGCCCATCCTGTTCCGCCAGACTGGTCAGTAACTCAAATGTTCCATCAGCAGAGTGATCATCCACCACAATCCATTCCCAATCTGCTTCTAAGCCATCGAGCACGTCAAGCAGACGTTGGTACAACACGGGCAAGTTTTTTGCCTCATTGTAGGCAGGTGTCACAATGGTGATAAAAGGTCGCTGGTTTGTACGTTCTTTTAAACCCGGTGCCGTCTCGGTGCTTCTGCCTGGTATGTTGTTCATGCTGTCTGACATGCCTTCCTCAAAACTTGGACCACATAGTCCTGATCTTCTTCTGTCATTTGGTGATATAGGGGCAGGATGATACTATGATCCTGGGCATATTCTGAGTTAGACAACGAAAAGGGATTAGGGACATTCGCATAGGCCCCTTCGCGGTGAGCACACATAACCCCGCGGCGAGTCGCCACCCCTCGATCCAGCATGAATTGCATCACATGGTGTTGATCGCATACCTCAGGCAGGCGCACACAATAGCTCTGCCAATTGCTACGAGCCCACGGTAACTCTCCGGGTGGTTCCACCCCGTTAACTTTTCCCAGTAGTTCCCCGTAACGCCCTGCCAGAAAGCGACGCCTTTCTATGGCTCCCGGTAGGCGTTTGAGTTGTTCACGTCCGACAGCCCCCTGGATGTCGTTCATGCGGTAGTTGTAGCCCAGAACTGGATAAGACTCGAAAATGACTTCTTTCGCCCCATGGCGCATGATATCAGGGACGCTCATGCCGTGTTGCCGCCACAGGCGAAATTGCTTGTCCCATTCGAGGTTAGATGTAGTCAGCATCCCGCCGTCCCCAGTGGTAAGCAACTTGCGTGGGTGGAAGGAAAAACAGGCAATGTCTCCATGGGGCTTGCCGATCTTCTCCCATGTTTCATTCACAAGAATCTCGCTACCGATGGCGCAGGCAGCATCTTCGACCACAGCCAGAGAATGATGATGGGCCACGTCCAGGATCGCTTTCAAGTCACAGGGCATACCCATCTGGTGCACACAGAGGATTGCTCGGGTACGCTCCGTAATGGTGTCTTCGATCAGCACTGGATCTATGTTGAATGTCTCCAGTTGAATGTCCACGAACACCGGCGTTGCGCCGCAGTATCGTATGCTATTGGCTGTGGCGATGAAGGAGTGGCTGACGGTAATTACCTCGTCCCCTGGCTGCACACCAACAGCCAGCAAAGCCAGGTGCAGGGCTGTAGTGCAGCTTGAGACCGCACAGGCATGCTTTGCCCCTACATAGCTGGCTAACTCACGCTCGAACGCAGCTACTTCTGGCCCCTGTGTCACCCAGCCGGACATGATGGGTCGCCTGGCCGCTTCAGCTTCACGCTCATCCATCCAAGGTCTGGCAACGGGGATGATCGGCTTCTTTTCACTCATATGTCGCTCCACCCTCCTGGATCTCCCAATTATGCACAATCTCCTGCTCCAGCAGCACTTCAGGCGGTTGTTCAAGACTCAAATACCAATCCCTCAGCATGACCAATCCCTCATGCAAGGTTACTTCGGGCTCAAACCCTAGCAATCGGATGGCTTTTTTCGTATCGGCGCAGAGACGCAATACATCCCCAGGGCGCGGGTCATCGTGGGTTACTGCGGCATCTGGCCGCTCGAGCACTGCCGCCACCTCGCGGGCAAGCTCGTTAATGGCAATCTCACGTCCGCTGCCCAGATTGATCGTCTCCCCCACAGCGTTGTCCGTAAATCCTGCCAAGAGGATACCCCTGGCTGTATCACTGACATGGGTAAAGTCCCTAGTCTGGGTGCCATCGCCGAACACCACCATCGGGCGTCCAGCCATACAGCGCAACAAGAATCTGGGGATCACCTCCCCGCTATCTCCTTCGTGGTGGCAGCGTGGCCCGTAGGTATTGAACGGTCGGACTACCACGGTCGGGTAGCCATAGGTTCGATGAAAGGCGCGTGTGTAGCACTCCCCAGCCAGCTTTGAGGCCCCATAGACGGTCATAGGATAAGTTGGATGCTCCTCGCTCATTGGCACCCAACGGGCAGTACCATAGACCTCAGAACTGGAGGTGTACACGAACCGTTTCACCCTCGCTGCCCTTGCCACAGACAGCAGCCTCAAGGTAGCAGTTGCATTGACCTCATGGTTCTCTTGAGGTGAGTAGATCGAATGCCGCACGCCCAGGCACGCCAGGTGGAACACGATGTCCGCGCCTTGCATCCGATCCGCCATGAGGCGGCTGTCTCGAATGTCCGCGACGATCAGTTGAACCTGATCCCCAAGTATATCTTCCAAATTCTCGCGCCGACCGTTGACTAGATTGTCAACGACCACAACCCTGTCACCTCGAGCCGCAAGCTGACGCACCAACTCGGAACCGATGAAACCGGCGCCACCCGTAACGAGAACCTTTTGCATTAAAATCCTATACCATTCTAACCTAACAACGTACTCTCAAACGCCTGAAAAACATTCCGCTCAGAAATCGAGTCATCCTGGAAAATAACCAAGGCAAACTCAAACGGCAGATAGTCATGACGAAGTAATACACGACGGCTTAGCCGTTTTGCTACGTCCAGCACCCACTTTGGGTCGGTATGCCAGCTATTAGGCTTCTCAAAGTCCACATACGTGCTCAGAAAGTCAACACACACAGCTATTCGAGCGTGTTTGTGCATCGCCCGAAGGACATTCATGATGTGGGTCTTATTGTCACCAACCTTCAGCTTTGCATTGAGTACACCCGATGCGATTACAAAATCATATGTTTCCAGTGAAGTGGTATCACTCGTAATGTCCAGCTCTCTCAAGTCCAGATCCGGATGTAACTCTCGCGCCATGCATAGCAATCCTGGCACGATGTCAATGCCTGTGTACTGTCCACACCACCCGCGTTGCACCAAGAAATCGTACAGGTCAGCGAATCCGCATCCTACATCCAACACCGAACTCTCTGGCATATGTAATGCGTTCTCCGCCAGAATTGCGAAGCGGATTTCTTGACGACCGTATATACCCCAACCTAATGTTTGCGGTGAATATCCAAACTCTCGCAAACGTTCTTCATATTTCCGAATATAATCCAATCTATCCGTTTCTTCCATAAGCTACCCGCCAAGTAGTTCGCATAGATTCTTGCCGAGTACATTAGCGCATTTATCTGGTGGAACGCCTTCCGTCAGACGCCAAAAGCAGTCCAGCGCTTCACCTACACTTACCTCTGGAAAGTCTGACCCGAACACCATGCGACAATCAAATGTGTTTAACAAATGCCGAAGATCCATCCAAATCGAACTGCCAGCATACCGATACAGCGTGTATGATATGTCTATGAACGCATTTGGACAGTCCCGAATCGCTTCAACTACTTGAAGTGCCCAGCTTCCTCCCGCGTGAAGTATGACGAAGTTGAGGTCGGGGAAGCCCCCAACAATATCATGAATCGTGTCAACAATGGGCTTTCGCAACGAACCACCCTGAAAGTAGAAGAGTGTATCTATCCAGATCGGTATAGGTTTCTCCCAGGAAGCAAGCTCTCCAAGGATAGCTAGGCAACGGGAATCTAGAGGATCATAACGATTAAGCCTTGGATGTAGTTTCAATAATTGATACGGTCCCTTATGTAATTGCGCCCGTAACTCACGTACAGCTTGCCGTTCCGTTTCGTATGCTACAGGGTTGAAAGATGCACCTGGCACCAACCGGTCAGGATGCCGCTGACAGACCTCTAAAACAAACTCATTAGGAATAAAACCAGCTAACGCTACTACTACCGCCTTGTCCACTTGCGCTTCGTCCAGTTCGCCTACCAGGCGCGTCTCACTAGCATCATACGCTGTGTGGAACCAGCGACCATCGGGTGTAACATGAGTGAGTGAATCAAAGATCATAAATGATGAAGTACTATCGCTCCATTTCGAACACAATCGTACGCTCTGCTGCATCTGCGACTGCAATTGCCTCTTCGCGGGTAGCACCTGTAGCTACTATATAGCCTGCACGTTCTACACCACTAGTGATCTCTGGTAAGACACTACCTGACTGCGGGTCAATTTGAATGTCAACTATCCCTGGAAGTGTCCACGCCTCTCTCACTCCACGAATCTCTCGCACGCGTCCCGATGGGGGAAAAAGAAAACGAATCACTGCCCCTTTTAGCCGCCTAGACCTTAGATTTGGCTGCTCGCCTAGAAGGATCTTGGCAAGTTCTTGAACCATGTCCACCCCACATACTAAGAAAGGCGTCGGACTGAAACAAGGGCCTCCACCAGGCCGTCCCGCAATTTCCAGGAGAACAACTTCACCATCCGGCTTCACTATCATTTCCGGATGCGCGGCTCCCACTGTAATCCCTACCGCCGCCGTAGCCCGAGCGGTTAACTCTCTGATGCGCTCGATAGTGTATGACGAAAAGAAACCAGGGAAATTAATGCTCTGTGTGACACGATACGGCCGGTCGTGAGTTACTCCTTTATCTGGAATCGTCAGTGTGTGAGTTACACCTTTCCATGTCAACGATTCTATTTGAGTTTCGATACCTTCAACGTACTCCTCAATGATTATTCTGCGATTACGGACATAACGTTGCGCATGATAAAATGCATTTGGTAACTCATCCAAATCAGTCACAACAGAGACCCCACGCTGTCCCCCCCCGCAGTCTGTGGGCTTGATGACAAGCGGGAATCCAATTTCCTTGGCTACCCGTATAGCTTCGTCGTAGTCAGCGACCACCTTATAGGCAGGTTGCGGTAGTCCTGCAGCAACCCAAGCATCACGCATCAGCCCCTTATCACAAACGACATTCGCAACCTCTTCTGTGAGTCCAACAAGCCCAAGTCGCTGAGCAACAAAGGCCGCTGTTCTCACTCCAAAATCATTGATGGCCATAACAGCATCCACACAATAACGACAAGCTACATCCAAAGCTCCCATTCTGTCAACTATGTCAACAACTTCATAAAAGTCTGCCTCAGAAAACGAACCGGCTTGCGGATTGCGATCAATCGTAACTGTCTCAACTCCCATAGCTCTTAAGGCCCGGAAGACCCAACGATTATATGATTTTGCGCTGAGCACCAGTATCCTGGATGACACTGATTTATTACCTTCCAAATCTCACTTGCCGGATCCATTCACTCGACTCTTTCGGCGAGGAGGCTCTGTACCGAGTTGGCGATTTGCAATAATTCCGACTCTCTCAACTCCGCATACATCGGCAGTGAAAGCACCTCTCTTGCTGCCTGCTCCGAGAAGGGAAAGTCACCGGACTGATACCCCAGGTCAGCGTGGGCTTCCAGTAAATGAACCGGTATGGGATAGTGGATACCTGTCTGAATTCCCTGTGCAAGCAGCGCCTGCTGCAAATCATCCCGCAACGGCGTACGCACTGCATAGACGTGATAAACGTGGCGGCTATAAGGCATCACGGTTGGGGTCCGAACCCCAGAGTCTTTCAGGAGTTCGTCATACCGCGCGGCGTGCGACCGGCGGGCCTCAGTCCATGCCTCCAGGTGGCGCAGCTTGACCCGCAGGATGGCCCCTTGCATGCCCTCCATGCGGTAATTGTAGCCCTTCAACACGTGGTGGTACTTGCGTTCCTGTCCCCAGTCACGCAACATACGGATAGCGCGGGTATATTCAGGATTGGAGGTAACTACTATACCCCCTTCACCATAAGCCCCCAGGTTCTTACCGGGGTAGAAGCTAAAGCAACCCAAATCGCCTATGCCCCCCACCCTTCGTCCCTTATACTCAGCACCGTGGGCCTGCGCAGCGTCCTCGATAACTATCAACCCATGGCGGTGGGCGACCTCCAGGATAGGATCCATATCGGCTGGTTGCCCGTAGAGATGCACTGGCAGTATTGCCTTCGTCCGCTCGGTAATAGCCCCCTCAAGCTGACTTGTTGTGTCCATCGTGTATGTTCGAGGCTCAATGTCCACGAAAACAGGCCGAGCCCCCGTATAGCAGATGGCCGCCACGGTAGCAACGAAAGTGAAGGGCACAGTAATCACCTCATCACCGGGGCCAATACCGGCTGCCAACAACGCAAGATGTAAGGCACTGGTACCCGAATTTACCGCAATCCCATAAAGGGTGTCACAGTAAGCAGCAAACTCTTCCTCAAAAGCGGACACTTCCTTTCCCAATACGAACTGGCTGCTCTCCAGAACGCTGACGATCGCCGCATCAATTTCATCTTTTATGCTGTGATACTGAGCCTTCAGATCTACGAATGGGATCATCCTATAACCCCTGTCGTGCTTATTTCCACCAACTGGCCCCGTTCTGCCAGGGATTTGGTGGCGGCCTCAAGAATGCGCACCACCCGTAAACCGGCCTCACCATCGGTGATGGGGTGCTCGTTCCCTTCGATGCATTGGATGAAGTGCAGTGCCTCTGTACGCAGGGCCTCGGTCATATTCAACTGTGGGGCCCACATATCGCCGGTGCGGTATCCAATGAGCATTCGGTAGATGCTCTCACGACTCTCATTGACCGTGATCCCCTTATCGTAGACCTTGACCTTCTCACTGGGTTCCAGATCGTCGTAGACGATCATCCTGCTGCTACCGCCTATCAGCGTGCGGCGCACTTTCACGGGTGCCAGCCAGTTAATGTGGATGTGAGCGATCAGGTTGTTTTCAAAAAATAGTGTCAGGTAGGCAATATTCTCTGGTTCTCCGGAAACGTGACTTATGCCAGTTGCAGAAACAGATTGAGGTTGGGTAGCCAGCACAAAATCCATAATGGACAGGTCATGAACCGCCAGGTCCCAGATCACATTTATATCATGTTGAAACAGTCCCAAATTTACCCGGACTGAGTCGTAATAATAAATTTCTCCCAGTTCATTGTCTGCAATTAATTCCTTGATCTTTCGCACCGCACCAGTATAGATAAATGTATGGTCAACCATCAAAACAAGACCGAGCCCTTTCGCTTTATTGATTAAACGAATGGCCTGTTCTGATGTGGCTGTCAACGGTTTTTCAACAAGAACATGTTTGCCGGCCTCTAAAGCTTGCACAGCCAGGTCGAAATGCGTTGACACAGGTGTTGCAATCGCGACTGCATCGATGGTGGGATCATCAAAGATTTCACGATTGTTAGGCGTTACTTTGACCCCTGGGTAACGCTCTTTTGCCCTTGTCAACTGTTTTTGGTTAATATCGCTTATAGTAACAACTTGAGAGGTGGGTAACTCCACAAAGTTGCGCACGATATTTGGTCCCCAATAACCATAGCCAATCACAGCAATGTTTTTCACAATTATGTACTCCTTTCTGTCAGCTAATTTCCCACTTCTCTTACCCACGCGCGACCAATACAATACCAACCAGAATAACTCCCAGCCCAAGTACCTTCTGCCACGAAACCGGTTCTCGAAAGAACATCGTAGCTCCCAACGTTACCAGAACAAAGGTAATACTGACTAACAGCGGGTAGCTGTTATTCAGATTCTCCGTGGATATCACCCGAAACCAAACCAGAGCAGCCATCGCGTACAGCACCCCACCAGTAAGAAAGAGTGGCTGACGTGCCAGTCTTAGCAAATCGCTGATAAGCGTGCCTGGCGATAAGGTAAACCCACCCGCCCGGATCACACCCCCGCGAAGCATTAGGTTTGAGGCGACAGTTAATAAGGCACTCAATCCCACCAGAAGCAGACCGCGCTCACTCATCCTGGCCGAGCTCCTTTTTGCTCACGGACGTCGCCGATTACCCGAGCTGGTACACCAGCAACGACGGCGTAAGGTGGAACATCGCGAGTCACGACTGCGCCAGCCCCCACCATTGCATGTTCACCAATCGTGATCCCACACAGAATGGTCGCGTTGGCACCGATGCTGACTTCTCTTTTCACCAAAGTAGGAATAACTTCCCAGTCTTCGGCCTCCATCAAACTTCCGTCTGGATTCACTGAGTGGGGATACTTGTCATTGGTAAAACAGACATGGGGACCGATGAAAACGCAGTCTTCTATGGTCACCCCTTCTGGGATGAAGGTGTGAGCCTGAATTTTAACATTTTTTCCGATCTTTACGTTTTTCCGGACTTCAACAAAAGCGCCAATTTTTGATCCATCGCCTATCTCACAACCATACAGGTTTACTAAGTCGAGATGATAGATGATTACTCCTTTTCCTAGTTTTACATCCTCGCTTATCATTTTTGATTCAACTCGTTATTGAACAGGTCTTTCAAAGAATACATCCAGCTTTATTTTACTCGCGTCTAGACACCCATTGTTTATAACTCATATCTCCCTCCCCAACCTTTTTAAATCCTCATCCACCATCATCCTAACCAGGCCTTCGAAGTCCATGTTGGGTTTCCAGCCCAGTTCCCGGTGTGCCCTGGTAGGGTCAGCAACCAATTCGTCCACCTCCGCAGGACGGTAAAAGCGCTGGTCTTGAACCACATGATCACGGTAGTCCAGGCCTACATATCTGAAGGCAGCTTCGCAAAACTCGCGGACTGAGTGAGTCTTCCCGGTTCCAACAACATAATCCTGTGGTTTGTCTTGTTGTAACATCTGCCACATGGCCTGCACATAATCGCCCGCGTAACCCCAGTCACGTCGAGATTCCAAATTACCCAGACGTAATTCGTTTGTCAGCCCCAACTTGATGCGGGCCACACCATGAGTGATCTTGCGGGTTACGAATTCCAGCCCACGTCGAGGGCTTTCGTGGTTGAACAGAATACCTGAAACCGCGAACATGTCGTACGATTCGCGATAATTGACCGTGATCCAATGTCCGTAAACCTTTGCTACCCCATAAGGGCTGCGGGGATAAAAAGGGGTTGTCTCTCTTTGTGGAACCTCACGCACCTTGCCGAACATCTCGCTGGAGGAAGCCTGATAAAAACGAGCCCGCTTGTTCACCATACGGATAGCCTCTAATATGCGCGTGACCCCCAAAGCGGTGACCTCACCAGTGAGCACTGGTTGATTCCAAGAAGTGGGGACAAATGATTGGGCTGCCAGATTGTACACTTCATCGGGCTGATACTGTTCCATGATGTCAACTAACGAGCTTTGGTCATGCAGATCGCCCTGTAACAGGGTGACATCGTCTTGGAAGTGTTCTATCCGACCAAAAGTAACCGTGCTCGAACGACGCACCATCCCGATGACCTCATAACCTTTCTCAAGTAGAAATTCAGCTAAGTATGACCCATCTTGTCCAGTGATTCCAGTGATCAGTGCAGTTGGCATTTTTCTCTCCCGGGCTCAAAATTCAACGATTGAATTATAACCTGCGGTCATCCAAGGTCAAGGGTCGGATTTTGTTCCCGACCAGTCCCATATCACATACAATACAGCAGTGGCTAACCCCAGACCAATAGTTTTAAACAAGTCTACGACCGGCCATTGCAGCGGTGTGTACCGACGTAAGTACCAAGGAAGAAACCAGAGTAGGATCAACCCCAAGCTGACAACCGCGCGCCGAAGCCAGGGATCCGAGGTTTTTCTCGGAGCAATCCAGGCCCAAGATGCCAGAGCAACCTGAATGGGCGCAAGGGCCGCCCGGTAGCGGGGATTATCCCATTGGTCACCTCCCCCGCGCAACGCTGCAATCACGATCAGCGCCCACACGACAAGGCTGAGCGCCCTTTCCCAGCCCTTCGTCTTAACCCCACGCCAGGCTTTGAAGGGTACATAGAGCAGCAGGGCTAGTAAACCCGTCCAGCCAACAGCCCGCCAGATAGCCACTCCACGCCAGAGGGGCGCGCCTGTGGCTACCAACGCAGCGGGTAGAAACGGCTGAACCACGCCATACCCCAGCACAATGAGGGGATGCAACCACTCCGGGGTGCTACGAAAGATTGCCTGTATCCAGCCTGACGCCCGTTCGGTCAGATAGGTCTGCCATTGAAGTGCCCGCTCGAACCACCAGCCGATTAAAGCTAGGGGGTTAGTCACCTGTACGGGAGCTAATCGTCTCCAGCTCAGCCACACTCCCATAATCCCTAGACCTGCCAGACCAATCAGCAGCCCCCACAACCAGCGTTGACGCAAAAATCTCCACTTTTTCACCCAAAGAGCAGTTATGGCCAACGCGCCGATCAGTAAAGCTGTGAAGGGCGGTGATATGGGCAACGACAGTACCAGCGCCCCAGCCACCCAGGCTAAACCAGAACGCTTGGAGGCCTGTAAGTAACTCGCCAAGCCGAAGAACGCGGCTGCACCCAAAGTCATGAAGTAGGCTTCGCGCATAGGCGTGCTGGACAGCAGTACCGCCTCGGGATACAACGCCAGAATCCAAGCAGCGACCCACGCTGAGCGCTCATCCCAAACCCGGCGTGTAAACTCCCAAGTGAAAAGGATAGCCAGGGCCGAGAAAGCGACCGAGATAATCACCATGAGCAACGGCTGGTGCGTGCTACCACCCAGGTAACGGTAAACTGCTGCGCTCAGGAAAAGCACTCCCCCATATTGATCGGACACGTATTGTCCGTGGAATGCAGTCCATAAAGGAGCATCAGACGCTGCCAGCTTCCATGCTTCCTGATCACGGTTGTAGGCATCTTCCATGGGATATCCCGCCCTTTGGACGGGGGTATCGTACCCCCATACGGGCAGGGCGATTACCCAAAAGATGCCCGCTGCCAGACGGAGGGCAACAGCTCCGAGGAGTAACCACCCCAAACGTAGTGGCAGGCGAGCTTCGCACTCCCTTTGGGTTAGTTTCCACATCCCAAACAACAAAGCCGCCCCCAGCAGGATCGCTGCAAAGAAACCTTCCCATCCCCGAAGGTTTTGCCATCTATTTGAGACCCATGCCAGCCCCAGTGCCAGGACGCACATTGCTGCTATCAGTCCCGTCCCTATGAGCCATCTACGCATGTAAACCCTCCCCCTTTGCCTCCAGACCAGCCAAGATACGCCTGGCACGGTCTTCCCAGGTGTAGTTGGAAGCATCTAGCTTTGCCTGAATAGATAACCTGGCATAGTGCTCTGGATTGGTCATGACATTTCGAAGGGCAGTTGTCCAGGCATCCAGGTCATTGATGGGAAGCAGGATGGCGTTCTCCGGGTTCAATACCTCGCCCAAAACAGGTAAATTCCCCGCCAGGATGACACGACCGCACGCCAGGTACTCGAACAGTTTCATCGGGCTGAGGTAACGGGAAATATCCCCTCCAGAAGAGGCCGCCACTCGCTGTTGATAGGGCATGAGCAGCACATCGCAGGCGGCCTGGTAACAGGGTAGCTCCGCATTGGGGACAAAGCCTGTCAGTGTAAGGTTGGTCAAGCGCATAGCTTCAGCATAAGATTTCAGGCGCTGTACGTCTTCAGGTTCGCCCCCCACAAGCAAGAAATGGATGTTGGGGAGGTTCTCTGCCATTTTGAAGATCATCTCTACCCCACGGCCAGCGTAAAGATGCCCACTATATCCCGCGGTAAATGTATCCGGGAGAGAGAGGGATCGCCGGGCTTGGGAAGAAGGTAGCAGGTTTGTGTAACGGGATAAATCTACCCCATCGGGAGCGACAACGGTAAAGGGTGGGGTATTTGGCGACTCAAATCTTTGGGTCAGGTCCCCCGACAGGGCGTGCGAAACAGGCACAAGTCGGTATGCGCCGTGCCCTTTCAAGAAACCGCGAAAAAGGCCGGGGGCGAGAATCCCCTTGGGAATGTCATGAATCTCATAGATAGTTGGCATCCCTAAAAAACTGCCCAGTGCTGCAGCCTGCAGCAGGCGGGTATAGAGCAGGTCGGCTCCCCACCCGCGCGCCCAGGTAACCGCACGCAGCCCGTAGTCGTATCGTCGCAATATAGGGTGGGCAGGTAACCACTCAACAGGGAATTGACAGCTCAAGCCATAGTGACGAGCCAGCTGATCCCAACTGATATCGGGTTTGGGACCAGGCACAGACACCCTGACGAGGTGACCCAATTCCGTCAAAGCGGCTGCCATTTTCATAACCTGGATGGTGTTCGCCCGTCGCGCGGGCAAGTAAGTTGGGGCAACCAGGGCAATGTTCACGTGGTTTCATTAAACCTTGAGCGGGTACGAAGGTCGTGTATCACCCTGATGACAGCAAGACCTACCGTAAACCCATAGTATGCCGAGAGGAGTCCCGCAAAGGTCAGGTAACCAAAATGTGACACCAGCAGGAAAATGGCCCCAATCTTCAACACCATCCCCACGAAGTTGACTACCGTGGGGAACACGGGATGGGATAAGGCCAACAAAGCGACTCGGTTCCAGTAAAAAATATTAACGAAGGTATAACCAAAGAGCAGGAGGACAAGAGCAGGGTAGGCAGGGAGGTAGCTGGGGTCGTACACCGTGGCTATTACCCAACGACCGAAGAGGATAAGGGCGAGGGTAACCGGGACGGAATATGCACCAGAGAGCAACGATCCCTGTCGAAGTACATAACGGACATTCGCCCAGCTTTTTCGGGCAACCTCACGGGAAAGTTCCGGGTAAGTGGTTATTGGCATGGGGCTTACGGGTAGCTGCAGCAGATTAACCAGAGAAAGCGCCAGCTTGTAATAACCGGCTTCTATCGTCCCCAGGAATGCCGAGACCCACAACACCTCGCTGTCCTTGGCAACCAGACTGATGGTACCGCTGAAGTTTGTGCTGAAGGCAAAGGTAAGCAGGCTGCGGCGTTGATCAGCTACACTGCGCAAAGGAGTGCACCACCAATGCCGTCCCCAGACCTTGCTTGCCTGGATCAGAGCCAAAGCCGTCGTCCCTATGACCCCGACAATCTTGCCGATCAGGTAAGCGAAAACCACGGATATCAGCCCCCCTTTCGTAATGTAGGCAACCCCGATGATGACCAGAGTAACCGCGCTTTGAAGCGCAAGGATCACAGACATGGAAAAAAATTTGTCCAATACTTGCAGCAGGCCAGTGGAACTTTCATACATAAAGTTTGCCAGAACAACGCTTCCATAAATCAGGTACCAGAGGGTCAAGTTGCTGTCGTGAGAGAAATACCTGGCGCCCAGAGGAGCCAGCAGCCAGATGAGCAGGTAGGCGAAAAGTGAGCTCCCCGTCTCCAAGAGAGCGGCAAGCTTGAAAGTGGCTGCGGCTTTGTCGCGCTCTCCCAGTTCCTGGTATTGCCCCACATAGCGGATGACAAGCTCACTCATGCGGAAGGAGGCAAAACGATTGACCGTGCTGGTGAATACAGTGATGGTACCCAGCACACCAAAGCTAGCAGGTCCAAGCAGACGAGCTGCCAATATGCCCTGAACCAGACTGAACACGGCCGAGATACCGGTAGCGCTGAACAGGTAGCTCGTATTTTTTATGATCCGTCGGATAAGGGGGCTGGTGAAAATACGGTGGAAGAGGTCCCGCGTCCAGGACATCTTATTGGTAAACATGATTTTTAGGGAAGGTCCAGGTTGGAGGTTTTCATCCTAAGCAGAGAGGGTAAAAGGGGCAGGATTGCCGGGAGGGTTTTGAGCATGGTCTGCGCCATCGGTTTGATGGCTACTTTTTCGCAATTTATGTGGCCCCTTATTCTGTCTTTATTTGGCTTGCCCAGCTACGTTCGGCGTTGTACCAGTCCACCATTTGGGTGACTCCCTCCTCGAGAGAAACCTGTGGCACCCAACCCAGCAACTGTTTGGCTTTCTCTACGTTTGCCCAGTTGGTAAAGGCATCTGCGGGGTGACGGGGGAAGTGTACCACCTCGGCCTTTTTACCTACGCGCTGTTCAATCATATGGAGAAGTTCGTTTATGGTGATAATCTCGTGCCCCCCCAGATTGATGATTTCGTAGCCTAGATTCCTCAAGCCAAGGATGGTGCCTCGGGCGATATCGTCTACATAGGTAAAGCCACGCGATTGGGTTCCGTCTCCGTTGATCCGAACAGGTTGGCCTTCGGCTGCCCATTGGGTGAAGCGGAACATGACCATATCTGGTCGTCCCGCCGGCCCATAGACGGTGAAATATCGGAAGACGGTGATATCCAGATCATATAAAAAATGATAGCTATAGCCCAGTGCTTCAGCGCTCTTTTTACTGGCAGCGTACGGCTGAAGAGGGTGAGAGCTATCAGCATCCTCGGGTGTTGGCAGGGGAGCATTGGCTCCGTAAACACTGGATGTGGATGCCAGGATGAATTTGGGGATACCACGTTGGCGGCAAAGCTCAAGCAGGTTAAGGGTACCAATAACGTTTGTGTTCAGGTATACCCATGGGTTTTCTAATGAGGCACGCACTCCAGCACGGGCTGCCAGGTTGAATACTGCCTCAAACGGTGATCTGGGCATTGCGAGTTGAGAGACAGCCTGACGATCACTCACATCCAGATGGTGGAAGGTGAAACTCGGCATGGTCAGGAGACGCTGCAAGCGGTGTTCCTTCATGCGTACATCGTAGGCCTCGTTCATGTCGTCCACACCCACTACTTTGTGGCCATCTTCCAGTAATAGTTCCGCCACACGAGCCGCTATGAAACCAGCGACACCAGTTACCAGGTAACTAGCCATGCTTTGATCCCTTGGGTTGGTTAAATGCTCCGCCGCAAAGATACATTCTCATGTCATCTCTGTTCGCAGATAAAGATATAGTGGGGTTACAGCTTTACCACCTTTGGGTGGTGTTTCCCTGCCAGGTCAAGGGCGTTGCGAGTGTCCACGATGATATCTGCTGCTTCCAGTATACCTTCGTAATCATAGGTTTTGTGATCTGTGATAATCACAACGCAGTCGGCGGCCTTTGCTCCGGCGATGTAGTCCACAATGCCGGTCAGCTCCCAGTCGTCGTGTTTTATTCGCTGGATGAATGGATCGTGATAGCTGACCGAAGCTCTGTGTTGTAACAGCAGACCGATTACGTCCAGGGCAGGGGATTCGCGCAAATCGTCAATGTTGGGTTTGTAAGCTGCTCCAATCACCAGTATATTACTGCCTTTTAGGGGTTTACCGCGCTCGTTGAGAGCGTGTTGTACTTTGGCTACCACATAACGGGGCATGCTGGTGTTTATCTCCGAGGCCAGTTCAATGAAGCGCGCCGTGTAGTTCAAGGAACGCAGCTTCCAGGAGAGGTAGAGTGGGTCAATAGGAATACAGTGTCCACCGAGACCTGGCCCGGGGGTGAATTTCATGAATCCAAAGGGTTTGGTATTGGCAGCCTCGATCACCTCCCACACGTCAATTTCCAGCCGGTCACACATCATGGCCATCTCGTTGACCAGACCGATGTTAACCATACGGAAGGTGTTCTCCAGCAGTTTGGTCATCTCAGCCACCTCGGCAGAGGAGACCATAACCACTTTTTTCAATGCTTGCTCGTACCAGGTTTTCGCCACGTCGGTACAGGTTTCAGTTACACCTCCGACCACCTTAGGGGTGTTAATGGTGGTCCAATCAGTCCTGCCGGGGTCAACACGTTCAGGCGAAAAAGCCAGGAAGAAATCTTGCCCTACGGTTAACCCACTGCCCTTTGTTAGTTTAGGAAGCATAAGTTCACGCGTGGTTCCAGGGTAAGTTGTAGACTCCAGTACCACGACCATACTTGGGTGGATGTAGCGCGCCATCTGCTCAGCGACCTCAACGATATACGAGAGGTCTGGGTCCCGGGTTTTGCGTAGCGGCGTGGGCACACAAATACTGACCGCATCTATGTTTTTTAATGCCTCAAAGTTTTCTGTAGCCCGTAGTTTGCCTGCAGCTACCAGCCTAGACACCTGCTCACTGGTCACATCTTGGATATAACTTACGCCTCTGTTGATATCCTGGACTTTGCTTTCATCCTTATCTATACCAGTAACAGTGAATCCTGCTTCTGCAAAAGCGGTTGCCAGGGGTAGCCCCACGTAACCCAGGCCAATAACGGCTACGAGGGCTGTATGGTCTTGGAGTTTACGTATGAGGGTTTGATATTCGTTATTCATGGCTCCTTCTCCCCACTGTACTGCTTATAGTTAGTGGGTGTCTTCAGCATATAAGTGTTTGGTTGACCAAGATGGTAATGGAGTATCTCAACTTCTATGCCAACTCAGAATAGTTTCAACTGTTTTGGTTCCTGTTCTTCTTCCTGGAAGGCCTCTTCAACAAACTCTGGCACATCTTCGCTTTTAGCAATAAACTCGGGTAGTTGGGAGAAATCTCGTTCGATTACAGGGCGAAGTGAGGGCTGGTGTAAGCCAGCCGCGGGGTGATACATGGGCACCACAAGCCGTCCTTTGATTTTCATGGCTTGACCGTGTATGTCGCTTATCTTTGCTCCGGGTATATATCGTCCCATAGAATATCGCCCTAGAGTGACGATCACCTTTGGGTTGATTGCCTGGATTTGGCGGTCTAAGTATGCCGCGCAAGCGGCTAGTTCTTCTGGATTTGGATCTCGATTGCTTGGCGGGCGGCATTTTACCACATTGGTGATAAAAACTTGCTCTCGTTTCATACCTATCTCAGCCAACAGTTCTTCCAGGAATCTTCCTGCCGCTCCGACAAATGGTCGCCCTTGCTCATTTTCATAAAATCCGGGCCCTTCACCGATGAATATGATCTCAGCATCTACTGGACCTTCACCGGGGACACCGTTTTTACGCGAGTAACGTAATGTGCATTTCTGGCAGGTAGATACTTCGTTGGCTATTTGAGCCAGGACTTCCTTGGGCTCCATTTTTTACCTCCTGGATAACGTGTCTTGGGGACATACTTGGACGAAAAAGGGTTTCCCTTGCTACACAATGAGGTTGTCAAATGACATTGTATGTTTGTTCCCATGCGGTCAGGGGAGTGGTTTCTAGAGAGGTTAGTTGCATGTGAAAAGCATCCTCGTGGTTATCAGGGTAGTAATTTGGACGAATATAGACAACTTCAAAGCCTAAATTTCGGTACAAAGCCTGAGCAGCCAAGTTGCTGGCGCGTACGTCGAGAGAGACTTTTTGTGCGCCAGTTTTCTGAGCGCTCCTTAGTGCAGTGATCAAAAGGCGGGTACCAATCCCCCGAAGACGGTAATCAGGGTGTACAGCTAGTGTGCCAATGTGAGCCTGTTCCTCTACGAGCCAGATCACTACCATTCCGACAACGGTAGGTTTTCCATTCACGGATTGGGTTTCAGCTACCCATAGACGAGAGTTTGTATCTCCTTGCAGGTCGTATTCGTATGCTCTTCGAGGCCATGGTTTTGAGAATGAAAGACAATCAACAGCGTGAACCTGCTCTACATCTGCCAGTTGCATGGGGCGTATATATATAGCAACCTTTAGCCTCTCGGTGGTCATTCCGGGATCGCCTCCCCATAGTGCAAGTAGATGGGGATCATTTGTATCAGATCGTCCACCCTGTCTTCTTGCCAGCGTTTCCAGGCCAACTCGGCGAGTACGGAGGGACGACGCAAGGAGTGAGCAGGGGAAGTAAGGACGACGTTCTTGCGCTTTCGAGCCAGACGTGTGCGCTCAGCCACTCCCAACTCACCGGTAACGATCGTGGGACTTTGGATCCGCAGTGCAAGTTTTTCAACAGTAATAATTTCGGGTGAGCGTTTGGTATGCCAGATCCCATCCTTTTCACAGTACCAGCCCGCTGCCAATCGCCGACGTCCAGCTTGTAAAACCGCAACCAGAGGCAGGTTGCTAACCGGTTGGGCTGCGGCAGTGATATCCAAGGTCGGTATACCAATCAGGGGCATGTTCAAGCTAGTAGCAAGACCCTTCGCCAGCGCGAGGCCAAGCCGTAGACCAGTAAATGACCCAGGACCTAGGGCTACAGCCACAGCCTGCACCTCCTTGATGGAAATGCCTGTCCGAACTAACAGTTCGATTACCGTGGGCGCCAGTTCGACTGTATGATGATTGTGACTATGCCAGATCACTTCAGCACGCACCTGAGCACCATCGTACAGAGCCAGGCCCAGAATGCGTGTAGAGGTATCAATCGCCAATAACATCAGGTGACTCCGTAGAGTTGCTGGCGTAGGAACTGCAACAGGGTTATATAGTGTTCCGCTCGGGGGATGAAACGCAAGCTGCGGTGCTCCTCGTTCATCCATTCTAAGGTAATCCAGAGATGCTCGGAAGGCAGGATGGCCCGGATATGTTCCGGCCATTCTACCACCAGCGGTCCGCGATTAAGCATGTTATCCAGGTCAAGGTCCATTGCTTCGGCGGCACTCCTCAAGCGAAAGGCATCCAGGTGGAAAAGTTCGCCCCCTTCCAGATGACGGTAGACATTAACCAATACAAAGGAGGGGCTGGATACCAGATCCAGGGAACCCCAACCAGAGGCTATTCCCTGCATTAACGTCGTCTTTCCACTGCCCAATTCTCCGTGCAAACACACGAGGTCTCCCCTCTCCAGGTAAGCGCCCAGACGCATGCCTACGCGACGAGTCTGCGCCGGACTGCGGCTAAAAAATTCAAAGGTGTTTGCATCTAATATAGGCATGGTAAAAGGATTATAAACCATTCGTCGTAAGGTATGAGGGTGTCAATTTCGCTGAACAGTATACGGGAGAAAAAGGGGCTCTTGCTCAGGTTTGTGCCCCAGGTTATACTGACTTACAGATTAATTTTCTGCACAACGCAATCGAATGGATTTATGATCCCTCTTAAAGATACAATCCCTTCCCGCTCTTTCCCGTTGGTCACCTGGGCATTGATCGGCTTAAATATGCTGGTCTTTATGTTTGAAATCAGCCTATCCCCCCAATTGCTGGATCGTTTGTTTCATATCTTTGGCCTGGTTCCCGCCCGGTTATTCAGCGGAGAGTTGCTTTCTTGGGTTCCGCTTTTCACCGGTATGTTCTTGCACGGTGGCTGGTTTCACATTATTAGTAACATGTGGATACTTTTCATTTTTGGGGACAACGTAGAAGATCGAATGGGTTCTGGGCGTTATTTACTTTTTTACCTTCTCAGCGGGTTAATAGCCGGACTGTTGCAAACCTTGATATTACCAGGGAGTAATCTGCCAATTGTCGGCGCCAGCGGCGCCATAGCTGGTGTGTTGGGCGCTTATATGCTGCTCTTTCCATCTGCCCGGGTGGTCACCCTTGTGCCGGGTTTCTTTTTACCCTGGTTTGTGGAAATATCGGCGGTCTTCTTCTTGGGCTTCTGGTTTATTGCCCAGTTGTTTTCTGGTTTGTTCTCATTGACTCTTCCCGGTGGAGCCAGCATGGGAGGTGTGGCCTGGTGGGCACATATCGGCGGTTTTGTTTTTGGGTTACTTGGAGGGAGGCGTTTCGCGCCCCCCAAACCAGATACCTATCCATGGCCCCCTGACGAACACTGGCCACGGTAGTATGGTGAAACAGTATGTGCCAAGGGATCCATTTTGAAAGACAAGCACTTTGCATCGCATGAGGATATGAAACGTATAGGTAGCGTTGGACTCTCTTTGAAATACTAAATGACCATCACGGATATTTGGAGGTAGTTATGAATAACTCAGAAAAACTCTTGGAAGAGGGGACGGGGCAGGCAGATGAGAGCGACACTCTGGCCAAAGATACCCGAGATACACAGATTAAACCAACCAGATTTCCCCGCTTGAAAAGAGGGGTTGCCCTCGTCCTTCGTTGGACACTCAGATTTCTTGTTGTGTTCGGTTTAGGCGTGGCAACCGTTATTTTGGCTTTGTACTATCCCGCGCGCAGGCAGCTTATTCTGGCTAACCAACAGGCGAGCAATTTAGAAGCTCAACTAGCCCAGGTTTCTGAGCAGTTGTCGGTGAGCCAGGCACGCACAAATAGTCTGGAAGCAGATGTAGAGTCCCTGCAAGAGGAGTTGAACACATCGGATTTGCACGTCACCCTGCTCTCTGCGCTTTCAGACATCATAAGAGCACGGCTGGCATTGTCAATCAACGACTTTGCTTCTGCGCGCGTTTATCTCGCCAGCACCCCTGATCTATTGGAAAAGCTTGCCCTCTCTATGGGAGATGAATATCTCGACGTTTTGAGCGCCATGCAGGTGAGGCTGGCGCAAGTATTGGAAGAAATTGAATCGGATACCTTCGCAGCCAGATCCGACTTGGATGTTTTAGCCAATAATTTGATCCAATTAGAGGTGGAATGCTTCCTTACCAACAGGTAACAGGGATAAAAACACAGGGCGGGTGCTAGAAAGCCCCGCCCTTTTTACCCCTTGCCCCTGCTTTAAGCTGATATTTTTTTACTGGATAACGTTATTAAAAATTTAGTATCTCAAGAGAGCGCCGATGTTGCCAGCCTTTTCCAGTTCAGGGGATTGCTGAAGCACTTCGACATCTCCACCGTTATGTAATACTTTCCGTACCGCCAGCTCCACAGCATCCGTGATGCGCCCAAATGTGTTACCACAGAAGGGGCAAGTGCTGATCTCCTGGATGGTCAGGTAACTACAGCCTCGACAGCGGAACCCGGGGGCATGAAAGCCCTCGCAGATCAACAAGGTCTGCACCCTTCCTTCGTGTACAGCACTAAGTGTATCGTCTAACCGTACAACACCTCCGCGCCCCTTGGCTGCGCCTGTAATCACCGACTTGACCAGTTGAGCTTCACGCCGTTTTTCGGCTTCTGCCCCAACCTTCATTGCACGCTCCAGTACCTCTTTGTGGCTGGCATTCGTATTTATGGGGAAGTCACCTACAATCAGGCTCTGCCATGACTTGGGCAACAGGCTGCGGAACAAAGCCACGTTATCATCTGTGCCTCCGATCAAAACCCGCCGTACACGATGTACCTGGAAAAACTCTGCTGCCAGGTCAGCAGCTTCCTTCATGTTCCGTTCTGTAACTTCCTCCGTGTAGCGAGTCTGGCCAGCAGTGCCCCCGCGACGACCAGGTGCTTGTGAACCTCCACCGCGCTTGGTACGGCGGACACTTTCGCCATTGAAGCTTTCTTGCTCCCGAAGTTCTCCCAAGTGGAAATAGAAAAAACGCGCCCCCTGTTTATCCACCAATACAACACCGTATCCGCCATAAGCATCCAAGGCGTCCGCCAGTGGTTTGACGTGTGGGCGTTTCCCCACCTGCACCTGGCTACGTATAGGAACCGCGAGGGGATAAGGACGGAAGTAATGATCAGTTGCGCAGGAAAACAGGGCAACACTTTGTCCGCTCCAGTTAAACTCATGGTCAAAAAACCGCTCAATTACCTGCACATCTTTGCGGGTTTCAATATCC
Organism: Chloroflexota bacterium; assembly: GCA_040758495.1. Classification (GTDB taxonomy): domain Bacteria; phylum Chloroflexota; class Anaerolineae; order Anaerolineales; family JBFLVL01; genus JBFLVL01. The sequence continues at coordinate 70,548 of JBFLVL010000001.1, forward strand.
TTGAGTAGACTCCGTAGATGTAAGCGGTGCACTTCCGCGCTCCCCTCTGCTGGGTCTATGTTCAAGTACAGGCTGACAACCGTCTTATCAGGGGAATAGGCCAATAGTTCTTGCATGTCGTGTTCAGTTATCATAACAAGGCTCCTTTGCTTACGGAAGAATGCTCAAGGACGTTTCTCAAGCGTAACAGGTATCTCCAAACGTCCGTTACCACGAAGAATGGTGAGGGTCACCCTGTCTCCTGGGCTGGTGTGATAGAGCAGATAGCTAAGCAAATCGCTGAAATCACGCGCCTCTTCACCATCAATAGCAATAATCAGATCACCGCCAGCCAGCAAACCAGGCCTGTCTGTAGATAGTGTACCGCCGCGCACCCCAGCAAGGGCTGCAGGACCACCGGGTGTTGCTTCCGCAACATAGACACCCGTAGACCGTGGCAGTCCAAGCAACTCTTGTTCATATAAACCCAAGCTGTCCATACTGGATATTCCCAAGTAGGGGTAATCGTATTTTCCCTCAGATATGAGAGACGGTACCACCTGCTTTACCAGATTAACAGGGATGGCAAACCCTATACCTGCGCTCGTCGGTTGTCCCTCAACGTTGAAGTTCGTGGTGCGAATTGCACGGTTTACTCCGATTACCTCTCCGTTGAGGTTGAGCAGGGGACCCCCTGAGTTGCCAGGGTTTATTGCCGCGTCGGTTTGGATAAGGTCACCAGCGGTGAAATACTGCCCACCTGGAGATTCGTGCTCGGATTCCATCGTACGTCCCATAGCTGAAACTATGCCTATTGTCATGCTACCGTCAAGGCCAAAGGGGTTACCAATAGCTACTACCATCTGCCCTACCTGTACCTGATCAGATTCGCCCAATATCAAGGGATATATTTCAGGTGGCAGTGTCTCCAGCTTGATTACTGCCAGATCAGAATCCGGGTCGGTACCTATCACCTCAGCCCGGGTTTTGTAACCAGAGGGGAAGTCTACCTCCAGGTATGTGGCGTCCTGTATAACGTGATAATTGGTTACGATGTGTCCTGCCCGGTCAAAAACAAAACCGGAGCCCAAACCTTCTTGAGCCCCTAACACCCGGATAGCAACCACTCCCGGGTTGACCTCCTTATACAGTTGGACAAGCTGATCTTGCAAACCTACCAGGTCCGGGGCAATGGGAGGGGGTGCTGCTACAGGTGAAGTTGTAGTCAGGGTCGGGGAAAGTGATGGTGGGTTTGACCCAGGAAAGACATCTGTTAACTCACAAGCTAATATGCTTAAGGTAATTACACCTACCAGTAAAACAAAACGGACAGAGAAAAATTTCCGCATTCTCGCCTCCAAACGATGAATTGTTAAATAGCCTGATCTTACCGTTCATTAACTACTCAACCGGGCAAGTTGCTCGAACAACTGACGTTGTTTGGAGTTCAGCTTGATCGGTATATCAACTTTTGTGCACACGTACAGGTCACCCCGTTTGTTAGGATTACTTAAGAGCGGCATACCACGTCCTCTCATGCGGAAGGTCTGGTTGGGTTGAGTTCCAGCAGGTATGGTGAGGATGAGATCGCCTTCCAGAGTGGGTACTCGAACTTCACCCCCAAGTACAGCCGTATAGAGGTTGATCTGGATGTCCGTATAGAGGTCATCTTGACGACGGTCAAAGTTTGGTTCCGGTTGAACCTGGACGACAAGAAAAAGGTCACTGGGTTTACCGTTAACTTGTCTTGGGCCTGCGCCGGACATGCGAACTTTTGTGCCTGTTCGAGCCCCTGCAGGAATTTTTACCTCCAGACGTCTACCATTAAATTGTACCTGACGAGTGGCACCGTAAAGCGCTTCTTTTAAACTGATAGTCACCGGCTGCTCGTAGATATGTTGTGGCCGTGGACGTTCTCGTTGGGTAAATGGACCCTGACCTGTACCTCCAGGCATACCACCAAATATGCGATAGAAAAAGTCAGAAAAACCGCCTTGTAGCAGATCCTCCAGATCACCCATCTCAAAGTGGACTCCGCCAGTTGGGGATGCGGTAAACCACTCGCCCCAATTGAAGCTCTCCGGTCTACCACCCATTCTCTGCCAACGCTCGTAAGATGTCCCTAACTGATCGAAACGTGCTCGTTTCTCTGGGTCTCCCAAGACCTGGTAGGCTTCGTTGATTTCTTTGAACTTCTCTTCTGCTTGTTTATTGCCCGGGTTACGGTCGGGGTGATACTTGAGCGCCAGTTTCCGGTAGGCACGTTTGATGGCATCTTGCTCTGTCTTACGGTCCACACCGAGTATCTTGTAATAATCCTTGTATTCCATACCTTTACTCTTAAATCATCTTTGGCAACTTGATTGTATGTCGGCTGGGTTAATAAAGCAAGAGCCGACCGGTAACTCTAACACAACTCTAATTTTTTGCTCATCAACGGAACATTATTTGTTTATAACTATTTATAATTTATAACATTTAGTAGTATTAGTAGGAGTTGGGGATATGTGGAGAGATATGAGTTGTCATTGTTGGGTCCCCATATATAAGGGAGAACATAGGTATAGAGGATAGATATAGGGGATTTTGTGTCCTAATTACTCCCCAGTTTGGTTGTGGATGATAGTGGAAAGAAATAAATGTGCATCAAGTGCTTTGGCACAAAAACGCATATGTTGGAGAGTCTAATAGATTGCCACCATATCTGGGGGTTAGCCGAGGCGGTAAGTCGTGAACATATTCCACGGATTTCCCCAAAAAAGTGTGGCTTTCCCCGGTTTTTCTCAGGTTATCCCCAGGTTCTACCTTGTACTTTTAGTAACGGGTAGAGTTAATTGGTCGGTTGGTGTATCCTTGTTTATCTGTTGATTGAGGGTAAAATCTCAAAGTTGTGCCCAGGACTATTGGGGACAATCCGTGGTCGAGGACTTGGCGGTTTTACTCGCTAATTCAACAAGAGAGTATTGAGTTCAAGTTGACGTCCTCGTCGGGGGTGACTCCGATAAGAGCGTGATTGTATATTGAGGATTAAACGGTAAATCCATTTTGCGTAGAAATGATGAGGTGAACATGAGCCTAGAATCAAGCAGGGCGCATTTCTGGGAAGCGTATGTTTCGCGGGTTAGGTTGTTCCGCCCTAACGCCAGGTTATATTTGCTCAACGTAGTGATCACTGGCGTGACGATGGGCATTTTCCGCTTGTTGTTTAACTTCTATGTGCTCAGCCTGGGTTTTGATGAGGCCATGCTGGGAATGTTAATTACCACCAGTAGTTTTACTGCCCTGATTGCGGCTCTGCCATCCGGTTACCTTGCAGATATTTTGGGGCGTAAAGCATCCCTGATCGTGGGGGCTGCGTTGATCAGCACCTCTGTCTTGGGAATGGTCGTGTGGCCGAAAGAAGCTGTTTTTTATGCCATGAACGTACTGTCTGGACTGGGACAGAGCCTTTGGTCAGTCACAATGGGTCCCTTTTTGATGGAGAACAGTGGCGAGGAAGAACGAACCTATCTGTTCAGTTTTAGCCAGGGATTACAGATGGCTTCTGCTTTTGTGGGGAACTGGCTCGGTGGTTACCTGCCAACCTGGACAGCTCGTGGATTAGACGTAGGAGCGACCAGCAGTACGGCTTATGGTTGGTCACTGGTTGTTGTAGGTATTATTTTTGCTCTGGGCATTATCCCGTTAATTTTTATCCGCATTCTACACCTTAGACGTGAAGAGCAGTCGGTGTTTGCACCCCTGACGTACGCGGCAAATAACCCCAGACTTCTTACCAAGCTTATTTTCCCCCTATTGATTACATCCATCGGTGCTGGCCTGATCATGCCCTTTATGAATATATTTTTTCGCGGGGTTCACCATCAACCTGATCCGGTGATTGGCTCTTTGTTTGCCTGGGGCTCCTTAGCCATGGGCATTGGATTGCTCACGGCCCCTCCTTTAGCCGAAAGCCTGGGGAAAATCCAACTTGTGGTGATCACTCAGACGCTTTCCATACCTTTTCTTATATTACTTGGGTTTGCTCCCTGGTTCTGGGTGGGTGCTTTGGCCTATTATGTACGTCTAGCTTTGATGAACATGAGCAGCCCGGTTTATCAAACGTTTGTCATGGAACGCGTGGAACCATCAGCGCGGGCAACGGTTGCCAGCTTGGTAAGCATGTCCTGGAATTTTGGTTGGGCGTTCAGTCCTACCATAAGCGGATGGCTGCAAGTTCGCTATGGTTTCGGTCCACCTTTCATGGGAACGATTACTTTATACTCCCTAGCCATCGTCTTGTACTGGGTATTCTTCTTGAGAGGGCGAAATAAAACAGGATTGGTAACTACAGAAGGTGAAGGGGCATAGATTTTGGTTCAGGGAAGTTTGAATCATGCCTTCTACATAACCAACACCCCTTGATGTTATAAGGGCCTCCCGCTATGGCAGGGAGGCCTTGTGCTATAATTTTCACAGCTTATGCCGAAGGTGGGAATCGAACCCACACTCCCAAAGGGAACACGATTTTGAGTCGTGCGCGTCTGCCTGTTCCGCCACTTCGGCTTGGTGAGCCTAAGTATATCGAAAGAGAGAACTGAGGTCAAGATTCATCCTTTGCAGCTCACTGGATCAAGGTGTTAGATGAAACTGGGCATCATCGGTCTGCCTCAAAGCGGAAAGACCACCATATTCAATACGCTGACGCGCGGTAACCGCCCTACCACAATTAGCGGAGGACGTTTTAATGTTTATACTGCGGTTGTAGATGTTCCGGATGGACGTATAGACCGTCTGAGGGGCATCTTCCGACCTCAAAAAGTGACCTATGCCAAAGTGACTTATGCGGACATCGCCGGGCTGGAGGGTGGAGCAGGAAGGGAGGGGATAACAGGTCTGTTGCTCAACCAGCTCGCGCAGATGGATGGGTTTGTACACATCGTACGCAGCTTTATTGATGAAAGAGTGCCACATCCATCTGGGAGTGTGGACCCGCTGCGAGATATAGCGGCGATGGATACCGACCTGTTGATCAATGACTTGCTGACCATCGAACGCAGGCTGGAACGTTTAGATGAAGAGTGGAGGAAAGGGGCGCGGGATAAAAAAGTCATTGAAAGGGAGAAAGCTCTCTTCCAACGTTTGAACGAATCGCTTTCCAAGGAGGTGCCTTTAAGAGATATTCCCTTTTCCCTGGAGGAAGAAAAACTACTTTCTGGTTTTGGCCTGTTGACAAACAAGCCGGTCTTGATTGTGCTCAACCTTGGAGAAGGTCAGGAACCCCCGGATATGGAATACTCTCATGGACACAGCCAGGTAGTGGCGTTGCAAGGGAAACTAGAGATGGAAATCGTTCAACTTTCTCTCGAGGATGCAAAATTGTTTATGGAGGAGTACGGCATTGAAGAGCTGGGTTTGAATCGAATAATCCGGCTTTCGTATGATTTACTTGGGCTGCAATCATTTTTCACTTATGAATCCCAGGAGGTGCGTGCCTGGACAGTTCGGCGTGGGGCCACTGCTCCAGAAGCAGCGGGTGTTATCCATACAGATATGCAAACAGGTTTTATCCGCGCAGAGGTCATTTCCTTTGAGGAGCTAGTTGCTTTGGGAAGTATAAGCGAAGCACGTTCCAAAGGTAGGCTACGCCTGGAGGGAAAAGATTACGTTGTCCAGGATGGGGATGTGATTACAATTCGTTTCAACGTTTGATGTTTCATCTCTGGGTTATAATGTTCGCCGTGATTCGGTAGCCCGCTTTACATTCCAGTCTGCTTAAAGCAGCGGGGGTATTATTTCTTATTCTGTTCCCTTATCTGGAGGATGACATGCCCAAAACAGCCGAAACCTATAAGCAAACTCGATGGAGTTTAGATGACCTCTTCCTTGGGGTGGATAGCCCGGAACTGCAAAGGACCTTTGAAAGCCTAGGTGCCAAAGCAGCAGATTTTGAAAAACATCGCGATGCTCTATCCGCAGATATCTCGAAAGATGCTTTCTTAGAAATCGTGCGCCAATTGGAAGAGATAACCAGGCTAATGTACCGATTACATGTTTATGCCGGACTATTGTTTTCTGAGGATACCCAGAATCAAGAAGCACAGACACTGGTCGCTCGTGTACAGCAGTTTGGTGCTGAGCTACAAAACCGAACGCTTTTCTTTGAGTTGTGGTGGAAAGCCCTCGACGATACCTCTGCAGAGCGTTTGATGGATGCTTCGGGAGATTATCGCTATTGGCTGGAGGAGATGCGGCATTTTAAACCGTATACCCTCACCGAGCCTGAGGAGAAAATCATCAACTTGAAGAACGTGACCGGCTTTGAGGCATTATCCACCCTGTACTCCTCTTTCACCAACAGGTATGTTTTCAAAATAGAAGTTAATGGAGAGGTCAAAGAATTGACACGCGGTGAATTGATGGTTTTTGCTCGCCACCATGACCCTGACCTGCGCGCCAAAGCTTACCAGGAGCTTTATCGGGTGTATGGTGAGGACGGCTCGATTTTGGGGCAGATGTATCAGACATTGGTCCGGGATTGGCACACAGAAAACGTCAACCTGCGCCACTTTTCCAGTCCTTTGGCTGTCCGAAACCTGATGAATGATATTCCCGATGAGGTAGTTGATACACTGTTGGATGTATGTGAGAAGAATGCCCATCTTTTTCAGCGCTTCTTTCAACTGAAAGCTCGTTGGCTGAAAACCGACCGACTGCGACGATACGACATATATGCACCCGTGGTTCAAGCGGAAAAAACCTACAGTTTTGGCGAAGCAGCACATATAGTTCTGGACTCCTTTGAGGGATTCGAACCCAAGGTGTCCGAGCTGGCTCGCCGTGTGTTCACCGATGGACATCTGGATAGCGAAGTACGGAAGGGTAAACGTTCTGGGGCTTTCTGCTGGGCTGCTGTTCCTGAGCTGACCCCATGGGTATTGCTGAATTATCAGGGTCGTCCTGAAGATGTAGCCACTATGGCACACGAGCTTGGGCATGCAATCCACTCGATGCTAGCTGCAGATCACAGTGTGTTTACCTTTCACTCATCCTTACCCCTGGCGGAAACTGCCTCCACATTTGGTGAGATGATATTGGTGGAGCGTCTCTTGGCAGAGGAAGAAGATGAAGCCGTGCGCCGGGATTTGCTCTTCCGTCAGGTGGATGAATCTTATGGTACCATCATGCGGCAGGCATTCTTTGCTCTGTTCGAACGTAAGGCTCACGATATGGTAAAAGGAGGGGCATCGGTGGATGAATTATCAGAGGCATATATACAAAATTTGAACCACCAATTTAAGGATGCGGTAGAGGTCAGCGATGAGTTCAAATGGGAATGGGTTTCTATCCCCCATATTTATCATACTCCCTTCTATGTGTACGCCTACGCCTTCGGGCAGTTGTTGGTACTTTCTCTTTATCAACAGTACAAAGAAGAGGGAGAGAGCTTTAAACCGCGTTATTTAAAAATTCTAGAATCAGGTGGCTCAGAGGCACCAATCCAAGTGTTGTCCGAAGCTGGGATAGAAATTCGCCCCCCCAAGTTCTGGCAGGGTGGTTTTAATGTTATCGGTGACATGATCTCTCAGCTCGAAGGCATTCCTAAAGTATAAAACCTGCGTTAATTTGGAAAACGTTTGTGTTTAAAGACCCCAAGGTGGTTGGTAAGAACCTTGGGGTTTTTACATCTTGGAATTTCCTCCGGGTGATGTGTGGCCTCATTTTGGCCAGGAGGTAAGGAGGGCATATGACCGATTTGACTTTTGTTGACAGCCCCTGATGGAGCAATTACAATCCTCGCGCCATGGAATATCTTTCCGGGTGTAATCCACAACAGGAACGAGCCGTCACAATCGAAGCTGGGCGGGTGATTGTTATGGCTGGACCCGGCTCTGGTAAAACCCGCGTTCTAACCCAACGCATCGCGTACCTGGTCGGATATTTGGGGGTGTCCCCACACCGAATTCTGGCTGTTACTTTTACCAATAAGGCCGCGCGTGAAATGGAAAGCCGTGTATACGCTTTGCTGGGTACAGACGTTAGAGGGCTTACTCTAGGGACCTTTCACGCTTTTTGTGCGCGCATGTTGCGACGCGAGGCACAACACCTGCCGTTTGGCCAAAACTTTGTCATATTTGATAGCGATGACCAGATAGATCTGGTGAAGCGTGTGCTCAAGGATTTGAACATTGACGATAAGCGTTATCGAGCTCAGGGTGTGCATGCAACTATTTCACGGGCAAAGAACGAACTATTACTGCCAGAAGATTTGAGCATCAACAACTACCGCGATGAGGTTGTGCAACGCGTCTACCAACGCTATCAGGAGTTATTGCTGTCCAACAACGCGCTGGACTTTGATGATCTGCTATTATGGGCAGTCTTTCTGCTGGAAGATCAGCCGGCGTTGAAGGAGAGATATTCTCGCCGCTTCGAACATGTGTTAGTAGATGAATTCCAGGATACCAACCAGGCACAATATACCCTACTGCGGCACCTGACCGCCTTCCATGGAAACCTGTTCGTAGTGGGGGATACAGACCAGTCTATCTATCGCTGGCGTGGTGCAGATTATCGTAATGTGCTGCGCTTTCAGCAGGACTATCCCGATGCCCAGGTTATCCTGTTAGAACAGAATTATCGCTCGACGCAGAACATCTTAGATGTGGCTATGGCAGTCATTGACCATAACCCATACCGTATCCCCAAGCAACTGTTCACGGAACGTGGTCGCGGTCAGTGCGTAGAATTCCACCAACTTTATGATGACCACGAGGAGGCGAATTTCGTCGTGGATGCTATCCATAGGTTGAATACCCGCCATCGTTTTCAGTTCGGGGATTTTGCAGTGATGTATCGGACGAACGCACAATCCCGTTTACTCGAAGAGGCGTTCTTACGGGCAGGTATGCCCTACAAGTTAGTGGGAGCTCAACGTTTCTACGGACGACGTGAGATCAAAGACATCATCGCTTATCTACGGTTGGTACATAACCCAAAGGATGAACCCAGCTTGTTACGGGTAATCAACGTTCCGCGTAGAGGGATTGGGACGAGGACCTTGACACAATTGCGCACCCACGCGAAACAGGTGCAGGTCACTCCTGTAGAGGTGTTGTTGAATCTAAGTCTCGGAGCGCAGTCTACATATTGGGATTGCTTCAGCACCCAGGGAGCTTCACGCCTGTGCGAATTTGGGTCCTATCTGCGTCGCTGGCGTGCCATCATGTCAGAGCTAACCACGCTTCAACTGATGGATACCATTTTGGTTGATGTGGCTTATCATGATTATATTGACGATGGAAGCGAAGAAGGTCAGGATCGTTGGGAGAACGTACAAGAGTTACGTCGTCTGGCTGCCGAATTCGACGAACGGGGCCTGGAAGCCTTCTTAGAGGAGGTTGCGCTGGTTTCTGATCAGGATACATTAGAAGAGGATCCTAACGCTCCAACTTTACTGACCCTGCATGCTGCCAAGGGTTTGGAATTTCCTGTGGTGTTTATCGTCGGATTGGATGATGGTATGCTCCCGCACCAGCGCTCTTTTCACGAACCGGAAGCGATGGAGGAGGAACGTCGTTTGTTTTATGTAGGCATCACACGAGCCGAGGATCGTCTCTTTTTGCTGAGAGCGATGAACCGCAGCCTGTATGGTTACCTGGAACCTACTATTCCCTCTCGTTACCTGGAAGAAATCCCTTCCAACATGTTGGAAGGCGATCAACTTGATCGTGGAGAGGCACAAACCAATGTCCATCAGTCCCTTTTTCATCCTCGCCAGAGTACTGCGACGTCGTCCACGGCTCCTATCTTACAGCCAAAGTACAGGGCTGGCATGCACGTTCGCCATGATCAGTGGGGGAAGGGGCTGGTGGTTTCCAGCCGCTTGGAGGAAGACGACGAAATTGTGGATATCGTTTTCGAGAGCGTGGGAATAAAGCGCTTGATGGCCTCAGTAGCTAAATTGGAGACATTATGAATATTTTTGTTACCGGTGGAGCGGGATACATTGGCTCTGCTACCGTGGAAAACCTGATCAAAGCCGGTCATGCGGTTACCGTGTATGATTCGTTGGTGACCGGCCATCGCGCGGCCATTCCAGCAGGGGCGGACTTCGTTCACGCAGATCTGGCAGACAGGGGCACGCTCAACGGAGTCCTTGGTAGCCAGCCATTCCATGCAATCATGCATTTCGCCGCTTTCATCGAGGCTGGTGAGAGTATGCGTGACCCTGGTAAATACTTCAACAACAATTTGGGAAACTCGCTGGGATTGATCGAAGCCGCAGTGCAGAGCGGAGTGCGTGGTTTTGTGCTCTCTTCGACCGCTGCGGTGTATGCCTCCAGTGACGATCCCCTGACGGAGGAATCCCCCCTGGGTCCGCTTAATGTATATGGTCAGACCAAGTTGATGATTGAACAGACTCTGGAGTGGTACTGCCAGATTCATGGTTTGCGTTACGCCGCACTGCGTTATTTCAACGCCGCTGGTGCACTTCCCCATCGTGGTGAGGCGCATCATCCCGAGACACATCTCATCCCTCATGTTTTGAAAGTGGCACTTGGACAACAAGAAAATGTAGAAATTTATGGAAGTGACTATCCTACCCCTGATGGAACCTGCATCCGTGACTATATACACATCCAGGATTTGGTGAATGCCCACTTGCTGGCGTTGGAAGCATTGGGAGAGCGGGACCGTCTGGTTTATAACCTGGGTAATGGAGCAGGATATTCGGTGAGAGAGGTTATCGAGACTGCGCGTTTAGTCACCGGTCACCCCATTCCGGCCGTAGAGACCCACCGACGCCCAGGCGATCCTGCCCGTTTAGTGGCTTCCTCAGAGCGTATTCGTCGGGAATTGGGATGGCATCCGCAGAAGCCCTCTTTGTTTGATATTATTGCCAGTGCCTGGGAGTGGCATCGGACCCATCCCTTTGGGTACCAGGAGTGATCTGGATTTCTGCCTGCTTGCCGCTCCGAGGAGGTGTACCCACCTGAACTTTTACCGTTACTTCCGGATTTTCTCCGGAGGTAACTCCGATAGGGAATTGACCATAATCATCGAAAAAGCTCCAGAGTAAGACTCCCCGGAGTTTTTTCGTGCATTGGATGACTTGTTGGTTATTTACTCATTCGCCAGGCAGTAATGCCTAATCCCATGCCTAAAACCAATAACAGGCTGCCAACGATCCCCAGCCAAGGAGAGAGACCATTCTCAGCGGATGTCGCCGTGGTTGCCAACATTTGTGAGGTGAGTTGAGCCCCAAAACCGATGTGAGTTTCGTCACCTCCGAGCAGGGGCAGCGCGTAGTTTGTGATGGTGGTAGGGTTATACCCCTCTGGGACAGCGACGCTCACGTTGTAATCACCTTCAGGCAGGTCTTCGAAGCATACCGGATTTTCACCTGCCTCTGTGTAAGCCGTGAGCGAAGTCTGTCCAAAGCGATCCGAAACGCTGATGGCTCCCCCCGGAATAGCAGGTTCTTCCTCCTGCCGGAAGGCGTCCCCGTTGACATCCTCATACAGAAGCACGCATACTGTTCCGTAACCAGGAGGGGGTGTGGGCGTGATGGTGGGCTGCTGGGTTGGCAAAGCTGCTTCTGCTGGGGTGACCTGTTCAGCAGGACCGCCAAAGCCAAGCAGTAGGGTATCTCCAGGTGAGATAAGCTCGTCGCCGACCAAGTTATTCAAAGCGCGAAGCTCCTGAAGTGGCACACCCGAGATGGCTGAGATGCGCCAGAGGGTATCATCTGGTTGTACAATGTAGATGATACGCCCGTCAACTCCAGGGGTAGGAGTGAGAAAAGGCGTTAATTGCGCCGCGGGGGCCGCGTGTCCAAAAGATGTCAGCTGGATTCCTAGAAACCAACCAAACATCATGATCACTCCGAGTAACAAAACGATCTTCCTCATAGCTTACCCTGCGTTTGATTATAACATCACGCTCCTTTTCGGGATAATGCCACAATAAAGATTGTGTGCCGTGAAGGTGTGCTAATGTTATGCATTGCGCTTTTACTGGTAAATTTTACTTACTCGTTGTATACTCAAGAAAACCTAGACGAGGAGTCAGGTCACATGAAGGTATCTGTCTTGCAGGAAAATTTAGCGCATGGTTTGAGTATTGTCTCTCGGGCGGTATCGCCTCGCACTACTCTACCAGTATTGAGCAACATGTTGGTTGCCACCGATGAAGGACGCTTGCGCCTCTCTGCGACCAATTTAGAGCTGGGAATCACCTGCTGGATTGGTGCCAAGATTGAAGAGGAGGGTTCCACAACCGTCCCAGCGCGTACCTTTACCGATTTAGTGAGCACACTACCCACAGAGAAAGTGAACATGGAGCTGTCTGTCCGCACGCAAACGTTACATGTGCAATGTGCTACCACGAACACAGATATCAAATGTATTGACTCCCAGGAATTTCCACCTATGCCTACGCCGGATTTGTCCGGTGGTGTGCAAATCAATGTTGCTGATCTGAAGGAGATGATCCGTCAGGTAGCGTTTGCAGCTTCTGTAGACGAGGCTCGACCGGTGTTGACGGGTGTGCTGGTGGAGGTAGAGGGCAACCAGATTACTATGGCGGCTGCAGATGGCTTCAGACTGTCAGTCCGGAAAGCAGAACTATCCTCTTCAGCGAAACAAGATGTGAAGGCCATTATCCCTGCCAGGGCTTTAAACGAATTGGCTCGCATAGCCAGCGATGGCAATCAAGTTGTGACTATGGTGCTTCCTTCTGATCGAGGACAGGCTATTTTTAGCATGAAAGATGTGGAGCTGGTTTCCCAATTGATAGAAGGAGCTTTTCCGGATTACGAGCAGATCATCCCCCAAAGTTATCAAACGCGTACGATACTGCCAACGGATGCGTTCCTCAAGGCCTGTAAGCAGGCGGAAATCTTCGCACGTGAGGGATCACTGATCGGTCGTTTGAATATCTCCCCTGGTGGAGAATTACAACCTGGGACAGTGGCCATATCTGCTCAATCCGAGGAAACAGGCTCTAATGAAACAGTTGTGGATGCTACGATTGAGGGAAGCCCATTGTTGATTGCCTTCAATGTCCGTTTCTTGCGTGAAGTACTGGATGTCATCGGAACTCCTAATGTGGTGGTGGAAACCTCAACGGCCGCGAATCCGGGCATTATCCGCCCAGCAGGTGAGGATGGATTCCTTCACATTATTATGCCTATGCACATTTAGCTGGCATCAATACACAGCGGTGGTGGTTTCCCGCTGAGTTTCACTGTTTGGGGTTTGTACCTTGTAAATAACGAGGGACAAGCCCCATTTTAGATACCCTTTCGAGATAAGAAATGAAAAGATTCGTTGCTGTAGCCGGGAATATCGGTGTTGGTAAATCTACATTAGTGGAGTTGCTTTGCCAACACCTAGGGTGGAAGCCGTTCTATGAGCCAGAAAGGGAAAATCCTTACCTGGCAGATTTTTACCGTGATATGTGCGCCTGGGCTTTCCACTCTCAGATATTTTTTATCACCAATCGCCTGCGCTCTCACCGCCAGTTATTGGATCATCCCACTTCTGTGATTCAAGACCGTACGGTCTACGAGGATGCAGAAATATTTGCTCAAAACCTTTACCAGCAAGGGTTGATCAGTGAACGTGATTTTAGTACCTACCTGGAACTGTACCAGTTGTTGATAGAGTTCCTTCCCCCTCCAGATCTCGTTATTTACTTACGCGCTTCGGTCAGCACTTTGAAGAAGCGCATCCATCAGCGCGGCCGAGATTATGAACGAACCATCAGTGATGAGTATCTGGAAAGACTCAATAAACTTTACGAAGCCTGGGTGGAGAAGTTCGTTCTCTGCCCGATGCTCACCGTGCCTGCTGATGACCTGGATTTTGTTGCCCACCCTGTTCACCTGGACCTGGTTGTTCGCAAAGTACAGGAAAAGTTGAGCGGAAAGGAAGAAGTGGTTTTTGATCCCTTGGAAGTTTCCCGCCTGAGGGATTCCTTGGAGCCGCGGTAATTAACGGCCGATCTTCCGTGAGATTGCCAGTGATCGAACAGATTCCAGGTCTCTTTTCGTTCGTTTACATGTACACGAGGTGTCTGTGATGTCTTCCTGCTCCGTTGTGTAGGGGTTTCATCAGTGTGGGGGTCGGTGTAAACGTGGGGCTGGGGAGGAGAGGTAGAATCATTGGTGACGGAAGATAAACCGCGTTAGAGTATCCGGGAGTAGGCCAGCAAGGATAGTGAAACCCACCCCAGCCATCAGGTAATCGACACCAGCTTAAATTCCATTCTCTTGCCTCTGAAAATTCATATTTATCCATAACAAGGCCATCGGGATTACTTAAGTGTACTCCATCACCTCTATCTGATATGGAGATCCCCGTTGCGGTTTTGAAAAAGACAATCATTTCACCAGGTTGAAGCAGAATCGCAGGCAGTCGGTAAGAGTGTGAGCCGCCCGCACTGTCGTCTATTAGCCACCCTTTTAAATTGACAGCACCGGGACCCAGGTTAACGATCTCAATAAATTCGTCTCCTGTGTTTATTTGGCCGTCACCATTCCAATCGAAGCGAGGATAGGGGAGAAATTCGTTAATGTGTGGAATTCCGGGGAGAGGAGTAGGGGTACGGGTTGGGGTCGGTGTGGGTGTGGGAAACAACACGGAGTTAGGTTGTTTGGGAGTGCCACGAATAGGGTTACCAGCAACATCCAGACCGTTCGTGTGGAAACCAGTGTTTGTCCCCCAGGCGGAGGCAGTATCAGGTTGGACTCCTTTGCGTTCCATGGTCGCCCGGTTAGAGGCGTTACCAGCAGGCCATGGTCCTCCTGTGACATTTGCCGTATCAATAACATTACCCTGGGGATCGAGCAAATGTAGCGCTTCACCACTGTTGCTAAGAGAGCCAGTATAGATCAAATCCGCAGGTATATCCGACACGGTTGTATCGTCAGTACGTTCCAGAAGGTAAAAGCTACCAGCCAATATCGTGCCCTGAAGGGCAATGGAGGGAGAACCATCATTTGATAGAAGTGTCCAACCGTTCAGGTCAACAGGTAATGCATTAGGGTTAAAAAGTTCGATCCATTCATCGTTTGCGCTGGCGTGGGTACCACTCCACGCCACCTCGTTTATCAACACGGAGAATGGTGTTGCAGTCTCAGGTGTTGGAGACGAGGTAGATGTGGGGGTTGGAGTGGAGGTAGATATGGGGGTTGGAGTAGAGGTAGATGTGGCGGTAGGGAGTGAAGGGGTGAAGGTGTCGGTTGCGGTGGGCGATGCAGCCGGGAAGAGGACAGAATTCATCTGTTTCGGGGTACCTCGAAGAGGATTACCGTTAGCATCCAGACCGTTCGTATGTAAGCCGTTATTGGTACCCCAGGCAGTGGGAGCATCGGGTTGTGCTCCAACCCGCTCCATGGTTGCGTTATTGGGGATATCGCCAGCATACCAGGACCCTCCTGTGGCATTAACCGTGTCTATGATGTTCCCATTGGGGTCTATCAATTGCAGGATTTCCCCACTGTTGCTCAGGGCGCCGGTGTATATCATGTCTGCGGGAATATCGGAGACAGTGGTATCGTCGGTGCGCTCAAGCAGGAAGAAACCTCCAGGGAGGAGTAACCCTTGTAACCCAATGGTGGGTGAACCATCCAGGGAGCGTAGTATCCAGTTGTTTAAATTGATGGTTTCAGCGCTGGGGTTGAACAGTTCAATCCACTCGTCATTGGCGCTGGCGGCGGTTCCGCTCCAGGCGATTTCATTAATCAACACAAACAGTGGAGGAATGGGTGTGTCTGCTGGAGGTGAGGAGGGTGTATCTGTAGGTGTAGCTGAAAGCATGTCGGTAGGGGAAGGGGTGGTCGTGGGAGTAAAAGTAGCAGTTTGTGTGTCCGTATTGGTTGGTGAAGGAGTGGAGGTACATGTTGGGGTTGGTGATGGAGAGAGATCGTCATGGAGGGAGCCTCCATCGGACGGTGGAAGAGAGAAACCTGCTGATAATAGGAAAAAGACTGAAAAGAGGGTAATGACCAGACATAAAGGTGGTGTGACAATACGATTGACGACTATATGGTTTATGGCTTTTTTTCTTCTCCTCATGAACCTGGACGGGAAGAAAGACAGCATGTCGTTCAGACGCGCTAAGACCTTGTTCAAGTAAGTGACTAAGTTCTTGAGGTAATATGCTCTCCCTTGAGGGGAGGGGAGAGGAGCGCGAAACAAGGTGATACCCCCTTGTCCTTTCATCGGGTGTTGGCAGGAAATTAGTTAACGTGGTTCGACAATTAATTTAACGGCTGTGCGTACCTTGCCTTCAATTTCTACATCAGTAAATTGAGGATAAAAAATTACGTCGTAACCATCCTCGCTCAGATATCCTCTGGCAAGCACTAATGCCTTGACAGCCTGGTTTACGGCGCTCGCGCCAATAGCTTGAACCTCGACGTGTTTATGTTCTCGGAAGACACCGGCGATAGCTCCTGCTACGGCGGATGTTCGGGAGTTGCCTGAGACTTTGATGACCTCCATATGGCCCTCCTCTTCGCTGGGTTGTGAAAAAATTTTTACGCCGGTTGGAAATCCGGATATTCTTACGATGATTGTACAAGATTTTTTGGTCAGAATCAAGCACTATAAAAAGCGAGCCGACAGCGCTCCCCCGAGTGTCCGCTGTCAGCCCTGCGTCCTGCGTGTTCCCCTAGTTCCACGCTTCTGATATCGAAGTTTGATTATAGGATAACAGATGAGCGTAGACGTTTTGTAGCCAAAATAAGGATTGAGTGGGAGCGCAGGTTTATTAAGGAGATGACTGGAGTGCGAAGAACTTGTGTTATTGGGGGTGGGCGTCACTGAGTTTATATGGCAGACCTAGCTCTAAGTGTAGTTTTTGGTGAAAAACAGCCACGGCTTTAGGGAGCAGATGAGGGATGGCAGATTTGTCATCTGGTTTTGGTATGGTCATGTTTGCTTCTAGTTTTTGTAGCAAGGCTGGCAGTCTCCGAATGGAGTACTTTGGTTCGATACCCATTTGGCGGGTTAATTGGAGCAGCATGCGTTGGGCGTTCAGTTCAATCCAAAAGCAAGATAATGACATCGCTTGGTTGCCAACATCTTGAGCCTTTTGAAGGGCATTTTTTATGTTCTCTCTTTGCCAGGCGATTTGAGCGAGGAGGAGTTCTGCTTGTAAGTGCTCTACGGGTAATGAGCACTGGTCGGTCTCTTGGCTCAAAGTTTGAGCGAGGGATAACGCTTGGTTGGTTTGCCCGCTACGAAAGGCAATATATGCTTGAGCCAGACGTGCGCGCATGTTGGCCAATACCAGGCCTTTAACTTCAGACAATGAGGTTGCTTGTTGGATATATTGTGTTCCCTGTTGGGTTTCTCCTGTATAGGCCAGGGATAGACCCAGACAGGCCAGGATTTCAGGTTCGAGATAACTTTCTCTAGCGTTTTGTTCGCTACGTTGATAGTAAGCCAGGGCATAAGCAGGTGCCTCGAGATAGAAAAACAGATCACCTACAATCTTATAGCCCTGCGCGATGAGTTCAACGTTGCTGTACGGTTGTGCAAGGGAGATGGCACGGTAGGCTTGACTTTGGGCTATCTCAATTTCACCTAAAGCAGCTGCGGCTGCAGCTTGGATGACATGCAAGTAGCTCAAATACCTCCAGTTATTACAGACCTCAGCTTGTTCGATACCTTCCTGGCATATTTTATTAGCAGCCTGGTAGTTGCTCAGGAGGATGTGAGTGATAGCCAAAGCTGCTTGAGATGTGAGGGCGTCATAAGTGTGGTTTTCGAGTATAAAAGTTTCCAGAGCACGAGAAAGGTATCCTAGGCCATCGCCGGGACGACCGAGCAGGGTGTAAGCCATTCCCAGGTGAGAGTGGGTTTTGGCTTGTAAACTTTTTATTTTAGGTTCGTCGGGAAGGTCGTTGGTTTGTTCTTGGGCTTTCTCTAATGTTTGAATAGCTTTGTCTACTTGTCCCATCAGGTAGAGACATTCCGCACGTCTGATGGCATTCTGGATATGGCTGACTGGCTGATTTGCGGTCTGTAAATACGTATCTGCCCTTTCAGTGTTTTTAATGCCTTCTGAGAACTGACTTTCTACCAGGCAGGCATCACCAAATCTGGATAGGGCTGTGCCGATAAACCAGGGG
The DNA here is from genome assembly GCA_040758495.1 of Chloroflexota bacterium. GTDB lineage: Bacteria > Chloroflexota > Anaerolineae > Anaerolineales > JBFLVL01 > JBFLVL01. The sequence continues at coordinate 88,654 of JBFLVL010000001.1, forward strand.
TTATCCTGTTGTTGGCCTATCTTCAACAGTTGGGTGTTGACCTTGCGTAGCAAGACAGGTTCATTCAGTTCAAGCAATAGATTGCTCCATTCAGAATACATATCGTAGATTTCTGCGTTTGATAACGGTGGGCTTATTTGGTCTATCAACTGTTGGGCGTGATTGAACGCCCGTCTGGCCTCCGAGGATGAGCCCAATGTTCGGGCATGCCGACCAGCCTGAACCTGGTATTTGAATGCCCGGTGGAGGTGTTCGGCTTCTTCGTAATGCAATGCCAGGGTAGCTGCCTGTGGTTCGGTATTTTCCTTTAGCAGAGTTTCCAATGTACGGGCTAAAATCAGGTGTAATTCTGTTTTCCGTTGGGGAGAAATATCCTTCAGAAGGCATTCTCTAAGAGGACCTGGTTTGAAGCGGATCATTGTCGCCCCAATTTCGTTTTTTTCCGCGGTGAGCAAGGCCTGGGAACATAGAGAGTCTAAGAGGGGTTGAAGCTCTTCTACGGGTCGAGCCAGCGCCAGACTTAGGAGTGCGGGAGTGCAGTCGAAGGTGGAGATAGTCAGGATTTCCAGCATGCGCTGGGCAATTGCTGGAAGGTGATAGATATATTCTTGGATGGTGTAATGTATGCTATCTGGAATGGTCAGTGCTGGAGGAGGGATGGATATATCAGGAGCTGTTGTTGATTGAATAATAGCGTAAAGAAGTTCTAGTAAGAAGTAAGGGTTGCCACCGCTTCGTTGGTGTAGGGTTTGGGTAAATTCGTCAGAAGGTTGGCGTTGAAAAACCCCCATGATGAGCACCTGTGTCTCCTCGAATTCGAAGGGGGGCAGGTGAATTACGTGATGTCGGGGGTTCTGTTGAACGGTTTGCTGCAGTTCTTTTATCTGAGGGTTTTCAACTTCGGCACGAGCAGTGAGGATCAACATGGCGCCTTGCGTGAATGGTGCACGGTTGATAAGCAATTCTACGGTTTCCAGGGTTTCTTTGTCCCCCCATTGAGCATCTTCCAAACATAATATCAATCTGTTTTCCCGATGAAGCAGTTTGAAGAGCTGCTGAAGGGCGTCAGGGACTTGTTCTTTGTTACCGGTTGTTTTTGCTGTTTCTGGGGTCAGATCTGCCAGTTCTGGCAAAAGGTATGAAAGTGAGACACAAGAAGTGGGGGACAGATTATGCCAGAACCGGGGTTGAATATCTTGACGCAGTAGTTTGATAAATGGATGGAATGGCACATCACGCTCGGTGAGATGACAGCGGGTTAGCAGGACGTTTTGGTTATCTGTGAGGCGGTGGCTGAACTCTTTCAACAGGCGACTTTTCCCCATCCCACTGGGACCTAAGATGATCGTACAACCATCCTTTTGATATCTGGCTTGTAGATGAGAGAGGAGCTTGTGCCTGCCAACAAAAGGAGCATCTATTGTAGGGAGCAAAGTGAAATCTAAAGGCTTGGCGGTTTTTTGAGAAGCGGGAGTCTTCTGAATGCGCTTATAGAGGTCGGTAATCTCCTGCATTACATCTGGATCAATTTGAGTCTGTAGTTTTGCTTTTAGTTTCCGGTAATGTTCCCAGGCAGTCCTTGGATTTGGGGATTGTCTCCAAAGGTGTGTTAAACGTGTATGAAGATCGGTATTCCACACATTTTCTACAAGGGCTTGTTCAGCGAAATTAATAGCCTGTTCGATATGCCCAACGGATTCATGGTGTGCAGATAGGCTCTCCAGAAGTCTTAATCGCTGTTTGGTGAGCTCACTTTCTGTAAAAGTGAACCAGAGTTCCATTGTAGTTGTTTCAGGAATCTTGGCTCCGGGAAGGAATGCTGGGGTTCGCCAGAGGTCTACAGCCTGATGTAAGGCGTGTACGATCCAATGAGGAAGGGGTTGGTTTTTTGTCAACCCGGTAAGGTGCGGATTGACTTGCTTGAGTAGCTGACGGAACTCGAGGACATCCACGTACGTTCGCTTCCAGTCCAACGTGACTACCTGGGTGTCGGTAATTAGCAAAGTGGGATCTTGAAGTTCACGCTTTAACCTATGAAGTGCCTGACGAAAAACCAAGCGCGCCTTTTCTGAGGACTTCTCCTCGTCGGACAGCAAATTGATGAGTTCATCTCGGTCTAGTGGAGATCCGCGCTCCGCCAGGTAATAGAGTATGCCCCTTGGAGGCAAGCGGCGGATGTTCAACATTTTTTCGCCAAGATACACCTCGGGTGGGCCTAGCATCAGAATCCGCAATGTGCTCATAAAGCTATATGTTGTTGACGTAGTGACAGGGCGAAGATGAAGCGAAAAGAATATCTAGAACATTAGGTCTCGGTAGAGCCGATTGACAGGTTTGTGGTTTGAGTCTGAACGGTTTGTAAGAGTTCATGAGCTGAGCGAAGGGTTCCTTCACTGATATCACCTAACATCTGAGCTAATTCAAGGACTCGGGATTCTCCACTCAGGGATTCCAGGCGGGTAACTGTGCGTCCTTCCTGCACCAGTTTGTGTACGTGGTAGTGCTGATCGCCGTAAGCAGCCAGTTGTGGCAGATGGGTAACGCAAAGCACCTGATGTTGTCGGGCGAGCGTCCATAGTTTTAACCCCACTGTGGCACCTACGCGCCCTCCAATTCCCTGATCTATTTCGTCAAATATCAGGGTTGGGGTCTGGTCTGCTTGCACTAACACATGTTTGAGAGCCAGCATCAATCGGGATGTCTCACCGCCTGAAGCAATTTTTGTCAGGGGTTTGAGGCCTTCCCCCGGGTTTGGAGCGACAAGAAATTCTACATGTTCAAACCCATGGGGACCAAAAACCACACGCTTGCCGTCGGGTAATGGCACCCCATTTGGGTCGGAGGTCATTTGAATATCCACGCCGAAGCGGGTACCGCTCATACGGAGATCGGCCAGTTCTTGTTCGATCGAACGGCAGAGCACATCTGAGGTAGTGTGACGTTTCTTGGAGAGGGCTAAACCCTTTTCGGTTAAATCATTGAGCAGGTGTTCTTCTCTGACTTGAAGTTCTACCTGACGTTCTTCAGCGGTGGTAAAGGTTTCTAGCTTTTTTCGGGCTTGGTCTGCGAAGGCTAACACCTCGTGGATAGAATTGCCGTATTTGTGCTTGAGGTCTTGTATCAAGTTGATACGTTCTTCAACTTGCTCCAGACGGCTGGGGTTGAACTCAATGGTCTCCAGGTAGTTACGCAGATCATGGGTCAGGTCGGTGAGTGTATCTGAGAGATTCTGCGCTCGTTGGGCAATCTCTTTTTGAGAGGGATCGATGCGACTCAAGGCAAGCAGGTTTTCGACTGCCTGCCCAAGCAAGTCTGTGAATGCTAATGATTGGGGAGTGCTTTCATCGAGCGCCATCAGTGTTTTTTGAATAAGTGATACGAGGCTTTCAGCATTTGACAGGCGGTTTCGTTCCACGAGCAATTCATCATCTTCACCTGGTCTTAGTTTGGCGGTTTCGATTTCGTTTATCTGGTAGTTGAGCAGGTCAATCTGACGGGCGGTTTCTTCTTGAAGCTTTTTGAGGGTATTTAATGCTCGATGTGTGTCCTTCAGTTTTTGATATGTTTGTCGATAGTCTTCAAGTTGGGGCTCGCATTCAGCGTATCGGTCGAGCAGTTCTAGATGTTGAGGGACACGCAGCAGGGAGAGGTGTTCGGATTGACCATGGATGTCCACCAGATATTCACCCAGCTCGCGCATTAGTGCAAGACTTACACTGTGACCGTTTACGCGTGCGATGTTGCGTTTGGAACGACGGATTTCCCTCGCCAAGATCAGGTGATCTGGATCATCCAACAGGTCTTCGCGTTTTAGGATTTCGTGTATAGGAGCACGTATGTTTGCGTTAGGGTAGAAAGTGCCTTCAATGATAGAGCGATCAGCGCCTGTGCGTATCATGGTGATGTCCACCCAACTACCTAGCAGGGTGCCCAGGGCGTCAATGATGATTGATTTGCCCGCCCCGGTTTCACCTGTGAAGGTGATCAGGCCGGCACCCAGGCTCAATTCAAGCTGATCGATGATGGCAAAATCCTGGATACGTAGTTCAGTAAGCATAGGACGATTATAGTTTTATCCCAATTAACCGGTAATAGACGGAAGAAGATACCAGTAAGGCGTAGACGCTGGGCCACAGAAAGCCCCACAGGTTTCCAGTCAGCAGGGTAATTGCTAGTATGGGCAGGCCGCCTAAAAATACGGCGATGGTTGATAATCTGAAGAGGGTCTTTGATCGTCGCTTGCGGACAGTAAAACGAATGGCCTCAGCGGTTATGATACCTGCAGTTGGGGCTATGAAGATAGTGAACCAACCAAGCCGGGAGGCTATCAGGCTGCCCACATATGAAAGCGAGGCGGCAATCAGGATGGAGAGGGGAAAATCGTACCAACGAGCGGTGTCGAAGGATTTTTGTTGGCGATTGATACATTCTTTACAGCGGTAACCTGTGGGGGTCAGTACAGCACATTGTGAGCAAATCGGCTGCTCGCAACGGTTGCATCGCAGCAATGTTTGTTGTTTGGGGTGGTAAACGCAGCAAAGAGGAGCTGTTTCGGTATTCATGAGGAATGTCCTCTGGAGGGGCGTTGGTTCATGTAGGAAGTCAAGATGCGGTAGAAGTAGCCTGGGTCTTGCAGACGGGCGAAATGGATGGTGTGCTCGCTAGCCCGTACGTCTACCCGGTCTCCGTCTGCCAGTTCGATAGGGTCTTGGCCGTCTAAGCTGAGCACGGCGTGGTGGTCTGTGTGTACCGATATACTGACATAAGAACCTTCAGACAGCACGACGGCGCGATCAACGGAAAGATGGGGGGCAACGGGTACGAGCAGGATATTTCGCAGGTTGGGGGGTAAGACAGGCCCTCCCGCAGCCAGCGCATAAGCAGTAGAACCTGTCGGAGTGGAAACTATCAAACCGTCGGCAACGAATGTTGTGAGCAAGAGGCTGTCCACATACGCGGTCAGGTGGACGGGGCGTAATATTCGACCACGGCTGACCACTGCTTCGTTTACCACATCCCAACTACCGAGCAGTTGATCGTTGCGCCATTGTTCTGCACACAACATCATGCGTTGTTCTAACCAAAAATCACCTTGTATTATTTTGGGTAACACTTCCGGCCATTGTGAGATGCCAACCTCAATGAGAAAGCCAAAACGCCCCATGTTGATTCCCAGGATAGGTATTCCGAGGGGTGCGCATAAGTGGCTGGCACGCAACATAGTCCCATCCCCACCGATGGCAATTATCAGTTCGAACTCCTTTTCTGTAACCCGCTGGCAGAGACTTTTATCGTCAAGTAAACCGTACTCAGTACGGACCCTCTGAGTAATTAAATATGCAGCGATACGCTCGGCTTCTTCTTTGGCAGCCTGTACTTTGGGGTGCGCCAGTATTGCAATGCTCTTGGGCCTACCGGGAGACTTTTTCATTTTGTCAATTATAGTGGATGAATTCCTGGTTTGGGAGTGTGGCTGATTTGGGTTGAGGCCCCTTGGGAAAGATGGGCAGAGTCGGCTATATTTTTTGGTCGCATACACTTCGAAAGCTGCAGCCATTACATCGTGTGGAGCTGTTATGAGATCGGGATAGTGTATCTCTTTTTTCAGCTTGACGTATTTCAGCCAATATCTTCAACAAGGAAATTTCTAATTCATTTGTGTAATCAATGGCAAATGTCTTATTGGGGTAATGGAGGAGGCTATAAGGTGGGCGATTGCCCATAACGCGATGTACCAGCAGGCAATAAGCAGCCAGTTGATAGATATGCCCATCATAAGGGGTGTCTCTTATGGGAGTAGATTTTACTTCCACTGGTATGACAACCTCTTTTTCTTTCACCAGGTAATCAGGACGACCGGTCAACATCAACTCAGCATCGTAAAGAGGTTTCTCTACTGAGCTCCAGCCGCGAGTGTCTGAGTAAATCACCCGTCCTTTAGGGAGGCCAATTGCCCGTTGGCGGCAAGCGGCCAGGATAAAGAGCGCAATGGCTAACAATATTAAGGCGATAGATATAAGTGGGGTCACGGCTTATTACTGCCTTATAAAGCCCGAGACATTATGGAAATAACCAGTAATATGAAACCCAGGAAAAAGAGGCAAAACGCCATCAAGCGAAGAATATCGAGAGCTTTGACACTTCTGCCATGCTGGTAGTGTAGGATTTGACCAGCTTCAAGCTCTTCTTGATTTTCGGGTTCAACCCCCTGGCGACGGTACCACCATGCCCGGTGGCAGTATAAGTATGTGCTGATTTCAGAGACGCGAATGGGACGCATTGGATAGGGAGTTGCTCAGGATGCATTTAACCGATCTTCAAGACGTTTTAGTGCCGTTTCTAGTTGCCCTTGTCTGTAACTGTGGGTGAGGTCACCTCGCGTGCGTTCGTTGATGCTTCTGACGATGTCGGTAAGACGGCGCAGACCTCCAGTGATTGCTTCGGGGTAGTCCATAGTAACCAGGACGTTGTAGATATCGTCCATGTTGATGAGCAACCTCTCAGCTTCGTCGGAATAACCGTGCCGGAGGATATCCAGGCAGCGACGACGCAGTTCTCCCACAGATTCAGCCAGTCCTTGTAGATAGGTAGCATACTCCACCTTTAGGTTTTCAGGTGTTGGAATGGAATGGTTGTTCACCAGCGCATGGACAATACAAGCCTCAACGTATTCTTTCAGCGCAGCCTGGGTATAACCCGCGTAATACAGGTCTGGATAGTCAGCCAATTCGGAACGCAGTTGGCTGACAATGTGGGTGGCCTTTTCGATGTATTGGTGAGCCGTTGTGCCCTCTTGGCGGTGTACTGCACGGATAGCATTGGCGCAATGACGGGTTAGGGTTCGAGAGAGGGCTAACGCCTGATCGCGCGCCGCGGTGCTTGCCTCAAACGCTATATGGATTTGTTCACAGATGGTTTCTAATTTTTCCATGGGTTTATTCGGAGTCGGAATCTGGGGGTTTGCTTGGAGGGTGATGCGGGCGAAAAAGCTGATCTGCCAGGGAGGGGCCGCTAGGGATCTGGATCTCGCCAAAGGTTGACTCGAACTTTGCCAGGTTCTCCCCTAACGCTCGGTGGAGCAGTTTAGCACTCAGCGGAGAAAGGATTATCCTGTTGGTGACCAGGGGGGCTTGCATGCCAGGTAGAAAGCGGGCGAAATCCACCAGCATTTCGGTAGATGAGTGCATGATGCGCGCCAGGTTGACGTATGCTGGTTCTAGTTCGGGGGGAATTTGTAGAGGTGGCAATTTTGGGCTTTTATTTGTTTCCGACATGTGGATATCCTTGCGGTTATTATAGTGAAGGACGGTCACCATTCGTGCGGCATCTGCCCTTTTCGATAAGGGAAAGTACAGTCTAAATTCCAGGCATTCTACTGTTTTTAGAAGGGAATCTCGCCCTCTTCTTCGGTTGGGCCTGCTACTACACCTTCAGCTGCGGCCTCGTCCTCGGCGCGGGTGGAGAGAAAGCGGATAACTTGAGCGTTGACCTCGAAGGATGCACCGGCTGTACCATCTTGGCGGGTGAATGTTCTTGGCCCCCCTGTTTGCAGATCGGGAACCAAACGGCCCTCAACCAGCACCCGGCTACCGCGCCGTAAATATTGGTTGCATATCTCTGCCTGACGTCCCCAGGCTGAGATACGGAACCAGATGGTCTCATCAACGGTTTCACCGCTGGAAGCAGTATAGCGTCTATTCGCTGCTACGGAAAAGTTAGTGACCGCTTGCCCAGAAGGGGTATAGCGCATCTCAGGATCGCGGCCCAGGTTTCCCACGATGATTATGCGGTGATACATGAATGCCTCCTAATGTGTTCCGATGAGGAACGAAGGGTGTTAGCTGGGCGTGTTCACCCAGGATTGCCTGCTGTACCTCACCGTGTATTGGGAATAATTGTACACGATTTTGCCCAGGGGGGTGTGCAGAGTATGGTATGATTCGTGGGGGGAGCCCCCAGCACCCTTAGGTTTAGACGGCATGGAAGATAAGATAGCTATCATTGAAGGACCGCCTCCCACTTTTAAGGTTTCGAACGAGCAGTGGATATTAGGGCTGAATGAAAGCCCAAAGTTAGAAAACATTGTGGTGACGCACTTGCGGACATTCAATGGACCTGCGCTTGTCGAGCGTTGTTACCGGGCATGGAGTAAAGGTCAATCGATACACCTTGAATTTCGTGCCTCGGGAGGCTATCTATGTAATGCACCAATTGCCGCTGCACGGTATGTAGAAACAGGTGAGGGGCATGTCTTGTTGCTGTGGGTGCGCTTGAAGTTAGAAGATATGGAATTTATAGGGGATGTAGAAGCTGGTGGGGATAGCAAGCCAGGCGATGACTTCGATCAGCCAGATTTGTTGTAGGCAACCCCCTAAGAAACGTTATCAAAGTATCAAGGGCCGAGAAGCAATTTTCCGGCTGCCAGTAGGGCAAAAAGGGTTCCCACCAGAAAGGTGGCATTCAACACCTCGCTAGTCCGGCGTTCGTCATCCAGGGCTAGGTGGGGGTATAGACCAGTAAGTTTTAATTTGGGTCCACCGAACCAGGTGAAGGCAACGCCACCTATCAAACCACCAAGGTGCCCCCAGTTATCAATCCCGGGCGAGAGGCCAATAATCAGGTTGATAACGGCTAAATAAATGATGCGGGTGAGGATGCTCCGTGCCCGTTGCCCGTAGAGTTGACGGTTGAGATAGATGAAGATCCCCTGAGCGCCAAATAGACCGAAGATAGCAGTTGAAGATCCCAAAGACGGGGCGGCAGAGAATAATAATGAGATCACATTGCCCGCAAAACCGCTCAACAGGTAGAGGATCAGGAAACGGCCATGGCCGAAGTATTGTTCTATACTGGGACCAATGGCGTATAGAGCGTACATATTGAAGCCGATGTGTAAGAGTGAACCGTGTAGAAGTACCGGGGTGAGCAATCGCCAATACTGACCTGTAGCGATGTATTCGTTGATCTTCATGCCCATGATTCCTGGCAGGTCGTAGCCCAGGGCATATTGGCTGATAAGTTGCAGGACATAGACCAGGATGGTGAAGCCGAGGATGGTGTAGGTTACGTAAGGTCTCAGGCGGGGGAACTCGACGGTGACTTGGCTCGGGGTGGCTGGATGTTCAGGTGGGCTAGCAGGTGGAAATTCCGCGTGAGAACTCTCGGAAGGGCTGGTAGGGAGGTAAGGTGATTCAGTCATGGGGTCACTCTACGGTGCTTTACCCGATGATGTTCGGTTTGGATGATTGACAGGATGGTATCGACCGTTTCGTCTAGGCAGTTGTGACGGTTGACCACTACGTAGTCGAACATATCAATCCGCTTGAGCTCTTGACGGGCAGTGGCAATGCGGAGCTTGAGGCTTTCGGATGATTCGGTCCTGCGTGCCTTTAACCGCTGCACGAGCTCTTCTTCATTTTGCGTGGTGAGGAATATGAGGACTGCCTCCGGGCACAGCTTTCGAATGGTTTCAGCTCCCTGAACATCAATGCGCATAATGACATCTTTCCCACTCTCTAGTGCGTGGCGCACCTGGGATTTGGGGATGCCCTTGTAATCGTTGTACACGATGGCGTATTCTAGTAATTCGTCCTGTTCGATCATTTCAGCGAATTTGTCTTGAGAGATGAAGTAGTAATCTCTGCCGTGTTTTTCATTAGCCCGCGGTGGACGTGTGGTGGCTGTGACAGTAAAATGGAAAGGCAGGTCCCGCTCTTTCATTCTATTCAGGACAGAGTCTTTACCTACTCCAGAGGGTCCAGATATGACCACCAGGAGGGGCAGGGGGAAACAGGGGTTAAATGTTGAGGTAGGGCTGTCTTTCATGGTATTCTTGTTTTCCAATGATTATAATAGCGGAAAGAACTATTTTTGGAGGTAGGGTATGCCATCTTATGACTTTCGTTGTTTAGATTGTAAACGCCGCTTCGTGGTTTATATATCCTATAACGAGTATGGCGAGCGTGAGGTGCGATGTACCCATTGTAACAGCGATAATGTCCGAAGGTGGATCAGACGCATACGTTTCCTGCGTTCAGAGGAGAGCCGATTGGAGAATTTGGAAGATTTTGCTGATCCCGATGCTTTGGAGGGACTGGAGGATGACCCCCGCGCATTGGGACGGATGATGCGTAAGATGGGTAGGGAGATGGGCGAGGAATTGGGGCCGGAATTTGAAGAGGTGGTGGATCGTTTGGAAGCTGGCCAAAGCCCCGATGAAATAGAAGAAGCCATTCCAGATTTGGGGGGTGATGAGGGGGGTTTTGGGGATGATTATGATTTTTAATGGTTTATTGGTTGTGTTACTGGTTCTAACTTTAACCGCTCCAGAATAACCCGCCGGATGTCTGCTTGAACCTGATTGATTGGCCGACTGGCGTTAATGATCACCCAGCGCTCAGGTTCGTTTTTGGCCAGTTGTAGATACCCCTCACGAACACGTTGGTGAAAGGCCAGGTTTTGGGCATCAAGCCGATTCCAGTTTCCCTCGTTGGTACGCCGCCGTAGACCTTCTTCTGCTTCTATATCCAACAGGACGGTTAAATCTGGTCTGAGGCCTCCCGTTGCAAAGGAGATGATAATCTGCAATTGCTGGAGGTTAATCTGGTGTCCGTAACCCTGGTATGCTATGGTTGAATCTGCATAGCGATCGCTGATCACCAGAAAGCCCTTTTTGAGGTGTGGGCGGATGACTTGCTCGACCAATTGAGCGCGGGAAGCCTGCAACAGCAATGCTTCGGTACGTGGGTGTATCTCCGTGTTGTTTTGGTCCAGTATTACTTTGCGTATCTGGTCACCGATGGATGTGCCTCCAGGTTCGCGGGTTGTGAAAACCTTGTACCCTTGTTGGCGGAGGAAAGCAGCCAGGGGTGATATATGTGTGGTCTTACCACTACCCTCAGGGCCTTCTAGTGTAACGAACATGTCCTATAACACCTCATTCACGGAAGATGCGGACGCGACGGTTGGGATCTTTTCCATATGAGTGAGAGGTTAGCTGGGCTTCCCGCGCCATCTCATGTTGCAAGCGTCGGATATAGCTGGATGCTGGGGGAAGCTCTACCCATCGTTCCCCATTGAGCACAGCTTCGATGGCGGCCTGGGTTTCTTGTATCGTGTGCTGAATGTTTTTATCCTCGGGCTTATCTTCTTGGAGGTTAAAGTAATCACATAGAAAGCGTTCCATTTGGTGTACGGTGTTAGATCTCAGCACGTAAATCGGCGTTCCGTGCCTTTCGGCATCTTTTATAGCCCGTCTGCGTTTGCGGTAGTGGGTACGCAGAGTAACTAATACCTGTGCTTGGCTGGCATCATCCACCAAAACTGCAGGAACGCCAAGGCTATGGATGGCTTTTCTCAAACGATTACGTTCCACGCCGAAGGGATAGATGCGAATCGGTTTGCGGGCGGTGAGCATCTCTTCGCTGGTTTGTAGTGAGGTTGGTATTTCCTCAGGATGTTCCCAAGTGCTACTTTGACGACGTAAGCCACTGGTGGGGGCATGAGCGTATGCAGGGGTTGTGAGGCTCTTTTCGATGCTGATCTCGTCGTCCTCATTGCGGTACCGTATTTCAGGTTGCAGGGGATAGCCCCGCAGAAGTGCATCCACTGCGGCAGCCACGTCGAGATGGACTGCCAGGCGATCGCGTGTCTGGATTTCGATGAGCATGTCAAAGGTGGGAGGGGCTCGACGTTCCAGTACAGTTTTCTGTGTTCCGCGCCGACGGGCTTCCTCATCCGAAAGGGTGACAGACTCAATGCCTCCTACCAGATCGGAGAGAGTGGGATTAAGCAGCAGGTTCTCCAGGGTGTTACCGTGTGCGGTGCCAATGAGCTGTACACCACGCTCGGCAATAGTGCGGGCAGCCAGAGCCTCAAGCTCACGCCCGATCTCGTCAATGACGATAACCTCGGGATTGTGGTTTTCTACCGCCTCGATCATCACCTCATGCTGAAAAGAGGGGGCAAGTACTTGCATGCGACGCGCTCGTCCAATGGCTGGGTGGGCAACATCACCATCACCACCGATCTCGTTTGAGGTATCTACGATAACTACTCGTTTGTTCTCCGCCAGGATGCGCGCGGTCTCGCGCAGCATAGTTGTCTTACCCACACCAGGCCGACCCAATAATAGTAGGCTTTTGCCACTTTCGATGAGATCCTGGATGATGTCAATTGTGCCGTACACCGCGCGTCCCACACGGCAGGTGAGTCCTACAATGTGCTCGTGCCGGTTGCGAATGGCTGCAATGCGGTGCAGTGTGCGCTCCAGACCGGCACGGTTATCGGCGTCAAATTCGCCGATTCGCTCAGTGACATAATCAATGTCCTCACGGCTCACCTCGATATCTCTCAATACAACCTCGCTGTGAGTGAAACGAGCAGTAGGTATTCTCCCCAGGTCGAGGATTACTTCTAGTAGGTTGTCGTTATCGTTAAGCTTCTCGACGGCTTGTTTGATATCTTGGGGTAGCACACTTAAAAGGGCGTGCAAATCATCGGTTATACGTCGTTTTGTCATAAGACACGGGCGAATTTTTGTTACTGATATGGGTTATGGGGGTTGAAATTTCAGGTCGACCATCTTCCAGCGAAGGCAAGCTGATTGGTTGCCGGACCGGGATGGTTGCGGCTAGCCTTTTTACTATGACCGCCTGAAGGGGCCCGGGTTCAGCATTGATGTCCTCAAGCATTGGATCTAGCCATGCCTGGTAGGAACGCGCGCTGATGTAAACTGGGCGGTTAAGGGGGTTAGGTATAGTGCTGAACAGATTACTCAAGTGGGAGCATTCCAGGTCAGCTTCTGGGTGAATATAGGGTTGAGCCAGGATGCCGCGCGGACCGTACCTGAGATTAACGTATGCCAGCAACTCATTGTCTTTACGGATTACCCAGCCATTCGAGGGACTTTCGGGCTGGAGCTCAATTTGTTTGACCATGCCGGGTACCAGATCGGCGATAAGCTGACGGATATTGGTCATATGATCGTCAGTGGCTGGACGCCAACAGGGTTCACAGGATTCGGTGGGATAGCTGTCGGATAGTTTCCACAAGCGCTGCCAGGCATAAATTGAATAGTGGTTCTGATGCAATGCCTCGAACACACTGGATTTTTCTTCGACTTCGGCTATCAGGTTATACGCTCCCCGGCTGCCGAATTGGGTGGCGATATGTTCTAAGAGTCTGGATAGAGCTGAAGAGTTTAAAACATTGTGTGGAGCGATAAATGTCAATCGGGCAAGCGCGGAACCAGCGCTATGAGCTGCTTGCACAAGCAGGGGTTGATCAGCTTTGTCTTCGTTTACCGCCAGGTAGGTAAACACTCCAGTGGATGGCAGGAGAGCACCCAGGATTGCCCCGATTGGAAACAAGGTCGAGCCCCAAGTTAGCAAGAATGTGTTGTCCAGGCACAATCCCTGTGTCCGATATCTGTAAAGTAAGGGAAGGTCTAATAGATTGAAAGTGCGTACCATCTATTCTATTTTCCAGTCAACCATAGGAAGTAGCGGTGGAAGCGATTGTCTGTGGTGAGTTCAGGATGGAAGGCAGTTGCCAACAGTTGACGTTGTTGCGCGGCTACGATCCGCCCATCGGGAAGTGTGGCTATGACCTCTCCTTCTCCGTAAACTGAATCAATCAGGGGGGCACGGATAAATATACAATGATAGGGGCGTTTCTCGGGATCAACTTTTTCCAACGCGGGGATATTGAGAAAGACTTCGAAGCTATCTACCTGTCGGCCAAACGCATTGCGCTTCACGGTAATGTCCATCAGCCCCAAGAGAGGCTGACTGTTATGGGTGTCTTTGGAAAGCATGATCGCACCCGCGCAGGTACCCCAGATAGCCTTTTTCTGTCCGAACTCGCGCAGTGGTTCCAGTAGTCCGTAATCTGACGCCAGCTTGCCTATAGTGGTGGATTCCCCTCCGGGGATGATTAGCCCGTCCAGATTCAGCAAATGCTCTGGGAGGCGTACCTCACAACTTTCAACACCTATATGTCGCAATATTTGAATGTGTTCAATAAAGTCGCCTTGTAACGCTAATACGCCAATTTTCATGGTGGTCTACAATGGAGAAAGTTTTGTCGTAGTGACATTTACCGTGGTGGGTTATGGTAAATTCGAAAATCTTATGCAGAAAAACGCATATCCATTCTTTGATGCAGCTTGGGATTTGGCATGGATAGATAGGCCGATCACCATCCACGATCGGCGATGCGTTCAGGTTCTGGGATGTCGGATATCTGGCGTCCGACCATAGGCTCACCTAAATTTCTGCTGACCTCTATCAAGATTTCCGGGTCGTTGTAGTGGGTGACAGCTTTGACGATGGCAGCAGCCCGTCTGGGGGGGTCTCCTGACTTGAAGATTCCTGAACCAACGAACACGCCATCCATACCCAGTTGCATCATCATGGATGCATCGGCGGGAGTCGCGATGCCCCCGGCAGCGAAATTGACCACTGGCAATCGTCCCAGCTCGCGCGTTTCGAGGACTAATTCGTATGGAGCCCCGATTTGTTTGGCATAGGTCATTAACTCCTCGAGAGGCATGTTTTGCAAGCGTTTGATTTCACCCAACACCGCGCGGGCGTGCCGCACAGCTTCTACCACGTCACCTGTTCCCGCCTCGCCTTTTGTGCGGATCATGGCTGCGCCTTCACCAATACGGCGGAGGGCCTCACCGAGGTTGCGACAACCGCACACAAAAGGAACGTTGAAGAGATGCTTGTTGATATGGTGCTCCTCATCAGCCGGCGTGAGTACCTCCGATTCGTCAATGTAATCCACACCCATAGCCTCCAGAATTTGAGCTTCAACGAAGTGGCCAATACGTACCTTGGCCATGACAGGAATTGAAACCTCCTCCATAATTTTTTCGATGAGGCCTGGGTCGCTCATGCGTGCTACACCACCGTGGGCGCGGATGTCCGCTGGGACGCGCTCTAAGGCCATCACGGCAACAGCTCCGGCATCTTCGGCGATACGGGCGTGTTCGGGGGTGACCACGTCCATGATCACGCCACCCTTTAGCATCTGAGCCAATCCTCTTTTAAGCTTTAAGGTACCTGTTTGTTGTTCCATGCTGAGTACCTCCAAGTTTGAATGAAAAAACCTATTCTGTTTTGCATTCTACCACGCGGCGCGGGTGATGACAATTGCTGGTCTTTCGTTGTGAGAAATAATTGCGATGACCGGGAATGGCTTATCAGATGGTCAGACGTTTAGAAGTATTTGGAGATATAAAGCAAATCGAAGGAAATGTCGCTTGCTCCCGATATTTGGCATTACCTCATCCTGAGGACCCGCGGGAGGTCTAAGACCAAATTCCCTCTTGACAAAAACCTCCTCTTGTGTACAATTATACAAAGATACAATAATACAATCATACAAAGAGACAATTGCACAATGATACAAATTTGTTGGTTAAGGAAAGCGCATGCAGATTGAATTGGATTTTCGTTCGAAGGTGCCTATCTACATCCAAATTATGGACCAAATAAAACATTTGGTGGCGACCGGGGTCCTGCGCCCTGGTGATCAACTTCCTACGGTACGGCAAGTGGCTACCGACTTACGGGTGAACTTCAACACGATTGCTCGTGCTTACCGTCAGCTAGATGAAGAAGGTTTAATCTCCACACAACATGGACGCGGCACATATATCTTAGAGCAACCCACGGAAGAAAATTCGGAGCTCCTTCGCCGCCACGATCTGGAGTGGATAACTCGTCACTACTTGAACGAGGCGGCTCGATTGGAATATTCTGCCGAAAAAGTACAGAAGGTGTTTGAGCACTACTTGAGACAATGGAAAGAGCAAGGCTCACCACCACCAGAACATATAGAATAAAACGAGGTGCATTATGGCTGGAAGATTAGATATTCAAATACCTCGGCCCCGGGCCGAGCTAAGTGGCATCCGCTTGAATGGCGTTGCCAGTGCGATTTCTGGCATTATCTATGTCATAGCGGTTATTGGCGTACCAGTATTGCTCCATTTTAGGGCAAGTGATCTCATCATAGGTACTTTCGTGACAGTGATGATTTTGCTGGGGCTTTATGTCCTGTTTGGACTTAAGATTGCCCTGCAGTGGGAGAAGGCCGTTGTTTTACGCTTTGGAAAGTTCTGTGGTCTATATGGCCCCGGTCTGTTCTGGATCGTTCCCATCATAGATACTGTGCCGAGCTGGATTGACCATCGGGTGATGGTAACCCCATTCAGTGCGGAAAAGACACTTACTAAGGACACAGTCCCTGTGGATGTAGATGCAGTGCTTTTCTGGCTGGTATGGGATGCTGAGAAAGCAGCCTTAGAGGTGGAAGATTATAACACCGCCATTGCCTGGGCAGCCCAAACCGCTCTGCGCGAGGTTATTGGTCAGAAGGACCTAGCAGATATATTAATTGGACGCGCTAAGATGGACGCAGAACTTCAGCGGATTATAGATGATCGTACCACTCCCTGGGGTATTACGGTGCAATCGGTTGAAATTCGTGATATTGTCATCCCGCAGGATTTGGAAGACGCAATGTCGCGGCAGGCGCAGGCTGAACGGGAACGTCAGGCACGCGTGATTTTGGGTGAATCCGAAAAACAGATTGCCCACTCTTTCGCTAAAGCCTCGGAGGCCTATAAAGATAATCCTACTGCCCTTCACTTACGGGCAATGAACATGCTTTTCGAGGGATTAAAAGAGAAGGGCGCTCTGGTGATTGTGCCCAGCAGTGCGGTGGAGACCATGAACCTTGGAGGGCTTAGCGGTATGGTTTCATTGGCTCAGAATGTAGGAGTCCCCGAGGAATAAAGCTAAACCATACTATTTCGGTTGTGTATCCCCTATCCCCATCAGTTCTTTCAATGGGGTTGGGGGATTAGCATGAGTATCGGTAGTATAAACGATTTGGAGGATACTTATGTCCGGGGCGTATGTTGCTGCGCATGCAGAGGCAGAGCGAAAGAAAAAGGAAGAGGAAGAAGAGATGACCAGGTATGATGGTAAAGAACTAGAAGATGATTGGGAATTCAAAATCGTTCGTTCGGTCACAGGGGAGTTTAAGAAGCCAGGGGTAGTTGAACGGTTAAGAGAAGAGGAGTCATTGGCGGGTTGGAAATTGGTCGAAAAATTCGACAACAATCGTATCCGCTTCAAGCGGCCCGCCAGTGCCCGGAAAAGAGATGCTACCCTTCCACCTTATGTTGACCCTTATCGTACCCAATACGGGATGACTGAGGCCGGGTTAGTACTACGCATCTTGCTGGTAATAGGTGGAATTGTAGGCCTGATCATTTTCCTTGTTACCTTTTTCATTTTATGAGCAAAGTGATTTCAATCCTGTGTTCGAGTGGATTGGATAAAGGATAAGCTCCCGATGTGTTTCACGTGAAACGTGCCGGGTAACTGGTACTAGGCGTGAATAATTGCGATAAAATAGCCGTTGGTTCCAGGTCTGCCTAGAGAGAACCCCATGGATGTTTTTGTTCGTTTTTTAAATCCCTTATTGATGATGGCTATACCCTTGGGCTTGGGTGTCTTTCTTGCCCGGCGATCAGGGCTTGCGTGGCGATTGTTTGGTATTGGATGCGTTACTTTTATCGTTTCACAGGTCTTTCATCTTCTTTTCAATTCTTGGGTTTTATCGCCCATAATTGGCCAGTTGGATTTGCCCGTGGGGGAAAATGGTATCCAGGCAGCGATTGTGGGTTTGGTGTTTGGACTGTCGGCGGGAGTATTCGAAGAGGTGGCTCGTTACGGGGTCTATAGAGTCTGGGTAAAAGAAGCGCGGTCATGGGGCAAAGCCTTGATGTTTGGCGCCGGGCATGGAGGGGTTGAAGCCATGATATTGGGTGGTCTGGCGATGTACGGTTTATTTCAGGCGCTGGCGCTACGGGATGTTAGTTTGAGCACTCATTACTCGCCGGAGATGGCTGAGCAGATTCGGAATCAGCTCAGGGTGTATTGGGATCTGCCATGGTACGCTGTTTTATTGGGGGCCTTTGAGCGTATTACCGCCATTTGTTTTCATCTCAGTGCGGCTGTGCTGGTCTTGCAAGTGTTTATCCGTCGTAACATGATATGGCTATTATTGGCTATTGGTTGGCATACCGCGATCAACGCTATGGCTTACTTCGTTATGCAGGTCTGGGGCATGTACATAGCGGAAGCACTTTTAGGCATTACGGTTTTTATCAGTTTAGGGATTATATTTGCCTTGAGGACGCCTTCTCCACCACCGGATGTGCCGCAGTCAACCAAATTGCCGGAGATCACAATTCGCCCGGTGGAGCCCACGCGCGAGAAGATTGAAGAGAGTCGCTATGTCTGATTTGACACATACGTTGCCAGAAAACATGATACTTGCTGAGGGGTTGGTAAAAACGTTTGGTGAAGTTATAGCTGTTGACCACCTTACGTTCACCATAGAAGCGGGAGAAATATTTGGTTTATTGGGGCCTAATGGAGCTGGAAAGACGACCACCATCCGCATGTTGGGTGCTTTAATTGCTCCTACGGCTGGGCACGCTCAGGTTGCTGGTTTTAACATAGGCTCCCAGGATCGGGATATTCGCCGATGTGTTGGATTTTTGCCCGAGTCCCCCGGTCTGTACCATGCCCTGAGCGCTGAGAGAAACCTGGCTTTTTATGCCAGATTGTACGAAGTGGAGGATGTCCCCAGTAAGGTCGAGCAGTACCTGCGAATGCTTAACCTATGGGAGCGACGTCATCAGCCGGTAAGCACGTTTTCCAAAGGCATGCGTCAGAAGCTTGCCATAGCTCGGGCACTGCTCCACGAGCCGCGAGTGCTGCTGTTAGATGAGCCTACCAGTGGTCTGGATCCCGAAATGGCGCGCCTGGTGCGTGAGTTCATCTCCAGCCTTAAACGTGAGGGCCGCGCGATCGTGATTTGTACCCATAATTTGGATGAAGCCGATCGGTTGTGTGATCGCATTGCTGTGCTCAAGACCCGTTTGTTGGCACTCGATACCCCGGCTGCCCTCCGCCGAAAGCTGTACGGCAGGTCGGTTGTCTTCCATCTTAAGAATCTTGAACCAAATTATATACAGGTACTGAAAACATTAAATTTTGTGATATCCGTTCAAACTATGGATAACAAAGTACTAGTTACCCTAGATAACCCCGAGGAACAGAATCCCGTATTGGTGCGTACCCTGGTAGAGATTGGAGCTGAGATTCAGTTTATTGGTGAGTTGCGCCGTACGCTTGAGGATGTTTATCTTCAACTGGTCAAGGCTGACAAGGAGGAAATTCAGTCATGAACAAGATATTCGGTTATACAAACTTTGCAGGTGATGCATATGATGGATAAGGTCTGGGCAGTCGTCCGAAAAGAATGGGCAGAGGTATTCAAGAATCGTTTTGTCTTGTTTACTGTATCCTTTCTACCTCTTCTGTTCACTGTGATTCCATTGATCACCCTCTATACAACCGGAACATCAGGAGAAATGGGAGGTGTCTCGTTAGAAGATCTGCCTCCAGGAATGTCGGCGCTGTGCGGCGGTCTGGATGGTGTGGCTTGTGCCCAATATGCCATCATCTCACAGTTCTTCACCCTCTTCATGATGGTGCCGGTGATTATCCCTATCACGATTGCTTCCTACAGCATTGTAGGAGAGAAAACGACGAACACACTGGAACCACTCTTGGCAACCCCTATAACGACCATGGAGCTGTTGGCTGCGAAAGAGCTGGCTGCCGCTATACCTGCTATATTGGCAACCTGGGGATCCTATTTGCTGTATGCCATTGGTGCACGCATACTGGCAGAACGACCAGAGGTTGTCGCTAAAATGTTTGATCCTTTCTGGTTGTTGGCGATATTTGCTGTCGGACCGCTGTTAGCTATCGCGGGGGTCTGTATAGCGATTATGGTTTCCTCTCGTGTCAATGACCCTCGGGTTGCAGAGCAGATTTCTGCAATCTTCGTGCTTCCCTTGATTGGTTTGTTCATCGCTCAGACCAGTGGCGTGATCCTTATCAACGAAAAGATTATCATGTGGATGGCTGCTGGCTTGGTCGTGGTAGATACCGGTCTATTGTGCTTTGCTACCCAACTCTTTCAACGTGAGACGATCCTTACCCGTTGGAAGTAAAAAAGATTATATGAAACGCCTCATCATTCCCCTGTGCCTGTTTGTTCTATTTGTGTTCCCGCGTGCTTCCGTAGCCCAAACCGAAGACCCGTCCTTTGCATTACGGCTACGGCGCGACTTTGGTTATTCTTCTGGCACTGGACGGATTCAAGGAAGGTTCTCGATGATAGCGGAGGGACGAGATGATGTGGTCGAGGTGCGTTTCCTCATCGATGACAAGGTTATCGGAACAGTTAAGGAAGCGCCCTTCAAGGTGAGTTTTTCGACCTCGGACTATGCTGATGGCAGCCATGTTATGGTAGCAATTGGTGTACTGCTCGATGGTGGTGAGGTGGTTTCGAACCGTATGGAGAGAACATTTATTAATGCTGAAGAAGCTTGGGGCGAGACTACCAATATCTTGTTGCCTCTGCTGGGGGGCATTGGCGTGGCTGTTTTGCTCTCGGCCATCGGACCACTACTGTTTGGGCGTCGAAGCAAGCAGGAACCGGGTGTGTACAACCGCTTTTCGGGTGGGGCAGTCTGCCCACGCTGTGGTTTGCCGTACTCGCGTAGTATATGGTCTCCTGATCTACTCGCGGGCAAGCTTGAACGTTACCCCCATTGTGGCAAACGGGCCATTGTACGTCGGGCTACTCAGGCGGAATTGAAAGCTGCTGAGGTTCGGATGGCACAAAAAGGGTCAATCAATACCGATGGCACAGAAGACGAAACAGAGCGTTTGCGGAGGGCGATAGAGGCGTCACGCTTTGAGGATTAAATTAGATAAATTATTATGATATAAATATACAATGCGGGAATGGGGATATTTACCTCGTAATTTATGCTAAACTATGATCATGCATATGCCTCAAGGTAAAACTTCTGAGGGAGACCAGTTAAAAGCCATGCGTCAAATGGTGCGCAAGCTCGCTCGCTTGGTTGAAGTAAGCGTTACTATCAACTCCACATTGGACGCAGAAGCTCTGCTAGATTTCATCATTCGTACAGCTGCGGATTTGCTGGAGTGTGAAGCAGCCTCGATTTTACTGTACGATGAGAGGGCTGGTGAACTTCGCTTTGCTGCTGCAACTGGCTCTAACCCAGAAGTAATGGCTCAAATTTCTGTCCCCTTAGAGGGAAGCATCGCGGGCAATGTATTTAGTAACAACAGGCCTTTAGTGGTCAACGATGTATCAACAGATCCACGGCACTTTGGAAGAATTGGTGAAGAGCTGCGAATTGAACCCCGTACTTTGATTGGCGTCCCTATGCGAATTCGTGAGAGAGTGACAGGGGTTATAGAGGGGTTGAACAAGCACTCGGGCGAGTTCACCGAAGATGATGTGCAGGTGCTCTCCGTTATTGCCTCTCAGGCAGCAGTGGCGATTCATAACGCTCACTTATTGGCAGAGTTGCGAAAAGCTTACAACGACCTTAACCAGTTAGACAAGCGCAAGAGGGATTTTCTGGCTATTGCCTCACATGAACTACGCACTCCCTTGGGAGTGATTATGGGATATGCGACGTTTCTCCAGGAAGAGGCGGAAGGTGAGATTTCGGAACACGCTGCGAGGGTACTGAATTCAGCTATGAAGTTGCGCTCATTAGTGGAGGACATGGTGAATTTGAGTTTGCTCCAAATGGGGGATGCTGAAATTCAGCGCAAACCTGTGCCCGTTCAAAAGATGATGTTGGCTGCCTATGATGAGATCATCCCCGCTGCAGAGGCTAAGAGCCAATGCATTACTATCCATATGCCAGAGTCTCCTCAGATGGTTTGGGCTGACGAGGAGAAAATAACCCTGGCTTTTGCGAACCTTTTGAGCAACGCAGTGCGCTTCACCTCCAACAGCGGTCGTATTGCTTTCTGTGCGGAGTCGAAACCACATGGTGTGTGTGTAATGGTGGAGGATAATGGTATAGGTATCCCTGAGGAGGAGTTGGAAAATATCTTCAAGGATTTTTACCAAGTAGAACATCACCTTACACGCCGCTACAGCGGGTTGGGGTTAGGGCTTGCGATTTCACGGGTTGTTGTAGAATTGCATGGTGGTCGCATTTGGGCGGAAAGCCCTGGAGTGAACAAGGGATCGACATTTTATATCCTGTTACCCCGATATGACAGTGACTAAAAGCAGCCCCCTTTGTATCTTCCCTGTGGTTTAACTAAGAAACAAACGGCAGTTCTGCCTGAAAGGGCGGCAATTTTAACGCTTGACGTATTCGTATTTCGATATGTTCTAAGTGATCTACATATCGAACGAAATCTAAATTATTTGTGTCAATGGTAAGAGTGGCAGAATCAGGAGGTGGTTGTCGAAAGAAGTGGTCATATGCCTGATTAAGTTCTTCAATATAGGTCCAAGCCATGTTGCGCTCGTAGGGGCGATCGCGCAGGGTGATACGGTGCATAAGCACGTCTGTGCTTGCTTTTAAATACACGACGAGGTCAGGAGTGGGTATTTTTTCTGCCAGGGCATCATGAACGCGGTGGTACATCTCTAATTCATCGCCATGCAAGTTGGTGCTGGCGAAGAGGGCATCTTTTTTAAATGTGTAGTCGGAGATCAGGTTACCGCTTTTAGTAAGCAACTCTGGAACCGCGCGGTGCTGTTGGTGGTACCGGCTGAGCAGGAAAAAGATTTGGGTTTGAAAGGCATATCGCTGGCGATCTTCGTAGAATTTAGGTAGAAAAGGGTTTTCCTCGAAGATTTCCAACAACAACTCCGCTTCAAACGAGGGTTGTAACAACCGAGCGAGGGTTGTTTTACCGACACCAATTACGCCTTCAATTGCTATGTACATGGTTTTTTCCTGATTACGTTATAGGTGGCTCTAGTGTGTGAGTGACCTTCGAAAACCGGCTTTTTGCCACTTGACAGAAAAAAAAGGTGCGCTAAACTGTAGGTGTAGTGTTCAACCTGACCCCGAAGGGGGGTCGTATTATATTATAAGGGAGGGAAAAGATGCCTGCCTTGAATCGTGTTCAACTGATTGGTCGCTTGGGGAGAGACCCTGAGAGCCGCTATACACCATCTAAGAAACAGGTTTGCTCCTTTAGTATGGCGGTCAACCGCACTTGGCGCGACCGGGAGGGAAAGACCAAGGAAAGCACGGATTGGTTCAATGTTGAAACGTGGGGGAAGCTGGCTGAAATTTGCCAGAAATACCTCAACAAAGGACGCCTCGTTTACATTGAAGGGCGGCTGCAAACAGACCGTTATGAGCATGAGGGTGAGACTCGATACTTCACAAAAGTGATTGCCTCGCAAATGCAAATGCTCGATCGGCGACCAGAGGAACCGGAGACAGTTGAAGTTCCTATTGAGGAAGCCGAATCTTAATCACATACAGAGCCAGCCCAATCCCATTCACTGTTCTTCCTCGTAGATCCAGCCGAGGAAGTGGGTTCGCGCCTCCTCCTGGTTGGTAGCAACTGGTAAGGACTGCCCAAGGGTGAACGACCACACCGATAGTCCAGATTCGTTTTCGTAAACCAGGTACTCGCTGTCAGGTGAGATACTTAGTGGGTGTAGAGCGCTGCCACTGATGATGCGCGTGGTTTCACCGGCTGTGGGGAAGTAACGGTAAACGCCATCCTCTGCTTCGCTAACGCCAGTCAGCGAATAATAGAGGAGGCCACCTGCACTCCAGGTAGGATGATCTGCTATACCTACGGTGTTATTCGTTACATAGGTAATATTTCTTCCATCCGGATGAACCATAACCAGTTGCGTAGGAAAAACGAGTGCTTCTGTGGCAGGAATATCCAGCCCCAAAGCCAGCCACATTCCATCGGGTGACCAAGCAGGAGTGTGAGCACCGGCCATAATTGTGCTCCCATCTTCCAGGCCAGTTGTAATCTCTGGGCACAACGCAAGGTTTTGGGCGACGTTTAATTCCAGATCGATTAAGGTCAGCCCGGGAACCTGATTGCACCCATCACCATAGCCCAGACCGGTGAAAGCCAGAAGGGCATCTTCAGGCGACCAGGCCCAGCCAGTGGAACAACCATAGTTTGAATATCCGGCTGGCAGTGGTAGCTCGTGCCAGCTTTTCTCCCCGGATGTTACCCAAATCCATCCTATGTCTTCTGCCCCGCTCTGAGTCCGGACAACCAACAAGCGATCATCTTGGCTCCAAGTTAGGGGTCGGTAGTAGGTGCCTTCAGTACTGGAGATAAGGAGCTCCTCAACGCCAGTTTGGATGTCAATTCTATGCAACCCCATGTCATCAGAATAGACAAGGAGGGTACCGAGGGGACTGAGCAGTGCACCATTCAATGAGCCTTGTATCGAAAGTTCTGCAGATTGGGATTGCATAGAGAGTAGGTCAATATTGTAAATGTGATTACCCAGGGAGTACACCAGCATGACCCCTGCCCCAAAAGGTTGGGATAGCAGGTCGTGAAATTCTGAGGTTAGAAGCCATGCAGCTTCGAGTGTGTTCGCATCGGGTGTGCCTGAGCCGTTTCCAATGATTATCAATTGTTGACTTTGGTTTCCCTCTGCGCGTAAATCATCCAAACTCCCAAAGGAGGCGATTAAATTCTGAAATTTTAGCAGTTGATCATCAGGCAACTTCCTCTGAAGCAGAGTCTGGGAGCACTCGTCGGTGTATATGGACGAACCGTCGGAATATATTCTCAGGTTGTCGCACCAGGCTTCTGGCCCTCCGCTACGAATAAGGGTTAATGTCGGTTGGCGGTCTTTGCCGAATGTATCTTCTAAGAGGGGGTTAACTTGTACTACTATTGAATAGCTATAAGCACGGTTGAGGACTTCCTTACCTTCCTCGTTGTAAGTAGGAAGTGCATCGGCTTGGGCAATGGAGGGGTAACCCCAGTATGGGTTGAAGTAGATGTGTAGATTAACGGGAGCAGGTCCCAATCCCAATGTATCACGTCGGAAACGTTCAAAGAGGGCATCAACAGTGTAGGCTTGAGCAACCATGATGTCCATGGTTTGGGGGTTTTTCCATGACCCCTCTTCGTCTTTATAAAGCACTTGGGCAACGCGAATTTGATCGTCTACAACCACCAGACGAACCTTTAGAAAGTTGGCGGTAGTTCTTTCTTCGACTTCGATGGAATAACGCGTGATGTTACTGCTTTCCCATTGTTGGATGGCGTTGTCAATATCTTCGAGGGGGGGCACTACGGCTGTGGGTAAAGGTGGCGGGTTCTTCGATGTGGTTAATGTGACTCCGCTCCCACAGGCGGTGAGGAGTACGGCTGTGATTAGTAACACGAATATAGTTTTTGAGTGCTTCATGGGCTTAACAGAACCTCCAAGCTGGCCAGATAGATTGTACTGGGTGGACGAGAAATTTGAGAGATAACTGTAAGCCGCGCCCAGGTTGGCTCACTGACTGAGTAAGGTACTTCAGCGGAAAAACCGTCATACTCTCCCGTATCTTCAGGCAGGATATAAACCCGACGATTTCCAACAAGCTTGTTGGAAGTCGTAATGAGTTGTACTGACAGAGACTGATTATCTTGCTGGAGAACTGTACCCGTTACCTGGACGATACCTCCTTGGATGAGGGCGAATTCTGTCGGTTGTTGAATGATGATGGGTTCTCTCAAGTCTGTGGTGGGATTGATTTCGGCGTCCCCGATGGAAAGCAAGATAATTTTTACAGAATTCAAAGCGATGAGTCTTCCGTAGGCATCGTCAATGCTGACTTGTAAAAGGGCTATCTCAGCGGTGGCTGAAATTTCAAAGGGAATTTCGGTGTCAATATAGACTTGTTTGCCGGGCTCTGATTGAGTAACCAACAATTTTCGGGCTAAGGAACGTCCATCTTCGCCCAACAATTCCAGGCGTACACGGCCTCCCTCACCGGGGATAACATAGATGCGTACAGATATTGGGTAGGTAACTTTAGAGAGAGGCCCTGGCTTCAGGATTTGTATGGTGGCGTAGGGGATCTGATCGGGGGATAAGGGGGTAGTTACTGGTAACCCGATCAAAAATTCGCTTTCCTCCATGGTAGGGGTAGATGTAGGGGTTGACGTCTCCGATGGCAATGGTGTGGTTTCTATTTGTTGTGTAGGGGATGGTGTGGTTGTGGATGAAGCTGTTGGGGAAAAGGTTGAGGAAGGAGTTGTATATTGATTTTGTCCACTTGCCAATACCGTGAGGGCTATTGCGGTTTGTATATAACCTGTAGGTAACGGAGTGTGTGGTACGGGTGTGCGAAAGATATTGCAGCCGCTCAGGACAAGTGCTCCCAACAGGCAGAACCAAAGGGCTTTCTTGGGTATGTGAGAGCGTGTATAGGTTCGAGGTAATTCGCGCAGGTTCATTTAGGGCAGGGTGTGGGAGGGGAAGGTTTTTTGAGGTGGTCTAGTTGTATTTACAGCCGGTAGATTTCTCCAAACTTGTTTCGGAGGTAGCGCACATAAGGCTCTGAGGTGATTTTCGAGCCAGTAACACGTTCTACAATTTCCTGGGGTTCGAATTTACCTCCGGGACGATGGATTTTCTCACGTGTCCATTCGAGCAGGTTAGAGAAATCGCCACGCCGCATCTGCTCTTTAAGATTGGGGATATCTGATTGAATGTTCTCCCACAGTTGCAGAGAGATGAGATTCCCCAAGGCGTAAGTCGAGAAGTATCCAAAATAGCCGCTCGACCAATGTACATCTTGTAGCACGCCTAGAGCATCATTGGGTGGAGTTAGGCCCAGGTATTTCTGCATCCGGGAGTTCCAGGCATCTGGCAGATCTCTTACTTCCAGCGACCCTTCTATGAGGGCTATTTCGAGCTCCAAACGTAACATAATGTGTAGGTTGTAAGTGGCTTCGTCGGCTTCGACGCGGATGTAGGAAGGTTCGACTTTGTTGATACCTTTGTAGAAGGTGTCCAGGTCTACGCTGCCCAATTGCTTTGGGAAGGTTTCCTGCAGTTTAGGATAGAAGTAAACCCACATATCGCGTGAACGTCCAATTAAGTTTTCCCACATACGGGACTGAGACTCGTGCACAGCTAGAGAGGCGCCGTTGGTTAGCAGTGTCCGTTCAAAATAAGGGTCGACCCCTTGGCCATATAGGGCGTGGCCACATTCATGCATAGTGGCAAAGAGGCATTGGTTGAGGAAGTTTGGGTCTACCCGTGTGGTGATACGTACATCGTCTACGCTAAAGTGGGTAGTGAAGGGGTGAGTAGCTTTATCTTGCCTTCCGCGACTCCAGTC
Organism: Chloroflexota bacterium; assembly: GCA_040758495.1. Lineage (GTDB taxonomy): Bacteria > Chloroflexota > Anaerolineae > Anaerolineales > JBFLVL01 > JBFLVL01. The sequence continues at coordinate 115,949 of JBFLVL010000001.1, forward strand.
GTATCCAAAGCGAGTGATCACCTGTGTGCTGAAATCCCATTGTTTCTTCTCGTCGTAAGGCTGGTGGAGGAACGAGTCATCCACCTGAGGTCGTTCTTTGATAAGTTGGATAAGTTCCACTTGTTTAGGGCGCAGTGCATCAAAGATGGCCTGAACATCGGCGGTTTTCATGCCGGGTTCATAATGGTCAAGCAAAGGATCGTAGACGTGATTGTAGGGGGCGAAAAATTCGGCATATTGACGGGAAAGTTCGACAATTCTTTCCAGAAGGGGTTGAAATTTCTTGAAGTCGGATTGTGCCCGGGCTTCCTGCCAAACTTGGTGAGCCTGGCTGGTTGCCATTGCAAATTCGGCGACAAAATCGGTGGGCACCTTAGTTTCCCTTTGATATTCACGCAATGTAATTTTTACTATACGCGCATCATCTGAGTCGGGGTCTAACCCTCTGCTTTTCTCCTGTAGATCATTGAGCAGCTCTCCCATCTCTGGGGAGGTAAATTTGATATGAGCTAACCGCTTCAACGTGGCCAGTTGATTACCGCGCTCTCTGGCCCCACCGGGTGGCATGTTGACTTGTTGATCCCAGGCGAGGACGGCGGCAGCAAGGGATAAATCGATTACCTCTGCCAGGATGGTTTTGAATTTTTCAATTTTGGTTTCCATGGGGGCCTCCTAAATGAGATGCTATCAGACGATTTTCCAGCGTAGCGGTTGACCTTGCAACGCGGCAAGGACTTCATCGGCGATGTCTTGAGCTGCGCGTGATTGTGCTTCAAAGGTCTGCGCGCCGATGTGTGGTGTGGCTATTACGTTAGGGTGGGCGACCAAGGCAGAAAGTCCAGGGGGCTCTAAGGCGAACACGTCCAGAGCGGCTCCGGCTACCTGGTTAGATTCTAGTGCCCCTAATAAAGCAGTCTCGTCAACGATTCCCCCTCGGGCAGTGCATATTATACGCACGCCCCTTTTCATGCTGGCAAAAGCCTGACCGTTAACCAGAACACGGGTATTGGGTGAAAGGGGAACATGGAGCGAGATATAGTCCGAGCGGTTGTACAATTCCACCAGTTCCACCGGTTCAGCGCCTCGCTGGCGAATTTCTTCAATGGAAAGCAGTGGATCGTTAGCCAGCACGGTCATACCCAAAGCTACTGCCATTTTTGACACCGTTGAGCCGATGCGTCCCAGGCCGATGATTCCAAGCGTCTTACCTCGCAGTTCATAACCCATCAGGTCTTTTTTTAACCATTGCCCATGTTTCATGCTGATATCCGCTCGTGGAATGTCGCGGGCAAGGGCGATCATCAGGCCAAGTGTGAGTTCAGCCACGGCATTCGTTGTTGAAGTAGGGGAGTTTACCACGCTGATATTGTGGCTGGTAGCTGCAGCCAGGTCAATGTTATCCACGCCTACGCCAGCTCGGCCAATCACCTTGAGTTGTTCCGCAGCCTGGATGATGGCGGCGGTGACTTTCGTGCGCCCGCGCACGATCATGGCGTGATAGGCAGGGATGATGTTTATCAACTCTTCGGGCGAGATACCGCGGAGATCGTCCAATTGCGCGGCGGCACGCAAAATGGCCTTGCCGCTTTCCTCCAGGCCATCGGTGAGCAAGATTTTCCATAAGGACATAGTGAACTCCGGGGCTTTGGATGTGAGATTTTACTCTTATTTTACCCCGGATTAAGTTCCTGAATGCCTCCCCGAGGAGAATATGTAGATGTCCATTGGCTTGGTTAAGTGTGTGGGTCTAAGTGAGGTGATTCAGTGGCTTGCCATTCAGTATAAAGCAAAGAGCCTGCATGATAGCAGCCTCTTTTTTCACGTAAAAAGGTGTTCAAAGATTAATCTTCTGGCAAAGGCACTTGAATGGCAGGATTGTTAATTTCATAATATTTTGTAATGTACCGGGCAAGATCCAGGTTTTGATTACCAATAATTTGCCGGAGTGTAGCGTCAGTTTCGAGCAATCTACCCTCCGGAGTTAGCCTTACCAGAATCTCTTGATCTGTAATGAAATAGGAATACATCTTGTGGAAAGCCTGCTGAGCACTCTCTTGAAAGCGAGAGTCTGCGTTAGCCAATGTATCCAAATTGATCTCAAGCTGTTTCAAAGTCCACTTTTCCATGGTCTGTTGTTGCACTGTAGCTATGAACAGTAGTATGCCATTGTCATCCTGATTTAAAAACTGGATATTTCCGCCCAGAGATAACAACTCCCTAAGTAGAAAGGGTTGTCCTATATCATTTGGCATGCTGGGGATAAACGCATATCCCCATGTTAATCCCTCGAGGCTGGTTCTTGGTTCATATACTATGCTGTCTACAATGAGGTATTTTGCAAATGTTCTTTGTTTGTACTGGATATCACTCAATATCCTGCCTTCCTCTGCAATTCCTTGGAGTAATATCTCATGTGGCTCTGTATATACCTCTTGGGAGATGGCGTTACGATAAATCAATTGTCGGGTTTCATAACGATACGTGCGGAGCTGTTGAAGACTTTGTAAGAACTCCTCCAATGCGGGTGGGGTCCCAGTTTCTATTGGTATTTCGTTCTGTGGATAGCATGCGCAGGTGAGGTAGGAGATCGCGAAGATAATAATAAAATGTTGTATCAGTTTCATCTTATTCATCTTATATGTTTCGCTAGAGCATTATTGCTTAGAGTCTTATTCAAAATAGGAGGAGATTGGGCGCAATTGTAGGCATTACCCATAATATGGATTGTAACATTTTTTAATAATGGCAAGGCCCCCAGTAGCAAATACATAAGCAGTCCCACCTCTCTACAGTTGGAGGTATTATCTCCGGTGAATATCTAGTGCTTCAACCTGAGCTAGACAGGCGTCATCTTCGGGATTGGGTTGATAGTGTGTGTTGAGCCAGGCCTCTAATATCTCCTTGACCAGCGCTTCAGTGGTCAGCCGTAGCGACAGGCAGAGCACATTGGCGTTGTTCCACAGACGGGCGCCGCGGGCTGTTTCCGCATCCACGCAGAGCGCGGCGCGCACGCCAGGGACCTTGTTGGCCGCAATGCTCACCCCGGTGCCTGTCCAGCAGAAAAGAATGCCCTCTTCAGCTCTTCCCTGGACTACATCTTCGGCAACTTGCTGTGCGACCCTGGGCCAGGGAAGGGTCTCACCTGTTTTCGGTGCATGGCATAACACATCGTGACCATCTTCCTCGAGGTATTGCAACACCGTGTCAACCACATTCGGGCGTTCATCACTGCCGACAGAAATTTTCACAATGGCCTCCTCTGGTTATCATTCATAACGTAGTGCTTCAACCGGTTCCAGGTTGGCGGCCCGGTTGGCTGGATACAGCCCAAAGAACAGACCTACCGCGGTAGAGAATACAGTCGCTAGCAACAGAGCGTCTATCCCTATGACAGGGTTGAGATTAGCGTTGTTAGCTGCGGCTATCTGACCCACGATTGCTGATATTCCCCAGCCCAGACCAATACCGATCACCCCTCCACTCAGGCTAAGCAGGGAGGATTCAGTCAGGAATTGGATCATGATATCCATCCTGCGGGCTCCAATGGCTTTACGCAAACCGATCTCCCGGGTACGTTCGATTACGGATACCAGCATGATGTTCATGATGCCGATACCACCAACCAACAGGGAAATGGCAGCAATACCGCCAAGGAAGATGGTGAGAATATTGGTGATGGAAGCAGCAACGTCAATAAAATCCTGTTGGCTGAAGATGGTGAAATCGTCTGCGCCAACCTCGGTCAGGTGGCGTGTGCGTAAGATTTGAGTAACCTCTTCGATAGCTTGGGGGACGGCCTCTGCGCTCACGGTCTGAACCAGTATATTGTCCACGCGGTCACGCGTGGAACGGCGTATCAAGCGCGTTTGGGCAGTGGTCAGGGGGACAAAAACAAGGTTATCCTGGCTGCCAAATGAGGAGCCGCCTTTTTCTTTCATCACGCCAATCACGCGAAAAGGTTGTCCCTCGATGCGTACAGTTTCACCGACCAAGCCATCTTTGCGGCCGAAAAGCTCCTCGGCAACATCTGGGCCAAGTAACACGACCGCTGCCTGCCCAAGCATATGTTCCTCAGAGATAAATTCCCCTTCGGTTATTTGGTAATTGCGTACCGTTGCATATGAGGGGGTAATACCGTTAATCGAGGTAATCACGCTTTCCCCACCATATGCTACTTCGGCGTTGCCCTGCAGAACCGGTGCGACTCCTTCGACGGAGGGGGCAGCAAAGGGATCAGCAATGGCTTCAGCATCTCCCAGAGTGAGTGGCTTAGGGTTGCGGACCTCCTCGGAACCACCGCCAAAGATGAAGAGCAAGTTTGTGCCGATGCCTTGAATCTCACCAGTGATGGATGCTTGCGCCCCCTTTCCTATTGCCAGCATGGCAATCACCGCGGCCACACCGATAACGATGCCTAATATCGTTAATCCTGAGCGTAGTTTGTTTGCTGTCAGACTTTCGAAGGCCTCAATAACCGCTTGCCAGATACTCATTAACACCTCTCAGTTATCGTTTAGAAAGTTCGTTCATGAAGGGGAGTGGTTTGTTCTACCGTCGCGAATGTGCACGGCGCGTTGTGTTTTTTCTGCGATCTCAGGGTCATGGGTAACGATGATCAGGGTTGTGTCATATTCCTTATTTAATCGTAGCAACAACTCCATGATCTCGTCTCCTGATTTTGTGTCCAGATTGCCTGTAGGTTCATCCGCTAAAACAATGGAAGGATTGTTGACCAAGGCGCGGGCGATTGCCACACGTTGCTGTTCACCTCCAGAGAGTTCGTTGGGGCGATGAAACAATCGGTTTCCAAGTCCTACAACTTCTAAAGCCTCCTTGGCACGTTGGCGGCGGTTCTTCTCCCCCGCGTAGCGCAGAGGCAGTTCGACATTTGCTAGCGCGGTGGCTCTGGGCAGCAAGTTATAGATTTGGAAAACGAAACCTATTTTCCGGTTTCTAATGGTGGCAAGTTGATCATCGGTTAACTCTGCTACGCTTTCACCTTCGAGGTAGTATTCTCCATCGGTGGGACGGTCGAGGCAGCCGATAATGTTCATCAGAGTGGATTTCCCTGAACCCGAGGGACCCATGATGGCAATAACTTCACCTTGTGATACTTGCAGGGACATACCGCGTAGAGCGTGCACTTCTACATCCCCCATTGTGTACACTTTAGTTAGATTGCGAGCATCAACTACCCAATCGGTCATTGTTGTTACCTCTGGAGGAAGGGGGGAGGTCCCTCTAGTTGTAACTCCGCTGGAGGGTTAAGCACAATCTGGTCGCCAACCCGTAGATCTCCAGAGAGCACCTCGCTAAATTTTTCAGAAGAAGCCCCCAGGGTGATCTCTACGGGTTGGATCTGATTACTTGAGATTGCTGATCCACCGAAAAGACCACGTAGCCCACTACGATCCTGTTGACTTAAACCTTCTTCTGCTCCGCCTTGGGTTAAGATGTACACCACTCGCTTGCCATCCAGGAGGCGAACAGCTCGGTTGGGTACCAATAGTACATCAGTGAGGTGGCTTACAACAATATTAACTGCAGCGGTCATCCCGGGTTTGACCGCCTCGTCTGCATCGGTTAGCTCAACGGTGACATTGAATTCGACAATTCCCTGGTTAAGGGTGCCTACCAGTGCTACTTCGCTGACTACGCCGTGGTATTCCTTCGATGGGATAGCATCAAATGTCAGGGAAACGGGTTGATTTATGGAAACGCGATTGATGTCAACTTCCGAGATGCGTACGTCAACTAATAAGTGGGAAAGATCGTCTAATCGGAAGGCGACAGAACCCGGGCTAACCTGATCGCCTGGTTTGACATGTACTTCTGAGACCGTTGCTTCAAATGTTGCCGCGATGTGTGCCGTGTTCACCGTGGCTTGAGCTGCGGCTATGCGTGCTTCCGCCACAGCAATATCATCTGGATCAGGTGCATTTTTCAGTCGTGCCAGCTCTCGTTCCGCGTCCTCGAGTTGTGCTTCCAATACAGCGATTTCGGCTGGATTCGGGCCATTCTTAACCCGCTCCCACTCCTGTTGAGCTTGTGCTAAATTTGCTTGAGCCAGGGCTAAATTTGCTTCGGCCAACAAAATTTCCGTGGAGTTGGCTGTCCCTAAGAGGTAGTTAAGTTTCCTAACTGCAGCATCGTATTCCTTTTGAGCTGCAGCTAACTGGCTTTGTAGGGTTGCCCGGACAAGGTTATCTTCTGGCTTGGAGGCGTAGGGTTTAAACCTGTCTTTAGCTTGTTCCAGTTTGTGTTCAGCCAAAACGACTTGGGCGTGAGCGGCATCAATGTCGGTTTGGTTGGCGGGAGATTGGAGATTAATAAGATATTTTTCTGCGTCATCAACCGCTTTCTGAGCTTCGGCGATAGCTTTTAATGCTTGGGCCTGTATTAAATCCGGGTTCTTTGCCTCTTCCAAGGCCTGACGTGCGTCATCGACCGCCTTTTGTGCTTGAGCTTGTTGTAAATGAGAGTGAAGCAGGTCTTCCAATGTCCTCTGAGCATTGATCAGATCCCCTTGGGCGAGGGTGACATTTTGTGGTAACGAGGTCTGCATTAACTCTGCTAGCACTTGCCCGATGGAGACATGATCGCCGGGTTTAACGTTTACCCCCGCGACCGTCCCGGAGGTCTGCCAGGCAAGTACGGTTGTTTGATTAGCGCGGACAGTGCCTGTAGCACCCACGGTGGCTATCAATTCACCGCGTTCCGCAGCCATAGTTTGAAGATTGCCAAGAGTGGCTAGACTCTCTTGTGTGCGATTGTGAATATACAAGTACACTGCCCCAATTATTACTGCTATGATAATCGCTGGGACAAGGAATTTTTTCATTTGTCTTGTACCTCCAGAGTTACATTATTCATGGGTCAGACCCATGAATATTTTCGATGGGTTTTCTCAAACAGCTTTGGGAGCTATTCCTGCAAAATGTCTAATTCCCATTGGCGGTCGGAACCGAAACGAGTGGCAATGACAACACCCAGCCCCAAGCCGAGGAAGAGAATGGTCAGGGCAATACCAATGAACGGCAATTTGCTAAGAGGATAGAGGATCAGGAGTCCTAGTAATAGAGAAAAGAGAGGTGATAAACGCCAATGTGCGCGGTTGAGCAGGGACTGCCCCAACTTTAGAGCAAGTACCGTGTATCCAACAAAACTGGTTATAAAAAGTATGCCTCCCAGTAGAAGAGTTAGAGGAAAAGTTCCCAAAGATAGGGATGAACTGATGATCAACACGCACATCAGCAGGGCGGTGACAAGCCCCAAAAGTGTATAGCGCGCCAGAAAGGTGAGTGATGAAGTCAGGACCTTTCCCATCTGTCTTACTTGTAAAGGAAAGAAAAACAAAACTAGGATGCCACTAAGGTAGAGGGTTATTAGGGAGCTGAATGAGGCCAGGAAAGAGAAAATCTGGACATGTGAATACGATGAGGATAGTTTGGAGGAAAATGGGTCACGAAAGGCGCGGAAGGTGTTCCAGGGTTGTTCTCCAAACAAGGCAGATACTGCCAGAATGACGAGAGAGGCAACAATGATGACGAGGACCAGCCAGCGGGAACGGGTCATTATACGTCTCCTTTCGCATTTCTTAGATAGGATGAGGGATACGTTAGACTGCTTCGTGGTAAAAGTTGATTGAGGCCTAACAATGTGCTGACCATCAGCAAAGAGAGACCCAGAAAAGCCAGGACTCCAAATTGCGTGATGACTTCCTGTTGATACATTGTTAGATTTTGTAGGCCTAGCGCAAGGGATGTCTCCATGTCGTTCAGGGCGATTTTGCCTATTTCTAGAAGTAGCTGTGGTCCACTGGCGGGTAAGCTCAGCGAATAGCTCCATTGAAGCAAGGGGATAGCGATGAACCACACTCCGCTCAAGGCAAAGAATCCGATAAAGGTTAGACGCAACCTCTGGTTCCGGCGTTGTCTTGCCCGGGCGAGTCGACAGATGCGCGGAATCAGGTCGGGGGGAGGGGGGGTGTAGGGGAGCTGTGAAAGCAACCGATCCATATCATCCGTCATTGAGTCTCTCCTCCAAAAACTTTTGTAGATAAGCCTTGGCTCGGTGCAGATGAGTGCGTACGGTATTCAGGGGAATATCAAGTGTTTCGGCTATCTGTTGGTAACTCATTTCAGCGTCATAACGGAGGGCAATTACTGTGCGGTAGGCGGGGGGTAAGGCACATACCGCCTGGACAAGTATCTTTCGCCTCTCAGCGTTTTCAGCGACCTGTTCAGGTGTGGGAGTGGTGACAGACATTGTTTCGTCTATGTTTTCCAGTTGGTTGAACACATATCGCTTTGAACGGCGCCATTCATCGTAAAGAAGATTTGTGGCTATCTTAGCCAAATAGGGAAAGAAATCTGCATCCTCCTGAAAACGGGAAAGTGTCTGCCAAACTCGTAAAAAGGCCTCCTGGGTGATATCCTCAGCTTGGGATGTATTAGCGGCCATCCGCTGCACGACACGGTAGAGCTTCGGTGTGTATCTGGCGACGAGTTGCTCAAAGGCGTCTATGTCACCATGACGAGCACAGTGGATGAGTATCCCTTCGTTGAGCTCCATTTGGTATATTTCTCATTTATTAGTACGTTTATAGGATGAATAAGTTTCGTGGGTTTTATAAAACCAGGTGGATTGTACCCCAGTGGAAATTGACTTGCAGTTCGTGTTCTCAGGGGACATTTGTCCACTTGTATTTATGACGAATGACACTAAGCTAACAAGGACTGTATGCTACCATGACGGGCGAGTTGTGAATAGGCGGCGTAGATTGAGGAGGTTGTTGTATGCCTGAACAAGCCGGAAAAGAGAGAGAAGTAGATCGTAAAGCTCGGTTGAAGATACCAACCAAGGGATTGCCGATTCGTGCAGCCAGCGAGCGGGTGGGTGACTTTGATGATGTGGTTATAGCGTTGGATGCTGAGCAGGCTATGTATGAGGCCGAGCGTTGCATTCACTGCCCTGATCCTGCTCCTTGTATGAAAGCCTGTCCAGGGAACAACAATATATCTGAGGCGATGTGGCTGATTGAAGAGGGTAAGTTCCTCGAAGCAGCAGAATTGTATCGGCAGACCAGCTCTCTGCCAGAAATCTGTGGGCGTGTCTGTCCCCATGAACAGCTTTGCCAGGGAGCTTGTGTACGTGTAAAGACCGATGCACCCGTAATAACCGGCGCTTTAGAGGCTTTTGTGACCGATTACCAGCGGCAGCATGGGAAGGTGAGGATAAAAGTTGGTCAACCTACCGGAAAGCGTGTTGCAATCGTCGGTACAGGACCGGCTGGTTTAGCCTGCGCAGAACAGCTTCTCGGTTTTGGACACCAGGTAACGATTTTTGAGGCCAAACCGGCCCCTGGGGGATTATTGGTGTATGGTATCCCCAACTTTAAACTACGCAAAGATGTGGTCGCTGCACGCATAGACGATTTAAAGAAAGCAGGGGTTGAATTTATTTTTAACACCTATATTGGTAAGGATAAAACCATTGATGACTTGTTTTCCGAGGGGTACGATGCGGTGTTCATCGGCGTTGGTACAGGCATTGACGCCAGTATGGATGTTGCCGGAGAGGATTTGCCCGGTGTGTACAAGGGCACAGAGTTTCTGATTCGGGCCAATGTGGACGAAAAAATGCTGCCTCGGGGTGTGAGTGAGCTTCCCGAAGTTGGTAAGCGGGTGGTGGTGATAGGTGGAGGTGACACAGCTTCAGATTGTTTGCGTACAGCTTTGCGCCTGGGAGCGGAAGAGGTAATATGTCTGTATCGCCGAACAGAGAAAGAGATGCCCGGTGGGAAAAAAGATCGCGAGCTTGCCGTTGAAGAGGGGGCCCAGTTCCAGTTTTTGACTCAACCGGTGCGCTTCATCGCCGGTGAGGATGGTAAGCTTTCCTCTGTTGAGTGTGTGCGTATGGAATTGGGGGAACCAGATTCCTCGGGCCGTCGCAGACCTATTCCAATTGAGGGATCGAACTTCATTGTGGATGCCGATACGGCGATCCTGGCATTAGGCTACTGGCCTGATCCTATAATTGGGGAGACGACCCCCGAGCTTGAGACTCACAAGTGGGGTCTCATAATCACGGATCCTGAAACCGGAGCTACGAGCCGTCCAGGAATATATGCAGGTGGGGACGCGGTTACTGGCCCCAAACTGGTTGTTGATGCTATGGTTGCAGGACGCAAGGCCGCCGCAGCGATACATGACTACTTGATGAAGCGAAGCTAGAAGAATCCTCTCTTCATATTCTGTGGAGCGACCCATTGTCTACCTGGGTCGCTCTAACATATTAACGGGTTTAGAGCGGCCCGATTAGGCTTGCGAGGTATAATCTGTTTTCGGTGAGCTGTCTGTTCAGGAGTACCAGGTTTGACTGATTATGAGAGCATCGGGAACTCGACCGCACCAGGCCGGGGGAGATGAATCCCCTGGCTGAAGTTATGGAAACCACTCCCAGGTAGTTAAAACAAGGGTGCTTCTCACTTGGATGGGCTTCAACACTCTGAGCCAGGGGACCTTTAATCCCCGGTTGAAAGATGCGAAATGATTACCGTACGCTAGAAGGACAACTTTGTATTGCATAGGATGTTGTGAATGGAAATAGGTATTGTTCGGGAAGTAGATATTGATGAACAAATGCGCTCGGCATACCTGGACTATGCCATGAGCGTGATTGTGGCACGTGCTCTACCGGATGTCCGCGATGGTCTAAAACCAGTGCATCGTAGAATCCTCTATGCCATGCATGACATGGGGGTGCGTTCTAACGTTCCACATAAGAAGTCCGCCCGGATTGTTGGTGAGGTATTAGGTAAGTATCACCCCCACGGTGACGCAGCCGTGTATGATGCCATGGCGCGTATGGTTCAGGATTTCTCCATGCGTTACCCCTTGGTGGATGGACAGGGTAATTTTGGCTCGGTGGACGGAGATGCACCTGCAGCTATGAGGTATACGGAAGCGCGCCTCAACCGCCTGGCTGAAGAGTTACTGGAAGATATTGGTAAAAACACAGTTGATTTCTCGGATAATTTCGATGGTTCCCTTCAAGAACCATCTGTGTTGCCAGCCCGGCTTCCCAATCTACTATTGAATGGCACTTCAGGAATTGCGGTTGGAATGGCCACGAACATTCCCCCTCATAACTTGAAGGAGGTAGTAGCGGCATCAAGTTACATGATTGACCACTACGATGAGTTAGATGAGGTTAGCGTTGAGGATTTGATGGGGTTTATCCCCGGTCCCGATTTCCCCACAGGCGGGATCATCGTCGGCGTGGATGGTATCCGACAGGCGTATAGTAGTGGTAAAGGGCGGATAGTCTTACGTGGAGTCGCGCACATCGAAGAGATGAAGGGTGGAAAACATGGGATTGTGATCACGCAAATTCCTTACCAGATAAACAAATCCAGCTTGATTGAGCGTATTGCTGAGTTAGTGAATTCTGGAAGGATTGATGCTATATCCGATCTGCGGGATGAAAGCGATCGGCGAGGGATGAACATCATTATTGAGTTAAAACGTGGTGCCCAGCCGCGTAAAATACTGAACCAGCTTTACAAGTACACTGCTTTGCAGTCAACCTTCGGTGTTCAAATGCTCTCTTTGGTGGATGGGCAACCACGTTTGCTTTCACTCAAACGGGCAATACAATGTTTTATTGAACACCGGCGCGCGGTAATTACCCGACGCTCGGAATATGAATTGCAGAATGCGCGTGCCCGTGTCCACATCCTGGATGGGTTGTTGATTGCCCTGGCTAACCTAGATGAGGTGATAAAAACCATCCGGGCTTCGAGCGATGCCGAAGTAGCGAAAACAAATTTAACCAAACGCTTTCGGTTGAGCGAGGAACAAGCCCAGGCAATCCTCGATATGCAACTTCGTCGGCTGGCGGCCTTGGAACGGCAGAAAATCGAAGAGGAGCATAAGCAGCTCATCGAGCGTATAGCTTATCTTGAAGATCTGCTTACTCACCCGAAAAAGATTCTGGCTCTGATCCGGGAGGATCTCAACGACTTGGCCGAAAAGTATAGTGATGGGCGACAGACGCGCATTGCTCCCGATGCCAGTGAAGAGATTAACGAAGAAGACCTGGTAGCCGACGAGGCGGTGCTCATCAGCATTACAGAACGTGGTTATGTAAAGCGAGTTGCAGCTAAAGCCTTCCGCTCCCAGAGGCGGGGTGGACGAGGGGTGAAGGGGCACACTACCCGAGAAGAAGATGAGGTTCTCTTTCTCTTCCCCGCGCGCACCCTGCATACCATATTATTCTTTTCGGATCGCGGTAAAGTGTACTCTGAGAAGGCATACCAAATTCCAGATGCAGACCGTTACGCTCGCGGTATACCAGTTGTGAATGTGCTATCGATCTCACCTGGAGAAACGATTACCGCAGCAGTAGCGGTACCCGATTTTGAGTCTGCTGAATATTGCACCATGGCCACACGCAAGGGGAGGGTCAAGCGCGTGGAACTCTCGGAGTTTGCCAGTGTGCGGCCATCGGGATTGATTGCCATGGGATTAGATGATGATGACCAATTGGGATGGGTGCGTCTTACACGGGGGGATGAGGAGATCATACTGGTGACTGAACGCGGACAAGCCCTGCGTTTCCCCGAAGATTCTGTCCGCCCAATGGGGCGTCCGGCCACAGGAGTGATTGGCATCCGGATGGAGCCTGGAGATGCAGTGACCAGCATGGATGTAATTGAACCGGGAGGCGATTTGTTGGTAGTAACCATGAAAGGTTACGGGAAACGTACACCGCTTCGTGAGTACCCCTCTAAGGGGAGAGGAACGCGGGGTGTAAGGACGATCGCTCGAGAGGCATTGGACGAAATTGGCCCAATTTCCAGTGCACGCGTTGTGCAAAGCGATGATGATCTCACATTGATTTCGGCGAATGGTGTGGTGATGCGAATCCATGTGTCGAGTATCCGTAGCTATGGACGCTCGACTCGGGGGGTACAAATTATTGACCTTCAAGAGGGTGACAGCGTTGCTTCACTAGCCCGTATTTCCGAAACCATGCTGCGGAGTGTGGGTGCCGCCTGATTGGTTGATTAAAGACAAAAAGGGCGGAATCAGACCCCGCCCTTTTTACATTAAAAACCCATTAGGTGTCAATACAGAAATGGGGGAATGATGCGCTCGGTAATCAACAAACAGAAGGCGCCCAAGATAAAAATCGTGAGCAGGAGCAGCAAGGATAGTATAAAACGTTGTTGTGCTGACATGCCCAAGAGAGATCGTCGGCGGGTTTCTGTAAAGTTGAAGTCGCTTTCGCTGTCTTCAAAAAAATTGGAAGCACTGGCTTCTTCACGTAGGTTATCTAACATGATGAGCCTCCCAAGGATAGCTATCTTCAAATCGTATCGATAGTTTAGCCTAATTTTTTGAACTGTCAACTGGTCTCAGGTGGACTTCTCCTGCCTGGATGCTTACTACCTCCCCTGAAACTGTCCGCAAAAGGAGCTCTCCTCGCGAATTCAGGTTGAGCAGTTGCCCTGTTATGGATTCGCTTCCTTTGGAGGTAACCTGTACCCACTCGTCCCGAAAAGCCAACCGGGAATTCCAGGCATCCAGAAAATCCTGAGTGTGCACGTGGGAGCGCCAAGTTATGAGTGCCGAGAGAATAGCGTGTAATAGGGATGATCGTGAGATACTATGTCCCGCCACCGATTCGATACATGTGGCTGGAAAATTAAGCATCTCCAATGGAGGTACCGCAGAGGGTTTAATGTTCACCCCAATGCCAATAACGATGGCCTCAAGTTGGTTTCCCAGCCAAAATGCCTCGGCTAACACACCGGCGACTTTGCGCCTTTCCAGCAGCACATCATTAGGCCATTTGATATGAGCATATAGCCCTGCAATCTCAGCCAAGCCCAGACAAACAGCTAAACTCCCCAACGCTAACCAACGTTCCAGGTTATCTTGTTGTAGTTTGGGATGGATAATCAGGCTGAAGGCCAGCGCTGCGTTAGGGGGAGTGAACCAACGACGGTTTGCCCGACCCCGCCCGGCGGTTTGTTCATTAGCGATCACCAGCGAAAGGTCATTTGCTCCCTGGGCTGCCCATTCTGCAGCAATGCTGTTGGTAGAACCGACACTGGGAAAATAACGGACATCGCTTATGGGTAAATCAGCCAGGGCTGTCTGGAGCGATTTGATATCCATGTGTTGATTTTACCAGGGGTATGTAGGAAGAGCTTTTTATTTATGGTGGGTGAGGAAAAATTCCTAGACGAAACCCTTGCGCTTGTGATATACTTCCGCAACTCCCGCCCCCAGGCGGGAGATATTATGCTAAAACAGTGCAAGTTCAAAACACACGCTTCCTGACCTGCCGGGGCGTGCCGGGGTTGGTTACAAAACCCGGTGCCGTGCAGGGACGAAAGAAGCGGAGGAAAAACGCAAAGGAGAATGTAATGGCCATTATTTCAATGAAAGCACTTCTGGAAAGCGGTGTCCACTTTGGGCATCGAACCCACCGCTGGCATCCATATATGAAGCCCTATATCTTTACAGCGCGCAAAGATATTCATATCATTGATCTTCAACAAACAGTCGAGGCGCTCGAAGAAGCTTATGAGATTGTGCGTGATACGGTAGCAGAAGGTGGAACCGTGTTGTTTGTCGGCACAAAGCGGCAGGCACAAGAGGCAATTATGATGGAAGCCAAGAGGTGTGGCATGCCTTACGTTACCGGCCGCTGGTTGGGGGGTACGCTGACCAATCACCGCACGATACGCGAAGGCATAAACGAGTTGCAGCATTTGGAGAAGATGCGGGATACGGGTGAATTTGAACGGTTGACGAAAAAGGAAGCCCTTTTGTTACAGCGCAAGATTGACCTGCTAGAAGCCCGTATCGGGGGGATCCGCGAAATGGTGGAACTTCCCAACTTGCTCTTTATCGTGGATGTCCGGCGGGAGGAGACCGCCGTTCATGAGGCCAATCTACTCGATATACCTATTGTGGCGTTAGTGGACACAAACTGTGACCCACGCAATATTGATTACGTAATTCCCTCCAACGATGATGCTATCCGTGCTATAAAGTTGCTAGTGGGTAAGATTGCCGATGCGGTGCTGGAAGGGAAAGGGCTGCGTAAGGAAGAAGAAATCGAAAGGGCAGAAGTGATAGCTCTGAAGGAGGAATTAGCTGAAGAGTTAGAACTCACTGATGAGGAGTTACTTGGCGAGGCAACTCTAGCTAAGATCGGCTCTCGGATAGCCATTGAGGAGTTCGAAGAGGGAGTTGAGGTTGGAGATGAGGTTGAGGAGACAGCGAGCAAGCAAAAAGGCGGGAAAAAGGTCAAAGCAAAGGCCGTGGAATCTGATGAGGACGAGATAGAGTCTGCATCCGCAGAGGAACAACCGGTTTCCGAGGGATAAACATGGCGATATCCATTGATCAAATTAAAGAGCTGAGAGAGGAAACTGGCTCTGGCGTTCTTGATTGTCGTCAAGCCCTGGAAAAAGCGAACGGGGATTATAAAAAAGCAGTTGAAATCCTGCGGGATAAAGGATTGGCGAAAGCGGCTAAGCGTGTCGATCGGGAGGCTTCCGAAGGAGTTGTAGATTTATATTCGCACGGAGATGGTCGTTTGGGCGTGATGGTGGAAGTGAATTGTGAGACGGATTTTGTGGCTCGCTCGAAAGAATTTCGCGCTTTTGCCCACAATATAGCTTTGCAGGTAGCAGGGGCAGGACCGCGCTGGATTGATGAAGATGGTGTCCCCGAACAGGTGTTGGAAAATGAACGCGAGAAGGCTCGCAAGCAAGCCATCGAGGAGGGCAAACCAGAGCAAGAGGTTGATCGTATTGTTAAAGGACGTTTGAACAAGTTCTTGGATGAGATGTGTTTGATGCGTCAACCTTATATCCGTGACGATACTATTACTGTGAAGGAGCTCTTGCTACAAAATATCGCCTCGATTGGTGAAAATATCGTAGTTCGCCGTTTTGCTCGTTGGGAATTGGGCGAAAGTAATGAAGGATAACATAATAAGGCCAGCCTGGAGGTTGGCCTTTTTTCTACCTACAAAGAACTTCTCATGAGCTTACCAGGACAGAATAGCTGGTGGATTAACGAGGAGGCAGGGAAATGGGGCAGACGAACAAAGAATTGAAGTATCGTCGAATTTTATTGAAGTTGAGTGGTGAAGCGCTGGCTGGATCGGATGGGTTTGGTATTGATCCAGAACAGGCGGAGGAGATCGCTCGGCGCGTATGTGACGTGCACTCGCTAGGGGTGGAAGTAGCGGTAGTGATCGGTGCTGGAAACCTTTGGAGGGGGCGGTTGGGGTTAGAGCGTGGCATGGACCGTGCTACAGCGGATTACATGGGCATGTTGGCAACCGTAATGAACGCCATGGCGTTGATGGATGCCTTGGAGCGCTTGGGTGTGGTGACGCGAGTTCAATCGGCTGTGGAGATGCGCGCAGTTGCGGAACCCTACATTCGACGCCGAGCCATTCGACATCTTGAAAAGGGCAGGATAGTAATTTTGGGCGGAGGTACAGGAAATCCATTTTTCTCTACCGATACCGCTGCAGCCTTACGTGCCGTGGAAATTGGGGCAGATGTGGTTATAAAAGCGACTAAGGTTGATGGAGTTTACGATAAAGACCCCCAAACGTACAAAGATGCGGTTCGATTTGATCGCTTGACGTACATTGAGGCTATAAACCGCCGCCTGGAGGTGATGGATAGCACAGCCATCACCATGTGCATGGAAAACCAATTGCCACTACTGGTGCTGGACATGTGGCAACCAGACGCTCTCGTTCGGGCGTTGTATGGTGAGCCTGTGGGTACGTTGATTACAGATTGAAGGGGATCATATTTTCTTAGTTTCATGATATTTGAGATGTGGGTTATCTCTAATTAAACGTTGGAATGTATCCTGATTGCCTCTGGCAGTGATTGCTTCACTCTGCTTGCAGGGGCATTAACTTCATAGGTTTTCCACTAATCACTCAGGGCGGATTATTTGCCCCCCAGCTTATCTCGGACTTTATGTGGCTTAGCTAACCAGAAGAAAACCTGCCCCGTATTGGGGGTGGATGGAATGCAAAATAATCCCTCCATCAGGAAAGCAATTAAAAGCCAGAAATGTCCTATCGGAAGACTGGTTAAGGGACAACTCGCAAATTTATGGTTTTTCGGTTATCCTTAATGCAGAACAAGGTTGTGTATTTCAGTGCGTAATGATCAGGAGGTTGAGGTGATCAAAGAAGCTCTCAAAACTGGTGAAGAACAGATGAGGGGAGCGGTTCAGTCTCTGGAAGATGACCTGGCGAGGATCCGTACTGGACGGGCGAATCCAGCATTGGTGGAACGGATATCGGTTGACTATTATGGGATGCCTACTCCCCTGAATCAATTAGCCAGCATCAGTGTTCCGGAACCCCGTCAGTTGCTTATCCGCCCTTTTGATCCTGGTTCATTGAGCAATATTGAACGCGCTATCCTGGCATCTGATTTGGGTCTTACACCGAGCAACGATGGACATGTTGTCCGTTTGATTTTACCCATGCTTACTGAGGAGCGACGTCGAGAGCTGGTAAAGGTAGTAGGACAACGTGTTGAGGAAGCGCGGGTAGCTGTGCGCAATGTGCGTCGTGATGTGTTACGCGAATTGCGGCAGCATGAAAATGATAGGCTGATATCAGAAGATGATTTGAAACGTGGAGAGAACGACCTTCAAGATTTGACAGATCGTTATATAGATGATATCAATAAAATTGGCGAACGAAAGGAAAAGGAAATTTTAGGGGTATGATACGCCCCAGGTAAGATAATGAGTTCTCAGGAAGAGATCAGGCTCATGAAAATACCCCAGCATGTTGCCATCATTATGGATGGTAACGGACGTTGGGCTCTAGAACGGGGATTACCACGCCTTGCGGGTCACCAAGCGGGGACAGAAAACCTTCGTAGAGTGATTAGGGGTTGTGTAGAGTTTGGCATCCGTTACTTGACCATTTATGCCTTCTCCACCGAAAATTGGGAGCGCCCTCGAGCGGAAGTTCGAGGTCTCATGCGCATCCTCGAGGACGTGATTGACCGCGAGTTGGACGAGTTACATAAAGAGGGGGTTCAGTTACGGCATATTGGACGGTTAGAGGGTTTGAAGCCAAAGT
Source organism: Chloroflexota bacterium (assembly GCA_040758495.1). Classification (GTDB taxonomy): domain Bacteria; phylum Chloroflexota; class Anaerolineae; order Anaerolineales; family JBFLVL01; genus JBFLVL01. Next base: position 134,111 of record JBFLVL010000001.1, read on the forward strand.
TAAAGAAGAAAGTGTTGCAGGCTATTGAGCTTACACGTGAGAATGACCGGTTGGTGCTGAGTGTCGCTTTCAATTACGGGGGTCGGGACGAAATTGTACATGCTGTTCGACGGGTGATTAAAGAGGGGATTAAGGAAGAAGCAGTTACCGACGAATTAATTAGTCAATATTTATTCACCGCTGGTATTCCAGACCCGGATCTGATCATACGCACTTCAGGAGAATTACGTACCAGTAATTTCATGATCTGGCAGGGTGCATATTCTGAGTGGTATTTCACCCCTACCTATTGGCCTGATTTCGACAAACAAGAGCTTCGTAAAGCGCTCGAGGAGTATAATCGCCGCGAACGACGCTTTGGTCGCCTCCCCCTAACATAAGAGGGGATCTCCTCTCATGCTGATAAAGCGTTTATTAGTTGCCATTCCTCTAATCCCAATAGGATTATTGGCCATATACTATGGAGGTTACTACTATATCGCTATAGTAACGTTGTTGCTAAGCATAGCCGCCTGGGAGTATGTTCAGCTTTTTCGACGAGGAGGGGGACGACCTGCGATGGTGGTCGTTGTAGCAGGCACGGTATTTTTGGTTCTGGGTCGGGTTGTATGGGGCTTTACACAAGCACCGACATTGCTTAGTGGCATTTTATTAGTTAGCATGGTTTATCACCTGGTGGATTTTGAGCGCGGTCGTCAGGAGGCAGGTTCGGATTTTGCCCTGACTATAGCTGGGGTTTTTTATCTTGGTTGGTTGGGTGCCTATCTGATCTCGCTGCGCGATCTGGAGGGAGGTGTGTGGTGGGTTCTAACTGCCCTACCTTCCGTTTGGATAGCAGATAGTGGGGCTTATTTCATTGGGAAAGGGTTCGGTCGCCATCCCTTGAGCCCGCGACTCAGCCCGAAAAAAACGTGGGAAGGGTATCTGGGTGGGGTAATAGTTGGCACTGTGGGAACTGCCTTGCTGACAGCCCTCTGGAGGATAGGAGCAGGGTCAGTGCTTACTCCTGTTCGCGGTGCTATTCTAGGTTTTATCTTAGCAGTGTTGACCCCCCTGGGTGATCTTGGCGAGAGTATGTTTAAGAGACAAGTTGGTGTGAAGGATTCCAGTAATCTTATCCCAGGACATGGGGGAGCGTTTGACCGTATTGACTCCTGGTTATGGTCAGGTGTGTTAGCCTATTATGTGATTCATTTTTTATGGGTATGATGCCGTACCCTTTCAGGATACATCACTGACAGAAGGTTTATATATGAATTCTCAACCGACACGCAATCTTGCTTTGGAGTTGGTACGTGTCACAGAGGCAGCCGCACTGGCTGCCGGCCGTTATATGGGTCGTGGTGATAAGGTTTCCGCAGATAAGGCCGCTGTAGATGCAATGCGTCTGGTGCTAAATACAGTAGAGATGGACGGTAAAGTTGTCATCGGTGAAGGGGGAAAGGACGAGGCTCCTATGCTCTACAGCGGAGAGTTATTGGGAACGGGGAGCCCGCCACAGGTGGATATCGCTGTTGATCCCATTGATGGTACACGCCCCCTGTCCTTGGGAGGGTGGAATTCTATCTCTACTGTGGCTTTGGCTCCACGGGGCAGCTTGTTTAACCCGGGGCCGTTTGTGTATATGAACAAGATTGCTGTTGGCCCGGAAGGGCGTGGAAAAATTGATATCAATGCTCCGGTGAGGGAGAACCTGAAAAACGTTGCTCTGTCTAAAGAAAAACAGCTAAAAGACTTGACGGTGGTGATTTTAGATCGCCCACGGCATAATGAATTGATCGCCGAAGTACGACAGAGTGGAGCCCGCATTCGTTTGATTCCCGATGGAGACGTGGCTGGAGCGTTGATTACTGCTTGGCCAGACTCAGGTATTGATATTCTAATGGGCATCGGCGGAACCCCAGAAGGTGTGATAGCAGCTTGCGCGCTAAAAGCCATGGGGGGTGAGATTCAGGGCAAGCTTCACGCGCGCAATGATGAGGAGTTACAGCGCGGTCGGGAAATGGGATATGACTTTGACAAAGTCTTGACCATTAACGACCTTGTCTCTTCAGATAATGTCTTCTTTGCAGCCACCGGTATCACGGATGGCGAATTGTTACGCGGGGTTAAGTATGATGGAAAAGGAGCCCGCACAGATAGTCTGGTGGTTCGTGGGATGACGGGCACAGTCAGACGAGTTGTGGCTCACCATCGTTGGGACAAGCTTAAACGTATCAGCACTTTTGACTATTAATTGACAACCCTTAACGGGCGTGGTAATATCCCCCCGACATTTAAATAACCCCTGACGGCACTCTTATCCAGAGAGGCGGAGGGACCGGCCCTGTGAAGCCTCGGCAACCCGGTTCAGTCACTTAATTGAGTAGTCTAAAGGTTTTGTAGTTTTATCGCCACTGACTCTCAAGCTATAAATCCAAGAGACTACCAGACTAAACGAAGGTGCCAATTCCGGCAGACGGACGTTCTGGAAGATGAGAGGGCAGCCGTGCATCAGCGCAATTGCCCTTTCTCGACCGGAAGGGGCAATTTCATTAATCAGGAGGTTACATTTTATGGGCACATCGTTTGCACGCTCTCCTAAGCTGTTGTTTACATCCGAGTCGGTGACAGAAGGTCATCCGGATAAATTGTGCGACCAAATTAGTGATGCGATTCTGGATGCTTGTTTGGCACAGGACCCGAATTCGCGCGTGGCTTGTGAAACCGTCACAAAAACAGGCTTTGTCTTGTTGTTGGGCGAGATCACAACGAATGCTGTGTTGAATTACGACGAGATTGTGCGCCAGGTAATTACAGAGATTGGTTACGATGACAGCGCCAAGGGTTTTGATGGGAACACCTGTGGAGTGCAGGTTGCTATTTCTAAACAATCCGGTGATATTGCCCTGGGTGTAGATGAAGCTTTGGAAGCAAAGCAGGGGGAGATGACTGGCGAGCAGATAGAAACCATTGGCGCAGGTGACCAGGGAATGATGTTTGGTTATGCCTGTGATGAGACACCGATGTTGATGCCGATGCCCATCTATTTAGCTCATAAATTATCACACCGTTTGAGCCATGTGCGTAAAAAAGGTGTTCTCCCCTGGCTACGTCCTGATGGTAAGACTCAGGTTACTGTTGAGTACAGTTTTGGGAAACCTCGACGTGTAGATACTGTTTTGGTCAGTACGCAGCATGAACCTGAAATGACCCAGGCCGAAATCCGGGAGGCTTTGATTCACCACGTAATCAAGCCCATTCTTCCTGCCGACATGGCAGACGATGGGTTAAAGATATTTGTCAATCCCACAGGCCGCTTTGTCGTTGGAGGACCATTGGGTGATTCAGGGTTGACGGGACGTAAAATCATCGTGGATACCTATGGGGGTATGGGACGTCATGGTGGTGGGTGTTTCAGTGGTAAGGATCCCACGAAAGTTGATCGTTCTGGAGCGTACGCTGCGCGCTGGATTGCAAAAAACATTGTGGCCGCGGGTCTGGCTGAGCGTTGTGAAATTCAGGTAGCGTATGCTATTGGTGTGGCTCATCCGTTGAGCATAAATGTGGAAACCTTTAACACCGGTCACATCCCTGATGAGGAAATCGTTCAGCTGATAAAAAACAACTTTGATTTACGACCAGGTGCGATTATCCGAGATTTGGACTTACGCCGTCCTATTTATCGGAAGGTTGCTGCCTATGGTCATTTTGGACGTGATGATCTGGACTTGACCTGGGAGCAAACTGAAAAAGCAGATATATTACGTAAGCAGGCAAAGGTGAGTGGCCTGCTGTCCACGTAGATTGACTGCCTCTGCAATTTGGGAGAGACATGTTATGGACCATGATATGCGCGAACCTAATACCTCTACCTTAGCTGAAAGCGAGCACTTCATTGCCTGGAAAGCTGATGAGCCAGACGGAGAAACCACCTATCATCTAGAGCTCAATACAGTTACATTGCATTTCTTCACTGAGGAGTGGATGGAGTTTCTGGATTTGATGCGTGCCGTGATGCAGCAGGGTGAAGGATAGCCTCAGACCATCGATGGTTGAGTGATAGTTACAACAAGAATCGAATGTTGGGGGCCCGGGGACTAATGGGTCAGATTTTCTATGTATTCTAGTATGCTTTGGCAATTAGTACTGAGGTGCTGGGAGACGTGCTCCCAATCCAGTGGTTCTCCCAGCTTCCAGGTTGCCTTCAAGGCCTCGTGGAGACATCCTGGACCTGCCTGGTAGTTGCTCAGTGTGAAACGCCATAAATCTTCGTGGCTGGCTACTTGACCGGGGGTTTGATTAGTAACGTTGTATACTACTCGACCGGTTTGTTCGCAATTTGCTAGCAGCGTTCGGGCGAACACTTCTATGCTGAGTGAAGCCTGCCTCAAGTCTATTCCTGCAGGGCATTCCAGACAACTTGCGTCAGTGTAATTCATCAACGCTCCCCGGAGCATGGCTTGCTTGTCCGTGTCCAGTTTTGTGTAACTCTGTTGGCAAGTACTGGTAGACAGAATGAGAGGGCAGAAGCTCTCGTAGAAAGTCCTGTTCCACAGTAAAGCGGTATCTGCTCCTGCTTCACTTAGTTGACCCATTCCAGCTTCATTTAGTGCAGTAAATGCTCCTGGCCAGAACTGGCTTTCTTGCGCAAACATGCTTTTTAACAGAAATGCGGGTATGCCTTTATCGTTTCCTATTTGGAGGATATCGGTATCGAATCGGTTTTGCCAGGCTGCTACCAGCGCTCGGGCAGCTTCCATTCCGCAAGGATTCGCAGCCCCGTTGGGCAGCAGCCCTCTATTTTCGCAGGTTTTAGCCTCTTCCACTAGCCCATGAGCAATAAGACGGCCAGCCAGGTAGGTGTAGGGGACATTTGTTGCTAAATCTTCTGGGAGGTCGGGGGTTTGTAGCCACTCTGGCAATGTGCCGTATGGGGGGAAGGATTCCCAGGCCTGAGCACAGCTCGAGATGGCTGCTCCTCTCCATTGGCTGCTGAGCACATGCACGTAATAAGCGTTCTCACCTGGAGTGGTGGACACGCCGGTGTCTATAACTCGGATCAGGGCGGTGTAGTGTTCGCTTGTATCTCCGTAGCTAGACACGGCCCAAAATTCGAGGGTAATACCATCGGGTTGGGTGGCATACAGAGGCAATTCGCACGCCTCCCCTGCGCAACTATAAGGTACTCCGTCGAGAATGCCATTGATGGCGATGATGTCTTCGTTAGGTAGGGGTTCTTCTGCGGTGAATAATAAGATTGGTAATTGATCACAACGATAATCAGGGGGCAGGGCAGGACAATTGATGAGTTCTATCCATACTGTGGGTGCAGGAAGGTCAACGACAACCTGACGCTCTTTAGGGTTGGACGAGGCAAGGTGAAGGTAAAATCCCTGACAACTTTGGGTATCACCACCTTCCTGGTCTGCAGCAGGGCATGAAGGGGTGTTGTGCCATTGTTCCCATTTTGACTTCCCGCAGAAATAATATATTTCGTCCCCTGTAGGCAGTCCCTGGTGTTCAATCATGAACTCACAGACCACATGATTGTCAGACCACTTCGTTAGCCACCAGTTGTACTCTATGTATGGCACGGTGATCGTGGTCTGACGATAGGGGCCTTCTTGGGATGCCAGACCGACGTGCATGAGCGGAGAGAGGATGCCCAAAGGTATAGAACCGATTATGATAGCGCTGAGAAAAATACGCCACATTGTGGAGTAAGATTAACACGGATAAAGGTGGTTGTCAATTTTGCACGGTCAGAGATGATGTGCTTGGGTAGGGCGAGATCCGTCTGTTAAATGAGGCGCTGTATATGTTCTTGAATGGCAGGGAGATAGCTATGTTGGTGGTTGAAGGATGGTTACTTGCTTCTTACTTCGCACCATGATACACTCTAAAACGTGGACAGGTTGATCTTATTGGTTTCCCCAGATTCTGGATTTGGGGAATTAATTTGTCTGACATTGAGTGAGACGGGTCGCTATAAGCCCTTGTTGGTCAGCACAGGGAGGGAGGCGGTGGAAAGTGTTCAACAAACACCATATTTGCTGGCCATATTAGATGCAGATGTTGTTGATATGTCTCTGGGGGAACTGGTCGAGGCTTTACGTGAGGGAGCACCCAACTTAAAACTAATCCTAATACCTCCGGACAATGACCCGGGAGCGCCCGGCCTTGCCGAACTCGATCCGGTAGCTTTTTTGAGTAAACCTTTCTATCTACCGGATTTGGAAAGTATGGTTGCTAGGGTTTTTGAAGGTATACCCGTCCCGGAGTCTGATGCGGCAAAGGTCGCGTCCCATAAAGATTCCGCGGCGACGGTAACATCACCACCTCCGTGGCTGGAGGATGTTTCGCGTGTGGCTCAGTACCTTACACGCCTATCGTTAGAATCAGCTGCACAAGCGGCATTGATTATTCGCGGGGGTGAATTGTGGGCTTACGCAGGTCAATTACCAAACCCTGCATCAGATGAGCTGGCTCAATCTGTGTCTGAATTATGGGCTCAAGATGGGGGGACGGATTTAGCCCGTTTTATACGCCTAAAAGCGACAAGCAGTGAGTACCTGCTTTATGCTACGGGAATAACTGGCGATTTAGTATTGGCTCTGGCTTATGATGTTCATACTCCCTTTAGTGAGATACGCTCACAGGTGAATCAGTTGGCGAGGGCGCTTGCTTCTCCTCCGGCTAATGAGGTTGAGGGACAGGGAAGGGATAAAGACAAGGAGGAACCCATTGTTTCAAAAGACCTGGAATGGGTTGAAGAAAGGGTTGTGGAAACAGGAGATAAAAAAAGCGCTAAAGTTCCTCAAATTCCTGATGATTGGCGACCCGATCAGGAGAGAGCGTCTGGAAAACAAGCATTTTTAGATGAATTGCTAAGCACTCCTGAGGCTGACGATCGGGAGAGACGTAAGGATAATGCATCTCAAATTGAGAAGGGGAGTGTTTCGGAGGAGTGGGCGTTAGAGGCGGAGGGGTTATCGGGTGTGGATGAGCATACTCGTGAAGAGCTCGTCGAGGCTCTTAGAGCAGTAGATGGCATATCAGTTGTTGAGGAGCGGGAACCTTTGGCGGATGAAGCTGGGGATGAGATGATTGTGGAAGAAACGGTAAGCAGGCCAAAATTCCCCTCGGTAGAGCCGGAAGAGCCTCACTACAAGGTGGTGTCTGAGGAAGACACACGTCCGAGTTTGATCAGTCCTGAATTGAGGAAATACAATCTGCAGCCCATATCCTCCGCGCTCTACCGTTATTTTTATGCCTGCGTGCTGGTCCCTCGTATGCCCCAACATACGCTTGGAGATAATCTCATCGAAACCTTGGAAGAGCATGTGCATGAGTTGTGTTTAGCCCGTGGCTGGTATCTGAAGACCCTGGAAGTGCAGGCGGAGCATATATTGTGTATAGTAGATGTTCCGCCAGACATATCACCAGAGCAATTTATCCAATTATTAAGGGTGGATACTTCACAGAAGATTTTCAATACCCTTCCTCATTTGTATAAGGACAATCCCTCTGGAGACTTTTGGTCTTCGGGTTACCTGTTGCTTAGTGGAGAAGAACATCCTTCCCGTCAGTTAATCCAAGCATTTATCCGTTACACCCGAGGACGTCAGGGTTTGTTATAGTCGTTTTTGGGATGGTTTATGCCCCCGATTCTCTATCTGCTGGATGGGCACGCTTTAGCTTATCGGACCTACTATGCTCTAACGCGTGGCACAGGCAGTGAGCGCTGGCGCACTAGCAAGGGGGAGCCCACTGCAGGTGTGTACGGTTTTGCCAGCGTTCTTTTACGCATCTTGGAACAGGAACATCCAGATTACCTGGCTGTGGCTTTCGATACGGGAAAGACATTTCGCGACGATATTTTTCCGGGGTATAAGGCAACCAGAGCAAAGATGCCTGAAGACCTGCAGCCACAAATTGAGCGTATTCGTCAGTTGGTGGACGCTTTCAACATTCCCCGTTTGGAGGTGGAGGGTTACGAAGCCGATGATGTGCTGGGTAGTATATCCAAATTGGTTAAAGAACGGGGTTTGGGTGTGAAGATAATAACGGGTGACCGCGATCTGCTTCAATTGGTGGATGAGCGTATCATTGTCAGTCTGCCAGGGCAAAGGCTTTCGGACGCGGTTGAATATACCCCAGAGGTGGTGAGGGAGAAGTTGGGTATACGTCCTGATCAGATCGTGGATTTCAAAGCGTTGGTGGGAGATAGTTCTGACAATATACCTGGAGTGAGGGGTGTAGGCCCGAAAACCGCGGAAGATCTGCTTGGTTCTTACGGAACATTGGATAACATCTATGCTCATCTTGATGAACACTCGCCCAAACTGCAGGAAATGTTGGTGGCTGGACGAGAGCAAGCGTTCCTTAGCCGTAAATTAGCCAAAATTGTTCTGGATTTGGATATTCCCTTAGACCTGGAACAGGCGCGTAGTGAGCTCTTCGATCCGGACAAAGTACAAGACCTTTTCCGAGAGCTAGAGTTTCGCTCGTTATTCGGGCGGTTACAGAAACTTGTTGGGCAATATCACAAGGGGGAGACAGGATATGAACAGCAATTGGAATTATTCGGGGAAGTTAGGGTAACAACACCTGCCTCCCAGGCATTAGGTTATGAAATAGTAGACACTCATGAGGCTCTAGAGCAACTGGTGAGGCGCCTTGAGGGAGCTGAGGTTATTGCTATTGATACAGAGACGACCTCGACCGATCAGATACAGGCTGATTTGGTAGGCATTTCCCTAGCAATCGAGCCAGACCGCGGTTACTATATACCGCTTGGTCACCGCCCTGGGCTGGGGTTTCAATTACCCCTCCCTTCTGTGCTGGAGGCCTTGCGACATCCTCTGACTTCTCCTAAGATTCAAAAGATAGGGCATAACCTGAAGTATGATTATGTGGTATTGGCTCGCAATGGCTTACGTGTGACGCCTCTGACTTTTGACAGCATGATCGCAGAATGGTTACGCGATCCTAATTCCCGCAACTTGGCGTTGAAGAATTTGGCCTGGGTGAGCCTCCATCTGCAAATGACGGACATTGAAAGCTTGATTGGTAAGGGGAAAAGCCAACGCAGCATGGCGGAGGTGCCCATTGAACGAGCGGCTGCTTATGCAGCGGCTGACGCGGCTGTAGTTTTACGCTTACGGGAGAAGCTCCAGGCAGATCTGGAGTCTCGTCAGGCGATGAAATTGTTTAATGATATTGAGATGCCGTTGGTTCCTATACTAGCCCAGATGGAGATGAACGGCATATCGCTGGACGTTAAATTTTTAGCGGAGATGTCGGAAGATTTGTCGGCCAGGATGGGGGGGCTGGAGAATTTAATATATAAGGTGGTTGGAATAACGTTCAACATCAATTCGCCGCAACAACTATCCGAAGCGCTGTTTGACCGTTTGAGGCTTCAACCCCCGGATCGCACCCGAAAGACTGCCAGTGGATACTACTCCACTGCAGCGGGTGTGCTCGAAGGCCTTCGTGAGCTGCATCCGGTTGTGGATCGTATATTGGAACATCGTGAGTTGTCGAAGTTGAAATCCACGTACACTGATGCTCTTTCCGCGCAGGTTAACCCCCAAACGGGTAGAGTACATACCTCTTACAACCAAACCGGGACAGTGACTGGGCGGATTGCATCATCTAACCCTAACCTGCAAAATATTCCAATACGAACTGAAATGGGACGTGAGGTGCGCAAGGCGTTTGTCGCTGCACCTGGGCGCGTGCTTTTATCTGTGGATTATTCTCAAGTGGAACTGCGGATTGTTGCCCACATGGCAAATGACGAGGCCATGTTGAACGCCTTTCGAAAGGGTCAGGATATTCATGCCACTACCGCGGCTGCGATATTCAATGTGCCTCTGGAGAAAGTCACCAAGGCGCAGAGACGACACGCCAAGGCGATCAACTTCGGTTTGATTTATGGCATGAGCCCCTTTGGTTTAACGCAGACAACGGATCTTACTTTAGCCGAAGCGGAAAATTTCGTGGAGGCGTATTTCAGAGAGTTTCCGGGTGTCAAGAAGTACTTGGACGGGATGCGTAGATTAGCAGCGAAGCAGGGATATGTAGAAACGTTATTAGGACGAAAGCGTTATTTCCCTGGTTTGGTGAAGCCGAGTAGTACTCAGGCACGCCAGCGCGAAGAGAGGGAAGCAATTAATGCCCCTATCCAGGGGACCGCGGCTGATATTATCAAGTTGGCTATGATACGGACACCAAAAGTTTTGGAGGAGAAGGGTTTATCCGCGCAGATGTTATTGCAAGTACACGATGAGTTGGTATTGGAGTGTCCGCGAGACGAGCTTGTTGCCACAGCGAAGTTGGTACAACAAGTTATGGAAAGCGCTTATTCATTACGTGCCCCGCTGAAGACAGATGCTCGATTTGGTTTAAATTGGGATGACATGAGTCCTGTAATCTGAGAAGCTCCCAAAAGCATCTTGAGAGAAGATTATGGCAGAACGCGAAGAAGTTTTTCAACAGGCGATGAATCAAGGCCATTCTGCAGCTTGGGACCAGTTATGGAACCGAGCTGCAAGGTATTATCGTAAAGCTTTGGAAGTATTTCCTGACCATCCGAAGGCATTGACCAGTCTTGGGCTGGCGTTGTACGAGTTACAAGAATTTGGTGAGGCGCTTGGGTGCTATCAAAGAGCGGCTGAAGTAGCACCAAATGATCCTATTCCCCTGGAAAAGATGGCTCAGATCCACGAGCGCTTAGGAAACATTGAGGGAGCAGCTCAAATCGCTATGCGAGCAGCCGAGGTATATCTTAGTGGGAAAGATGTCAACAAAGCGCTAGAGAACTATATACGCGTGACTCAGCTCTTCCCCAACCACCTACCCGCGCGCGTAAGGTTGGCAATGATTCATGAACGATTAGGACATAAGGAGAGGGCAGTTACCGAATACCTGGCAGTGGCAGCTATATACCAGCACGGTGGACAGATAGAAAAGGCTCTTCAAAGTACGGAACACGCGTTGAAGGTACTGCCAAATAATGAAGATGCCAAGAAAGTATTGGCGATGGTAAAAGCGAACCAGATGCTTCCTAATCCTGAACGTCCCAGAGGAGGAACGGCCCCATTACGCATGGCCAAAGTCCGTCAACTGGGGGAATCCGAAGTAGAAGAAGTAAGTGAAGGAGGAGTGGATCCTGTAGCGAGCGCACGGAATAAAGCGCTTACAGTATTGGCGGGCATCTTATTTGAACAGAGGTTGGACGATGATACCCCAGAGAAGCATCGCGGGTTGCTGGCTCTCACGCGTGGGGAAAAAGAGTTAAATACTGGAAAGATAGAACGCACCAAGATATTTATGCACTTAGGGCAGGCGGTAGACCTACAAACCCGGGGAGAGGACACTCGGGCGGTCGTAGAACTTGAGCGCGCTATTGGTGCTGGTTTGCAGCATCCCGCGGCATATTTTGACTTTGGCATGTTATTGACCGAAGCAGGACGCCTAGAGAGTGCGCAGCGATATCTCCAACGTGCGATTATCCACCCTGATTATGCCCTGGGTGCACATTTACTTCTGGGCCAGGTGTTTAGGCGAATGAACCGATGGCGGGAGGCATCCGCGGAATATTTGGAGGCACTCAAGATTGCTGATGTACAGGTGGTGCCATTATCTCAAGCAGATGCTCTGCGTCAGTTGTATGACCCAATTATTGAAGAGCACTCACGGGAGACTGATGAGCAGGTGCACCGTCGTCTATGTGAAAACATTTCACTGCTATTATTACGACCGGATTGGCAAGACCATGTGGTAAAAGCGCGTGCGCAAATACCTGGTCGACCTGACAGCGAGTTACCCGTTCCATTAGTCGAGTTAATGACCGAGGTTCGTAGCAGTCAGGTTATTACACAGTTGTCTCATATAAAGGAATTAGCGCGAGATGGGTATATGCGTACAGCGATGGAAGAAGCGTTTTATGCACTGCAGACCGCGCCGACTTATTTACCCTTGCATATCTATATGGGGGAGTTGTTACTTCAACAGGATCGAACTGAGGCAGCAGTAGAAAAGTTTAATGCTATAGCACATGCTTACCAAGTAAGAGGTGATACTGACCAGTCCAAAAAGTTATTACATCGAGTTGTTGAGCTATCCCCTTTAGATTTAGATGCTCGGCAACGATTGATAAACATTCTGGTGGATTTGGGGCAGATTGATGAAGCCATTAGCGAATTCATTGATCTTGCGGAGTCGTATTACCGGTTAGCGGAACTAGGAGCTGCGCGAAAAACGTACACTCAGGCGCTGGATTTAGCTCAACGTTCAAATGCGGACCGTGCCTGGCGGGTGCAGATCATGCATCACATGGCAGACATTGATATGCAACGCCTGAGTTGGCGCCAGGCAATGAGGGTATATGAACAAATCCGATCAATTCAGCCCAATGATGAGTTGGCACGCACAAAATTAATTGAGTTGAACTACCGGCTGGGACAAAAAGCACAGGCTATTTTTGAGTTGGACAACTTTATTGAGTATTTGACGAATAGCGGTCAACAGATACAAGCGATTGAGTTTCTGGAGCGGGTTGTCAATGAAAACCCCGACCAACCCGAATTACGGCAACGCCTGGTGGATATGTATTTGAAAGTGGGACGCACTGCCGATGCCATTAGCCAGCTTGATGCACTGGGTGAGATGTTGCGCGCTTCTGGGAATACCGCTGGAGCGATCAAGGTTGTACAAACCATTTTGGGTCTAAATCCACCCAGTGTTGAAGGATACCGAGATCTTTTACGGGAGTTGCGTGGAGAGTAGGCTGTTCGTATCTATAATGCATACGGGCCCCCGTGAATTCGTGATCGGGAGTCTGTGTGGGGCGAATTGGAAGTATTGTACTAGACAGTCCCCCTCGAGCATGAATCCTGAAATAGGGTAGCTAAAGCTCCGCAGGCCGCCACATTGACGGAAAAACTCGGGGAAGGTGTAGCAAACTGGATGCCCAGTCTCCGTAAAGGACTGGCATACAGGACTATCAACGGGTAACTCAAAATGCAGGGGGAGACCTTTTGAATGTTGGAGAAGCAGCGAACCTATGGGTGTCAGCCGAACGCGCATTCCGGGTGGATTTTCAGGATAATACTCAAAATGACCCTTGTCGAAATATTGAAACTTGAGACTTCTCGTTCCTCTGGTAACATCAAATAATTCAGTAAACGGGTTACCGATTGTAAAATTTGCTTCAGGCATATTTTGGTAGTAAGAAAGTGTCTCTCCCACAACCCAGTGTCCGGTCTCAGGAAAGAGTTGACTCTCTACTGCTTGGGCGTTAGCTGTGCTCCAGGGTACCAAAGGTATCAACAGGAGCAGAAACATGATAAAGGAATGCACGTCGCTTCATAGCGTTTTTATTATATTGTGCCAGGTGAGAAGACAATAGGCAATTCGTTCAACTTGTGTTTCTTTTACATTTTGAGGAGTGAGGTGTTTATTTCCTCATTGCTTGTTGCCAATTCTTATCGTTCTGGTGTGAACTCACCGCTCTGACATGGTCAATACAGTAGGCAGATCGGCTGTAGATGGTAAAAGGGCATTAGCCCCCGTTTGATTTAACTCGGCTTCTTCGCCAAAGCCACAAAGCACACCAACAGTTTGAGCCCCAGCAGCCTTTCCAGCTAGGATATCTATGGTTGTATCCCCGATCATTAAACAATTATGGATGGCAACTCCCATCTTTTCTGCCACCCAATATAGCTGGTCAGGGTAAGGCTTGGTGTGTTTACAGGTATGCGCTGTAGCTACGCATTGGAATAATGATAACAAGTTGAATTGCTCTAAAAAAGCGTGTGTGCTGTAACGGTCGCGTGTACTAACCACGGATAGCGGATATCGTTTGCTCAGGGTTATTAGTGCTTCTCTTACCCCTGGAATGATGAGGAAATTTCTCTTTCCTTGGAACCCGTGGTGATTTATGAAATCACGGATTATGGCCAGGTATTCGTCTAACCCTACTTTGTCGCTCCAGGCCCAAAAAGCGTTGACAGGTGTTTCACCTCGCATGACCAGGCGACGGGCGAGACGTTGGGCATCACGGTTAGGGATTAACCATTGTAAGCTATGCAATAGCTGAGAGAGCCGTTGAACGAGGTAGTCGTCGGTGTCGCTGAGCGTTCCATCCACGTCAAAGCAAAGGGCCTGAATACGTTGAACGTCTAAGGGCATTTGATCAGGGTAATCCTAAAGCACGGGCCACTTCTTCACCCAAGGTGGGGTTTGGTGTTAACAACCATGTGGTTGTACTGTCATTGATATAGAGGACCGAAAAGGCTTCTGGCGTGTTCCACACCCTGCTACCGGTAGAAGACCCGAAGCGTGCATTGGCGTATTGGTTGAAGGCAGCCACGAATTGGTTAGCATCGTTAGGTCCTTCCCACAGGATTGAGAGTACGAGTACAGTTTGTTTGAAGTTGTCGTTATAGTATACCGCGTAGGCATCCCCCTCCCATCCATCAGCCGCCTGATAGGCTTGATCCTCTTTTAGGCGGGTGCTTGGTTGGGTTCCGTGGGCAAGCACTAGGAAAGTGTACCACTCCCCTAAGACTCCGTGATCAATTTCTCTCCAGCCCTCTCCCAGGAGCTGGGTGAGGTCAGGTAGTGTGACGGTGATAGGGATATCTTGGGGGTAACGTTCGGGGTGTAGTATTTGTTCTGTAGAGAGTGGGGGATTCAGGTAAGCTTGGTTGATAGCATCCCATCCACCACGGTTGTACAGGTATTCAACAAATTCCTGACCGGCATCATAGGGGAAAAGGAAATCAGCCTTCAAGAAATCCGGAGAGGAATCGTAGACCGGGCTGCTGTAGTTGTTGTAGAACGCAAATATCTCTTGACGGTCTTGGTCTGTGGCGTAGGTGATCAACCAATTAATTTCTGTAAAGGTGGCGTCTCCCTCAATCAGTGCCTGAATAGCAGCACAACGCTCAGAATCCTCTTCGCAAGCATCGTCGTTATAGTTAAGCCCCTCATCGAAGTCGTATATCTGGTCTTGCAGGACATGCACATATTCGTGAGCATAGGTCATGCGTTCAGGTCCGTCGAAGGCGTCATCCTGGACAACGAACATCTGCTTTACATCATCGTCATAAAAACCAGCTATTTGTTCCGAGTACAGTTCGATATAGAAGTTGTATAAATCAAACGTTGGTTCGAGTAAGCCAAATGCTGCCAGTGTGAGAGTATCGTCGTAGGCCTCTTCAGCAGTGTAATCTTCCTGGAAGTCTTCCAGCACGTGTTGATGTAGTTGAGCTTGGTTGAGGAGGGTGCGTGTTACTGGGCCAGTGGGCTGCCAGCCTCGCAGGTTGATGATTTGTTCCTCTATGAGATTTGTTTGTCGGGCGATGTTGGGAGGCAGGTCATTTCCGATGGGTGTGGTGGGAGGAAGATCACTTCCAACGGGTGTGGTAGCAGGTTCAATTCCGGTGATGGTGGGGGTTTGTTGAAGTTGAGGGGCGGGAAAAGTGGCCTGATCAGGGAGCGCAGTGGCGGAAGTCCCCTTTATCTGAGGGATCAGAAGAAAAATGGCCCCCCCAATACTGAGGACGCTGAGGCAGAGGCAGACGACCAGGAGAATAACTGCACAAGAAAGCAAGAAGCGGCGAGATGTAGTTTGCACGGTTTGTTCTCTACAGGATGACCAGAGAAAGGAGGAAGGTGATAATGGCAGCCGCGCTGTAAAGGTAGGTCTGTTGTGCGCCATGTTGATACTGGGCTTCTCGGGCTTTGAGTAAGGGAGCCAGTTTTTGACCTTGGGAGATGGCGCGCCCTGCCAGCCGAATGTTACTACCCAGCTCGCTGAATGCGGGAACGACTGCGATTACCAGAAACACCGCACTGCTAATGAAGTACAGGTTTGAGAGGATATTAAAGTCTCCAAGAACTAAAGCGATAAGCACAACAACGAGACTGTTCACGCCAAGAATGATCAGAAGCCGGAGCCAAAAAGGCCGAGGGGGTTTTAGATCGGACATCAGTACCTCCGCGTGAAATTGTAACCGTTATCAGGTATCGTGACAATCTGCTTCGCATAACTTCAGGAGGTGCTGTTATCTTTGAGAAGCATCACTTGGTATCATCGGAGTCGCCCTGATTTAGATTCTGGTGCGAAACGTGACGGGTCTCGAGGCAGATGTCATCCCATCCTATCCGGTTTGCCCCGCACCTTGAGCAGCGGAAGGCCATGTTTTTTATCCTTATTGCGTATCAGAATGGGAGAACAGGGGATTTTCTCCAAAAACTGACTAAAACGTAGACAATGTGGTCGGCGTTCCTTTTAGAGTATTTGTATCGGTGAAAGCTTTGTGGTAAAACGATGATATGCAAAGAAGCTCCATAGACGAAGCCTCGCTTATCCAGGCTGCCAAGCGCGGTGATTTGGAGGCTTTCAACCGTCTGGTATTGGCTTACCAGGACATGGCGTATCAGCAAGCGTTTCGTATGCTGGGCGACCCAGCTGATGCTGATGATGCAACCCAAGAAGCCTTTATCCGTTCATATCAGAAATTGCATCAGTATCGTGGTGGTTCGTTCCGTGCCTGGATGCTTCGTATATTGGTCAACATCTGCTACGATGAATTTCGACGTCAGCGACGGCGCCCTTCCACACCCTTGGAACCGACAACTGCTGAAAATGAAGCCATCGAGTCGCCTGGCTGGTTACATGATCCGAAGAAGGGACCGGAAGAGTTACTTGAAAGGTCTGAGTTGGCGCGCGTCATCCAGCGTTGTATTGAAAGATTGCCACTGGAGTTTCGGACAGTTGTTATTTTGGTAGATGTACAGGGGTTGGAATACGCTGAAGCAGCAAATGTTATAGCCAAGCCTATAGGCACGGTGAGAAGCCGCCTGGCGCGTGCCAGGGTTCGTCTACAGGAGTGCTTGCACACCGCTGGGGAACTTTTGCCAGTTCGTTATCGTCAAGGTAAAGAGATAAAAAAATGAAGGACAAGAAGGTTAAACCCCGCGATTGGGAGACGCTATCGGCCTATCTAGATGGTCATTTGAAGCCGTGGCAGCGACGCAATATTGAAGCGCGCTTGGAGCGGGACACCACCCTGCGCGAGAGGTTAGAGGAAATGCGTCGGACGCGCGCTGAGCTGCGTAGCTTACCCGTTGTGCGAGCACCACGCAACTTTACGCTTACTCCTCAGATGGTGGGAATGCGTCCATACTCTCGCGCCTATCCAGTTTTACGTCTGGCATCTGCTTTGGCAAGCGTCCTGTTTGTTTTGTTCGTAGCGGGGGATTTCGTGTGGTCGCAGACCCTTAGCCGTATGCCGTCCTTGGCCGAAGCACCAACTATTGTTCCGGTAGAGAAGATGGTCGAGGTGCAGATGGCTCCCGAGATTACCTTGGAAGAGATGGAAGTAGAGGTGCTGGTAACAGAGGAGGTTGCACCTATGGCTGAGGGAGAATGGGAAAAAATGGAGGAGTTAACAGAAACCGTTCCCTCGCGCCCGATGGATATCGAGGGGTTTACAGCCCCCGGGGTTGGAGCGGGAGAAGGTGAAGGGGTCACTGTATTCCCATCACCGTCACCCACATTAACTCCTGTTCAGCTAGAGGAAGTTATTTCACCGACCCTTGCGGCAGTAACACCAATGCCAACACAGGTGGTTGAGGTAGAGGCGCTTCCGAAGGAGCCCATACAACCGTTTTCTGTTCTGCGACTTATAGAGGGGATGCTGGCTCTGATTGCCGTGGGTACGGGTTTAGCGGCAGTCTACATGAGGTTCCGGTAGTCATGGTTGCCGAATAGCAGTTCTATGGAGTGAACCCAAGCTTAATGAAGTAGTGAGTCACCATCCAGTGGGGTGATCATATGGTCTTTGTGTCAATGTTCAGCAATGTTAATCTTGTTAACATGTTTGGTGTAATTAAACTCTGTAAATGGTATACTATTTGAAATGAGCGGCATCAAATGTCGGGTGCAGAGCGTAATATAGCATTCGGGGAAAAGGAATAAGTTGATTTAGCACAAATAGGAGATGAGATGAAATGAAAAATATTATTTACAGACCCTTTATCTGGATTATGGTCTTTGTCCTGGGTGTGGGGTTGGCGTGCAACATCCCCGGTCTAACACCCAGCACGCCGGAACCCGTAAAAACATTACCGCCACTACCCACGAACACGAACACCCCATCTCAGCCTACAGCAACACCTACGGAGGCGATACTCACCAAAACCCCAACTCTCCCCGTGCCAGAAGAAGAATTTCTGAAGCTAGGCAACGCGACATATGTGCACACGGGAGGCATATTCGAAGTCTTGCCTCCACTGGGATGGAACGTAGAGGAAACCACAGCTTCTATTTCAATCGAGCCAGACGACCAGAGCGGCTTTATCTATTTTGTATCCACAAACACTGGCTACCAACTTCCTCCGGAAGCATTTGAAAATTTCGTGAACGCCAGAGAAATTAACTTCTTTGGAGGATTTGACGATTACGTTGAGTTGGACTTTGATGTGGATTACGATGCTGGGATTGCCATGGCTGAGAAGGAATTACTCTTCGGTGGGGTTCTTCAAAGAGTCATAACGTATTACGATCAGCAAGGACAGGTGATTTTTTCACTTGATTTCTGGGCAGATGCTGATAAAGCCCCAGTGTATTTTCCAACATATGATCAAATATTTGATAGCGTCGTGGTGGACAGCGGCCTGGCAGCAGAACAGGAGCTTTACTGGTGGATATTTGACTTTTCTGGTCCCAACAATCTCTTCACCATCGAGGTGCCTAACTCCTGGTGGTATGAACAGAGTGTCGGCGAGTACACTGTAGTGGACACCTTCTATTCCCCAGATGAGCATGCAGTGATACAAAACATCGCTTATGATGATGGGAATCCAATCACAAAGACAGAGGCTGGTCAATTTGCGCTCGATCTGCTGCGAAATTTCTATGCAAGTGATATCACGATAACTGACGATACGATACAGCCGGATGGCAGCGAGCGTTTAACATGGTATTCTCCGGGTGGTAATTACAGTGGGGTGTCTTTCTTTGAGAGCCGGGGAACCACGTTCCTGCTCTTCACCGCGATGTATGATAACCCCTTTGAGGATATATATTTGGATATTTTAGACTACATTGTTGGGACGTATGAAGTTCCCTAGAGTGCAGATGACTTTGAAGGAGCCGGCTCCCTGTGAGATCTAAAATCACAGGGAGCTGGTAATTAACGTCGGATTGTAAATGTCACCTGATCTTCCCGAATGTTGCCAGCATAATCCTCAGCAATAATGCGAAGTGTGTGTTCCCCCAAAGACCCCTGCCAGGGCAGAGTAAAGGGGGGTTTTGTTATTTGGGCCAATCGTATGCCATCTAAAATGAAGGTGACCCCCGCAAGGGCATAGTTGTCATTGGATTGTATCTGGATTTGAACGGTTTGTTCGTGTGGATAGATGAATTGTTGACCAGGTTTGGGGGAGAGTATGGTCAGGTCTGGGGGTTGATTATCCACAGTGACCTGGATAATAGCAGTGTCTAAGCGTTGGTTTTGACGAAGGACCTGGAGACGTAAGGCATATAAGCCATCTAGGCCCTGGGTATCCCAGAAACCCAAGACATCGTTATTTACGGGCTTTTCGTGAACATCACCCAGTTGCAGCCATTGGAGTGGGTTTAACCCTTGCCCTATCTGAATGTTGTAAGACTGGAAATCTTCCCCGTTGGCTGTGCCGAGGATGGTGACCTTACTACTAACATAGGCGAACATCTCTGGAGATGTTATGCTGGTGTCGGGGTTTTTGGGGGGCAAGTAGATAACGTCATATGAATCCGGTGGAGACGAGAGATTAGCCTCTTCAGCCCACGCCGTAGCCTCGGGAGGCACAACCAGGTACACTCTCTCTTCAATGAGTTCTGAAGGGGTGAACACGGTAGCCAGCAGGCCGGTCTCACGGTTGATTAAAAATGTGCGATATAAGTTATCCGAATAGACAGGTTCATTTCCGGCAAGGAACACTTCAATAGTCGTGGTGGGGCATTCAGACGTGGGGAGCAGCCCTGAAGTTTCACAGACTTCTAATGTGCTTATTCCAGGTGGGATAGGCCAACTTTGTGGAGGTATTTCCTGGTTTGTGTACTGCATGATTGTTCGCCAGAGACCGGCAGCAAGCAGAAGGGATAATTCCTGTTTGGCATCTGGTGTTTTTGATATCCCTACCCAGGTGGCTACAACCAATTGTGGGGTATAACCTACTGTCCAAACACTATCGCCTTCTGTGGTATATCCCAACTTAGCCGCGGTCGGATATCCGATTTCCAGAACGTTGGGATGGCCAAGGCTGGGCCAGCGGGCAGCCTCATCGCTGAGTACATGCGTAATTAGATAGGCCAATTGTGGGCTTACAACTGTTTGTGAGGCTAACCCACAGGTATCAGGGTATGCTTGACAATCCATCCAAATGTTTCCTTGGCTATCAGTCACTTGGAGTATCGTCCACGGTTGAAGGGTGGCATCGGCTTGGGTGCCCGGGGAACCCACGAGTGTGCCCTGGTTGGCGAACACGCCGTAGGCGGTTGTTATTTCTAAAAGAGTGACGTTTATCGCCTCCAAAGGTGAACCGGTTGTTACGGTTTCTAATGAAGGGGAGGTGGAAGTCATGCTCAATTGATGGACGATATGCCAGACCATCGCTGGACCAAGTTGAGTGTACAGGTGTAGGGCGGGAATCAGGTAGTCGTTTGCCAAAGCCATCCGCAGACGCATGGGTCCATGGTAGCTGCTGTTTGGGTTGATCAGCGTTTCCAGTGGAGAGGCTATTTGGCCTGGAATATCCCAAACAAGTGAAGCAGGCCCAAATCCGCGGGTAAAACTCGTCAGGTAGATGATAGGGGTGAGAAGTGTCCCTGGGGGGTGGGCAGTTAAAAAATCCGCAGTGTGACCCTCAGATGGGTCAAAAACATCCAACGAGGTCGTTTCTCCTACCAAAGCGAGAATCTGTCCTCTCTGTGGATCGTGTATGACTATGGAAGCTCGCAGGTTCTCCGAGGTCGTAGTCTGTTCGAGTAACCGTGTGGGCAACAAACGAGCTGCCTCACAAGCTGTGCCCTCGTTTGCCAAATATATCGGGGAAAGCCAGGCTCTCAGCGCACATTCTGCCTGAGTTTGTAATTGATAGTCCAATGTGGTTAGAATACGCCAGCCTCCAAACTCGATGCGCTTTTTATTTATCTGTGTACTTAGTTGTTCCAGAACAAGTTGGGTGAAAGCAGGTGCGAAATACTGCGACTTAGCGGGAGGCGGGTTTATGGTTACACTATCCGTTAAGGCTTGTTGGGCTTGCTCGGAAGTGATCCATCCTTGTTTCAACATGGACTGAATGACTTCTTTTTGCCGCTCCAGGGCAATTTGAGGGGCATCCCATGGGTTTAATGTGGGGGCTGCGGAAACGGCGGCCAGCAATGCAGCCTCGGCCAGATTCAAATCGGTTGCTGCTTTGCCCAGGTAGGCTCGAGCAGCTTCATCGGCTCCGAAAGCGTAGTTTCCGTAGTCTGCAACATTGAGATACCATTCCAGAATTTTTGCCCGTCCGTAACGTGAGAGTATCTGGGCTGCTAATAGCTGAGAGCGGAGGGTACGACGCCAGCTGGAAGGTTCATCGGAGAGTAACCAATCGTTTACCAACTGCTCGGCTAGGCCAGGTTCTGCTCCCAAACTCAAGCGGAGGGCGGGTCGCTGCCAGTAGTCCGGCTCGTTATAAGCAACGGTTGCGGCTGCCACTGTGAGAGGCAACGTGTCAGGCGAGGGCGGCTCGATTTTTAATGGGCGAGAGGATAGAGACTGCGTTTCTAATTTGAGGTAATGACGCTCTGTGACAGACGGGTTTTGCAAAATGAGCAGAACGTTTTTTCCTGTGCGGTCATATAGGCGGGTTGGGTGGAACAGTGGACCGTCGGGAGACTCCAAGAGGGCAGGCAGGGATTCAACAGATGGGAGGTCGCGACTCAGGTCTGCGTATATAATGGCGACGATGATAGCACTGAAGGCAATTCCCAGGCCAAATAGAGCGCTGCACCCCCAACCCAACCGACCCAGGCGGGAGGATAATCGTTTATCGGTTTGGGCTTTTCGTTTACGACGCTGACTTGGAATCTGAGTGATTGGGAACATGGTAGGATATGGGTTGAATTGCGAGTTCTTAGAAGGGAGTGTGGGAATCATACCATGTGGTGAAAGGAAGCAATAATCCGATTGCCCTTTGTTCTCCACAAATGTATAATCTATGGAGAGTTATTCGCCGTGAATCATTCGTGGAAAGGCAGGGATGTTATGAATAAGAAGAAAGTGGTTTGACCAAAGAAGGTAAGTAACATGGATATTCTGCTCAATCCCAATGTTGCATATTTGTTCCTTGTAGGAGGTTTATTTTTTGCGGTTATTGCTGTGCTTACCCCAGGTACAGGGTTGATAGAAATAGGAGCTATGTTTGCTCTGGCGTTGGCGGGTTGGGGAGTGTACAACTTGCCTATCAACTTATGGGCTTTGATCGTGTTGATACTGGGTGTGTTCCCGTTTTTGATCGCGGTACGTAAATCCCGCAACGTGATCTATCTGGTTGTATCCATTGCTGCTTTTGTGATTGGCTCCGTTTTTTTGTTTAGGGAGGCTACTTGGTGGAAGCCTTCTGTGCATCCGGTATTGGCGGTGATGGCATCAGGATTGGCGGCAGTCTTTTTTTGGGTTATAGTGACCAAGACGTTGGATGCTGAAGCAGTTCGCCCTGTCCATGATTTAGAAAAGGTGATCGGTGTCGTGGGCGAAACGAAGACAGTTGTACACGAAAGTGGCTCGGTGCAAGTATTAGGAGAGTTATGGACTGCCAGGAGTGCTCGTCCTATTCCAGAAGGCGTGCCTATTCGGGTTGTGGGACGCGAAGGGTTTGTGCTGGAAGTAGAACCTCAAGACGAGGATTGAAATGATTTTCAGGTTTCTCTGGACTATCAGGCTCAAGAATCCGCTTAGAGGATATGATGGTTTGGAGTTGAATCCAGTCATCAGTTGTGGAAAACGGTTCATGTAAAAATTTTGAGTAAATGAAATAAGGAGGTGCAATGGTGTTGTATTCTACGTTAGCTCAAGTTACCGGTGCGGGGTCAGCGTTGCTTTGCCTGATTGGGGTACTTGTTGTGGTGGTGATATTTATCCTAGCCTCAGCCATCCGAATCGTACCTGAGTATCAGCGCTTGGTAGTCTTCCGATTAGGACGTTGTATTGGCTCAAAGGGTCCAGGTCTTATCCTCTTGATACCAATTGTGGATCGAGGAATTCGAGTGGACTTGCGTGAACAGGTGCGCGAGATACCCCACCAGACAGCAATTACCGCGGATAACGCCGGTATTTCAATTGACTTCATCTGGTATTACAAGATTTTGGACCCCACTGAGAGCGTGCTCCAGGTTGGAAACTTCGAGGCTGCTGCTCAGGGTATGGCAACGACCACGTTACGTGCAGTGATTGGTGGTATTCAACTAGATGATGTGCTGGTTGAACGTGAGCATATTAATAACTTGTTGCGTGTGCGTCTCGATGAAGTGACCGAACGGTGGGGTGTGAAAGTCACCAACGTGGAGATCCGCGAGATCATTCCACCGAAGGAAATTCAGGACGCGATGAACCGGCAGATGTCGGCTGAGCGGAATCGGCGTGCATTGGTTACCGAATCCACTGGCAAGCGAGACGCGGCCATCAACGTGGCGGAAGGTGAAAAACAGGCTGCCATTCTCCAAGCGGAAGGTGGAAAGCAATCCACCATCTTACGGGCAGAAGGCGAGCGAGAGGCTCAAATATTACGTGCTGAAGGCTACTCGGTTGCTCTGGATAAAATCTTTGCTGTGGCTAAAGGTATTGATCAGAAAACCATGTCGTTGCAGTACTTTGAGACACTCAAACAGTTGGGAGCAAGCGAGGCCACAAAGATCATATTGCCAATGGAGTTTAGCACTCTGTTGAGCGATTTCATCAAGGGGCAACACAAAGAACGTTGACGTCTTGGAAGCGAAAGGTGAATTTTTAAAGATCACGCCAGGTAATTTGGTTAAGATTGTCCCAGCTACCTGGCGTGATGTGTTTGAGCTACAAGATTTGGAAAAGGCCTGTTTTTCGTTGGATGCCTGGCCGTTGTTGGATTTAATGTGTGTGCTGATTATGCCGAAAGTTGTGCGTTGGAAGGCGGTTATCGGTGAACGCATGGTGGGGTTTATTGCCGCAGATATACGCAGAAGACAGGATTGTTCTTGGATTGCTACATTTGGGGTGCTGCCTGAGTATCAACAGCGCGGTATTGGTACTGCCTTACTACAAGCTTGCGAGGCTCAGGTACAGACCTCTCGCATCTGTCTGAGCGTCCGACGTTCTAATAGAGCCGCTTTGGCACTGTATAGAAAATTTGGGTATAGAGAAGTGGGGGAATGGCCCAGGTACTACCGTGGTGCCGAAGATGCCCTGGTGTTGGAGCGTATACTTCCACAATCAATGGCATAGATAGTTGCCCTCTGAGAGATAATATTCATGCGCGTCTATTTTCATGGTGCTGCCCGAACAGTAACCGGATCACAACATTTGATCAGCGTGAACGGTTCTCATTTACTGTTGGATTGTGGTTTATTTCAAGGAAGGCGAAAGATAGCCTTTGAGCGAAACCGCCGTTTCCCCTTCGAACCGACCAGGATTAACGCTGTGTTGCTTTCCCACGCGCATATTGACCACAGTGGGAATTTGCCTAATCTGGTTAAAAACAACTACCGGGCACCGATATACTGCACACCTGCCACTGAACATTTGGCCTCCCTTATGCTGTTGGATTCTGGACATATCCATGAAGCCGACGTGAGATTCGTAAACCGCAAGCGTGTCCTTCGCGGTGAATCCCCGATTGAACCTCTTTACACCCAGGAGGAGGTCAAACAGGTTATGCCGTTGTTGCGACATATTCCTTATGATGTGCCTTTTGAACCCGTTCCAGGTGTGGTAGCCACGTTTGTGGAGGCGGGGCATATCCTGGGGTCCGCGGCGGTAGTTCTGGATATCGAAGAGAACGGTCAACACTTTCGGCTTTGGTTCTCTGGAGACATCGGTCGCCGCGATCTTCCACTGCTACGCGACCCGGTGCTTCCAGAAGGAGCCGATTACCTGGTCATGGAATGCACGTATGGGGACAAGCCTCATCGTCACCCGCAAGCAGCTTTTGATGAATTGCGGGATGTTGTAGTCCGCACCGTCAAACGAGGGGGCAAAGTGATCATTCCCGCGTTTGCAGTTGGTCGGGCGCAGGAAGTGGTCTATTGTTTACATCTGATGATTGAAAGTGGGGACATTCCGCGCATCCCAGTTTTTGTGGATAGTCCCTTAACCGTTAACGTTTCGGAGATTTACAGCGCGCACCCAGAATGTTATGACCAGGAGACCCTTGATTTCATAGCCACCAATAAATACCATACGGCACTGGGTTTTGACTTGTTAACCTATATACAATCGGTCGAGGAATCCAAAGCACTTAATCAGCGTAAGGACCCCATGGTGATTATCTCGGCATCTGGAATGGCAGAGACTGGTCGAATTTTGCACCACCTGAAGCATAACATTGAAGACCCGCGCAATACTATCTTGATCGTATCCTGGCAGGCGCCTCACACCCTTGGGCGACGTCTGGCCGAGCGGGAAAAACAGGTAAGAATTTTTGGAGAAATTTATAACCTGAAGGCTGAGGTCTCAACCATCGGAGGCTTCTCAGCTCATGCAGGGCGAAATTTTTTGTGTGAATACGCGCTGGCAGCCAAAGGTATTGTTCGGAAGGTGTTTTTGGTCCATGGGGATGAAAGGCCAGCCGAGGCTTTACGAGGGTATCTGAATGAGCATGGGATGGAGGAAGTTTATTACCCGGAGATGGACTCATACGTGGAAATGTAAGTATAACTTTGCTATAATTTCATCACATCGGGAGAGGTGCCGGAGTGGACGATCGGGACGGTCTCGAAAACCGTTGTGGTCCTTGTGGCCACCGTGGGTTCGAATCCCACTCTCTCCGCCAGTTGGAAAAAGAAAGGTTTGGCTCGCCCTCTGCGAGGGCTCGCCAGCCGATTTTAGGCGCAAAATTGATTTTTTTGTCTTTGTCCCGCAGAGCGGGACGCCAGAAACGGGCTTTTCTGAATTTTAATCTTTTGGAATTATGAAATATTTTATCTACACTCGAAAATCAACGGACAGCGAAGAACGACAAGTTTTAAGTATTGAAGCTCAGCTTGCTGAGCTAAAAGAATTTGCCGCCAAAGAAAAACTTGAAATCGTCGCCTCGCTGTGCGAGGCGCAAACCGCCAAAGAACCTGAAAAAATGTCGGCTCGAACTTCATTTTGTGCCAAAAGCGGACTTTTCATTTCTTAATCAGAATAAACACTTTCCTTAATTCCAAAGAACCAACAATAAGTGATACGACTAAAGCTATAAACATTAATTGGACAAAATGAATTGTCGTAAGATTAAGGCGTTCATTCAAAAATGGCGTATAAATTCCTAAAACAAGAAAGGCGTTTGCAGCTACTGCCCAGAGGCTAATAATTTTATTGGTAAATATGCCTTGCGTAAAAATTGGCTCTTTGTCGGAGCGAGAAATAAAAGCCAGAACAATATGGCCAAAAATCCAAGCGGCAAAAGCGAATGTCTGGGACTGTGCGGCGCTTAAATTTTGATAACGGGCATAGAGATAAACAGAGGTTACGGCTATAAATAAGACAGCGCCTTTAATTAAAATATCTTTAATAACACGATTACTCATTATGTTTTCTTTGGGCGGGCGAGGCGGCCGAGAATAAATGTCTTTTTCTTGAGGTTCGACCACAAAACCGGCCGAAGCTGCCAAATCCATAAACAATTCCAAAAGGATTATTTGAATTGGGGCAAAGGGCATAGGAATGCCCAACAGCACAGGAAGAAGAAATATCAATATCAGGGCAACTTTAACCGAGAGATAATATTTAATGCCTTTTTGCAAATTGTCAAAAAATTTTCTGCCCTCAAAGATACCCTGAGTAATGGTGATATAGTTATCATCGGCCAAAACAACCTCGGCTGCCTCTTTGGCAACATCAGTGCCACGCCTTCCCATGGCGATACCGATATCCGAACCCTTTAATGCCAAAGCGTCATTAACGCCGTCGCCGGTGACTGCCACTACTTCTCCGTTTTTTTGCAGCGCTTGGACAATCCGATATTTATGCTCAGGATTGGTTCTGGCAAAAACGGAAACGGCATTGACCGCATTTTGCAATTCTTTGTCGCTCAATTTATCTAAATCTTTTCCAGTTAATACTTGTTCACCCGTCGTTAAAATACCAACTTCTTTTGCAATGAAACGAGCGGTCAAGGGATGATCGCCGGTTACTAATATTGTTCTGACACCGGCTTTGACTACTTTAGTAATCGTTTCTTTAACGCCTTTTCTTGGCGGATCCTCAAAACTGATTAAACCAGCAAAATTTAATTCTTTTTCGAGTTGAGCAAAATCGAGACCTTTCTCGTCGAGCGACAATTTTTTATAGGCAATGGCGATAACCCTTCTGCCTTTAGAAGTTTCTCTGGTTAGTTTATTTTTAATATCATTGTTTATTCCCTTACACAAAATAAAGATTTCTTCCGGCGCGCCGCTGACAAATAATTCATATTCACTTCCGATTTTTCTTATAACTGATTTTGATTTCCGGCCATTGCCAAAAATTCTTTCGCGGTTGGCTTCCGGCAATGATTCACTAATACCTAGTCCTGCAGCTTTATTTTTGATTTCTTGCTCCATTGGCGAAAGAGAATATTGAGGAATGGCATAAAATGCCTTTTCAATAATTTCCTTATCATTATTTGGGAAAAGCGAAACGATTTTCATTTGATTTTCAGTAATAGTGCCAGTTTTGTCAGTAACAATAACAGTGGCATTGCCAAGAGTTTCTGTAGCTTTGATTCTTTTGACTAGAAAATTATTTTTGGAAAGAGTATAAGCACCCAATCCTAAAACCATCGTAATAATAATTGGCAGTTCTTCGGGAATAGTGGCAAAGGAAAGGGAAAGGCCGATCAAAATCATTGTCTTAAGATTTTCTCCTCGCAGAATTCCCAGAATAGGAATCAGGATAGAGAAAAATAGAGCCAAATAAACCAATTTCCCGGCTAGAGATTTCATCGCTAATTGAAGAGCTGTTTTTGGCGGTTTGACTTCTTTAAGAGTGGTGGCAATTTTGCCGAGTTTAGTTTTTTTGCCCGTAGTAAGCACCTCGGCCTGTCCTTCGCCGGAGATAACGATTGTCCCTGCATAAATTTCGTCATTAGAATTTTTGTCTTGGGGAAAGGATTCTCCAGTTAGTGCCGATTCATTGATTTGTAAACCTACACTCTGTTGGATTTTCGCATCAGCGGCAATTTTAGTTCCTGGAATTAAAATTAAGATGTCGCCTGGCACAACATCGAGAGAATCAACCTCGGTAATGTTGCCGTCTCTAACAACTTTTGTTTTAGGTGCGGCAATTTTCTCTAAAGAAGCAATGGCTTTCTTCGCTCGAAATTCATTATAAACTTCGGCCAAAACCAACAAGAGAATCACTGAAAAAATAGTGACGGCATCCTCAATCTTCCCCCAAAGACTATAAAAAAAGCCAACCACTAATAAGAGAAGAATCATTGGCTCTGTCACTTCATGCTTGGCGATACCAAAGAAACTGACCCTCGTTGCTTTAAAAATCTGGTTGGGGCCAAATTGTTTAATCTTTTTCTGAACTTCTGTCTGTGTAAGGCCTGTTGCTTGGTGGTTGTTATTCATATGTTTCATTGGAGAATTCCACAAGCTTTAGGCTGATTTTTTTCTTTTCTGGCTTGACCTTGATTACAAAATATTCACCACCTTTTAAGCTAAGGGTGTCTCTTATTTCTTTTGGAATAGAAACGAAGTATGCAGTGCCATCGGGCCTAAGATACCCTTTTACGATTATTCGTTTGATTGATTTTTCTTCTTTTGGATTTTTTGCTTTGTCCATAGTTTTTCCCTTATGTTAATTATAATATTTATGTTAAGCATAAGCTATCAATTGATATTTGTCAAGACAATTTTAAGGGGTATGACAAGGAAATAATAAATTGCCACCAAGTATAAAATTTGTTATCTTTAAATAAAGAATGAAAGAATTTGCCGCCAAAGAACAAAATCTGTAAGATTTTATTAGTCCCGCTCAGCGGGACGAAAAACTTGAAATCGTCCTTTTCGCTTCCACTTCAAGGCGAGGCGGGCGGAAGGGGGGTTCGGTCTTTGCCCTTCCGCCCGCCGAGCCAATCGCGCGCAAAATCAGTTCGGATTTTTTCAAATACACACCGCTAAAAAAAACGGCGCGGCCTCTAAGAAGCTACGCCGTTTGTGTTTCAAAGGGTTATCTAGGCGATGAGAGAGGGGATCATGTCCTCCAATATAATCTCCAGCGCCATTGTGTGACTACAGTTCCCTCGGGTTTGGAAGAATTCGCAATCGCAGTGCCATGTACTATCTTTGTAATTGACGGTGTGACGGTTGTTTCTACCTTCAAAATCTACCGTTAGCGATCTAATTTGTATCCGATCTCGTTCTTGGGCATAACACTTGGCCTTCTCGATTTTGCCGATTATCCCATAATCCATGGACTTTGCTCCTTTCATCAACTTGTGATTTAACGGCCTTACTAATGTATACAAAAAGACACGCGAAAACCTCAGCGTGTCTTTAGAGAGTGTTTTTGAAACTCAATGTTGAGTGATGTGCTCGCATAGTGAGGATGCCTCCGAGCACCCTCAGTATAGCCTTTCTTTAAGAAGGAGTCAACCGCTGTTCTTACCGGATTTTTGGTTGGTCGGTCACCCCTAAGGAGAGCGCGTCCTGGTCAGTGGTCTCCCCTTTGCCTCTGAATTCAACAGAGTCTCACCATCAAAATATTCCCGAAAACAAATCACGCTCGCGCTTTTTGAAGCCAGGCTCAGGAGGAGGGTAAGCACGCATGAAAACATCTCTGCCTCCAAAGAAGGTGTTGAGCACACGTCCCAGAATTGGATTCCTGGTATTGCCTCCACTACCCTGGCTGGCGTGGCAGGCCGAGGCAGCGACCTTCCGCTGTTCGACTTCCCGGTAGTCTATTTCAGCGTGAACGGGAAAGTCTTGGCTGACTATTGAAACCAAATCAATATCCGCATTTTCGCCCCATCGAGAAGGATTCTTGCCGAATAAGCGCAGCAGGAATACTGCCAGTCGCAAGAACCTTCGCGGAATCAAATGGAAGTACAGCTTCTGAGGCTGATGGGGCAGTAGACCGTTGCGGTGTTCAATATCTCCAGCTAGATGAAAGGCTTTCACCGTCGCCTTATGGATGGCGATATGATCAGGGTGGCGGTAACCCCCAATGGGGTCGAAGGTGAGAATCACTTGAGGGCGTAGCTTTCGGATGTAATGAGCCACCCTGGTAGCCACTTCATCCAACCGCGCGGCTGCAAGGGCTTGAGGGTGTTGGTTATCGGCGGAACCCACCATGCCGGAATCTCGGTAGCCTAAAAAATGGACTTCGCTCAATCCCAAGTGAGCTGCAGCGCAGCGCAATTCTGCCTCACGCAGTTCAGCAATAGAACCGTAACCTTTCAGGTGAGCCGGATCTACCTCTCCGGCTTCACCGCGAGTGGCGCATACCAGGTGCACCTCCACGCCGCGGTGGGCATACAGAGCCAGCGTGCCGCCCATTCCGAAGGATTCGTCGTCGGGGTGAGCCAGTACGGCTAAAAGCACGCGTTGTTCTCTATCTACAGTAGTCATTATCAAAATCGTTCCAGGCGTCCTGATCGGGGGTGTTACCCCGGATGAATGTTGTACTTAATAAATCGGTTTACTGGGATCCACCTGGCGCGCCCAGGCATTAAGACCACCCTTCAGGTTTTTTACCTTGCGGAAACCGGAGCTTACCAGTAGTTCCAAAGCTCGGCTTGAGCGCGTGCCAGATTTGCAGAAGAGCACGATATCCTGCGCGCTATCCAGTCTATGAAGGTGTGAGGCTAACTGCCCCAAGGGGATACATTCGGCGCCCTCCAGGTGAGAGATTTCCAATTCGTGGGGTTCACGAACGTCAATCAAATGGATCGGTTGCCCCTGTTCTAAGCATTTCATTAATTCATGAGGTTCGATGTCCCATTCCACGCCCGCGGAGCCCTCGTCGTGTACTATCCCCGGAACGCCACAAAACTCATCGTAGTCCATCAGTTCGGTGATCTCCGGGTTCGGCCCACAAATTTTACAGTGGGGGTTCTTGCGCAGCTTGACGTACTCGAAGGACATGTCCAGGGCGTTGACCAACAACAACCGCCCGTGGAGTGATTGGCCGGTGCCTAGGATGAGTTTGAGTGTTTCGGTGGCCTGTATGGAACCGATGATGCCAGGCAGAACACCCAATACCCCGCCTTCGGCACAGGAGGGCACCAGCCCCGGGGGTGGCGGTTCGGGGAATAGACAGCGGTAACAGGGGCCCTGACGTCCATCAAACACACTGGCCCGCCCCTCAAAGCGGAAGATAGCCCCATACACGTTGGGTTTTCCCAGAAGCACACATACATCGTTTACCAGGTAGCGG
Organism: Chloroflexota bacterium; assembly: GCA_040758495.1. Classification (GTDB taxonomy): domain Bacteria; phylum Chloroflexota; class Anaerolineae; order Anaerolineales; family JBFLVL01; genus JBFLVL01. The sequence goes on from JBFLVL010000001.1 coordinate 165,745, forward strand.
GTGGGAAAGTTGTCTGTGCCATCCACCAGGATTTCGTAATCCTGGGAAATGCGCATGGCGTTATCGGAGGTGAACGGCTCATTGAACACTTCCACCTCGATGTTGGGGTTGATGTCCAACAGGCGGTCGCGGGCCGATTCGGTTTTATGCTCCCCCAGCCTGGAGGTGCCGTGGATGACCTGACGTTGAAGGTTAGAAAAGTTCACCACGTCGTAGTCTACCAGTCCAATGCAACCCACACCTGCCGCGGCTAGGTACATGGCTATAGGTGAACCCAGTCCGCCTGCGCCAATGACCAATACAGAGGCAGCTTTGAGCTTCTTCTGCCCTTGCAGGCCCACTTCAGGGATGAGCAGGTGGCGTGAGTAGCGAAGGATTTCCTCGTGCGATAATTCGGGGAGTGGTTTATTCTTGGTCATAGCTTTGAGTTTTTGCACAAGCTCTTTGTGCACCCCACGCGAAGATGTCTAAACAAGCTGTTCCCAAAGGCTCGGAGGTCTCACTCATCCATGGCGTCGAAGACCTGGATAGGTTCAGCGACGAATTGGGAGCTTTCTTCAATCAGACGCCAGGCGCGTGACCCCACAGCATGACCGGCTTGTACACTGGTGATCAGGTACGATAGCCAGGGCCATGCCTGCTGGAGGTCATATTCTGAAGGCAGGTTCGGATGATCAGGGTGGGAGTGGAAGACACCCAATACTTCCAGCCCCTGTTCTCTTGCATCTTTCTCCGCGCGCAGCATGTCATGGGGATCGATCAGGTAGCGATTTTGTCGGGCGCCCTCCTCTCTGATATTGGGTAATGCCAATATAGCGGTCACCATGCGTAATTCTCCGTCTGAAATTCCCAGTAAAAGGCCGGCACCCTCTTCAGGGTATCTGGATTCGCCGTGGTTGTGAATCTGATTGAGGATGTGCAGGGGTATTTCCAAGGTCATTACTACACCGCAATGGTTCTGTTGAAGTATTTGTACTCCACGTTGGGAAAAATGGCAACCAATCCACAAACTGGTGAATCGGGGAGGTGGTGCTAACCACTAAGTGTTAAAATATGAGAGCTTATGGAGTATGAGGCAGCCAAAAATGGATGCCTAATTGGACGAGGAGGAGCATGATGATACCAGATGTTTCGAACATTCATTGGTTAGGGCACGACAGTTTCCGCATTGAGGGGGACGATTTAGTGATTTATGTTGATCCCTGGCAAATAGAAGAAGGGCCGAAGGCAGACCTGATTTTGATCACCCATGAGCACTATGATCATTGTTCCCCTGAGGATGTGAAGAGGATCAGGAAGGAAGACACGATCATTGTGACCATCGCTTCGGCCGCGGCTAAGCTTAGTGGCAAAATGGAGGTGGTTAAGCCAGGAGATGAACTGACGGTGAAAGGCGTGCACATAAGGGCGGTGCCTGCATATAACACCAGTAAATTCCGTAGCCCTGGCGTGCCCTTCCACCCGCGTGAGGCTGGTCATGTGGGTTATGTGTTCACCGTTAAGGGGCAGCGTATCTACCACACTGGTGATACAGACTTTATCCCCGAAATGAAGTCAATCGAAACGGATATTGCCCTGGTGCCGGTAAGCGGGATTTATGTGATGACCGCAGACGAGGCCGTGGAGGCTGTTAGGGCGATAAAGCCGAAGTTAGCCATTCCCATGCATGTTGGCAGAGGTATCGGCTCTGAGGCAGACGCAAAGCGTTTTGTAGGGGATGCGACTGCACCTGTAAAGCTTCTGCCGATGGAGGGATGATTATCCCCCTAAAGGTGCAGATTGGCCAGCCATGAGGGAGGTGGCCGGCGGTAGGGATGTTTTCTGGGACTGCAATAATGGTTAAATCACCGGGCGCGCTAAAGCCGGTCCACATGGTCTTATAAGCATCCATGTAAAAGAGCGATCAAGGGAGAGATCACATGCCTGAACTACCTGAAATTTTCAATTTGGCGCGTCAGATGAAAAATGAGCTGGTGGGAAAAAAGATTGTGGGTATCGAAGTATTGCAGCCAAAGAGCCTCAACGTGTCAAAGGATGTGTTTGTGCGGGCGTTAGTAGGCGGTCGAGTCTGGCTAAAGCGATACACGATGGCCTCCAACCCAGTGTTGATAAGGGAGGCGCATTTTACGAGACAGACCTGTATGGTGAGCGAGGAGGGTTCACGATGGAGGACATCTTGATTGGTTACAAGGAGGGGAAACCCTGTCCTGAGTGTGGTACGCTGATCGAGAAAATAAAGACAGGCAGCACCAGCAGCTTTATCTGTAGTCGTTGCCAGCCACCGGGTTAGAGATGCAGGTTATGTTGAGTGGAGTATTGCCTGGATTTGGTCTATGGGCAGGGCTTCAACCGTGAGACCTTTGTAACCGGTTACCGTCGTGGCCTTGAAAAGAGAATTGTAGATGGCCTCTTCTGTGGATTCGATAACTGCTTGAAAAAGAGGGGACAGGCTGGAATTGGGCAACTCGGTTACGGTAGCCAGCTTTTCACGTCGTTGGGGTGTGCGTCTCACTTCCTGGGCAGTTGAGAAAGCGATCACATAATCACCTGAGCCGTTGGTAAGCGAGGCACCAGTTCGAGCCAATCCGCCCAGGGCACGACGGGCCAGGCGTGTTAGGTTTCGATCCGAGAGAGGCGCATCTGTGGCTACCACGATGATGATAGAACCCTCATCGTGCTGTTCCTCCAAAAGCTTTTGAAAGGCGTATGTGCCCAATTTTCTCCCGATGGGAAAACCTGATACCTGTAACACGCCTGCAAAGTTGGATTGAACCAACACCCCCAGAATATAGCCACCAGCTTTATCCGGCAGCTTGCGTGAACTGGTGCCAATGCCAGCCTTCCAACCAAAAGCTGTTGTGCCGGTGCCTGCGCCGATAGATCCTTCCTCTACCTGACCATCCTTAGCGGTCTCAATCGCGTCACGGATCATAGCTGCAGTCAGGGCGCGGTAACGGATGTCATTCAGCATTCCGTCGTTTGTCTCACCTACTACCGGATTAACCGAGCGAACCTCATGGTTGCCAGGCTGCTGCAGTACCCAATCCAGGATGGCTTCCGCCGCGCGGGGCACGGCCAACGTGTTTGTCAGCACGATGGGGGTTTCGATTTCACCCAGTTCTTGAATCTGGGTACTGCCCATCAGCTTACCGAAGCCGTTCCCCACGGCTATGCCTGCTGGAACCTTATCCTGGTAGAGATTTCCACCATGGGGCAAGATGGCAGTAGCACCGGTGCGGATATCCTCTCCTTGTATGAGGGTGAAATGCCCCACCCGTACTCCTGAGACATCGGTGATGGCGTTGAGCAAACCTGGAGAGAAGATACCCGGAGCGATTCCCAATTCGCGCCCTCGGGGTCTTGAAGAGGCTGGAGATTTGTCCATTTCAGATCTTGGTCGCCTTGTCGGACGTTTTCCTTTTTCGAGAAGTGCTAAACCATATTCCCGGATGAGTGAGGTCTGGGTTTAAAAACCCAGTTCTTTCAGGATTTGATTTTCGCTCCTTGGACCTGACTTCTTCCCTACCAGTTCTTCCCAAAACGCGTGGTTGTACCTACGGGACTTGACGGGCAATGGCATGGGGACTCCCCAGCCCAAGAGCAGGACCTCTTCTTTGGGTTGGAGACGGGCCAACATCCCGCGCAGAGCTTCGCGCCCGGCCAGGCCTGTGAGCACTGCCCGAATATCATCATCGTCCCCAAGCCATCCTGAGATACGCGTCCCTAACTGGGACATAACCTCATCGTAAATCTGGGAGGGTCGTTGGTCAATGATCAGCAAGGTGACGTAATATTTACGCATTTCGCGGGCAATGGTGTTGAATGTTGTCTGTGTAGCCATCTCCCGGTTGAGCAATTTATGCGCTTCTTCCAGCACGATCACCAGCGGACGAGGCTCTTCTTTGCTGGAGCTGCGAAAGGTATTCGTGCGCCATTCCCAGCGTTCGCGGATCTTGCGGGTGAGCAAGTTGGAGACCAGGAGATAATCCAGGTCGCTTTCGTGCTTGCCGAAGGAGAGCACAATATGCTGTCCGGCTTCAAGGGTTTTGACAATCTCACCGATCGAGTCTGCAGCAGGGTTTTCGAGGATATACGGTTTGCGGAAAACCGGTCCGAGTTTGGAGTGTAACCCTTTTGCTGCTTCGGGGTGAATGCCAGCCTGAAATGCCCAGGCCTCTACGCTGTCGGGGGCCGGGATACGTTTGCCCTCTTCATCTTCTACGGTAGCCCCAGCTTTCATCTCTCGAAATTCGGCAAACCAGCGATCATGTCCATAGGTCGCAACCAGGGCATCCAATGTCGTGGGTGTGGTTTCGCGCAGGTTGAGTTCGCGAGTGAGCAACTCGATGTCTTCTGGTTGGATATCGCGCATGGCGATTTCCAGGTTGAAGTCTGGGGTCTGTCCGCGTATCTGAGCCCCCTCCCCCAGGCCGACCACGCGCACTCTGCCTGGGAACTTGGTTCGCAGACCGATAACCCGTTCGCCGGTATCGGAGGCAGTGTCGTCGAACCCATATTCGTTGTGCATATCGAAGACCAGCACGGAGGCGCGGTTGTAATGTATCAGACCAGCCAGGATGATGCGCGCCAGGAAGGATTTGCCTGTGCCGGTGGCTCCAAAGATACCCGAGGAGCGCTGGACGAATTTTTCGAGGTTAATGCGGACAGGATGTTCCTGTTCGCGTGTTTTGCCAATTTCGAAAAACCCTTCTTCATCCTTGCCGAAGATTTCAGCGATATCGCCTGGGGAAGCCAAGCGTACGGAGGCGTGATGAGGGGGAACCGTTTTAACCGGTACGGCACGTGGCTGAGGACGGATGCCTTGGGATATTTCATCCATCCAGGTTTGGTAAGCATCGGTGCCGGGTTCAGGGCCGCGTTCAAGCATCAGGGCGGGGAGTACCTCCAGGTTGGTGAACAGCGTCTGACCATGTAAAGCCTGGGCCAGTAGAGCAGGCAGGCGGGTCTCGGTTTGTTCATCTGCGAAGCGTGGGTCGGTAGCGCCGAGTTGCAGGTCGGTGACTAATCCATAAAACTGCCAGTCGCCACTCTCGATAACCACAAAAGCGCCTTCCTGGATTTCGTGGGCTGGGCGAGTGAGGCGGATGCGAAGGTTTTCTTTTAATCCTCCGCCAACAATGTAACCGATGAAGGAGGGATGGTTGGGGGATGGTTTTTGATTTTCGGGCATGGCTTCTCTTGGTTCCTGTGTGCTGCTTTCAGGGGTGTTGTAAAGAGGTAGTGAGTTTACTTCGAGGTGTCTCTATGGGTGATGGATATTCAACCTTCAAGGACATCGCTTAACGAGCCGAGGACGGTTGTCAGCGTTTGGTAATCGTCCCGCAGCAGGGTGATGAGTTCTTTTGTGGCTGTTTGGATCCAAGGGGATTCTCCAACGGCTAGGTGGGCAGCGTTAGCTTGTTTGATATGGGAGGCTAACAATTCGCTGATGGGCAGGTCTTTGGCATACAAAATGTGGCGGAAGTATCCAAAACGTCCAGAGGTTGTGAATTGGCGGATTTCTTCCTGGCTGCACAGGTAGATTACGTCCAGGCTGAGAGGGGGGCGCGGTGGAAGGAGATGTCGGATTTGGTTGCCCTCCTGGTAACCAACGGATAGGACGCTGATTTCCACGGGAACGTTGCGGTTGATGCGGTTGTCGGCAATGATGGCTTCATCTACACCTTCAGCCGTGACCAACTGGCGAACCAGGCCATCATCGTCTATCTGGATGTTATGGATTAGCCCAAATATCTGATAACTGTTCTCCAGGGGGACTCGCACCAGGGCGCCAAAGGACGGGGAGTCCAATTGGGATACTCGGCAACCAACCACAAATCCGGTTGTGCCCGCTCGGAGGAGTCTGCCAATCTCGATTGATTTGGTCATGTATACCTCGTTATAAGTGTCTAGCCGTAGCTCGTTCTTCCAGGCAAGTCCTTAACTGCCTGTTTCTGCGATTTTTCGCCAACCTGCACTCCGCGACGACGTAGTTCTTGGATAATCATCTGGGTGAGTTGCTCCTTTTCGTCGCGGTGGACTACTGCCACTTCGTGGGCGCGATGAAGCAGGTAGGGATAGGCGCGCCCTCCCAGTATTCGGCATTGATGGATAAGTATGGCATGGAGGGCTTCTAACATGGTCGCGTCCTCAGCGACCCAGGCGGGAATCTCTACCCGCACAATCCAACCATGATCATGCTGCCCAACGTTGAGGTAGAAGAAATGCAGGGCTAAAGGTCCTGAGTACTCTTTGGCAGATTTGGATTGTAAGGAAAACATAGCTGAGCGTTTACCCTCGCTAAGAATTTGTGCGAACAAGTCCCTGTCCGTCACTCCCCGTAAAGGTCGTGAGGTGCGGATGTTTTCCAGATCAGGTTCCGGCGTCATGGCGACTTCGAGCAACCGGATGACCAAATCTGCGCTGGGCTTATCCACATACCCGGCGGTGATGACGTTCAGCTTTTGTAATTGGGTTAGTATCTTCAGGTATTTGTGCAGACTTTCCTGGAATGTGAGGCTGCCTGGTGGCTCTTTTGCTCCCCACAACTCCATGGGTCCGTCGGTGAATGTGATGACCGGGTTTTCAGAGGCTTCTTTTGCCAGCTCGACGAAGACCTGGCGTTCGTTCAGATCGCGTGTCAGAGCCACCAGACCTTCTGTTAGCATGCCCCTGGGGGTGTAGAGTTTCTCATCGTAGAGCAGTTCGCTGTAAATGGTAGGCCTGGGTGGGGTCGAGGAGCTATAAGACATCTGAATAGCGCCAACGTTGATCACGCAATAGTTCACCTCAGCGTGGCGATTGGGGTTAATTTGAGAGCCATCGGCAGCGATAACTGTGGCGGTGTTGGGCAGGTCGGGTAGAGGGAAGCTGGTGTTTAGAGCTTCATTGAGGGGGAGAGCACAACGGATGTCAGGGTCAACATTCCTGGCAACCATAAGGACTTTTTTTCGAAGCTGCGATGCTCTTTCGGCGTTCTGGTTAAGTAACTCCCGAGCTGTAACGCGCAGGTTCTGCAAATGTTTCTGGCGAATAACAGCGTTTTCCCCCAGTTGTTTTACCTGTTGATGAAGTTGTTTAAAGTCTAGGGACACCAGGCACCCCCGCCACATTTGTACATGGGTTTATAGTTTTTTAGGGTGTATAGATTGTATCAGTTATCTTGGCGGTCGGACTTATAAAGATGGGTTTTTCCTTATCTCAAGTTAAAGTGTTCAGATAGTGCCTGTTTTAATGAGGGTGTTTCGGCCAGTTCGATTTCGGAGACAAGGTTCGCTATCAGCTCGGAGGACTCATCTCGTTGATCGTTCCACCATAATGAGAGCGCTTGTTCGGCAGCGAACCGTGCCTTGGTAATCGGATCGGAAGAATCCTTCTGGTTTTCCCAGGCCAGGTAACTTTCGTTTAACGCCTCTTGATGTTTGCCCAGGTGTCTGAAAATGCGCCCCAAGATTCGTCGCGCCTCACACTCCAGATCTTTGCTGTTTAACTTGATTGACAGTTCGAGAGCGGCCTCTCCGAGCTCTTGTGCTTCGGTGAGTCTGTTGTACTCCACCAGACACTCTGCTTTTTTCCAATACACTTCACACAGCAGATCAGAAAAGTCGTAGCTCTTACACAGGGTTTCGGCTTCTTCGAGGTAGTGTAAGGCTTTTTGGGGTTCTCCGAGGTAGGTGGAAATCTGCCCAAGGTTTGCGAGAGCCTGTCCAAGTAGCTGGTTGAGTTCCGAACGACGAGCAGTCTCCACGGCGATAGTAAGGTGGTGTCTGGCTTCAGTTAGTTGGTTGCGTCGCTTTTCTAATTGCCCCAGGTTGTTACGGGCAGTAACTATACCGACAGCATCGCCTAAGGCTTCGTGGATGGACAAGCTTAACATGAGTCTGTGGTGAGCCGTTTGTAAATCATTTCTTGTGGTAGCGATGAGACCCATATTAGAATACGTGGCTCCGACTTTGCTCCGGTTTCCATAAGCTTGATAGATAGCCAGACACTGTTCTAACCATTGTTCTGCCTGGTTGTAATGGCTCTCGCGGTAGGCAATACCAGCCAAAAGGTTAAGGGACTCAGCGGTCAATTCGGGGTATTCATACTGGTCTATGGTCTCTACAATACCTTTTGCTTGTTCGCCTGCAAGTTGGTTCTTGCGCATATCGAAATAGATTTGGGCAATCCCTTGCTGAATCTCATAGGATGTCCGTTCAGTTGAGCCAAGGATTGGTGTTGATGATGTGTAGGTAGATTCTAGCCATTTTTCCAGAACTTTTAGAGCCGTCCGGTAGTGTTCCAAAGCTGTATCCAATTCTCCGATCATGTGTTGGGCTCTGCCCATACGTTGCATGCAGGCGATCTGAACTTCGGTAGATATTTCCGTTTGGCTTAGGCTCGTAAGAGAGGTGATTTCATTGAGGGCTTTGGCTGGCTCCCCGGAGTCGAGGTACACATCTGCAAGACCAATAAAAATTCTGGGCATCAGTCTGGGTTGGGTATATTTAATGGCTTGCCAGATTTCCTTTGCTCTCTGGTAATAATTGAGGCTTTCACCCAAGGCATGTCTGTCAGCAGATTTTTCTGCCGCGCGGATTAGATAATGCAGCGACTTATCTCTAAGACTGCTTTCTCCAAAATGGTAGGCCATTAATTCCAGATTCTCGTCATAGGCTTCCCCGTACAGAGATTCAATGGCCTCTCCCCCGCGTTGGTGTAGAAGCTGTTTCTTAGAGGTCATAATGGTGGAATAAATAGTTTCGCGCGTAAGGGTATGTCGGAAGTTGTAGTTTGCCGGTTTTTGGGGTTCCGATTGATACAACCAACCACGTTCCATTAATTCAGCCAGTCGCTTGTAGATAGCCGCTCCAGGTATCATGCGGCTTAGTACGGTACGGTCAAAATTTTCCCCCAGGACAGCAGCCGCTTGTAACACGTGCAGGGTTTCGCTATCCAAAGCATCCAATCTTCCCAGCAGCAGTTGTCGGAAGTTGTCCGGCATAATGTTTCTCAGGGAAGGTTCGAGGGCTTCAAGAGACCAGGAACCATTTTGTTTGTATAACCAACCGCGCTCAATGAGATATCTCAATGCCTCTTCGATAGATAGGGGGTGACCTTTAAAGGGGTCGAGCAGTTTGGTCAGACCGTTGGGAAGTTCGTTTGTGTTCAGTAATGCTTTTACCAGTTCCCAACTTTCTGTGAGGTCCAGCTCAGAAAATTTAAGCCAGAGGTATTGATCTGTGCAGACACGTTCTGCTTTGACAACTAAAGCTCGATGGGCGCCAGGCATCTCGGCGCGAGCCACGAGCAAGAGCGATATAGGGGCTTCGAGGGTGACAGGGAGTAGAAAGTCGAGGAGGTCAATGCTGCTTAGGTCCAGCCAGTGAATATCTTCGATTACTAGGACAATCCGGTGCATTTGTGATAACTGTAGAAGATATTCCCGCATGCTGCTATTTAGCTCGCGTCGGTAGTTTTCGTTAGTGGGTTTATGAATTTGTTTGTTGTCTGCGATGTTCTGGGGTTGTAGTCCTAATAATTCCTTTAGCCTTTGACCGGCTGGATAGTCGGCTACAATGTTGTGTTCCAGGATGTCAATTATTGGCCAGTAGCTAATGTTTGAGCGGAACGATTCGCATTTCCCGACGAGGTACAACACCTCAGGTTCCCCATAGCCAATGAGTTCCTCCAGCAACCTGGTTTTTCCCATCCCGGCCTCGGCTTCCATATAACAAATACGGCCATTAGGGCTACCTCGGACTTGATCAATCCAATTACAAAGCATTGATAGTTCCTTGTTTCGACCGATAAAGCGCGGGCTTGAGCCGGGCAGTTCTTGGGATAGTTTTGCGTCCGATCTAGCCAAGCTGAGAACAAATAGTTGCTCGGGCAGACGATCATCGTGCGATCTTTCATATGTTAGGAGTTTATAGGCACTGCGGATAGAATTGGGTATGTCATCTGTCAGGAGAATTTGATAATCCTGGGCGACATCCGCGGCTGCCTTGGCATGTCGTCCGATCCGGGAGATGCTGGCGAATAACCCGGCTTGTTCTGGATTATCAATCCACTCCAGTGAATGTCCTGCTGTGATTCCGATCCCCAAACCGATCTCAAGCCCCTCTTGTTTCTGAAGTGTCCGGTTCAAGCGTATACAGGCATCTACTGCTGATATGGCAGTTTCAATAGCTGCCAAACCCAGATTATCAATCGTTCCTTGACTGGGGGCAAAGAATACGAAAGCCAGACCAGAATCGGTTGCCGTGGAAATGGCGTTTCTGTATTTACCGAGATTCCTAAGCTCACCTCGTAATTTATTCAATGCACCCGCGATCTTTTCCTGAACCTGGCTGTTCCCCTCAGTGATCCCAGGGATGCGAAAGTTCAAAATGGCCACTATGGCAGGGAAGGGGCCCGCGAAGACACGATGGATGTCTTCTGCTCTCATAACGGTTTGTATCTTGAGCCATAAACTTTCCGCGCGGGATAAATCGTTGTGAGCGCTCAACCGTTGGAATATATTGATAGCCTTTTGAATGTCTTCCTGAATAGTGTTAAACTTTTCTTGACAAAAACCAGGTTGTGCCTGTTGTATCTCTATAGCTTCTATCAACCTGCGCGCGACTTCATAATCATTCCCAATTTGTTGATATAGTTTTTGGGCTTTGGCGTTGGAGTTCAGAGCAGCTTCCCACTTCTTTTTTGCCTGCTGAATGAGAGATTTCACCCGCAAGATTTCAGCCCTGGTGTCTGGAGAAGTTATTTTTTCCTGATAAGCTTCTGCCTCTTTTATCAACCTCTGGGCAGCCTCGTCATCTTTTGAAATCAGTTTGGCTTCGGCCATGTACGCCTTAGAGAGGGCACAGAGGTCATCGTTTTGTGCTTGGGAGGCGTTTTCGAAGGCGCTTTCGAAGTCCCTGAGAGCCTGTTGAGGCTCCTCAAGACGTATCAAAACCACCCCATGATTTAATAACAAGGTGCTTGTCGAGCTTGGAGATAGATCTGGGGGAGGGAGAGTAGAAATGGCTTCATTCATGTAATGCAGGGCTTCTTCCAGCCTGCCCATATCTATGAGAAGCAGGCCTAGGTTTGTTAAGCTACCAGGTAGCGTGTGGTAGTCACCGATTTCTTTTTGTACGTATATGGCTTGCCGCAGACAGCTTTCAGCTTTTGACCACTGTCCTTGACGATGGTATAGATGCCCTAAGGTTGTCTGCGAGGAGGCTGCTCCCCACATGTCTCCTATTTCTTCTCGGATCGAGAGGGCATGCTCTGCGTCTTTGATAGCCTCGGCAAATTTCCCCTCCCAGTAATCTATGGCTGATAGCAAACTGTGGGCACTTCCAATGGCTGCTAAGTCTGAGTGTTCTTTGGCTATTGCCAGCGCGGAATCAGCCATGGTGCGCGCCTCGTCCATTTTTCCTTGACTGCTCAGCACCCAACCAAGCCCACGGTCAATGTCAGATTGCGTGAATGATAGGCACTCGGCTGGGGAGGTTTTCAATAAGGTGGTTGCTTCTTTGAGATGCTTTATTGCGTTGTTGGTAGAACCCTGGGCAGCGTAGGCCAGGCCGAGTGTGTAGTAGATATCCCCGATTCGGTAATTGAAGCCAGGCCGAGTTTCAGAACTTTTCAGTGAGCCTGTAAGCCAGGCAATGGCTTCTTCTAGTTTTCCTTGTCTGATAAATATTTCCCCCAGACCCAGGGCAACATCCAGGGCTTCTGTTTTACGCGGGCCGGTGTGAGAGAGCAAGGAGTTGGCGCGTTGATAATAGATGATGGCCTCTTCGTTGGCATAGCTGTTAGCTGCCTTTATGGCAGCTTTCAGAAGATATTTTGCTGCCTCGCGCGAGTTGCCTCTTGCCAGGTGGTGCCCAATGATGGCGTCCGAGTCAAAATAGAAGTCTCCTCCTGTCTGTTGTATGGCTTCGGCAGTTTTAAGATGAAGCTCCCGGCGTTCTTCTTGGAGCAAGGTTTTATAGATCGTCTCCTGCATTAACGCATGGCGGAAATGGTAAACATGCTCACCAGGACTGGCAGAACGGTGGATGAAGTCTTTTCTTTCCAGATCGAAGAGTAGATCCCTTAATTCGGAATCGCGCATTTTGGTCATTGCCGCCAGAAGTGAGAGATGAAAACTTTGTCCTAAGACAGCAGTGATATCCAGTAGCTTTTTTAATTGCAGTGGTTGCCGATCGTAACGGTTGAGCATGAGACCTGTGATCGTATCCGGGACCTTTTGAATTGCTTCGGTCCATTGACTATCAAGCTCCCATCCCTGAGGGGTTTCGTAGACTATTCTTTCATCCAGCAACACACGGATAAGCTCTTCAATGAGCAAGGGGTTCCCCCTGGTGCGTTCGTATGCCACTTGTAGGAGTTTGCTGGGAAGAGCGACCTCACTGAGCAGCATACTGATCAACCTGTCGCTTTCCTCCGGGGATAATGGTTGTAGCTGTATCTCCCGATAGTTTTCGGGATGTAGATGGTGCTGTTCCCTGAAATAACCGGGCGGGCGGTCAACTTCGGAAGAACGTGAAATGGCTATCAGAGCCAATGGGATTTCGAATATGAGGTCCACCACATGTGAAAGCACGTCTAATGAGGCGGGGTCAGCCCATTGCAGGTCGTCGAGCATCAATATGGTGGGTGTTCTGCGTGCTAACCAGTTGAATAGCCTTCTGAAACTGGAAAAGATGAGGCGTTGGCGTTGTTTGGGATCTCTTATCCCCTGCTCACCGATCGGTTGCCCAACCACGAGATCATCGAACACGGGTTTAAATTCACGGTGTAATTCCTCCGAGGGTGGCAGTAAATTCAGGTACTTTTTTTCTCGGAGGGAGGCTGGGTCATCCGTGTCTATGTTGAAGAGGTTCTCAATGATTTTTGTAAATAGAGAGTAGCTTGAGGTCTCATAAGAAGAACATTGCGCCTTCACAATGGTGAAATGATCGGCTTGGGGGGTGACCACTTCATCTACAAAACGGGTCTTGCCAATGCCTGCCTCGCCAGCAATCAGGGCAATGAACCCCCGGCGCTCAAGGCTCATCTTTTGGAGATGATTGAGCATGGTCTCGTATTCACGTTGACGACCGACGTGGGCTGTGGGCCTCCCGATCAACCCTCGCCTGGGGTAGGGAGACGTTCGTTTGCCCGCCAACTCATAACCTATTACCGGCTTGTCAATGTTTTTTAGTTGAAGTTTTATGGGTTCCTGGTACTGGAATTGCAGTCGAGTAAGCCGATATGCAGCTTCACTGACAAGCACTGTCCCTGGTCGGGCCGCTTCTTGGAGACGGCTGGTTAAATTTACGGTATGCCCGAACACGCTCCAGTCTGTCAGCGAGCCAGTGTCCAAACTGCCACTGATGACTGAACCGACATTGATGCCTACTCTCAGTTGAATGTCCCAGCCGATCTTGTCTTTCGCCTCTGCGCGCAGGTCTTCCATCATTTGTTGCATTTCCAGTGAAGCCAGGACCGCTCGGGAGGGGTCATCTTCGTGAGCTTCGGGTACACCAAAAGTGGCCAAAAAACCGTCGCCAACGTACCGGTCAATCCTTCCCCCTAGATTCTTCACTGGCTTTGACAGCCTCTCCAGGATATTTCGGATTGTCAGGTAAACAATCTCTGGGTCTGCTCTTTCGGCAAGGCGAGTAAAGTTGGCAAGATCGGCAAACAGAACAGAGACATATCGCCGTGCGCTGCGTTCAATTGGGCTTTCTTTGATAGTGTGGGCGAGAGGTATGGTGGGTTCGAGAGCAGAACCGCAGTATCCACAAAACCTGAAACTGGGCGGTGCTTCTCTACCACAAGAGGGACATGCACTTTGCATGTATATATTTTACGACAATATTTTATTGTAATACGCGCGATAATACTTCCTCTGATAAGAGGCCAGAGGTAGCGTTCAATGTAGAGAGAGGTTATGTTTTTGTCACACAGGCACGCAGGCTATAGTTATCGCCTGGATTGCCTGGTGGTTGAGGGAGAAATTGCAGAATCGCGTTCACCTGTTGTAATGGAGCAAGTGAACGTTTTTGGAAATCTCTCTTACCTGATATTTCTCTCTTCGTTTCAGTTACTTTCCGATCCAACCGACGCCAGCCGCCAGCGCGGGTGCGAAGTTGGCGAGAGCGAGCACCAGGGTTAGCGCTAAGATGTAGAGCATTCTGGTGCGCTTGCTCCAGATGGTGCCGTCGTGTTTCTCATTGGTTTGGGGTTCGTTCCGGAACATGGTGATCTCCTTTGAAGCTAATAAGTAAAATTGTCTTTTGGGAAACTGGCTAATTGTCAATGGTGATTTATGACCTCCTTATTTTGTCTATATACGTATGGAAACAACTGCGTAAAGTATACCGAAGAGAGACCGGTTGTCAAGTTGATGAAAAGCGATTGTTAACCCAGCAGCAGTTGGTAGATCGGGAACCTACTCTGGTTAGCTGACGTCTTAAACGTGTGATTCGTGGTCACAAAGGCTGTTACATGACTCTCAGTCCCTTGGAGGCAACCATGCGTAAGCGAATTTTCTCTATCCATATTTTACTTCTAGCCACCCTGATCATTAGCGCCTGTACTAGCCGGGTTTCAGCTCCCTCGGTGTCAGGAGAAACAACCCCAATCCGAACCCTGTCGGTCACCGGTGTGGGTAAGGTGTCCCTTTCTCCAGATATGGCCAGTATTTCGATAGGGGTGAGCACACAAAATTCCAGTGCAAAGGAGGCTCTGGCAAGCAATAACCAGCAGACCCAAAAAGTGATAGAAACACTGGTGGTTTTCGGGATCGATTCTAAAGACATACGTACGACGGATTTCAGCATCTACCCCCAGCAAGAATGGGGAGCAAACGGTCAATTGATCGGTGTCTTCTACCATGTGAACAATACCGTCCTGGTGACTGTGCGCGAGTTGGAACAACTGGGAAGGATACTGGACACGGTTGTCCAGGCGGGGGCGAATAATATTTATGGCATTCAATTTGACCTAACAGACAAATCCGCAGCGTTAGCCGAAGCAAGAAGTCTGGCTGTCCAGGATGCACAAACAGAGGCAGAGCAGTTGGCTGAGGCTGCTGGTATCACCTTGGGGTTAGTGCAGAGCATCTCAACGTACGCAGGCGAGGAAGCAGTTCCCTTATATCGGGGGATGGTTATGGTCGAAGCACCTGCGGAAGTACCCATCTCTGCAGGTGAAATGACCATCAGTGTGCAGGTTGATGTGGTATACGAGATCCATTAAGCCTCTTGGGTAACGGCGGTCGGGGGTTGGATTGGTTTGCCAATTTAACTCCGGATGGTATAATTCAACCTGCCCGGGCGGTTAGCTCAGTTGGTCAGAGCGTCACGTTGACATCGTGAAGGCCGTAGGTTCGAGTCCTATACCGCCCATCCCAAAGGTCGTCCGTTGAGTGACGGCCTTTTTTTGATTGGGTATACTGTGATGGATGTGGTTATATGTCTTCTTACGATTAACCAAGGCATGCACTGTGTCTCAACACTTCACGGAAGAAATTGCGTGGCGGGTTTAATTCTTGTATACTTATAACAGCGGATATCGAGATGGATAAAGACATCGTAAAGGTTGTTGCGGGGCAGAATCAAAGTCATCGTAGCTATTAGCGGTGAATTGTTGATGACATGAGAAAAACGGATTGCTTAAGATGATGTATCCAGGGGAGTAGTTATATGACTAGACGAAAACGCCAGACCAAGGCATCAGAATCTCAAGTTGGGGATTACCGTCACGACGAAGCCCGGCGCAGGAACAATCCGCCCGCCGGCATTGCCCCCACCTATGAGGTGCGCGAGCGACGCACTACGTCCTACGCCTACGACCCCCACCTGGACCCGCAGCTCCAGTGGGCAGGCAAGGCCGAACACACCTCGTTTGAGGTGGACATGGTCTCGCTCCACATCCACGAGCGCATCTCCACGCGAGCGATTCTGGACGCAGTGCGGCGCCCCGAACCGCTGCAGCTTTCCCTGTTTGGTGAAACGCCCCTCCCCGCCGACCAGCGCATCGAATTCTACCAGCACGAGGTCGGCTGGGCCAACCGGCTGATCCTGGGCGATAGCCTTTTGGTGATGAACTCGCTGCTGGTCAAAGAGGGCATGGCGGGCAAGGTGCAGATGATCTACGTGGATCCGCCTTACGGCATCAAATATGCCAGCAACTTTCAGCCCCGCATTGACCGGCGGGACGTGAAAGACCAGGACGAGGACCTCACCCACGAGCCAGAGCAGATCAAGGCCTACCGCGATACCTGGAAGCTGGGCACCCACTCCTATCTTAGCTACCTGCGCGACCGCCTGCTTCTGGCCCGCGAACTCCTGACCGAGAGCGGCTCCATCTTCGTCCAGATCAACGACGAGAACCTACACCTGGTGCGTAGTCTACTGGATGAAGTATTTGGGCGGGAGAATTTTGTGGCGGCGATGGCGTTTCTGACCACGACGGGACGAGGCGCACGATTCATTGACACCGTATATGACTTCTTGCTCTGGTATGCCAAGGGTATCGGTTCGCTCAAGTACAGGCAACTTTTCTTAGAGCGAACACACCGGATGATTGACCAACGATACGTTCACGTAGAATTGCCCAATGGAGAAACGAGAAGGCTTAGTAGAGACGAATTGAATGGCATATCTCCTATTCTGTCAGCAGAACGGTTTAGACTGAGCGGAGTTACTTCTCAGGGAGCAACTACAGGTGAGACATCAGCACCATTCTTATTCAGTGGACAGGAATATAGACCTTCGCCAAACCGTCACTGGTCAACGACACTTGATGGCCTCCGAAGACTAGTAGCTGCCGAGCGTCTCACAACTGAGGGTACAGCGCTTGTTTATAAGCGGTACCACCATGACTTCCCTATTGTTCCATTACGCAACGTTTGGATTGATACTGGTGGGGGCGCACTGGTAACGCAGAAACTTTATGCTGTTCAGACTGCCGAGAAAGTTATCGAGCGCTGTATCCTGATGACCACCGACCCGGGTGATTTGGTCTTCGACCCGACGTGTGTGCGGAAGGGGACGCGGGTGTGGGCCCCCCTAAATCCCCCCGACATCGGGGGGACGTCCCCCTGTGATCCCCCCGATATCGGGAAGACTTCCACCCCCTCCCCGATGTCGGGGAGGGCTGGGGTGGGGCTTATCCCCATCGAAGCCATCCAGCCAGGTGACTTCGTCCTTGGTCACGATGGCAAACCCCACCAAGTTCTGCGCGCCATCCGCAAGTCCTATCGGGGCACCATGGTCGGCATCCAGCATGGTGACTCAACACAAACACTGTGGGTCACAGCAGATCACTACATCCTCTGCCAGAAGAGGACTCAATCCTATGGTGCTGGGCGAACATGGCGTCATATACCAAAGGGACACTTTGAGCGGGCACGGGCGTTGCGCCGGGAGATGACCCCGGCTGAGCGGCAATTATGGAGTGGTCTGCGCGGAGAGCAACCAGGCGTTAAATTCCGCAAACAACACCCCATTGGCCCTTACATCGCCGACTTTTACTCCTGGGAAGCTGGCCTAGTTATCGAGTTGGATGGCAGTAGCCATTTCACGCCCCAAGCCCAGGACTACGACCATGAACGAGATGACTACCTTTCAGCCCTTGGCCTGACAGTGTTGCGATTCACCAACCAGGAAGTCACGTCTCAAAGAGAGGGGGTGTTGAGCAGAATTGTTGAGGCCATTGAGGCTGTCAAGCCGTCTGAAGACCACTACAAACAATGGCGTCGTGCAGACTCGCTGCAAATAGGCGACGTAGTTTATCTTGGCCCCGAGCAGCAGCCAGTTGAGATCACCAACCTACTGTACGAAGAAACCCAAGAAGAAGTCTACGACCTGGAAGTCGAAGGCATTCACTCGTTCCTTACAGAAGTCTGCGCTGTCCACAACTGCGGCTCTGGCACCACCGCCTACTGCACCGAGAAGTGGGGCCGGCGCTGGATCACCTGCGACACCAGCCGTGTAGCGCTCGCCATTGCCCGCCAGCGGCTGATGACCGCCAAATACGACTACTCCGAACTGACCGACGCCGAACGCGGCCCCGCTGGTGGCTTCATCTACGAAACCGTGCCTCACATCACCCTGCGAAGCATCGCCCACAACACCGAAATTGACGACATCGCCGCCAGATACCAACCGCAGATTGACGAAGCGCTGGCGGAATTGAACAAGGCGCCTGGAGAGGACTGGAAGGAGTGGGAAGTCCCCCGCCAGGCGGATGCAGAATGGTCAACGGAAGCCAAGCAGGCTCACGAACGATTCTGGACGCTCAAGCGGCGGAAACGCCAGGAGATTGACGCGAGCATCCAGCGCAACGCGCCCCAGGAGACGCTCTACGACCGGCCCAAAGTTCAGCGCGGCGTGGTGCGGGTCTCAGGACCGTTCACCGTGGAGGCCATCCCTGTGCCAGCCGTCGAAGACCCCACCCAGGCTCCGATCCCGCAGTTTGAGGTAGAGGAAGCCCAGGCCAGGATCTCGGACAGGGGCGGCGACTACCTCAGCGACATGCTCAGCCTGCTGCAGCAGCAGGGCGGCGTGCTGTTCCCCGGCGGCCGCAAGATGGAGTTGGAAAACCTGCGGCCTCTGAACGTGGGTTTCCTGCATGCCGAAGGGGAGACACAGCGGAACGGCAGCACACTGCGCGTGGCCGTCAGCTTCGGCCCACAGCACGGACCGGTGACGGGCTTTCAGGTGCAGGAGGCCATCCCCACGGCCCGCATGAACGCCTACGACGTGCTCCTCTTTGCCGGCTTCAGTTTCGACCCCGAAGCCCAGGCTCTGATCCAGAAAGCACCGGTAGCAGGCTTGCAGGTGCACTTCGCCAACATCGCCCCCGACGTGCTGGTGGGTGACCTGCTCAAGACCACTCGCGCCAGCCAGATCTTCACCGTGTTCGGCCAGCCGGACGTGGCCCTCACCCCCGGCCCCTCTCCCGCTGGCGGGAGAGGGGAGAAAACATGGGTGGTGGAACTGCGCGGCGTGGACATCTACGACCCGCTGACCGGTGAGACCCGGCACACGCGGGGCAGCGATGTGGCCGCCTGGTTCCTGGACACCGACTACGACGGCATGACTTTCCACATCTGCCAGGCCTTCTTCCCCGGCGACGGTAAGGCATGGCAGAGACTCCAGCGGGCCCTCAAGGCCCAGATTGACCGCCAGGCGTTCAGGCAGATGCGCGGCACCACTTCGTTCTCCTTCAAGCCCGGCGAGCACAAGCGCATCGCGGTGAAAGTGATTGATTTTCGAGGGAATGAGGTGGTGAGGGTGGTGCCGTTGGACGAGGTGACTTACAAGCGATGAAACCCATCCTTCTCTCAAAACATGCCCGTGAGAACATGCGCTTTCGTGGTGCAACTGATCAAGAGGTTACGGAAGCCATTCAGACAGCTCCGTGGGCGCCAACTGAGTTGGGACGGCTAGAGTGTCGAAAAGATTTCACCTACGGAGAGGATTGGAACGGTAAGTTCTACGCCACAAAACAGATTCGACCGATCTTCGTGGAGGAGCCTGATGAAATTGTGGTTATCACTGTTTATGTGTATTATTTCTAATTGCGAGGTGTGAAACGATGAGAATTACATATGACACTGAGGTTGACGCATTATATATCCGTTTCATCGAGACCACAGTAACCACCCAACATGTCGCCGAGGGAATTGCCGTGGATTACACAGCCGACGGGCGGATTGCTGGCATAGAGATTCTGGACGCCCGCAGACGCTTCGGTGACACAGATGTTTTCCGCCGAGTGGTGTTGGAAGACATCGCGTTAACGAAACCTGGCGCGGCTGGGTAGCGGTTATGGAATGCACAGAACGCTCCTATTCCCCGAATGGGCCAGCGTACACCCGCTCATCGCGGTGAAGGTGGATTTCGGGGGAATGAGGTGGTGCAGGTGGTTGCATTGGATAGCATCAAATACGAACAAAGGAGGGCTTAGACCATGTATCAATCCTTCAAAGTAAGCAAATTTAGGTGCTTTCGCGAGTTGACCCTTGCCGACCTGGGACGAGTCAACCTGGTCGCAGGGGTGAACAACGTCGGCAAAACGGCCCTTTTGGAAGCCCTGTTTCTCCACTGCGGCGCGCACAACCCAGCGTTAACCTTGAATGTTAATGCTTTTCGAGGTATTGAGTCAATAAAGCTCGAATTCGGACGATGGGGTGAAACGCCATGGGATTCGCTCTTTAGCGAGTTTGATACCTCAAAAATAGTGGAGTTGGCAGGGGAAAACGAACAAACTGGCCACCGGACACTTCGGTTGAGGGTAATTCGTCAACCACAGGAATTGGTCAAGATCGGACAGTCTATTCAGCATAGCCCAGATGAGCCTGAAGGTGTCCCCCTCTCATCGGAAATCGCTCAGGTGCTTGAGCTTGAATGCACGGAAGGTGAGCAACGCCGTAGGTACTACATGGTACATGACCAAAAAGGTGTACGTGTTGAGCCAATTCCACCGCCCCCGCCATTTCCAGCGTTCTTCCTGGCTGCTCGGATGCGCATCCCTCTGGCTGAAGATGCCGAACGCTTTGGAAAACTGGAGATCATTGGGCGGCAGGATGCGCTTTTGAAAGCTCTGCAAGTCATCGAGCCACGGCTCCGACGCCTCGCAGTAGTAGTGGCTGGCGGTGCACCTATGATGCATGGCGACATCGGATTAGGCCGACTCTTGCCCCTTCCTGTAATGGGCGAGGGAATGGCTCGCCTAGCCAGTCTGGTGTTGGCCATCGGCAACGCGTCGAAAGGCGTTGTACTCGTAGATGAGATCGAAAACGGACTTCACCATTCCATTCTGCCCAAAGTGTGGCGGGCCATTGGAGAAGTAGCGCGACAGTTCAACACCCAGGTTTTCACTACAACTCATAGCCTGGAGTGTATTGTGGCAGCTCACAGAGCATTTTCGGAAAGTGAACGCTACGACTTCCGTTTGCATCGTCTGGAACGTGTCAATGAAACCATCCACGCTGTGACCTATGACCAGGAAACGCTGGAGGCGGCCATTGAAACGGGCCTGGAGGTGCGATAATGGCCGTCGAGATTGAACAGCCCAACGTGTTGGTGGTAGAGGGCAGAGAAGAGGAGCTGTTCTTTGGAGCGTTCATCCAGCACCTGAGATTACAGAACATTCAGACCATGCCCATTAGCGGCAAGGAGCAGTTGCGGCGGAATTTGAAAGCGCTTGTGGCGTCTCCGGGCTTCTCTGAGGTTATATCCCTGGGTGTTGTGAGAGACGCAAATGCAGATCCGGGTGCTGCTTTTCAAAGTGTCCATGATGCCTTGCAGGCTGTGAATCTGCCCGCTCCTGAGCTGCCTTTGGTGCCCGTCGGTGAGAGGCCCCGTGTCGCCGTCCTGATTCTGCCCGAAGTGGGCATGCCAGGGATGTTGGAAGATCTCTGTCTCAGAGCCATTGTGCAAGACCCGGCCATGCTCTGTGTGGAGCAGTATTTTGAATGCCTGCAGCAGGAGGAGCTTCCCTTGCCTGATAACACGTCCAAGGCGAAGGTTCAGGTCTTTCTGGCTTCGAGGCGTAAGGCAGGACTGCGCCTGGGTGAAGCGGCCCAGGCAGGTTATTGGCCTTGGGAAGCGAAGACTTTTGAGCAGGTGAAGGATTTCCTTCAGCGAATTAGCTCGTAGAGAGGTGGGGAGCGAGGATGTCTCTAGCCGTTGACAACCCTATAGTGAACAACCCTTTCGAAGAGTCCACTCGCTACTGGGACTACAGAGAGGGCCAGCCGGTGCTGGCCGAAGGGCGCCGACCAGCCGGCTACTACCTCAGACCTCGCACACGCGGACCGCAGCTCTCCATGTTCGAAGAGGAGTTCGTACCGCTGGACACAGTCAACCTCATTCGCGAGCGGGTAAAGGCGTAGCGGGAAAAAGGTTACCCTGGAGTGACTCCCGTCACCCGGAGTTTGCTCAACCACTGGAGCAACCCCGAGCGTGAGCGTAAGCTGTTCTTCTGTCAGCGCGAAGCCGCCGAGACGCTCATCTGGCTGATAGAAGGCTCGCCGGCGGAAAAGCAGGGCATCGCCATCCCGCGAGACGCACCCAATGACCCGGAAAGCGTGGCCAAGGGATACCAGGCATTGACCCGCTGTGCCGTCAAGATGGCCACGGGGAGCGGCAAGACGGTCGTGATGGGCATGGTCATCGCCTGGCAGGTGCTCAATAAGCTGGCCAACGCCCAGGACCGCCGCTTTTCCGATGCCATCCTCCTCGTCTGCCCCAACCTGACCATCCGCGAGCGACTTCAGGTGCTCCTGCCCTGGCACGCCAAGAATTATTACCAGCACTTCGACCTGGTGCCCTCAGGAATGTTGGAGGTGCTGCAACAGGGCAAATACCAGATCACCAACTGGCACCTGTTCCAACCCCAGGACGACTCCCGCTCTCGCAGCGTGGTGCAACGTGGGCCGGAGAGCGACCGTGCCTTGTGTAACCGGGTGCTCAAGGAACTGGGCAACAAGCAGAACATTCTCGTCATCAACGACGAAGCGCACCACGCCTATCGCCCGGCACAGCCTCTAACCCCCGAGGAACTGAAACAGCTACGCAGGGAAGAGCGAGAAGAATTGGAAGAGGAATTCCGGGAGGCCACGGTCTGGATCAGCGGTCTGGACAAGATCAATGCCGTGCGAGGGATCAACCTCTGCGCCGACTTTTCCGCCACCCCTTTCTACATCAAAGGCACTGGCTACGATGAGGGTGCACCTTTCCCCTGGATTATCTCTGACTTCGGGCTGGTGGATGCCATTGAGTGCGGTATCGTAAAGATCCCTCGCGTGCCAGTGGACGATAATACGGGTGCGCTCATCCCTAAGTATTTCCGTCTGTGGGAACACATCAACCAACAGTTGCCTGCCTCCGAGCGGCAGACCGCCCGTCGTCGCGCCAAGCCCGAATCGGTGCTACGTGAGGCGGAAGGTGCTCTAGCCATGTTGACCTCCGAGTGGCAGAAGACCTTTGAGGACTTCCACCAGGCTGGTTCACCAGTGCCGCCTGCCCTCATTGTCGTCTCTGACAACACGGCCCTTTCTAAACTTGTAGATGAGCATATTGCTAGAGGAAACGTCTTACCCGAGCTGGAGAATCGGGATGCTCAGGAAGTAACCCTGCGGATTGACACCAAGTTGCTCAAAGAGGCCGAAAGCGCCGTCGAAGGCGAGACCAAGCAGCAGGTTGCTGAGCGTCTACGCAAGACAGTAGACACGGTGGGCAAAACCGAGTGGGAAGGTGAAGGCAACCCTCCAGGCAAGGACATTCGCTGCGTGGTGTCGGTGGGGATGCTCACCGAGGGCTGGGACGCGCAGAACGTGACGCAGATCCTGGGCCTGCGTGCCTTCACTTCACAACTTCTGTGTGAGCAGGTGGTGGGTCGGGGCTTACGTCGCATGAACTACGACGAATTCACTGAACCAGAATATGTGGACATTTACGGCGTGCCTTTTGAGGTGATCCCGGTCAAGAAGAAGC
>JBFLVL010000002.1:0-188608 GCA_040758495.1 Chloroflexota bacterium
GCGTTTGGGCGCGTACCAGACCGGTGCGATGAGCTATCAAAGCACGCAGTTCCCGTACCGGCATGGGTGGCACCCAGACTGCGGGGATCAGCCCGGCGGCCAGCAGCTTGGCCAGCCGCAGCACGTCGAGCTTGTCCGTCTTGACTGCGGCATGAGCGATCCACTTCACCTGCCGGGCATCCGCCACTACGCAGCAGGCTACCAGCGGTGCCAGCAGGTCGTGCACGGTCCAGGCACTACTGGTCGCTTCAATGACCACCTGGTCGGTAGGCCGTAAGTTCGTCTTGGCCCAAGCGGCCAGTTCGCCGATGGCCAAGCGCCTGGGCTTGAGCACCACCTCTTGGCTGCGGTTGACGGCGGCCACCACCACATAGTGTTTGTGCAGGTCGAAGGCCACGAAACGAGAAGATGGGGTTGCCTCAGCAATCGAATTCATGCTAAACTCCTTGTGTATCATGCGTCTGGGCACGGATTCGGGGCAGAGCACTTCAACTACCGATGCGGGCTAGGTGTGTCAGCACCTTCCCAGACCTGTGCTGAGCATCGTCGAAGCATGAGAGTGTCCGACGGGGAACCAAATAACAAGACGGGTTCGGTAGTAGACCCATAGGCCGCTGCGGTTCGCCCTCGCGCTCCGTGTCCCGGGTGCGATCCCGTTCGCTCATCATGACCAGGATAACGCACGCCGTGCCCAGACGCAAATACATTCTAATAACAAGCAGTTTCCCCATTGAATGGAGTTCGGTAGCTACCTATCTAGCCGTATTGATCTTGGGCATCGTTTTGGTAATTTATCTGATATCTGGTTTTCGCAATGTCCCGGTTTTATACCCATCGCCTCGGGGCCACTTGCCAGTCAGAGGCAATATTCCTTTACCGGTAAACATGGCCGGTGTGGATCCTTTGTTGGCTGGTCAATCCTTTTTGCTCCTGCCTGCGGTTTTCGCCCAGTTTTTCATTTGTTCTCAGACACCGTGGGTTCAATACACAGCTAATCTTGTGCTCAACTTTTTCAGCGGGGAAAGCAGTCTGTTCTGGATGATCTTGTTTATTGTGGTTGTCGCTTTTACCTTCTTTTACACGGATGTCATGTTTGCTGAACACAATTATGCCGAGCAACTGAAGCGCGCCGGAGCTCAAATACCAGGCATCAACCGGGGGGCCGCCACTAATCTGTATTTAATGCGGGTCTTGCGCCGAATTACCTTGCCTGGAGCGCTGATTTTAGGCTTCATGGTCGTTTCCCCCTGGTTGGTCGTAGAACTGCTGGGTGTTCAAATCACTTTATTGGCAGGTGAAAATTTGTTCATTTTGACGCGGACAATCCGGGACAGTCTATTGTCAATCGAGAGCAAACTTCTTCTGCTTGGATACAATGACGAGGGGTTCTTCCGTTAACACGTTGCTCAACATCCTCTTCATAGCGGATGGACGTTCACCCATTGCGGCGAACTGGATAAAATATTTTGTCCATCAAGGGCACAAAGTCCATCTCGTATCTACTTTCCCATGCGATCCAGAATTCCCTCTGGCTTCGATGAACGTGCTACCTGTTGGGGCTTTTGGGGTGGAAAAGCCAGGTACGAATTTGGGTTTGGCAAGAAGATTGGGTTTCCGGACAAGGCTTTTGCGTAAAGTAACCACGCCTGGCGTGCGCATGCACCTTCGGCACTGGCTTGTACCCCTGACACTCCCTGCTGCCTCTCGAAGGTTGAAAGAGCTGATTTTGGACATTCAGCCCAACCTGGTACATGCCCTGCGTATACCTTATGAAGGTATGCTGGCAACCCTCGCTTTGCAGGCATTGCCAGAGATGCCATTGTTGATTTCTGTTTGGGGCAACGATTTCACCTTGCACGCCCGTAGCACGCCTTTGACGATGCACTATACCCGCCAGGTTATGCGTCGCGCCACTGCGTTGCACACGGATTGCCGACGCGATGTCCGCCTGGCACATGAATGGGGTTTCGCCCAAGCGAAACCTGCGGTGGTATTGCCAGGTGGGGGTGGAGTGCAGTTGGATATTTTTTACCCCTCACCAGGACTTCCGAAGTCTTTGACAGTCATCAACCCGCGGGGTATGCGTGGTTACGTGCGCAACGATACTTTTTTCAAAAGCATACCTCTCGTTCTGGGTAAGTATCCCCGAACACGCTTCGTTTGCCCGGCGATGGCGGATGAACCCCAAGTTCAACGCTGGGTGGACGGGCTGGGGATTCGTCGGGCTGTGGATTTGCTTCCTCGCCAATCGCGCACCCAAATGGCAGACCTGTTCTGCAGCTCTCAGGTTGTAGCCTCGATCACCACCCACGATGGCATACCTAACACTTTGCTGGAAGCCATGGCCTGTGGTTGTTTCCCCATCGTGGGAGATATCCTATCGTTGCGTGAGTGGATCACCCATGGAGAAAACGGTTTTTTGGTAGACCCGGGGGATGTTAAGCGGTTGGCGGAGGCTATCTGCCTGGCTTTGGGGGATGAAGCTTTACGGCAACGGGCTGCGAGACATAACCTCCAGCAAGTCGCTGAGAGGGCTGAATACAGTAAGGTTATGTCTCGCGCTGAGAGGTTTTATGAGGAGATAACCGGTTGAGAGATAGTAGTCAGGGAGAATGAGGATACACCTGCTTTTTAAGTAACAAGCAACCGGCTTCCACAATGTTCTAACGGCTTCCGTACACCGCTTCCAGGATTTCGGTGGTGAAGGCTGCCTCGGCATCCGTGGGGAGTATGGCTCCAAACTGTACGAGCATATCGGCGAGAGCCTGCCATTGCTCCAATGTTTGCCAGCCCAGGCCATGAACCTCGGTGACCGCGTTGTGGGCGTCGGACAGCTCGCTGGTTAACATGTAGCGCATGTGCTCAGGGTCGGTCTCCGGACCGGTGTACTTCAAGACACTCTGAATGGCCTCATCAGGATGTTGGGCAGCGTATTCGATACCTTTAACGGAGGCACGCAAGAAACGGGTCAGCATTTCAGGGTTTTGGGTGAGGATTTCCTCACTGGTCACGTAGGTCAGCCCCAGGGTAGGCACACCGTAATCAGCCGCATCCCAGATAGTCAGCTCGTATCCCCAGCTTTGTATCAGATAAGGTTCGTTCGATTTATATAACGGATAGACGTCAACCTGCCCGGTGGTGAGCACGCGGGGGTCGAAACCGACATTGACCAAATTTACCAGGTCTGGGTTGGTGCCAGTAGCCGCCAGCAGGGCGAACAGATCCGGTGGGGGTGTGCCCTTATAACCCACGATGTGTCCCTCCCAGTCTTTGGGTGTTGCCAATCCAGAGGTGGTCAGAGCCGCGAATGCCTGTTGACCGCGTTGCCCGATGAGGGCGATGGAAACCAGGGGCAAGCCTGGATCCGCGCGTCGCATGAGCAAGACAGCGGCATCCTGGGTAGTTACCTGGACTTTGCCTGCGGTGAGGAGTTGCAGGTGTTCACCTTTCCCTGGTGAGTGCTCGATGGTTACTTGGAGATGCTCATCCGCGAAGAAGCCCTTTTCCTGGGCAACGTAAACGCCGACGAAGGGAAGATTAGCCTGCGGTTTATAGCCGGCCATAAAGGTCATGGTCATTTGCTCAATTGGTGCAGAGGTGATCGGCAGTGCAGAGCAACCGGTAATTAGAAAAAGTAAGGCGGGTAAAAAAAGGAAGCGTCGCATGGAAAACCTCAGTTATGGGATGGTTGTGCTATATTCTGGTCTTCTCTGGATATCCAGAAAATGGTTCTGGCCTCTATCCAGGTGATGACTCCATAAAAACCGATGCCAGCGGCGGCAAGTATGAACACAGCCGCGAAGAGGTAAGGCAGGTTAAGGTTCGCATAGGCCAACCACATGGTTCGACCCAGCCCTCCCGAGGCACCCGTCCATTCTGCGATTACTGCACCAATGATGGCCAACGGGCCGCTGACCTTGAGGGCCGCGAAGATGTAGGGTAACGAAGCAAAGGCGCGTATGTGTACAAAGATTTCGCCATTCGTGGCATGCCAGGAGCGAAAGGTATCCCAAAGAGCAGGATCAACATCTCGCAGGCCGCTGAGCGTGTTGACCAGGACGGGGAAAAAGGTCAACAGGGCAGTGATGACAATTTTAGGCAGTACGCCAAATCCCAACCAGATAGTCAGCAGAGGGGCAATGGCGACCAAGGGAGTAGATTTGACCAGGATGGCGAGGGTCATCATTCCCTGCTCCAAACGCGGCCACAAACCCAGGAGGGCCGCGATGCCCATTCCGGCCAGCATGCCAAAAACCAGCCCAATGAGTGCCTCTCCCAGGGTGATCAGGCTGGCCTGGGCATACAAGGGGATGTTCACGATCAGCGTGTGTAAAATCCTGCTGGGTGAGGGGAGGAAGTAGACGGGTATTTCCCATGTGCGGACGGCAGTCTCCCAAATTAGGATTGCTGAAAGCACGATGAGCAGAGCCAACGTCTTTTCGGAGATGAACAGGCGGGTGAGGTAGGGGCTAAGATTATTACTGGTGCTATGCAGCCAGTCTGGAAGTTTACGTTTAGTGCTGTTCATCGGTTACTCCCTCAAACCCAACTCGGCACGTAACATCCGCAGGCTACGCTGGAACACAGGATGATCGTCATGCCGGGGGTGAGCCAGTGGGATGGGGATATCGGCGGATATCTTGCCCGGTCTGGGGCTCATAACTAGAACCCGGTCTGCCAGCCGTACTGCTTCGTAGATGTGGTGTGTCACCCAAAGCACGGTTGTTTGTACCTCTTGCCAGAGGGCGAGTAACTCCCTGCTCAAAAGCTCACGGGTCAGCTCGTCGAGAGCAGCGAAAGGCTCATCCATCAACCACACCGCTGCTCCGAGGGCTAATGTCCGGGCCAGGGCGACGCGTTGTTGCATTCCACCGGATAGGGTATAGGGATACGTGAGGGCGAAATCCCCCAAACCGACCTTGGATAGCAATTCGTCGGGATTGAGCAGCTTGCGGCCGTTTTGGGGGTTGATGCGTTGAGCTAATGAGACATTGGTTTGCACGGTTCGCCAAGGAAGCAAAGCGGGGTTCTGTGCCAACCAACTGATCTTTTTATGAATGGTTGCCTGGTAAGGAGAAATGCCATTCAGGGACACCTCCCCGCTGGTGGGTGACAGCAGGCCGGCAAGGATGCGAAGCAATGTGGATTTACCGCAGCCGCTTGGTCCTATCAAAGCAACAAATTCTCCCGATTGGATATCCAGGTTGATGCCTTGCAGCGCGGTAAGCGTGTTCCCCCCTCTCAAGGAATAGGTGTGGTGCAGGTTGCTGACGTGGAGGTTCATTTTTCTGCCATGTGCAGCCCGCGCCAACCGCGGATACTTTCAGGAGTGATGCGGAAGGGATGCCAGTCCTGAGTGTGGAGGTTGGGGGGCATGGGAGTGCCCAGGTAGCGTTGGTAGAGGCGGTTGAGCAATGCGGACGTACCTCCAGGTAGTGCCCCTGTATCTAGCCGTTTAGCGCTGCCCCTTACTGATACTCTCCGCAGCGGAGGCCAAGGTTCATCCACGGTGAACGAGACAGAGGGGTTTGTTTCTACATACTCGGCCCAACGGGATCCCTTCCAGGCTGCGACATGAAACGCAATCCCGTCCCATTCGTGCCACACGGAGACGAGGTGAGGGGTGCCATCTGGACGCAGGCAGGCAAGACGAGCTGTCCACGGGCCGTTGAGAAAGGCAGTAATTTCGGCTTCGTTGAGGGGTTGGGTGTGACCGATCAGGGGCACGGCAGGTGATTGGTATGGCGCATAGGTTGGGGCGCCCATACGATAGGATAATCGTGCAGCAGCTTCTCGAAGTTTGGGCAGGTAGACAAGAAGACTGGTGGTAGAGTGACGAAAACCAGGTGCGCTGAGCAACAACACAGCATCAGGGTTGTTTCCATCGCGGCAAACAGGCAGCGCCAATTCGACGGTGTCATCAGTTGAGTGCAGGTAGAAACCTTGTGTGCGCACCTCTTTCTGAGGGGGAGCGCTCAGGATGCTGCCGGCTGCGCTCTCGGTGGGAGACAGGCGTTGACCGGTTTCAAAAGCGCTGCGCACGGGATGTGGGCTTTCCACCTGTGCCAGAACGAACAGGCTTTCACCCTCGGGAAGCACTAAAACCAAGGTTTCATCCAGATCCAGGGAGGTGGCTTCCTGGTAGAAAGAAGTGAGCAGGTCTTGAGGCAGGTTGAGAGAAGGGCCTTTCCAAGCACGCAAGCGAACGCCTGCTCGGTAACGACCGCGCGCCTCAGCCTGTTCGACGTAGCCAAGTTTTTTAAGGCTGTTAAGTAAAGCGAAGAACGAGCTGCGCGATATATTTATCGTGGTGAGACATTCTTGCAGTGTCACGCCCTGAGGGTTCTGAAGCAGCAGTTCTAGCAGGTGGATAGTACGTCCTGCAGCAGGCACATTTACATCGGGATACATGTTTAGTCCAATATATTGGATGACGATGCATTATACTGGACTAAAAAACAGAATGTCAAGCGATGATGGTGCGGGTATGTAGCAGAATGCCAGATACTGCTAGAGCAACGCAACAGTTGTTTTTAAAATGGGTTACTACGGATAAAGGGCTTTTTTTCATGCAATGGAAAGGAGTGAAGCGATGTCCTTCATCGAGATAAAGCGAGTAGAAAATAAGCGTGATCTGCGAGCTTTCATCAAGTTCCCCTGGCAGGTTTATAAGGATGATAAAAATTGGGTGCCTCCCTTGATCTCCGAACGGTTGGAGTATCTTGACCCTGAGAAGGGGTTGTTCTATAAGCGTGCAGATGTTGCTCTCTTCCTGGCCTGCAGAGGTCATAAGGTCCTAGGCACGATTGCAGCCTTTGTTGATCATCAGCTTATCGAGCAAGTGGGGCGCCCAGATGGGGGTTTCGGCTTTTTTGAAGTATTAGAAGATTTCGAAATCGCTGAACGATTGTTGGACACTGCCTGTGATTGGTTACGGGAGCGTAATATGAAGTGCATGCGGGGGCCGACAAGTTTTACGGATAATGACTGTCCTGGCGTTTTGATTGAAGGGGCCGATTGTCCTCCGGTCATGCTGGAGGCTCACACCCCCCCGTATTACCCAGATTTTCTCGAACGTTATGGGATGGAGAAGGACCTCGACCTTTTTGCCTGGCGCGCCTTTCGCTCGCAGATTGGCGAAGAACTGGAGAACCTTCCTCCTGAGATCAAGCGCGTGGCTGAAGTGGCTAAAGAGGTTGCTAACGTCACCATCCGTAAGATGCGGATGGACGATTGGGACGAAGAGATCACCACTGCGTTTAACTTATTTATAGTTACCCTACACAACCTCTCAGATAGAGCTCCCATGGAGGAGGCCGCTTTCCGCCGTTTAGCAAATCAGATCAAACCCCTCATTGACCCCAACCTGGCGTTGTTTGCGGAAGTGGAGGGGAAAACAGTCGGTTTTTGCGTTGCCATCCCAGATATCAACCGTGTGCTGATGCATCTTAACGGTCGGCTGCTTCCGTTTGGATGGCTGAAGATGAAGCGCCTCATTTCACAGGTCAATGTAGTAACCTTCAAGCTGATGGGAGTGCTAGAGGAGTATCGTCGGCGAGGTATAGATGCCCTTCTCTATCTGGAGGCCGTAAAAGCCTTCTATGAGGGTGGCTATGAGTGGTTGGATGGCTCGGTAACCTCAGAACGCAATCCGATGATTAACTTGATCGCTCACCGACTGGGGGCCGAGCGATACAAACGCTATCGGCTGTACAAGATAGAGTTGTGAGGTGTTGTTGTGCTGAGCACAAGCATGACCATGATGGAGGCGGTATGCCAGGTTGCCAACTCACGCCCAGAACAGGAAGCGTTAGTTTGTGGGGAGGTGCGGGTAACGTATGGTCAGTTGCTTGAACAAATCCATGCGTTAGCCCAGGGATTATGTGAGTTGGGCATTCAAAAGGGGGATAGGGTTGTCGCTTATATTCCGCCAGGATTTGAGTTTGTTTGCCTGTTCTTTGCTCTTGCAAAGCTGGGAGGAGTCATTTTGCCTCTCGACATCCAGACGCGTCCTCGTCGGCTGGGGGCCGTGCTCCGAGATGCTGAGCCTGTGGCTTTGGTAACCTATTGCTCGATTGAAGAAGAAGTGCTCGACCAGGCGAAAAGTTTGCAGTATGTAATCTTCACTGAAAGGGGGGAAGAAGGCAATCTGGTTCTGAGCGATTTGATGAAAAATGAGCAGATAGCGACCTTGGGTACGGAAGTCTTCCCTAACGACCTCTTGGCCTTGCTCTACACCTCGGGGACTACCGGTGAGCCGAAAGGAACCATGCACACCCATCGCAGCTTGATCGCGCCGGTGGTGGCTACGCTGAAGATACGTGAGTTGTGGCTTCACCGACCAAGCGTCAAAATGATGGGAAAGATGGTCGTCGCACTGGCTCGTTACCGCGAACGGCTGCTGCGCGCCGCGGGTAGACCACAAACTATCTTGACGACTACCGGGTGGCAGACGACCACTGGTTTGGAAGGTATGCTTCAGGGGATCTTGATGGGTGATAAACTGGTAGTGATGCCGCGCTTTCATCCTCGTGAAGCCTTGCGTCTGATCGAACAGGAACGGGTTACAGTGCTGATTGCCGTGCCGATGGCTTACCAGGTGATGCTGGGGTTGGAGGGATTTGAAGAATATGATACCTCCTCGTTACTCATCTGTGGAACCGGAGCTGCTCCATGTCCTGCGCATCTTGCTCGGGAGATACAACGTCGTTTTGATTGCGCTGTCCACATTGGTTTTGGAGCTACAGAAACCGGGGGAGGTATTGCCGTCACCAGCATAAGCGATTCGGATAAGCGACAAGCAGAAACAGTGGGTCGTCCTTTACCGGATATGGAAATTAAAATAGTGGACGACCTGGGCTGCCAGTTGCCCGCAGGCCAAACGGGCGAACTGCTCTATCGCGGTGAAAGCCTGATGTTGGGTTACTACCGCGACCCTGAACTGACCGCGGAAGTCATGGATGAAGAAGGCTGGTACCATACGGGTGATCTGGCGAAATTAGACGAACAGGGTTACTTGCATATCGTGGGACGAAAGAAAGATATGATTATCCGCGCCGGGCAGAACATCTATCCGGCCGAGATTGAAGATTACCTCGCTGCTCATCCCAAGATATCTGAAGCTGTGGTTGTGGGAGTGCCAGCGAAAATTGGAGGCGAAGAGGTTTGGGCTTTTTTACATCTCAAGGAAAACAGTCAGATGAGTGCCCAAGAGGTGTTAGACTACTGCCGGGAGGAGCTAGAGAGGTATAAAATACCCAGTCAGGTGCGCTTTGTGGATGGTTTCCCACGTACGGAGATGGGCAAACCGCAGAAGTTTGTACTACGTCAGCAGGCGTTACAGGAGAGAGAAGGAGATTAACGGTCATGAGTACGGAATCCCCCAAAACCCCGATCCCATTTGAGGAGTTTCAGCACCTGGTAGCTGAATATCTGCAAGTGGAGGAGGAGAAGGTTGTTCGCGAGGCCTCATTCATTCAGGATTTGTTTGCCGACTCTATTCAGTTGGTCAGTTTGATGTTGGGTTTGGAGGAACAGGGAATCGAGATTCCCATGGAAGCTGCCTGGGATGTTGAAACGGTGGGTGACGCATATCAACTATACGTTAAACACGCCACAGGATAACAAATTCCCCGGGAAATTCATACGGGCACTTCTTTTGGGAAATTTAGCTTGCTTGCTCCCATGAGGAGTGTTTGCTTCCCTGGAGGCATCCTGCCACTTCCGTCCCTGGCATTTGAGGAGGTAGGAGAAAATGCGTGGGAGGCGGTCACGGTCCTCAGTCCAAGGACGGCTTTCTGTTCGGGTTTAGAACCAACCTGGATTTCCCGAAGGTTGTGCCCTCTTTCGGGGTGGAGGAGGTGGCTGTCTACATATGAATAGGGGTGCCTGCGATTACGTGAGCGACCTCCATGAGCACTTCGCTCAACGTGGGGTGAGCGTGCACATTACGGGCAATATCCTCTACTGCGCCTCCGAGGCGCTGAGCCAGGGTTAATTCTGGCAGCAGCTCGGTAACTTCTGAGCCAATCATGTGCGCGCCCAGCAGCTTTCCATCTTGTGCATCGGCGATAATTTTTACCCAGCCGCTGTAATCACCTGAGCCGAGCGCTTTGCCGTTTGCCTGGAAGGGAAACTTCCCAACTTTTACTTCCAGGCCGCGCTCCTGGGCTCGTGCTTCCGTCAGACCAAAGGAGGCCACCTGAGGCTGGCAGTAGGTCGCGCGGGGCATCATCTCGTAGTTCAGTTTTAACGTCTCGACGCCGGCGATGTTCTCTGCACAGACAATGCCTTGAGCAGAACCCACGTGAGCCAACATCAGTTTGGCGGTTACGTCGCCGATCGCCCAAATACCCGGTATGTTGGTTGCCATGCGTTCGTCTATGGCGATGGCTTTCTGCGGGGTGAGTTCAACTCCTAATCCTTCCAAGCCTAAGCCTGCGCTGTTGGGTTTGAAGCCAATGGCTACTAACGCTTGATCGGCAGAGATCGTTTTTCTTTCTTCAGCGCTGCTGACGGTCACGGCGATGTTTTCTTTCCGTGTTTCGACGCCTTCAACCTTGTGTCCGGCAAGTACCTTGATCCCCCGTTTGGTAAAGGCTTTGCTCAGTTCAGCGCCCACCTCTTCGTCTTCCAGAGGGAGAAGTCGAGGTAACATTTCTACAAGGGTGACTTCTGCTCCGTAAGCGTTCCAGATGGTGGCGAATTCCACACCGATTGCACCTGCCCCAATAATAACTACGGAGTCCGGCAGTTTTTCCTGCAAAATCGCTTGGCGGTAGGTAAGCACGCGTTGACCGTCAAGCTCCACTCCGGGGATGGTGGCAGCTTTGGCCCCTGTAGCCAGGACGATGTGAGGTGCTCTCAAAGTGGTGGTTTTTTCGGTAGGGTTGCTTACAACTACGGTGTCCCTGGCTGTGAGGTGGGCTTCACCCATAAGAATGGTTATGTTGTTCTTTTGCATCAGATAAGAGACACCGCGCGTCAGACGGTTCGCCACCCGCTGGCTGCGTTTGACTGCGGTGCTGAAATCCAGGTTTAAATTTTCGCAGGTAAAGCCAAATTCCTTGCTTCCCTGACGCAGAATTAAGGCGACCTCAGCATTTTTTAGCAGCGCCTTGGAGGGTATACAGCCCACATTCAGACAAACGCCCCCTAGCCATTCTTTTTCTACTATGGCGGTCTTCAGCCCCAACTGTGCCGCGCGGATCGCGCAGACGTAGCCAGCTGGGCCAGCACCAATTACGATCACGTCGTAGTTGCTCATTCTGTTCTCCTAATCTGAAAATAATACGCCCCTCTTTGATGGATTCGGGTATGTTGAAGGGGGATCACTTGTGGTTGGTTCTTTGTACTGTTACGGACTGCCAGGAGGGAAGAGGTCGGGGTCGGTGGGCGTTTTCCCGGAAGGATCCCAGACGTATACCCAGTCACCGGCGTGAGCCCAATTGTACAGCCAGTGTGAATCTCCAGGCGATAAGTTTACACAACCGTGAGAGCGGGGGTAACCAAAACCGTCGTGCCAATATGCTCCATGAAGAGCCCGCTCCTGATCGAAATACATAGACCAGGGGACATCTTGAAGGTAGTAAAAATCCGATCGGTCAGCCTCGAAGGCACCCTGCATGGAGGTGGTCACCAATTTTTTATAAATACGGAAAAGGCCAGGGCGTGTCCACCAGCCAGGTAAGCCTGTTGAAGCCAGTGTAGCAAAGATCAGTTGGTTATTTTCGTACACTGTGATTGTCTGTTCGAAAAGGTTTATCTCGATCCAGCGTCTGTTATAGACACCATATGGTGGGGTAGAGTCAGGAATCACGCGGGCGACCAGGCGCTGTTCCACCCACTCGTCTGGTCCAACCATGTACCAATCTAAGCCCTCAATTTTTTCTGTCGCATATATTTGGACGACGTCATAACGGTTCAGGAAGTGAGTGGTGTAATCCCTTTTTGTATAACCAGGGGAATGTTTGGTATGGATGGGGTACAGCACCCAGGCAAAAGGTCGGTCGGGAGTGCGATAGAACAGAAGCCCTTGAAAGCTTGAAGGTGTAATGCGGGTGATATCACCTCCTCGAATCCATTCTTGCGTGGAGAGGAAGTAGAAGGCGCGCCCATCCACTACCGCTTGTCGGCTGTAAGAGACATAGTTAAACCCGACTTCGATGCGACGCCCCACGGGTTTACCATCCATAGCTGCATCCAGGGAGGTAAAGAGGGGGGTGTTTCCTGAGGTTACCCGAGCGTAGTTGTAGGGTACGTACGATAGTTCTTCATCTGGTGACTTGGCTGGTAGTGGTTGCATAGGGAAGGTAATTCCGAATGCAGCCATCCTGGCGAGGTAGGTGGATGGTCCAGCGGGGAGACAATCCGAGGGAGGCTGAAGGTACACATCTGGCAGGCAGAGTACAGTCCCGGTATACAGTTCAGGTGGGGGCTGCTCTGCTTGTGGTAGGGGAGTAAGAGGGGTCAGCAGGACTATCAGGCTTAGTGAAGAGAAAATAGGGGGCAGCTTCATTGTGCTTTTTGTTTTCCTGGCATCGGTTTTTCTGATGAGTTTTATTATCTTGTCCGGCGCTGCGCTGGACGAAAGTGATAATCTTTTATCGGTTTGTACAGTTATAAATAGGGGTTACGCACTTAACAAAAGATACCAGCAGGTCGAGTGTCCCTTGTCACTCGATCGGCGAACTGCGTAACTCCTGAGAAAGATGGGGGGCATTATAACAGATGAAAGGGACTTTAGATTGAGGCGGTGTTTTCTTGGGGTTCTCCCCACCTGGAGCAAGGCGAGGTTGGTTTTTTCCTCCAGTTTACAGCCTGTCCTCAGAGCTGGATACGTTGTTGGGGCGCGCACTGACAATAGAGGAGTGGTAGCGGCTGGAGCAGGAGCGGAGGATGGACTTCAGGAGAATCCTGAAAACTGTATGCCCTTGCTTGACACAAATTTGGCCTTGTGCTACATTACTTTCATTCTTATGTCTGTGGTTTGGGTGAAAAAACTATAAGTAAGGGAAGTTTATTGAAAGCTCCGTAGAGAAATGGTTTAGGAGAAAAGAACTTGACCAAGTCACGTACACAAATCATGGTAGACCGCTTGCGTGATCTGCAGGCCTCCTCACCAGACATAGAAGCCTCGGCTGTAGTCAGTGTTGATGGATTGACTATCGCCTCAGCCCTTCCTCAAGGGGTTGAAGAAGACCGGGTGTCCGCAATGTCAGCGGCGATGCTATCATTGGGCGAACGGATTGCCTCGGAGTTAGGCCGTGGGGTCTTGGACCAGGTTTACATCCGGGGAGAAAATGGTTATGTGGTTCTTATGTCAGTAGGGGAGGAAGCTGTGCTCACTGCCCTGGCTCGAGAACAGGCCAAATTAGGTTTGATTCTGCTTGATATGCGAAGGGCGGCAGCAGATCTTGCAGAGCTTATTTAATATTTCGCTGCTTCTTTGCTGAACATGGAACAGATTCCCAAGAGTGGTTATTATTATCCCAATAAATTTGCTGCCATAACTCTTCAAGCCTTAGAAGATGCAATGGGGGAAAATGGACAAACCCATTTGTTTCATCGCTGTAGGGTTGTTAGAAGAAGGTCTAAAGTGGGTATCTGGAGGAAGTGCGTTTCGGGTAAACGAATCTAAGTGTGTAGCTATTGGTGATGATGTGTGTGAATTTGTTATCCAAAAGCAACCGAAGGACTGATCTGTTATGGTGTTAGAGGCCAAACCAACCCTGCTGATCGTGGAAGATGACCTGGATGTTACTGAAATGCTCAACGCATATTTTGACATCCAGGGATTCGATGTTCTGGTTTTCAATTGGGGGGAGGATGGAGTGCGAGCTTGTCGAGAGAAACAACCAGATCTGATCATCCTGGATATCCGCCTGCCAGACATTGATGGATACGAGGTCGCAAACCGCTTGCGCTCCGATGAACGCACGGCTGATATCCCTATCATTTTCTTGACCGAAAAGGGCGGCAGAGTCGATCGTATGCGTGGTCTAGAGCTTGGAGCGGTTGATTACGTTACGAAGCCTTTTGATATACAGGAGCTGCGCTTACGCGTACGGAATGCCTTACGTCGCACGCCACATGATAGTGCTACAAATCCAATAACAAACTTACCAGAGGGGAAGCAAATAGATGAGCACCTGGAAGCCTGTTTGGATCAGCATGAATGGGCATTGGTTTTGGTTTCTTTGCGCAACTTAGGAACGTTTCGAGAACAATATGGTTTTGCGGCTTCTGACAATGTTTTACGTGGGGTAAGCCTGATTATCCATAGTGCTGTTCGTGAGTTGGGAACTCCAGATGACTTTCTGGGGCATATCACCGCCACAGATTTTGTCATTATTACAATTCCCAAGTTGATGCCGGTATTGAGTGAACACATCAAGGCTCGTTTAGAACAATCCTTGTCCCACTTTTACCCCATTGAAGATCGCAACACAGTTGAGTTTAGAGACAAGAGTTTATTGATTTCCGTAGGACATCTCTTAAGCCCTAAAGAGCCGTTCACCGACCTGGATGTGCTCAAGACTACCCTTCTGCGACAACGCCATTGAACCCTCAAAGGCCTTTGGGCCTCACTGTTGTCATTCCTACATATAACGAAGCGGAGAATCTGCCCAGGCTGGTCTCCGCTTTGTTTGGTCTGCCCTTGCCGGGGATGAGGGTCTTGATTGTGGATGATAACAGCCCGGATGGAACGGGGAAAATAGCTGAATCCCTGACCGATCGCCACCCTGAACGTGTTTCCGTGATCCATAGACCCGGGAAATTGGGGTTGGGTAGCGCGTACATTCAAGGGTTTCGCCAGGCTCTGACAGAAGGAGCGGAGGCGGTTGGTCAAATGGATGCCGATTTTTCTCATCCTCCAGAGAAACTGGTGGAGCTATACGAGGTGCTCAAAAGCTATGACCTTGCTCTAGGGTCACGTTACATCCCTGGGGGAGGAGTAGACGAACGCTGGCCGTTGTGGAGGAAATGGCTCTCGGCGTTTGGTAATGTGTACGCTCGGACTATTTTGGGGTTGCCAGTACACGATGCAACAGGTGGGTACCGCCTTTGGCGGCGAGAGACGTTGCAGGGCATGTACCTGGACCGGGTTCGCTCCAATGGTTATGCTTTTCAGATCGAGATGGTTTACCAGTCTACTCTGTTGGGTTTTTCTTTCAGGGAGGTACCCTTTTACTTTGCTGACAGGAAGTGGGGAAAATCGAAGATGTCGCTCCGTATTCAGGTCGAAGCGGCTTTACGGGTGTGGATGATCCTCTTCGCTTATCGGGATTTAAAAAAATAATATTTTCAGGGGTGCTTACCCTGAAATCGCTCACCCTCCGCTAAGGTTACCGCTGTTGGTGCAGGAGATAACCAGCCGATGCCACTCTTCTATGCTTAGTGTCTCCGCCCTTCTACGTGGGTCAATGGATGTGGCCTGAAGGTAGGAGATAGCTTGTTCTTTAGACCAACCCATTCCGCCGGACAGTGCGTTTGCCAAGGTTTTGCGCTTTTGGCCAAAACCGGCGTTTGCCAGTTGGAAAAAAGTAGGGAGCAGGGGACTCGGAATCAGGGGTTCAGGCAAGAGGTCAACACGGATCACGGCGGAGTCAACGTTGGGAGGAGGGTAAAAAGCGCCCGCTGGGATACGGGCGACGACCCGTGGTTCCCCGTAGACTTGTACGCTGAGGGCTAATAAGCTGAGCTTTTCGGTGGCGCACAAGCGGTCTGCCACCTCGCGCTGAACGGTCAGTACCAGCCGGTCTGGTTGCGTAGGAGCTTCGAGCAGGTGGCGCAGCAGTGCAGCGGTGATGTAATAGGGGATGTTGGCTACTACCATATACGGCAGTGCGTGGACTAGTTGATGGGGGGATAACTCCAGGATATCACCCTGAATAATGTCCACGTTTGGGTATGGGGAAAGCACCTCCTCCAAGATGGGGATCAGGCGGCTGTCTAATTCTACGGCGACCACGCGTTGGGCACGTTCTGCCAGGAAACGGGTCAAACCGCCCAGGCCGGCACCCACTTCAAGGACCGACGAGCACGCGGAAATTTCCGCGGCGTCCACCACCCGCTGCAGAGCAGCGGAGTCCACTAAAAAATGCTGTCCCAGGCGTTTATTGGGTCGAATCCCATAACGCCTCAGGAGAGAAGGAGCGTTCAGGGGAGTATCCACAGGATTTGATCGGGAGGAGGGACAGGTGTCAAGAAGTACACGGTGACCCATTGATGCCAGGAGACGTAGTTGTTGTCTAAATAACCCAGATCAATCCAGTGTCTGCCGGCTATGCCTCCTCCGATGTCGAGGATGGTGGCTACGCCATAACCAGGGACGTAGACCTGTCTTCCGCCCATAGAGGGGTACCAGCTACGGATTACCGCCGCAACGCCTTTTTTAACTGGAGCACCGCTGTAGGTCTGATTGTTGCAGTAATTGGGGATGCCAAGGTTGCATGGTGAGTAGGAAGTGGCATACATGTTTACCGCGCGCCAGTATTCCAAAGTGCCTGCGCTCGTTTGGATGCTGCGAACGACAATTTTGGTGCCATAACCGATGATGCGAGGTTGTGGTTGAATGGCTGTACCTTCGCTCTCGACCTGGCGTGCGACTTCTTCACCGTTTTCGTAGCGAATGCGTACACGCTGTACTGTCAGACCATAGGCTCCCGGCTGCACAATGACTTGTTGGTCAATCTCTACGTCAGATTGGGGTTGGTATTGGGTTTCAAAGGCAAGGGGTTTTTGTTCCAGCAGGATGTCTTCGTGTACCTGCACGATTTCCACATATCCGTTATCAGGGAGAGGTGCGTCGGCAGGTGGGTTGCTGTAATCTAAGCCTTGAAGGGGAAAGCCGATTTCAGCGAGGGCGGATCCTATTGTAGGAGCGGCTGAGAGAGCGGTTATCGTGTGTTCGCCAAGATGGATGGTCAATTCCTTTGAACGACGCAGGAAAACCTGCAGGCCGTTGGTAAGGGGAGTCTCTGGGGAGAGTTCGAAGTAGTCAGCGGCGCGTAGTGCCCAGCCTTTTGCTGCCAGGGCAGTACCGACGGTTGGGGCAGTGGTGGTTATATGGTAGGTGTTATCTCCGTCGTTCAAGACGATCATCTTTGCCCGCACCACTTGCAGACTATGGCTGGAGTTGGGGAGGAGGGGTTGATCTGCTGGGGTGAGCAGACCGTCTACCAGTATTTCATCACCAGGGTAAAGGTTGACCCCAACCGAGGTCAATATATTTGCCGGTATGCGTTCTGCAGTAAACAGGTTTTGTTCCTGACCATCGGCTGTGATGTAGATGTTTATGGCTTGTTGTAAGCGGATGGTTTGGTTGTTATGCAGCCAGGTGTTTGCCGCGGGGATGAGTTGATCTGCGGGGTGCAGGATGATGCCGGTGTCTGTTAGCAGAGCGCCCACGGCGAGGGCTTTGGTGGTCAGGGTACGCCTTTGGCCGTTGACTTCCAAATAGATGGTCTTAGTCAACGTTTGGGTGAGCAGAAGCAGGCCACCAAGCATCAGAGCGGCAGCCAGAGGGAAGATAATGCTCTTTTTCATGTGAGAAGTATGCTAACTGCTCTTTGGGTTTGAAGATGAGCTCCGGGCAGGCGTCCCGACGGCACCCAGAGTGCCCACCTTAGTGCTGCTTCCTCTCGGATCTGACACGGTTTGATGGTCTCTGCCGCGTCGGACCCACCCGGAGGCTCGCGATGTAGGATAATCCAGCTTAGAGAGGCTGTCAATCGCGTGGGTTCAAACCTTTTCGATAATTCCATACAACGCCCAGGATGATAATCAACACCAGAAGGATGGCACCGATGGTCACTCCTGTGATGCTCCCCTGTTCAGCAATCATGGCTGCCAATTTCGGGTCTGGGGTGGGTTGTACTTCTGCAATAGGGGGAAAGTACCAGCCAAAGGTGATAAGCATGAGAGGTTCCTGCATTTATTGCTGGAAGTTACCGATGCGTGTGTTTACCAACAATTTCTCCCAAGGGATGCCCCCTTGGGAGATAGACTGGCGGAGAGGGAGGGATTTGAACCCTCGATGCCTTTCGGCATACGCGCTCTCCAGGCGCGCGCACTAGACCAGACTATGCGACCTCTCCGTAATGGCTATGCCGGTTGTGTGGTTTCGGCGGCGCGGATTATACCATAGGCAGGTGTGGGAGGTAGAAGCGAGGAGGGAGGCATATTTACTAAAACGAAAGGTTGGGCTGGAGGTTATGCCAGCCCAGTTCCTGTTTTTAAACGGCTATTCCGGGAAGAGGACAGGGTATATCTCCGGGCAGTACTGTTGCACCATGTCTGAGGAGAGGGCGTTTTGGCGACAAATGGATGCGTAAAGGTCAGCACTGGGTCGTTTGATTCGGGATTGCGTTTCTGGATCAAGTTCCCATAAACCGAAGCGCTGCGTCCAACCGCGCTCCCATTCAAAATTGTCCACCAGTGTCCAATGGAAGTAGCCCTTGATAGGCCAGTTGAAGTTCACCGCACGCCACACCTTGTGAATATGCTGGGCTATGTAGCGGGGGCGCAGGTGGTCATCAGCATCCTCCACGCCGTTTTCGGTGACAATGATAGGGATGTTGAATTGCAGACCCCATTTGAGAGCCGAGAACATCCCTTCAGGTTCGTTGGCGATGAAGCCGGTATCGCTCAGGTCAGCCTCTGGAGGGTAAAATCGTCGTCCGAAGAGCTGGTTGGCAGCGCGGAGATCAAAAGCCACCCGATCTTGAGTATAGTAATCAATTCCCAGAAAATCCTGAGTGCCTTTCGCTTCCGGAATGGTTTCCCGCTTGAGCGGGATGCGTAAGACGCCATCTTTCAGTGCGCGGGGGAAACAATCGTTGAAAAATTGGGACAACAACGATGTGACGAAAGTGTCCAAGGGATTCCCCGGTTTAGCTGGCAAGAATCCACGGTGGTACATTACTACTCCCACCCTGGATTCGGGTTGAAGTTCGTGAATCGTATGGTATGCAGCCGCATGGGCGCGCACCAGATTACGCAAGACCTGAAAGGCGGATTTAAAGCTGGATATTCCAGGTGGAAAATTGGCAGAGAGGTAACCCTGTTGGGTCAGCACATTCGGCTCGTTAATTGTGCACCAGGTGGTCACGTACTCTTTCAAGGCAGTGACCACTTTACCGACATACCCGGCGAAATGTTTCGGTGCACTCTCTTTTTCCCAGCCTCCAGTTTCAGCAAACCATAAAGGGTCAGAAAAATGGTGAAGGGTGACCAACGGGGTCATGCCGCGCTCATGCAGTCCGCGCATCATCTGCCGGTAGTGATCTAAGGCCTCCTCGTCCCAACGATCCGGGGCGGGTTGAACGCGGCTCCACTCTATGGAAAGTCGGTGAGCGTTTTGGCCAGTTTCGGAAGCCCGATCGAAATCCTCCCTCCAACGGCCACCCCACCAATCACAGGCAGAACCGGATTTATGGTTCTCGATTATTCTGCCTGCTTGCTGTTCCCAGGCCCACCAGTTGTTATTGTTGTTTTTACCTTCCACCTGGTGGGAGGAAGTGGCAGTACCCCACAAAAAACTTTTAGGAAAATGGAACGTAGCCCGCGCCATCGTTCCTCTCCTTCAGTTTTATGGTTCTGTTATTTTCAGATTATCGAAGGTGACGAGCAGGTTCCCGTTCTCGAACGTACCTGCAATTAACCCAATCTGTCCGGTCACTAATCTGTTGTCACGAACATGACCGACAAGCACATCATTGAGGTAGATCTCGATGCTGTTGCCCAGGGCCTTGATTTTTAAGTGGTTTGTCTGCCTCCCCACTTTCATTTCATCTATCCCAACCCAGCAACCAAGCAACGGTCGTTCTTCAGCTTCTTGATTGTCAAAAAACCTCAGGCAGTAGGT
Source organism: Chloroflexota bacterium (assembly GCA_040758495.1). GTDB lineage: Bacteria > Chloroflexota > Anaerolineae > Anaerolineales > JBFLVL01 > JBFLVL01. The sequence goes on from JBFLVL010000002.1 coordinate 19,871, forward strand.
GCCATAACCAGACAAGAGAAATTCATAGGAGGCGTTTGGATTCTTCCGTAACACCACACCGAAGTCGCTCTCCTCAAAACCGCTTTCGTTCGTTATGTCCAATTCGAGAACGAAATCATCGAAAGTTTGTCCCTCACAGGTTGTCCAGGCTATAGTATTTGTATCAATCACGTTCAGATTGTACACACCTCCCTCACTGCTCCGGGCTACGCGATTATTTGTACCCAGGGTGAAGCAGGTGTCGTCATCGCTGAAGTCCTCTTCGAGCAACGTTTTTGGGGGTGGCGTGGATGTTGGCGAGGGGAAAGGCGTTGGGTATGGGGTGTATGTTGGACGCGGTGTTGATGTGGGGTAGGGGGTGTAGGTTGGTTGTGGTGTGGCATTGACGGATAAGTTGCAGGACAGAGACAAGAGTATGATACAAACAATCAAAATAGCCAACCCCTTTTTGTTGGTTGGTTTCAGCAGCGAATTCACCGTTACTCCTTTGTGTGTATAAGTGGTTTTGGGATAAAGGTTGCAATGGAAATATTATAGCTTAAACCGTAGTGGAAAAGTTTCAAATTTGTTAACCATGAAGTGGGTTTTACGAAATGTTCACGAAATTCTAATCCGGGATACCCCAGGGCCTGGGCTGGCAGGCCATACGGGGGGCAGGCAAAGTCCGTTCAAACGGACTGACAGCTCACTACATTTTTCAGTCGGATTTCATCCGACTTTGGTTCTCAGGCGTATGCAGGCTGAGCAGTTGCGAGAAAACCTTACTTTTCCAGAAGTTGTTCTTCATAAATGCGACGGACAGTTGTTTCTATGTCGGGTTCACGTACTTCCAAATCACGAATTCGGTAACGCAGGGATATCCGACTGATGAGTTCGGAGGCAGTAATTTTCTCGCGTTCGAATTTGTACGTTACTCTCTGACCGTTGTGCTCCGACACGGTGGCCCCTTCGACTTCTATTGATAGGTAGTCTTCAGCATATTCCACGCATAGTTCGCGTTCGCCTCCAAAGCGCTCCTTGAGGGTATTCAAGCTACCATCGTAAAGCAGCTTTCCGTGGTCAATAATTAAAACCCTCTCGCAAAGTTTTTCTACATCTGATAGGTCATGGGTGGTAAGGATGATCGTGGTGCCTTGTTCGCGGTTAATGTGTTGAATGAACTTTCGGATCCGCTCTTTGGAAACCACGTCTAGCCCGATGGTCGGTTCATCGAGGAAGAGCAACACAGGGTCGTGCAACAATGCGGCCACCATATCTGCCCGCATGCGTTGGCCTAGGGAAAGCGATCGTACAGGAGTGTGCAGGAAGGAGTCCAATTCGAGCAAGTCACGGAATGTAGCCATGTTTTGTTGAAAACGTTTGGGTGGGATGGCGTAAATATATTGCAGTAATTCGAGGGATTCGATGACAGGCAGGTCCCACCAGAGGGTAGTGCGCTGGCCGAATACTGCACCAATCCGGGCGACATGGGCTTTGCGTTCTTTCCACGGAACGCGGTTGTTTACAATTAGTTCGCCAGCCGTGGGCACAAGCAATCCAGCGAGCATCTTTATGGTAGTGGATTTGCCTGCCCCATTGGGTCCCAGATACCCGACCAACTCGCCAGGATGTACTTCAAAGCTGATACCATCCACTGCTCGGATGAGTTGGTATTGAGGTGAGAACAGGTTGCGTAAAGCCCCCCAGGCTCCGCGATGGTATCTGTAAACCTTGAAGTGTTTGCTGAGGTTGTTAACTTTTATGATCGGTGACATGCTTTTTTGTACAGATATACTATTTCCCTGAGCACCTCAATATCTGGTATACCTACCTACGTTCCGGTGCTCTGGTAGTGTTTTATCCCAAAGCGCCAGAAGGCTGAGGCGGCTGTCAGGCTGATGAAACCGACTATAGGGGCCAGGAAAAACACAAAGGGAGGCATGTTAAAAAGGTCAGGTTTATCCAGGATGTAAAGGGCAGGATAGTAGTTGAGGAAAATGGCCGGGACGATAAAAGTGAAGAACAGGCGCATCCATTGATGATAGATGTGCATTGGATATGCTATCATTTCGCTCCCACCATAAGTGAAGATGTTGACCGTTTCGATGGAGTCCACAGTCCAGAAGGTGATAGTTGAACCGAGGATGAACAAACCACCGAAGAAACAAATTTGACCGAGGAAAACAAGGGGCAGGTACAACAATTTAATCCAGGTCCACTGAATGTCGGTCAATTGCATGGCGAAAACAAATATCACCAGACCTAAGATGATATTTCCCAGCCGGTGGAGTTCGAAGCGGGATCCCAGCACCTGCACTGTGATGTTCACTGGTCGGAGGAGCAGTTGGTCGAAGGTACCGAGGCGCACATTGCGACCGAAATAAGGGGGGTCAAAGCCGCTGAAGATCATATCCATAAGAGAAAATACAGCTTTTACAATACTGTAAAGAAAAGCAACCTCACCCAAACGCCAACCACCAATGTTCTCAAACCGTTGCATGACCAGCACAAGAGAACCAAACTCAAATGTGGTTATCAGAGCCGTGTTGAGGATGTAAAACAAGAAAGACATCCGGTATTGCATTTGAGAGCGGAATTGAAGGAGAAGCAGGCGACGGTAGATATCCAGGGTGGAGCTCAACTCACCCTCCTAAAATAACCAGTCGGCGTACACCCAACCGCAGGACGAGTTGGCTGCAGAGGGTAAGACATACTGCCCACACAGCTTGAAGCAGGAGAGTTTGAAACACCTCATGACCAGTAAGCACCCCCAGGTAAATTTCTACGAGGGAATTGACCATGTGTGGGAAAGGAGTCAGGTAACACAGCCTCACAAACCAATCGGGGAAGTAACGTAAAGGCATGAGGAAGCCAGACAGGAACCAGGATAAGATGAAGAAGAGGCGGTTCAGACCAATGGCATTGGGTGTCCAAAAAGCGGCAAGATTGATCAAGAAGCGCCAGGAAAAACTCACCAGCCAACTTAACAGCATAGCCAATCCCAAAACCGCCCACTGTTCAATATTATGGGGATATGTGAGATCAAACATTACAGCATAACCCGCCATTATGGTAAGGCTACGCCAGATGAAACTGGCCGCGGCACGACCGAAATCTTGCACCAGCCAAAAGCGGAAATAGCTCATGGGTTTGAGCAGGTCTGAGGCTACCTCGCCGCTGTACACGGAACGCATAACGTCGTACCAATGAAACATGCTCAGCGGGGCTATAGCCGCTTGGCTGAGACCAGTGAAGGTCACAGCAGATTGCAAACTTATTCCTGCTACTTCGGAATGCTCACCATACAGCGCTACCAGCACAGCAGCCCTGAGCAAGCCAAAGAAAAAGTTGGTTGCCAGTCCGGCTAGCGCTGCAGCGCGGTAGGTCATTTGACGTCGAAAGGAGCGGAGGGCGATTTCTAAGAACACGCGCATGGTCTGAAACCCTGTTGGTAGGGGGCAGGGAGATGATTGTATCATGGTCACATGGTGGAAAGATGTGGGTTGGCTGACTAGCCACAGGAAATACCATGCACACATTTTTACGGTCGAAAAACCTTATTGGATAATTTGAGTTTCATTGCTCCAATGACCTCCTGGCTTTCGTGGTATTCTTAATATTATGAGCGAAGCATACATCATTTCAACCGTACGTACACCTGTTGGTCGCGGCAAATCGGATGGTGCTTTATCATCCATTACCCCTATCAACCTGACTGCGTTGGTGCTTCAGGAGGTGGTGCGCCGCGCGGGGATCGAACCTCACCAGATTGAAGATGTGGTCTGGGGTTGTGTTACCCCTCTCGGAGAGCAGGGAGCCAATCTGGCGCGCCTGGGCCTGCTCAAGGCTGGGTATCCAGTTGAGGTTCCCGCCGTCACCTTGAACCGCATGTGCGGATCCGGTCAACAAGCCATCCACTTTGCTGTACAGGCTATCATGGCTGGAGACATGGACTTGGTAGTTGCCGGGGGGACGGAGATGATGTCCCGGGTGCAGATGGGTACAGATTGGCCCGCAAGTTGGCCAGGGGATTTCCCTTACCCTCTGGTACACCAGGGCATTAGCGCGGAGATGATGGCTGAGAAGTGGGAGCTAACCCGAGAGAAGTTGGACGACTACAGTTATCAGAGCCATATCCGCGCAGCGAAGGCCATTCTTCATGGGCATTTTGAAGGTCAGATTCTGCCCATTACCTTACCGGATGGTCGAACTGTCACCACCGATGAAGGTGTGCGCCAGTCACCCGATCGCCAGAAGATGGCAGCCATTAAACCCGCGTTTAGAGAGGACGGGGTTATCACTGCCGGCAATGCCAGCCAGATCAGTGATGGAGCTGGGGCTACACTCCTAGCATCCTCGGGAGCTGTCAAACGCTACAACTTAAAACCCATGGCCCGCGTGGTTGCGCGTGCAGTGGTGGGCACAGACCCGGTTCTAATGCTGGATGGGCCGATTCCAGCTACCCACCAGGTGCTCAAACGCTCAGGATTGCGTCTTGAGCAGATGGATGTCGTTGAGGTGAACGAAGCCTTTGCCTCGGTGGTGCTGGCGTGGTCACGAGAGCACAAACCGGATATGGATAAGGTGAACCCTAATGGAGGGGCTATTGCGCTTGGTCATCCATTAGGCGCTACCGGTGTCATCTTGATGACCAAGCTGGTTTATGAGCTGCAACGCATACAAGGCAGCTATGGGTTGCAGACGATGTGCATCGGGCATGGGATGGCAACCGCGACGATCATAGAAAGGGTGTAAGAGGGTAACGAGGCGGTTGCCCTGGAAATTATCGAGGAGAAGGTGGTGTCGCACAACGTTTTTCTTTCCCTAGGCACCAACCTAGGAAATCGGGTGGCGAACTTAGGAAGGGCGTTGAAAGAACTTGCCACTGGGATGGAGGTTGTTTCCTGTTCACCTGTCTATGAAACTGCTCCCTGGGGTTTTGCCCATCAGCCCGATTTCCTCAATCAGGTTGTACAGGCTCACACAGAACTTACCCCTCTGGAGCTGCTATCCTTTATTGAAAATATAGAGAAACGGATGGGACGTCAACCCACGTTTCGTTACGGACCGCGGATAATTGACCTGGATATTCTCTTTTATGATGAGTTAATCTTGACCTCCTGTGAATTGACGCTTCCCCATCCACACCTGGCTGAACGCGCTTTTGTCCTGCTCCCTTTAACGGATATTGCGCCTGCTCTGCGCCATCCGGTCTTGGATCTTACCGTGAGCGAGATGCTCGCTAATGTAGTGCTGGAGGGGGTCAGATTGTATGCCGGAGGGGAGGGCAATTTGGGAAAAGGTTCTGGTGGAGGTAGTTGAAGCGCAGAAAACTGCCTGGGTGTTGTAGCAAGCGTAAAGCCCGTTTGTCGCTCGGTCGAAGGCGGAGAGATATCAAATCTAATCAGTCATGGAGAGATCTGGTATATGAATACATCTGATTTCCCTCTCACCTGGGGAGAAAGAACCTATGTGATGGGTGTATTGAACCTGACCCCGGATAGTTTTTCGGGGGATGGCTTGTATTCTCGACCCGACCCTTTGGTTGCCGCAATGGATCAGGCCCGTAAGTTTGTGGCTTCTGGGGTGGACATTTTGGATGTGGGAGGTGAGAGCACCCGTCCTGGCGCCCAGGTTGTTTCGATGGAAGAGGAGATGGAACGGGTGTTGCCTGTTATTCAGGCGTTAGCAAAGGAATCGGATGTTTTGATTTCTATTGACACCTACAAGGCTGGGGTGGCGGAGGCGGCTTTGAACAATGGGGCGCACATGGTAAATGATGTCTGGGGGTTGAAAGCCGATCCGGAGATGGCTGCTGTGGTTGCTCGTTATCGCGTCCCGGTCATCCTGATGCACAACCGCAGCAAGCCATCGAACGCCGAGGTGCGCCAGCGCTTGGGTGGGCGGTATGTCGGTATGGAATATGTGAATTTGATCGAGGACATCAAGCGCGAATTGCTGGAAAGTGTAGCCTTGGCGCACGCAGCAGGCATTTCGGATGAGTGCATTATTCTGGACCCGGGTATTGGCTTTGGGAAGACGGTAGAACAGAACCTTGAGCTTGTAGACCGGTTGGATGAGATTCGGGCGTTGGGGTATCCGGTATTGCTGGGGCCTTCGCGAAAATCGTTCATTGGTTATACTTTAGACCTACCTCCCGATCAACGCGTGGAAGGCACGGCTGCGGCGGTGGCAGTGGGCATTGTGCGCGGAGCGGACATCGTGCGCGTTCACGACGTGGAGGTATTAGTGCGCGTGGTGCGCATGACGGATGCGATTGTACGCCACAAGAATAAGTAGAGAACTTTCTTTAAAAGAAAAAGGTCGAGGAGAACCATCCTCGACCTTTTTTATTCATGAGGGGGAGTTATTCCTCGCGGTCCTTTTTGCAAATGCAGGGACAAAAATAGAAGGTTAAATATCCGCCACCAATGCCAAGCCCTAATATCCCCAATCCTATGCCAATTTTTGCCCAACATGGTAGTACACAAAAGCCTCCGCCATCTTCAGGGATTTGTTCCTCTTCAGGCTCTTCTCCCGTCACCACGGTCTCTGGGGATGTGATGGTAACGTTTGCGTATCCGGTTACTTCTTGATATGTCACTTCGGTTTTATTAAATTCCCAGTGGCTGGTCTCGCTTCCGGTTTCGGGGGGTGGGTACACAGGATATTGCAGCGTTGATGAGACTGTGTCTGTAAATTTTGATAATGGTGCCGCGTACAAACCTGTATTGTTGACCACTCCAAAAGTTGCATCCCAGTATACATGCTGACCCTCTAAGGAGGTTTCGGTGCCACCCTCTGTGTAACCGACTGTCGTGAACTGTTGTTGTCCGCCAGGAGGTAGAGTTACATCGGGTGGAATTACATCGAGTTGGGTAATGGGCGCTTGAACGTTAACGGTAACCGTGCCGGTTACGTCTGTACTGGGTACCAGGCCCGTTACCGTGTAGTCTCCTGGTTCGCTTGAGTAGAACTGCCCAAAAGAATTAATATGCCCACCAGAGGCTTCCCATGAGACAGTCAACGGAAGCTCATTGCCGGAGGCATCATACCCACTTGCTTCGAATGGGTGGATTTGATTAGGATAGAGGCTTCCTGAAGGAGGGTCTATTACCAGTGAATTTACGGGGTCTGTGACCATCACTGTGGTACATGCGGAGTATGCGTATCCGTAGTAATGGGATTCTCCGCAGTTGTTAAAATCTCCTGTCATGGATGGAGTCCAGTACCCATCGGGTGTAAATGAGCCGTAATTTGTCGTCCACAAAGTGGGGATCTGATAATCAAGCAGGTTATTCTCGCTGTCTCTCCCCTGACTCATGTATTGGAGACCTCCGTTTTGTGGAATGGTTGCAGAGTGGGGTGCGACATCCAGGCGGTAAAAGTCTTCGGGTTTTTCAACACAATGGACATACCCATTGACGATGTTGTCACCGTTAGAGTCGCGAGTTACCGTGAGGTTGTATTGGTCTTTTGGCGCTTTTATTGAGGTGTAACCAGAGCCATCTTGGTTAACTTTAATGCTGCCAACCTTTTCGCCGTTTATTGAGACGGTGAAAGTTTCACCAGGTTGCTGGTTTTGCACCATGATGTATATATACCCTGGATCGCAAGATACGTAGACATTCGAGGATTGTGAGACTGCTACTCCTGTACGCGTGCTGGTAACGACCATCGCCAGAGTAAAAAGGGTGATAAGGGATATCCTTACAATTAGCTGAAACTTGGATTTCATCGTTACCTCCTTAAAAAATATGAGCTGGTTGGTTATTGGCTTCATTATAAGGGAAAAAAGATGAAATGTACAACTCCCCTGTACGGAGTTTTGCTAAGTTTGCAGGCAGGTAAACGTGAAATGAATAGTCGAAGAAGAACATGACCAGGAAAGCGGTGATCACCTCACCAGGCTAACACTCGTTTACCTTTCTCGTCTTCTTTGAATTCCATTAATCCTTGAGGGATGAGATTGTCTATTTCCAGGGTGGCGTTGTCCATAAATTCCCAGATAACCTGGAAGGGGGCTTTGCCAGGCACCCACTTTTCGGTGATCACCACACCATGACCAGGTAGGACAGTGAAGGAAACCTGTCGTGGGTCGTTGGGATTGCGTAGACTTTGAGCGCGTTGGAAAGCTGCCTTTATACCTACTGCCTGAGCAGCCGTAGCACAGGATACGGGGTAATGATAATAAGGGGCATCCAGAGGTACATATTCCACCCACCTCGGGTCATAAGACCGAACCCCGCGGTGACCGTGCAGTTTAGAACGGACCACAGGTACTTCGGATTGAGCCTCCCAGGTGGTATCTAAGCGTATGCGCGGCAGGACGCTATCCATGTCAATCATCTCTACGGCTTCTGAGGATGGTGGGTCATTGCGTTTGCCATTCACACGCCATACTTGGGCGCCACTCCCATCCGGTTTCATGCCTGCAATGACTGCCAGATCGTCCTCGGTGATGTTGCCTTTGTCTACCGGACGGGCACTACCGGTTATCGTAGCAATGAGGCCTCCCAGGGTGGGGTCCCAGGTAGCAAAGCACCCCTCACTGTACTGACTGGCAATGGCGTCTCCCACCGCGGGAACCTGCACCAAATCTACAATACGGATCATGTTGGTAAAGAATTGGCGGTTGCCGATTTGTTGGCCGGCGTTGCGCATGGCAGTTGGTGTGCTCAGACGTTTCCATTGGTCATAGGGGATAGGCTCTCCCACGACTTGATGAGCGGTCACCTCGTGGGTGCTTTCGGTGGTGACGATACGCAGGGTGATATCATCATAAAAAGCGTTGATTTGTTCCGTTGTGCTTCGGGGGTAGGCGCCCACCAGATTGAAATGGTACATCTCTTTTGGGTGCTCATCACCGACCAGCATGAGGATGTTTATGCTTTTTGATTGAGCCTGCAATAAGCGTTCGAGGGAGAGGATAGGGCCACCACGCAGGCCTTGTTCGATGAGCACACGGGGAGCAGTGGGAGCCAGGCCGGGGAAGGTAAAGTCCTCCGAGTTGGGAGGAGTTTTGGCCAATGCTCTCTGGAAGTGTTCAAGCATTTCCTGAAGTTTGGCTGGCCGGGCGTGGATCAGGGTGTAAATGGTTGGAGTGTGGTTAATCTTGAAACGACGACGGGCGGTAAACAACAGCGCTTCCCTCCAGCGAACAGGCACGCAGAAAGGCGCGCTGGTCAGGATGATATCCGTGTTCTCGTTGGGTAGGTTCTGAATTACATGTCCCTGGGTTTTAAAGTTCTGTAAAATGTTGTTGGCTACTTCTTTCAGTACCGGTGTTAGTTGCCCAGGTGCATAAAACACATTTAACTTACGTAGCCAAGAGTGCGTTGGGTTAGCGCTTGGGGGAATCTTTAGATTTGATTGCATGCTACCTATCTCCGTAAACGAAACTTACTTTAATTGAACCCGTACGTTTATCTAATGCTGTGGAAATGGCTTGTCGATACTTCTCGAAGGGAAACCGATGTGTGATCAACCCTTCATGCTTTAGTTTGCCCTTTTGAAAGTGCTCGCTAACGATGTCATATGTGTGTCTTTGGTGACCGCGCCAATTTTCTATTCCATGACCGACGGAGCCTATCAAGTCCACCTCCTGGTTCCAGATGGGATTGAGGTCAACCTTTAGATTGGTCAAATAGATGCCGACCATGACAACCGTTCCCCCCGCGCGTGCCCAGCGCAGTGCGTCGGTCACTGTTTCTTGGCTGCCCACACAGTCGTAGATTACCTCGAAACCACCCAACAACATGCCGCGGTTCATCATTGCCCGGTATAGTTTGGCCTGGGTGATTTGGGCGAACGTTGGATATGGGTCAGGCTCACTGACAACTTCGTCAGCACCTAGCTCTTGGGCTGCTTTTACCTGATGGGGATACCGAGCCAACACCGTCAAATGACAATCTGGTTCTACCAGCTTGACAGCCTGGAGGGTCATTAAACCGATTATTCCAGCTCCGATAATCAAAACGTGTTCTCCGGCCCGGGGTGGATGGCGTAGCACCCCATGAAGCGCTATGGATGTAGGTTCGATCAACGAGGCCTGATCATCGTCCAGCCCGTTGGGGACAGCAAAGACTTCTGACTCATGGGCAGTATAACCGTCACCCCAGCCGCCTCCGCTACCCACAGAACCGATGTTCAGGGAAGCGTTCTCGCACAGGCACTTACGTCCCGTGGCACAAAAAATACAGGGAGGATCAATTTCCTTGGTGAAGCAGTTGGGTCCGTGGAAGCGTGATTCGATCACTACCCGGTCACCGACCTTGAACTGTTTAACGCCTGAGCCAACCTCGACCACCTCCCCCACGGATTCGTGACCAAGGTAAAATCGTTTGTTGCCGGGCAAGGCAACAGGGCCGATAGAGGGGTCGGCTTTGACATACAGTAAGGAGAGGTCTGTGGCACAGAGGCCGCATTGCCGATTGCGTACCCGCAACCATTTTGGCCCCGGTAGAGGAGGTTCAGGCATATCCACTACGTGAATTGGTGAGATGGGACTCCAAACCACATTGGGCCAGATTTTGCGCAGGGTAATTACCGCTAATGCTCGTGGTATGTCTTTATCTAGATAAATCGTACGCATTAAATATTCTCCAAGGGGTTGTTGCATGTTGAAGTCTCGATAGGGCCATGATTGCACTGAAGGGAAGGGATTTTACATCAATTGTTGTGGTTTTTCACTGGGTGTACCTCTGTCGGTCATGGCAATCTTTTTGGGGGTGTTGATACAATCCGTGATGGGAAAATGATTTTGATGGTGGATTTATCACGCTGATGGAGGGCGCATTCGAGTTCGAGGTTGTAGGTTATAATAGCGCCCCGCTGGACTGCTTGTAGGGATGTTTATACCTATTAACCCAATAACCTATGCATATCCTCGTAACGAATGACGATGGTGTGACTGCTCCAGGAATGTTGGCGCTCGTCCAGGAGATGCGTTCTCTGGGGAAAGTCACCGTGGTGGCTCCAGACCATAATTGGTCCGCCTCTGGTCATGTGAAGACCATGCATCGCCCGTTGAGGGTCAAGGAGGTGCGCCTGGCGGATGGTTCGATGGCCATGGCAAGTGATGGTGCACCTTCAGATTGTGTGGCTTTAGCTTTGCTTGGTCTGGTGAAGGAAAAGGTGGACATTGTCCTCTCGGGCATAAACCCTAACGCCAACATCGGCCACGATGTGACCTATTCTGGTACGGTCACCGCGGCAATGGAGGCAGTGATTTGGGGAGTCCCTGGAGTGGCGGTGTCGCTCGATTCTCCGGAGAACCATTTCGGCGACCTGGATTACAGCGCAGCCGCGCACGTCGCTCGACGGGTAGTGAAGGTACTGATGGATAACAACCCTGCAAAGGATATCCTGCTCAATGTAAATGTTCCCTATCTTTCAGGGGAGGAGATCAAAGGTATCCGGGTCACGCGTCAGGGCATGAGGTTGTATCGTGACAGGCTTGTTCGCCGCAGGGACCCTCGCGGTCGGACGTATTATTGGATAGGTGGGGAGGTACCCACAGGTGTCCCTGAGGAGGGCACAGATTTTGGGGCTTTGGCCGCTGGTTATGTGTCCATTACACCGCTGCATCTTGATTTGACCGCTTATCCCACCCTGGAAGCACTCGAAAAGTGGAAATGGGAGTAGATCAGGGGGAAGGCAGGTATTTTGTCTACAAGAACACACTGGCTGTTAGCTGGTTATGGGGTGGTGAAGACAAAGCGCCAGTTGCCATTCTCTTGGGTGACCTCCGATTTCATCCCCACAATTTCGTACCATGTGTTGCCCGGCTTGAATGGGAATAGTTCGCTGGCGTCCTGACAGCCATTTGGACCAGCGTAGGCCAGTGTGACCACCGATTTGTCGGTCGGGCGCAGCCAACACACTTTGTAGGCCCGACCGTCCCGGAAGGCATAGGCAGTGCCAGATCCGGTGAAAAGCATCTCCAACATTTCCGGGTTTCGGGAATAGAATTCGTGAGGCACGAACAGGACCACGAGGTTATCAGCCGTAATTTGCTCTTCGGTTAATTTATCGCCAAAGGCAGCGAAATCCTCCCCGTGGCCATCGTCGTTGTCGGTTTCTTGTTCACGTTGATATGTACCCAGAGTGAGGTTGTATGTCCATCGGTTGATGCTGCCATAGGAGAAGCGAATCACAATTTGTCCTCCAGCTTCACCTCCAACTGGAACGAGGACGTCGAACTTCATACCATCCAGGTTCTGTCTGCCATTTTCGACACCTTTATCGCTGATGTACTGGCTGAGATCACGCGTGTTGGTAACTAGGTGGTCCCAGGTGTCCGGTTCTATGCGGCACATGGGAGGACAGCCGGCCGGGAACTCGGAGACCAGCAGTTCAGCGATTTCGGAGTTGTAGAGGCGGTTGCGCACGCGGTAGTCACCACTGCCAAAAGCAAACACGGCTTTGTACATGCGCATGATGTGTGCATCGAAAAAGCGCGCTGAACGGATTGGGCCGATGAGGTCCACATCGTTACCATAGAAGATGGCGGTAAAGCGGGTCAGGCCACCCTCATGGTAGTACTCGTAGACAATATCAGCAAATGATAATCCCCAAGGTGGACGGGTGGATCGGGGGTAAAGTTGAATTTTCACCGCCGTTGGGCGTCTTTCCAGGAGAGTCACATCCTCAACCTGTAATCCTGTCAGAGGATTGATATTTTCAGGGAAATTACCCGGCCCGTATACAACCGGAGTCGGGGTTTCCGTGGGTGTAGCGGTGGGGGTTTGTGTAGCTGTTGGGGAGGCGGTATGGGTGGGGACCGGTGTGGGGGGAGGGTTCTCGGTTTGGGTGGGCAAGCCTGCTAAATTCCCGGATGTTGACCCCTGGGATCCAAATATCGTACAGGCTGTAGTTAATAGAGTTAACAGGACGATCAACGTAAGCAGGCGTCGCATAGGATTGCCTCCAGTAGTAAGATGGCAGAATCATACCGCAGATTGAAGAGGCTTGCCAACTTGCCTTGCTGTAGGATTGCCTCTATAATCGTTGTATGCCTCGACGGCAATGGATGCTCTCAGTTTGGCTGGTTGTTGGCCTGTTGCTCGTGGGTTGGTTGCTGCACACCCCGCCCGGTTTGTTGGGAAAGGCCGACGCGGTGGGTTACGCTTTTTGTCACCGTATAGATTTGCGTTCGTTTCACCTGGGGGAGCGGCCGTTGCCCCTGTGTGCCCGTTGTTCGGGGATGTACCTGGGAGCGTTGTTAACGGTTGCTTATCAGGCTGTATTAGCGCCTCGCCGAGGGGGAGAACCGAAGGGATTTTTCATCGGTCTGATGGGCTTTTTTGCTCTGATGTTTGTCGTGGATGGGGTGAACTCGTTCCTGTCATTTTTCCCTGGACTGTCCCTGTTGTACATGCCGCAGAATTGGACGCGCCTGGTTTCAGGGACGGGGATGGGGATCACCATGGGGATGATACTTTATCCTGTATTTAATCAGACGGTTTGGAGGGATTGGGAAGCTGAGTCACCCCTGAGAAGTTGGCGCCATTTGACCGGGTTGCTGGTCCTGGCGGCTGTTCTGGATTTGTGCCTGCTCAGCGAGAACCCTCTCATTCTCTACCCTTTGGCGCTACTCAGTGTGATGGGGGTGTTGCTCATACTTACCATGGTATACACCCTGGTATGGTTAATGGTATGTCGTTCGGAAAACCGCTTTGAGCGCCCTGCTCAGTTACTCTTGCCTTTGTCGGGCGGTTTTGGGACCAGTATGTTACAGGTTGTATTGATGGATATGGGACGTTACCTGCTTACGAACACCTGGCAGGGTTTTTCCATCACCTTCGGGTGAGCGATTGACCGGAGGTGTGTATCAAAAGCTTTATTCTTGGAGGTTTATATGACAGAGGAGATAAGTGAGGTTACTACAGGTGAAGGTAAGAGCAAGACATGGGTTATTGTGCTGGTTGTTGTGTTGGCTGTATTGTTTATCTGCTGTTTGTGCATTCTTTTAATAGCCTTTGGAATTCCAGCCATACTGGGGCCCGCGGTGGGAGAAGTGTTTTCCAACATTATTCAGGAGCTTGGGACGCCTATCCCCTGAACACATACTGACTGAGAGGAGACAAGCATGAATGAAATAGAAGAAGTACCCCAACAGGAAAAGAAGAACAATAAAACGTTGATCATCATTATTGTTGCCTTGGTTGTCCTCTGTTGCTGCTGTGCCGTGGCTGTTGGTGGCTGGGCGTTTTGGACCTACGGTGACGAGTGGCTGGACCTTACGTTTCATCTATCCAGGTTCGTACTTTAGTTCGAAGGAAGAGGACATAGCTCGGGTACGGTCAGCAGGTTGGATTAACAGCCGACTCGCGGTTGGCTTTTAACCTGGTCTCCATAAACCATCTTTTCTATTTTCAGGCAGGGGTCAAGCGAAGATTCTACAGGGGAAGAAAAAGGTAACTCAGTGTGCATTCATGCCCTGGTGAGGGGCTGTGAAGCGACTTTGTAATTCATTGAGTGCACCTAGTGCCTGTTCCCGGTCTTGAGGGGAAAGAGGCAGGGCGTCGAATTCATCTTTATCAAGCACAAGCTGGCTGCCATCCGGGAAGACGAGCAGATCGAGGGCCAGGTCCACGTAGGAGACGGCAGTTGGGCTTATGTCTGCGGGGTAACAGATGTTGCAGTACCAGCCACGCAGGCTGTCGTTCTCACTGGAGTGGATTTCGAAGATGTTGTACCAGCGCTGGGAATAGTAGGTTTCGATGAAGCGGTCACCATGGTTCAGGGGCATACCGTAGTATTGGGTATCCATACCATTGAAATACGCCTCGATGACAATATGGCGAGGTCCGCGTTCAAGCACTTCGCCATCATATTGCCAGGTTTCTTGACGGTTATGGTTAAGTTTGATGACCGTGATGTTCATGGAAATAGTTGAACCCCCTCTTGGGGGTCGAAGCCCAGGCAGATGGGTTCACCTGGCGAGGGGATGGGTTCTCGTCCCGATGGGAAGTCAAAGGTGAGTTGCTCCCCCCGGATATTCACTGTAACCCGACACATACCCCCACGAAAGGAACGTTCCATCACCTGGCCTTCCAACTGGTACTTGCCTCCCCCTCCCAACTGCACGATGTCTGGGCGGATGAGCACGGGTACCTGACCCTCTATCGCCTGCGAAACAGGCCACTCACCGATTGGGGTACGGATGACGTGCCTATCACCAATTTGTATTGCCTCACCCTCCAATATATTGTTCAGGCCCAGGAAACGGGCGACGAAAATAGATGAGGGATGCTGGTAGATGCTCTGGGGCGTCCCGATCTGGACGACCTGACCGGCTCTCATGACTACCACACGATCAGCGACAGCAAAGGCTTCTTCCTGATCATGGGTGACGTACAGCGCGGTCTGATGCATCTTTTGAAGGATGGTGCGGATTTCCAAAAGCAGCCTTTCTCGTAGGGTGCGATCCAGTGAGCCGAGGGGTTCATCGAGCATCAGCAGTTTGGGGTTAGGGGCTAGCGAGCGGGCCAGGGCTACGCGTTGCTGCTCTCCGCCTGAAAGCGTTTCTATGTCCCGTTTCTCAAATTCTGATAATCCAACCAGGTTGAGTATTTCACTCACGCGCAGTTGGATGCCCTCTGGGGGCAAGCCCGCCATGCGCAGTCCAAAGGCGATGTTAGCGAACACGTTCATGTGGGGGAAGAGGACGTAGTCCTGGAACATGAGGCCGAAACCCCGCTGGTAGGGTGGGATACCGTAGAGGGGCTTACCATCCCAAAGGACTTCACCTTCGTCAGGTTGTTCCAGTCCGGCAATAACCGCCAGCAATGTGGACTTGCCACACCCGCTGGGACCGAGAACAGACACAATCTCACCCCTGGCAACCTCAAAGGATACACCTTGCAGAGCGCGCGTTTCCCCAAAGGATTTATAGAGGTTTATCAAAGAAAGACCTGTGGAGGACATTAGCTCATGAGAGGGAGAAGGCATGCTTTTTATTCGCTTTCGCAGGTTTTGCCCCCCATGGTATTGGGATCGAAAGTGAGACAGGCAGGTTCATCGAGGCTTCTGGTTTCAGATTATACCTGAGCGGGTCACCCAGCTAGAATTCACCCACATCTGCCAGGCGAAAGCGTTCGATTACCAACATCCCCACGAGGGTCACTCCCATCAAAATGGTGCTTAAAGCTAACGCCTGGCCGTAGTTGAGGGCACCGGGGCGGGAGAGGAATCGGTAGATTGCCACGGGAACCGTGGGGTACTCAGGACGGGAGATCAGTGCTGTAGCTCCGAACTCACCGATGGAAATAGTGAAGGCGAAAGTGGCGGCGACGAACAGGGCGCGGCCTACCAGAGGCAGATCAACGTAGCGAAGCACCTGTCGAGGGGTGGCGCCTAAGACCGCGGCGGCTTGCCGCAAGCGGGGTTGGATGCTGCGCAGAGCGGGGGTCAGGCTGCGCACCACAAAAGGAAACGCCACCAATGTGTGGGCGATGGGCACCAGCAGGGGGGAGGCGCGTAAATCCAGGGGAGGGTGTGCCAGAGCCACGATGAATCCCAAACCGAGGGTAACCGCTGAGGTGCCCAGAGGGAGCATCAGGAACGGATCGAGGGCGCGGTTGAGGGGCGATTGGCTATCCCGCGCCAGTGCCCAGGCTGCGGGTGTACCTAAAGCCAGAGCCAGGATGATCGTGACCGCGGCGTATCCTAGAGAGATGGAAATAGCTGTGGTGGGAGGAGCGTAAAAGATGGATTCCCGGGAGTGAAAGGCAAGCTCGCGGTAAAAGGTGAGGGTGAAACCCTGGGGTAGGGTGATGAGACCCGTGTCGCCGCGCGTCCTGGCTGGTCCCAAATTTATGAACGAACGGGCGGCCAGGGCAATCAGAGGCGTGGTGAGGAGGGCGAGTAAAAACCCGACTGTGACGGTGGCCAGCAAACGGCTTCGCCAGGTGAGCAAACGCTTTTGCGTGTATCGCTGTGAACGCAGGGGCAGCGGACGTGAAAGACGAGAAGCTAATCGTGTATACACCACGGTTAATGCTAAAGTGCAACCCAGTTGGAGGACAGACAGCACCGCTGCTAAGGGCAAATTGAACAGGCTGATGGTCTGATAGTAGATTTCTACTTCTAGGGTGGCGAAACGGGGTCCACCCAATACCAGGATCACACCAAAGGAGGTAAAGTCGAAGATGAACACCAGCAAAGCCGCTGCGGTTATGGCTGGCATCAGCAGGGGGAGGGTGACATGGCGGAGGACCTTCCAACTTCCTGCACCCAATACCTGGGCAGCCTGTCCCAGCCTGGGGTTCAGATGCGACCAGAAGTCCGCCACCAGGCGTAACACGATGGTGGTGTTATAGAAAATGTGGGCCACAAGGATGGCGGTCAGTGTATTGATGAAATGGATAGGAGGTTCTGTCAGATCGAAAAGGGACATCAACACCACGTTAACCCAGTCGCGCGGCCCCAGCAGGGCGTTAAAGCCCGCGGCCACCACCAGTGTAGGCAAGACAAAAGGGATGCCAGTCAGTGCCCGGAGTAGGGATTTTCCCCGGAAGTCATAGCGAGCCAACAAGTAAGCCCCTGGCAGCCCGACCAAGAGGGTCAGA
This sequence comes from Chloroflexota bacterium, assembly GCA_040758495.1. Taxonomy (GTDB): domain Bacteria; phylum Chloroflexota; class Anaerolineae; order Anaerolineales; family JBFLVL01; genus JBFLVL01. Next base: position 37,426 of record JBFLVL010000002.1, read on the forward strand.
AATGTGGACAGGATGGCCTGCCAGATGGTAAATCCCAGCACCCTTTGAACCCTGGAGGAGGTGATGGCTTCCAGGAAGGGGGTCAAAGTGCCGGTGTCACTGCGAGCAAAGCTCAAATGCAGGATGCTCCCCAGGGGGTAGAAGTAGAAGGCGACCAGGAAAGCCAGCGGGGCGACCCACAGCAGGATGGATTTAAGGGGGTTTGACATGTTGGCAAATGGCTAATTCAAGCAGAGGTATACCAAAAACCGATATAACGGTTTAGCGTAGCACCATTTCTGTCCATGCTTGGATCCACGCCTCGCGGTTGGCAGCGATGGCAGCCGGGTCGAGGGTGACCGGTTTTTCGGGTATTGCCAGGTATTTGAGGAAGGTTTCGTTAAGTTTGGCGTGTGTATTGACCGGAAAAACATACATGTTCAAGGGGATGTCTTCCTGGAAGGTGGTGGAGAGCATAAAGTCCACCCACTTCTCAGCCAGGTCGCGATTTGGGGTGCCTTTCAATATGCCCACAAATTCAATCTGGCGGAAACAGGTATCGTCACCGGTCACAGCCGCGGTAGGAGGCTCTTCGATCGGCTCCTCGGCAAAGATCACCTCAAAGGGCGGGCTGGATCCATAGGATACAACCAAAGGACGTGTGCCTCCCCACTGGCTGAATTCGGTGTAATAGGCCGTTTCCCAATCGTTGACCACCAGAACGTTGTTTTCGACCAGGCCTTTCCAGAAATCCAGATAACCGTCCTCTCCGAAATGGCCGATGGTGGTAAGGAGGAAAGCCAGACCAGGTGAGGAGATGGCCGGGTTTTCCACCACCAGCAGATCCTTGTAATCTGGCATGAGCAGGTCTTCAAGGGATATAGGCGGTGGGAGATTGTTATTTTCGAAGTAGGCTATTTCGTAATTCAGGCAAACGTCTCCATAGTCCACGGGCAAAGCGCGGTTTTGGGGGTCTAGTTGGAAGTTCTCAGGTATATCGGCTAATAGTGGTGAGTCGTAGGGCTCAAAGATATCCTCATCCAGGGCTCGGCTGAGGAAAGAGTTGTCCACACCGTAGAATACATCCGCTAAAGGGTTCTTCTTTGAAAGGATAGCTTTGTTCAGAGAAGTGCCCGTATCACCGGCTTCTAAGAACTGCACTTCTACGTTGTATTCTGTTTTAAATGTCTGAATGACTTCCTCGGAGGCGGCAAACGAGTCATGGGTCATGACCGTCAGCACACGGGGCTCAAGGCCTGTAGAGGGTCTACAGGCGGCGAGGAGTAAGGCGAGAAGGATAAGAAGAAGGGAGATTTTTGGCTTCATGGGAGACCTCCGAAAGTTAGTGGTTGGTCAGCAGAAAGATATTGAGGTAAATTGGGGTTCATTGAATTGAGGGGAATTATTTATGTGTGTCATTGGGATTCCGGTGAATCAAGACGACCAGCAACAATCCATCTTCCAGCTCGATGCTGGCGCGGTTGTTCTGTAAAACGTTGCTTATCCCGCGGGTGGTACCCAGGCGCAGGGTGCCACGTTTTAGCGAGTATTCCAGACCATGAGTGGTGATACCGCGGCTGTCACCTCCTATGGGGATAAGAGAAACTGTATCGCCGGGTTGTCCCTGTACCTCCAGTTTCTTGCCAGAGGATAACAATTTCAATATCTGAGGGCCGTTCAGACAGGTGATGCGTAAATGTTGAAAATCGGAGTGGGCTAAAAGGAGCAGATTGGCGATGCTCATGTCCCAACGGAAACCCAGTGCTCCGAACACCAGCACTTCCTCGATGCCCATCTGTTGAGCTTGCCGGAACGCTAGTTCCAGGTCAGTTTCGTCTTTACTGGCAGGGTGACGGATGATTTGGGCTCCTGCATTTTGCAGTTTCTCCAGTTCATCTTTTGTCAGGGAATCGAAATCGCCGATGACCAGGTCAGGGGTGATACCTAACTTGGAACAGTGCTTCGCTCCCCCATCTGCAGCGATGATAAAATCATCTGGAAGAAGGGCTTCGAGGGTGGCTTGGGGAGAGGTCAAGTCCCCGTGGGCAAAAATGACTGCGCGCAAATCAAAACTCCCTCCGGTGCACCTGGGGAGGGAGTGTCTTTGTGTGGGTAATCATCCCTCCGCCGGCATTATCCGGATCAGGTAAGCGGGTCGAGGGCTTACGGCCCTCCTCTCAGCCCGGCTGCACCGAGCTCCCCGAGATGGTGTACTGTTGTTCTGAGTATAGCCAGGGGGATGAGGCTTGTCAAGAGCAGTGCAACCCCCGGTTGAGCTGGTACACTCAACGCATGCGCCTCTTCCATAGGTCTAGGGTGTAGGTGCGATAGGAGCTGGAAGCTACCTGCATGGTTGAGAGCTAGTAACGCCACGATCCGACCCAACCAGGCAGCAACAACACCGGACGCCCAAACCAAGCACTTCGTAATAGACGATTTCATCTTCAATGAGGATGGCACTCATCGTTTGGAGCTTAGGGCAGGTTATCGGTTGCCTGCGAGCATCTTTTCCACTTGTGCATTGAGATCATCGGGGGCGAAGGGTTTGAGCATATATATGTCTCCACCAGCTTCCAGCCCGGCTTTAATCTCCGCTTCCTGGCCTTTTGCAGATAAAAAGATAACCGGGATATGTTTGAGGTTTTCTTCGGATTTTATCCGTTTACAGGCTTCGTAACCGGTCATCCGCGGCATGCGTACATCCAAGATGAGCAGTTCGGGTTTTTCTTCCAGGGCGGTTTTTACCGCTTCCTCACCATTACTTACTGCAATCACCTGGTGACCGGCAAAACGCAAGGTATAAGAGATCAAATCGCGGATATCGCTTTCGTCCTCGGCAATCAGTATCTTGGCCATGTTCCTCCTTTCAACTTGCGGTTGCAGACCTGGATGAATTATCCGATCCCTTATCATTATCCGGTGTACGGGTAGGTAATGTAAAGGAAAAGGTACTGCCCCTCCCCGGCACTCCGTTACTCTCCACCCAGATGCTCCCGTTGTGAAGTTCCACAAGGTGCTTGACGATGGAAAGACCCAGCCCAGTTCCTGCCGAAGCCGTAACCAATGGATGATGCCCCCGGAAAAATCGGTCGAAGATGCAGGGTTGTTCTTCGGGTGGTATGCCAACACCCTCATCTTGGACCTCTATTTGAATCTGGTCTTTTTTAGGGATCAGGCGGACAATTACCTTCCCGCTGCCACTGGTGTAGCGGTAAGCATTTTCGATCAGGTTCGTGAGGATTTGATGCACGCGGGCTTCGTCGCCGGGGAGGGGAGGGAGTTCGGGAGGGGCAAGCACTTCAAAGGTCATCTGTCGCTTCTCCTTTTGGGTACGGCGTCTGAATTCCATTACAACATCCTCGGCAATGGCTCTTATGTCCAATAATGTCACTTCCAGCCTGATCTGACCAGCGTCAATACGGGAAAGGTCCAGCAGATCGTGGACGAGCACATTCAGCCGTTCTGTGTTGTCCCTGACTTTTTTCAAGAAATCGAGCTGTTGGTGGTTGAATGTACCCGCGGCGCCCATGAGCAGGAGCTCAACGTACCCTTTGATGGATGTCATGGGGGTGCGCAGTTCGTGGCTTACATTGGCCACAAATTCAGATTTAAGACGGTCAACCTCAACCTGGTGAGTGATATCCCGGAATACAGAGACGGTGCCCAGGAATTCGTTTTGTAGGGTGACAGGAGCGAGATGTACGGATATGAACCTCCCGTCCTCAAGTGTGATCTGTTCTGCCAGAGCCTTGCCCTCCTGAGATGTGGGAGGAGCGAGCGACCAATTCTGAATGCTTGCCCACCAGGACCTGGCAGCCTTCCCCAACATATCGGCGTAATTGCTCAGTGGCTTACCGATGACTTCACTTTGATTCAGCCCGAGGATGCGCTCAGCCGAGTCGTTTATCAGGGTGATGTTCCCCTTTGAGTCTGTGACCAGAACGCCATCCGCAATGGATTCCAGGATGGCGCGCGACTGACTGGCTTCCACTTGCTGGGTACGCAGCATCACGCTCAGACGGTCAGCTTGAAGGCGAATCAGGTTGTACAGGTCAGCGTTGTTGATTGCCACTGCGATTTGGTTGGCAGCCGCTTGTACAAAGTCCAGTTGATGGGTCAAGAAAAAGTTCTGCCGGGTGTGAAAGAGCAGTAATGCTCCCAGACATTCCTCACCCAGAATGAGGGGTACGGCGATAGAGCTTCGGTGTTGTAGGCTGTATCCGTTTGAGGTGATCCAGCGAGGGTCCTGGTTCAGGTCGGGGATGAGGACTGGTTGACGGTGGGCTATGACCCACCCTCCCAAGCCCTCGTTGGCTTTGATGGTCGTTGGACGGCCGCCAGGAGGCGGCGGGGCGGCGTAACCCAATGAGGCTCTGTAGTAAAGCATGGGTTGTTCCGGACGTTTGAGCAAAATACTGCTTTGTTCGGAACCAATGACCTCATTGAGCACGTTCAGTGTGCGGTCAAGTATCTGATCCAGATCCAGAGTAGAAGATATGGTTGTGATGATGCGCAGCAAGGATTGCGTGCGTTTGTGTTCGGCAGCTAATTCGTTCCGATGATTGTCTTCGGGCTGGCTACTGGGTGAGCGCCGTGCATGCCTGGATGCATAGTGATACATGCTCGCTCCGACAATCAATCCGATGAGCAGTAAAATAAAACTCAGTGCAAAAGGGTGTGAAATGAACATGGACGCCAGTTGTGCAACAGGACGAGGCTAAGCCGTATCTTTACGCCGGGCTTCAGCAGCCACCTCTATAATTTCACGGATATCAGAGAACGGGTGCTGAGAAGGGCTGACCAAACCAACCGCCATGTACATCAGGGGGATCCTTTGAGCCTTGTCGTCCTCGTCCGTGACTTGTAAAAGCCCCTGATCGCGGTCCATGAAGTTGTAGTGTGTGAGTACCCGGTTGGAGAAGCGGTTCTTGATGGCTGTCCGTATGGGTGTGGCGGCTTCCTCGGTTGTGATAATGACGAAATTATCCCCTCCGGCATGACCGATGAAGTCGTCAGAGGTGCCGAGCTCGTCTACCGCTTCGCCGATCAGCATGGCCGTGAAGCGAAGCATATCATCACCGGCGACGAAACCGTATACTTCGTTGAATGCCTCGAAGTGCCGGATGCGTATGTCTAACAAGGCCCACTTCTCCTGATGGATAGTTTGGCGGAGTTGTTCTTCTATCAGCCGGGCAGAAGGCAGGCCGGAGCGTGGGTCACGCAAATTGTCGCGTTCGGCGCGTTGGATGGCGTTCTTAACCCGCAGCTTGAGTTCTTCGATGTCGAAAGGCTTTGTGAGGTAGTCATCCGCGCCCAGCTCCAAACCCTGAAGCTTGTCGCTGCGTTCATCTTTTTGGGTGAGGAATATGACCGGGATGTGGCGGGTGCGGTTGTTTGTGCGCAGGGTACGGCAAACCTCATAACCATCTATGTCAGGGAGCATGATATCCAGCAGAATCAGGTGTGGCATGTTCTGGCGCGTTTTGTTTAGTACCGATTCGCGGCGATATGCCAAATCCACCTCGTACCCTTCTTCGTCGAAGTACAGCTTTAACATGTTTGCGATGTCAATGTCGTCCTCGACGATCAGTATGCGTGATTTGCTCATGTTTTGTCTCCATTCACATTGCTCTCAGCATACATTTTAGCACCAGTTCGCAGGCTGGGTTATGCTGAGCGAGCAATGTGCCGAAATGTGAGGATACCGGAAGAGGGTAGATGTGGGGCAGGTTTCCGTACGTGCCTGCCTGCGAGGCAAGCTCAGGCAGGAATTTTTTACCAGGAGGCCTTGCTCGGTTACTTCAAAAGCAGTGTCTCGTTTGCTGGATTCATCGAACCCCCAGAAGTCGAGGGCGTACGTGCGGTAGTACTGCCCCAGATAGGTCATCGTTTCTTGCCAGATTCCCCATGTACCGAGCCATCCAGGCAATAAGACGACAGGACGCCCTCGTCCATACACCTGGTAATGTAGTATCCCTTTATCTGTGATAATCGAGGACGCGTTTGGGGGTGCTTGCTGTTCTGAACTTAATCCTCATCCTTTTCAATATTTTCGAGGATGTTATAGAGTAGTTCCAGCAGCACGTTTTTTACTTTGTCTTTGTCTGTAGCCACGCATGGGAGGAGTTTCGTATCCTCATCCAGGCGCAGGGCGATGCGTAGGTCTTCCACCTCCCAGGCATCGGGCAGGTCTTGTTTGTTAGAAGCGACTACGTAAGGGGTGGGAGCGTAGGCGCGGAAGGTCTCTAAGATGCTGCGGGTTTCGCGAAACGTTTCCGGACGGGTGCTGTCTACTATGACGATAAAGCCCAGCATACCCTCAGAGAGGATTTCCCACATGAAATCAAAGCGCTTTTGTCCGGGCGTACCGAAGAGATAGAGAACAAGGTCATCGTCTACGGTGATGCGGCCGAAGTCCATGGCAACCGTGGTGGTTTCCTTGATCCTTTCTTCTTCGGTGGTTATCTTCTTTTCGGTTGAGACAACGTCAATTTCGCTCACTGATTGGATGAACTGGGTTTTACCAGAGTTGAAGGGTCCGGTGACCACCATTTTGACTGTCTGCATGCTGAACTACCCTTGATTAACTCATAGAGAACGGATACGTTGGATAATACGGTTGATGAGTGATTTCTGTTCTTCTCTGGCTACGCCTGGCAAAATGGGTTTGAGAGTAGGGTATCGCACCTCAACCCCAACCGGACGGATCAACTCAACCAGCCCGGCCTGGAGCAATCCGTACACGATACGGCGTATCTCCAGGTCGTTCATTTTTGTGGCCCGGGCGATTTGTTTGATCGTGTTTTTGGGGTTGATGTACGAGACCACGCGCCATTCCTCCACACTGAGATTGACATTGCGGATGTTGGCACCAGGGCGATCAACGAATTTCAAAGCCATGTTCAGGTTGGGTATTTCGTCCTGTAATTGTTCCCACTCGCGCAGGCGTCGGGTGCCTTCAATGATGATGTTTTCCAGGTCAACGCGGACGGATATTTTTTCTGGCGGTGGTAAGATGTCGTTTTCAAACTGGAAGAATCCTTCCACCCAGGAGAAAAGCCGGTAAACGATTTCAATAAAGTATGCTTTGAGGCTGTTGAGGATGCTATCTTGTGTCAGGTAACCGGCGTTGATCAGCAGAAGCCCAAGTTCTTTATCTGTCATCTGATTTGCTTTGGATTCGATGATGCGGTACTGGGCTGAGGATAGCTTTTTTTGTTGATACAGGATGGAAGCTAAACTGGTCTCTTCCCTGCTGTTCTGAGCGTAGGATAATTTCCCCTCACGGAAGGAGACCCTGACCGATTCATTTGTTCCATCAACAACGAGTGTGCCAGTTTTGTGGGCAAGGTTGATGAGGTTGAGGAGTTGGGTGATGGTAAAGTCGCGTAGGTTGCCCTTAAGCGCCATGGATGAATCTCAAATATCCGATACCTGGGGGAGGAATTTGACGATGGGATTATACTACATTGTGACTGGTGGGGTGTCAAAGGGGGAGAAGGGGTTAGTTGCGCCTCTCCATCAAGGTCATAACCGAATCTACGATCCGCTGGGTGTTTGGCAAAGTCTCGTCCTCCAGGTGGCGCGCATACGGGATGGTGGTCTGCGTGCATACCCGGGCATAGCGTGCCGTAATCCCGGCTTCCAGGAGGCGTGCAGCCAGTTCACCAGACAGGCCGAATCCCTCGTAATCCTCATCCACCACCAGCAGGTGTCCTGTTACCGACACAGACTTACAGACCGCCTCATGATCCATCGGGGCGACGCTGCGCAGGTCAATGACTGCAGCGGATATGCCCTTTGTCTGTAATATTTCTGCTGCTTCTAGGGCGCGGTATACCCCCACTCCCAGGCTGGTGATGGTCACGTCACCGCCGTCGCGACGCTGGATGGACTTGCCCATGGGAAGGGAGTCCCAACGGCGGGGCACAGGTCCGTATTTTCCGGCGGGTGGCACGTTGTAGGTCACTGTGCGCCGTCCGCCTGAACCGAGCAGGTCCAGCCAGGTCTCTGAGAGCAGTTTGTGCTCGCAAAAGACAACCGGCCCTCCCCATTCAAGCCCTGCCAACATCAACCCCCCTGCATCTGCGGGTGTGGAAGGGACAACTACTGCTAGCCCGGGGATGTGGGCCAGCCATCCCCACAGGCTCTGTTCGTGCTGGCCACCGTCACCGTAGCCTCCGCCACAAGCGGTCCGTACCACCAACGGCGCCCGCCATCTTCCACCCGAAAATGTCTCCAGTTTGGCAGCGTGGTTGAGCAGGGCATCTGCAGCCACAGCGATGAAATCCACCAGCATGATCTCAACCACGGGGCGCAAACCAGCCATCGCGGCTCCCACTGCTGCGCCCAAAAACCCTGCTTCGCTGATAGGTGTATTGCGTACCCGCAGGTGACCAAAGCGTACGAACAGTCCGGCGTGCAATCCCTGGACATCTTCTCCCAGGATGATGATGCGTTCATCGGCGGACATCGCCTGTGCCAGCGCATCGTCAATCGCTTCTGAGAATCCCATCCGTCTCATGATCTTTTACCTCTCACTCAGATTCCTCAATGGTTGCCAACGCTTGGGTGACGATTTGCTGGATTTCAAGCCTGGTAGACGATTCCAGATCCAACAGCCGTGCCTTATCCCGGTGAACGAGCATTTGGCGTGCCCTTTCAAGTGGATCATTTTGCCTGGAACGCTGATCCTGAACAGCCATTACCTTGGACATAACCGAGGTGACCGCTGACACCCGCTCTTGCAGGGAGGCTCCTTTCAGCCTAACAGCTTCACGCAATAACGGCCACAGGCGCTTCCGGATGGACATACCAGGTTTGCGGAGCATGTCCAGCAGGGGGTCGCCCAGGAAGTGGCCCTCCAGATGGGCGCAGCTAGCCAGCAGGAAGGTGGGACCGTCCCCTGCGCGGGCACGTCCCAGGGCTTGGTGGACGGCATCCCAGACCATCAACACGTCGCGCCCGTCAACCTCCAAGGCTTCCAACCCGAAGCCGCGGGCGCGCTCGAGCGGGTGCCCGCTGGTGACCGTGGCGGATTGGGTAGTGATCGCCCAGCGATTATCTTTGCACACCAACAGAACCGGCAGCTTCCAGATGGAAGCCAGGTTCAAGGATTCGAGCAGCATGCCCTGGTTGATGGCTCCGTCGCCGAAGAAAGCCACTGCCACTGTGCCCGGGCGCAACATCTGGGCGGCCAGGGCAAAACCGACCGCGATGGGCCCCGCCGAGCCGACAATTCCCGAGGAAGCGGCCAGGTGTTCTGGCGAAAACAGGTGCATATGGCCACCCATCCCGCCGCACAGCCCATCTGGGCGACCGAGGAGTTCGCGCAGCAATGCCACCGGGTCCACACCTCGCATCAGCATGGAAGGCGTCCCGCGATGGTCGAGGGCCAGGGCATCGCCTTCCTGGAGTTGGGTAAGAATCCCTGCCACGATGGCCTCCTCGCCCAGGCCTAGGTGCATTTCACCGGAAATCTTACCTTCCTGCCACAGGCGGGCTACGGCCTGTTCAAACAGACGGCTTTTGAGCATCCATGCGTAGAGCAGCCAGACATCAGGGTTCATCTTTCATCCTTTCTACCTGAGCAGGTTGGTTTGTGGTGCGGAACACGGCAAGCCTCGAATTTTGGGCTTTTTGGTGTATCCGTACCGGGGCGCAGGGTGTTTTATAGCGGGGTTCAGCCAATGAATTCCCTTCTGTGCTTCCATAAAAGATGACGATCATCAACGGGCCGAGGCTGAACAACAGGATGACAATGGCCAGTTCGATGGCAGCTTCGGGTGTCAAGGGCACGAACATGCCGTGTTGGAGGTCGTAGAGCAGGTCCATCAGGCCCAGGAAGATCGCTGCGTTGCCAGCCAGTAGCATGAACAGGTATCCCCAATCGCGCATTTTCCACAGCCTGATCACCCCGATGAACGCGGCCAGTGCCAGCCAGTCATCGGCGAGCAGGAAGGCCTGTTCAAAATGGACGTAAATGAGGTAATCGGGGGCATCTAGGCCGCGCGCCTGAAGAAATTCCGGGGCAGCAAACCAGACCGTCCAACAGAGCGTCACGGCAACCACCGCAAAGATGATACCCAGGCCAATGACGAAATTAATTCCTGAAGGTCGTTTCATGGTTATACCTCTCTTTGATGTAAACACCTGATTCGTGTTTGGGTGGCTTATTTTTTACTGATGATATGTGATAGTACACAATTTTCGTGTTTGCTTGACACTGACCTGTCAAGAGTATATAATCCCAGCCGCCAATCCTCGGTAGCTCAATTGGCAGAGCGGGCGGCTGTTAACCGCTAGGTTGTAGGTTCGAGTCCTACCCGAGGAGCTAAAGCCTAACCACGATCATCATGGTTAGCAGATTATCAATACCTTGCGGTACGCGGTTAGGGGGAAGAGAAAAACGCAATGAGCCGCGGTCATCATGGTTTTTCCCCCAACTACTAAATGAGTTAGCGTGTCAAATTCACAGTTCTCCCTTGTATGTTGAAGCCCATCCCCCAAGTGCGCTCCATAGCTTGAAAAGGTTGAACTTGAAAGCAGTGCCAGTCCGGCGCATGTCCAAGTTGTTTCACCGCTATTTGAAAGGTGAGAAGGTTTCTGTTCCGTGTAGCACCCTGAAATCTGGTTCACGTGACAAGGGTTTTTGATAAGCTGAAATAGCGGAAACGAAATATATTTTATCTGACTTGATTTTGGCCTCCAAAAATTGTACAATGCTGGAAACTGGTTGCCAGGCCTAGTTGACAAAACAGAGGAGAGGCTATCCTGGCGGAATGACATAGGGGGATGATGGCGTTGTGAGAGTGGTCGGAAAGGAGGTTCCAGATGACCAGGCATCAACTGCATAACACGTTTTTATTTGTAATATTGGTCGTATTGCTATCCGGTACTGTAGGGTGTAAGGCCGAACCAAGTGCGGTGGAAACACCCGGTATTCCTCCAACCGTAGCTCCTGTGATCTCACTCGAATCGGATATTCTCGCCATCATCGCAGAGATTGATCCAGATGACCCTCAAACCTATGGGGCGCCAGAAAAGATCGTTGCCATGGGCAGACCCGCAGTGCCAACCATGTTGGATTTGTTGGATTCCCCAGAAATAACCGCCCGGTACGCGGCGGTTTACGTCCTCAGCCGGATCGCTGAACCTGAAGATATCCCTGACTTGCTCATCGGGCTGGAAGATCCCGATTTTGGCAACCGGACTACGATAGCGGCAACCTTGTTGTGGTTAGGAGATGACCGGAGCTTACCCATTTTGGAGGAGGCAGCCCAATCTAATATAATGCTCTCTTTCAGCCACCCCCCTGAGGCGTTGGCAGATTATGCCCTCCGAGTGTTATCCGCAACCACACAAGAGATTCCTGCGCTTCCATATCCAATAAAAACCGGGAGAGGATTTTTAGCCTCACTACCTCCGAGAACCAGCCTTCAGGATGTGACCATCACTTTGACGGATTGCAGGATTGATATCGTGATCAACCTGCAATTTTCCGGTGAAGGCGCAACCGAGGAGCTGGCAAGGATGTGGGCTGATGCTATCAAAGATATGTGGGATGGGAGGCGGAGCAGTAAATGCTGCGTGACTTCCGTGACGGTAAACACAAAAGTGGGCGGAGAGGTTGACCCTGAATACGGCCAGGTACAGGTCCTGAAAATGCCTCAGCCGGGTGCTCGTCACACCTCAAATATGACGCTGGGAGGCACGGTGGGAGAGGGTGGCGTTGCCAATAATATCATCGGGGAATGGGATGACAACGACACGGGGGCTGTGGCCGCCCACGAGGTGGGGCACGGGCTGGGAGTGCGAGACGAATACGATAATAACGGGCCTACGGGTGAAGCAGAGGGCGAGTCGGAGGGCGAGGGTGTTCCCAGTATCATGGCTCAAACCTGGAACGATGAAGAAGGACAGGCGCCAGAAGCCAAAGCGCGCCACATTGACGCAAATCTCGCTTTCCGCGGTTTGGAATGCCCGGATGATTGTGATATTGAGTGCGCCCCGTTGGAAACCTTGATTGAAGATTTCTTAAGTGGGAGGTATCTCGCTTCTATCACTCTGTTTCAGGACGTTGCCAATCACGGGCCGTACATCAACCAGCATGAGCAGACGGTCTTGAAGGTCAACGTGAACGACCTATTCCAGATAGCAGTTGAGGGAGAACACCCGTGGGTAAATGTTTACGGAGGCATTCAGGATGGCGGTAATTACTTTGCCACCGGTATGGGCACAGTCGCGGGATATTTAAACACCTCTGTGGAATTTGACGTTTCTTTCATCCACACCCTCACCACTACATTGATGACCGGTTTTTACACCATGGGAGCCAACGGGGAATTGCCTACCGGGCAGCCGGCTGTGTATCAAGTCACAGGAACGCGCATCCTGGAGGAGCCTGTTGTAGAAAGCCCAGAACATGCCGCGGTGCGCCAATTTATATCTGACCTTGTGGCTGCTCACCATGCCCTAAACGTGGATTTCCTCTTTGGGCATCTCCACCCAACCGTTCTGGACTTGTACGGGGCTGAAGCCTGCCGAGGCTACCTCGATCAGGTCATCACTCCAACCCTGGCTATTGAGGTGCTGGGAATCACCGGACCGGAATCCTGGGTGTTTGAACGAGATGGGCGATCGATCCCTGTTGAAGATGCCTTCACCGTGGACGCCAACCTTAGCATCGGTGATCAGACCAACCAGCAGGACATCCACTTTGCCATGGCAGATGGCATTATGCGCTGGTTCACCGATTGCGGCACTCCGCTGCCATAACAGCGTGCACCTTCCCCATTTGCCAGGACAGCTACGACCTGTGGTCGATCCTCCGGCAGGAGAAGCGGTTGAACGAGGTCATTCCTGATCCAGAGCAGCGTACGTATGCTGAGCGGAATATCACATTTGAATCGCCTGGGATGGAATGGACAGCTCCTGCCATTCGTCCTGGAGGCGCCCCGGCCGAACAGGTCTTATCAGAATTAAAAGCCCTGATTTTCGCTTTGTGGGAGTGAAACAGAGTCTACTGCTCTACCTATTGAACCGGCCGGCATTGCAGTCGGTCAACTCCACTGCCAGCCGTTTCTCATACTAGCCATGCCCCGGCTGCCTTCCATTTTTGACGAATGTCCGCCCTGCGCAAAGATGTTGAAATATGGGAAGAATGAATTCCTGCTCGTACCACAGAGTGGCACAGGCAGGTCAGGATGAGGGCAAAGAAGACGGTCGTCTGGCCGCATTCATCCTTTTGTCTCAGCATGGTCACCTCCGAGAAATTGGTATATAATTGCATTATCCTGATTTTGCAACAAGGAGCAAACTTATGACTACCCAGGTCAGTATCGGCCAGGTCAAGCGCGACATCTCCGAACTGGTCAACCGCGTCACCTACGCCGGCGAGCGCATTATCCTGACCTCCCGCGGCAAGCCCAAAGCTGCGCTGGTCAGCATGGAGGATTATGAAAGCCTGCTTCGCAGCGAAAGCCGCGCCAGCGACATCCAGACATGGCTGGCAGAGGCCCGGGCGCTCTCCAGCCGAATCGAAGAACGCCGCGGCAAGCCAGTGGACGTGGATGCCATCCTGGACGCCTCCCACCACGATCTGGAGACGCGATGACACACGGCCTGATCGTCATTGACGCCAGTGTGGCGGTGAAGGCCATTCTTCCCAACCCGCTGCAGGCACATTGCCTAGCGCTGGTTCAAACCTTTGTTGAAGTGCAGCCAGCTGCGCCGGTGCTGTGGGCGCACGAAGCTACTTCTGCCATCGCTAAAGCGGTTCATTTTGGGGAAATCACCAAAGACGAGGCGTACCAGTCGCTTGAGAAGCTGGACGCGCTTGGCGTGCGCCTGTTCGTCGCGGATGCCGACCAAAACCGCGCCGCCTTCGACTGGACGCTGCATCTGAAGCGCGCCTCGGCTTATGACAGTTACTATCTTGTGCTCTCCCAGGCTTTGGAGTGCGACTTCTGGACCGCCGATAAGCGCTTATTCAATGCGCTCAAGGATGCCTGTCTGGGCTGGCTGCACTGGATCGAGGAGCTGATGCCGTAGTTGACCGATTTCCATAGCAGGGACATCGGCCGGTGGCTTCCACAAGTCACCGGCTGTTTTTATGCTGGTTCAGCCGCCGCCCGCCAGGCTGGCGATGCGCTGGAACAAGCGCGGATGATTGCCGAAGAGCAAACCCTGAATACACGCCAGGTGCAGGCCGATGATCTGGTTCTGGGTTATGCTGCCCTGACCGAGGTGGTCTGGCCAGTAGATATCCAAGCGATGGTGCATGACGATCCTGATGATGACATGGTTTTAACCTGTGCGTTGGCTTGTCAGGCAGATTTCATCGTTTCGGGTAAGCTTTTCCACGCCCATTCCTTATTCCTTATTTCCTGCCCATAACTCCCAATCTTCACTCTCCAGGAATATATTTCACACACTCGACCCCTGCAAAATCAGCATCCTGTGTCCATAGCGTAGCATTGTAGGTGCGCGCGGTCGCCAGGATGATGCTGTCGGCCATAGCGATCCCTAATGTTGATGAAATTTGCGCGGCACTGATAGCGATCTCTTGGGTCAAATCAGCGATGGTTCCAAGCGACATAACACCAACGGCTTGCAGGGCCGTTTCTTCGTTCCGCTGAGCCAGTATACGTTTGAATACTTCATGCATGCAAATCGTTGGTACAACCAGGGATTCTGTTGCTTGAATAACGGGAGCAAATAGGCTAGCGTTCGTGCCCTTGGCGAAATACTGCAGCCAACCCGAAGAATCGACCACGTTCATACTTCGCGGTCTTCCTTTTCCCGCTGAGGATCAGTGTCAATCCCTGAGAACATCCCCTGTGCTTGTTCAATTGGCGGCACAATTACAACCCGCAAGGTGTTATTGTAGGGTATGAACATGATTTTCTGTCCTGGTTTGAGATTGAATTGCTCTCGGATTGAGCGTGGAATGACCACCTGGTATTTGGAAGAGATCGTTACTGCATTCATGCTTTACTACTCCTTATCGAACAAGAATTGTAAAGCGATTATATCATTGTTTATTCAATCGCTAATGTCAAAGTGAGACGGTGCAAGTATGAATTTGGTCGTTACCAGAAATACCATAGGGCCCCAGCAAGTGGCGTAGGAATTTCAACATGCTGGTGACTGGTCAGAATTTGATGTTGGCTGAGTGAATCTACATTCCAGAAGGGGGCGCACGGTAATTGAAAACAGACACGTGCTATGACGTTACCATAGTTGGGAAATGGGGGTTGAAATATAAAAAGTTCCGAATTCAAGCAGTTGTGTAGATTGAATCTTCTTTGACAAGCACCGAGATCTGGGCTGCGGCGCGAAGCCACTTTGGTTTGCCGGCGCGTTCAGCCAAAGCCTGCAGGCGCTGCAGGTCGAGGCTCTCCATGTTTTGCAAACGTAGCCCGGTAAGGTAGGTTGGGTTATCCCCCTCTGGGGTCAGGTGGACCAGGTCCAGGATCGCCTTTTCCAGGAGGGCAAGGGAGGCATCTTGACCAAGCGTAATGGAAACCTGCTGGTAACCAAAAAATAGATGGGGAGCGAGGTGATGGAAGCGGAAATCACCCAGCGAATTGCGCCAGTGAGCCGGGCGTTGGGTGGTCACACTAAGAGTTTGGGTTACATACTCTGGAATCAGTCCATGGTAGGCAAGCGCAGTTTGCAAGCTGACGTAAGAGCCTGGCAACAGGGAATTAGCGATCAGGAAAGGGTGGGGGGTATTTTGTTGGTAGAGTATGGTTAGGGTATACAACCCGCGCCGTAGTTGGATCACCCGCCCGGCCCGCACCCAGCGGGAAAGCTGACGGCGTACATCGTTGGGATCAACCGCGCCGGCCAGGAGCAGGCCGGTTTCGAATACGGGGTATTTGGAGGTAGAAGTCAGCAACTCCTCAAATTTCATGCGATTATTATGCCATAGATGGCAAATTGTTGCAGCGAAAATAGTCATTCTCTGTTGGGCGGTGGTCCATCCCTTCGGGGCACAAGTCCCGCCGCCACCGGGCATTAACCGCGGTTCTTTCTGCCATTGCACCCCTTAGAAAACAAACAAAAATGTCAAATCATTGACATTTGTCCCGGATGGCCCCGGCTTGAGCAGATCCCCCAGTGCCTCGAAAAACGAATACGAATCGTTTCGCCCCAGGTACTCCAGCGGGTTCATTCCCTGCGCAAGGGCAAGACGGTAGGTATCACCCGTCACCACTGCACCTGCCGCGTCGGTGGGACCGTCCTCGCCGTCGGTGGCGAGTGTCACCAGCATCACGCCAGGGAAGTCCGCCAGTTCCGTGACCGCGGCCAGGGCCAGTTCGGTGTTGCGCCCGCCTTTCCCGTTTCCCTTTAACGTGACAGTGGTCTCGCCTCCCGCTACAATGCACGCTGGGCGGGGGACTGGGTCGCCGGTCTGCCTGGCCTGGCGCAGGGTCGTCGCCAGTTCGAGGGCGACCTGGCGCGCTTCACCCTGTAGGTCGGTGCGCAGCAGGTAGTGATGGAAACCCTCCTCTTCCGCACGCTTCAATGCCGCCTGAGCGGCCAGCAGGTTACTACCTACCAACACGTTTTGTACATTGGCGAGAAGCCGGTCTCCGGGTTTGGGGGTTTCTGTGGAAGATTTCAGAGATTGGAGAATGGAGGCTGGTATCTGGCCTTCCAGTTCATATTTTGCCAGGATCGAGAGCGCATCGGCGGCTGTTGTGGGGTCGGGGGCAGTCGGGCCGGAGGCGATGGCTTCGAGCGGGTTGCCAACCACATCGGACATAATCAGACTAACAATGGTTGCCCCATTTGCCAGCCGCACCACCCCGCCGCCCTTGACCCGGTCCAGGCGACGGCGCAGGGCGTTGATCTCGTCCACGCGCGCCCCGCAGGAGAGCAGGGAGGCGGTCAGTGACTGCATGTCGGTCAGCGACACGCCGTCCATGGGCACGGTCACCAGCGCTGACCCGCCGCCGGAGATCAGGCAGAAGAGCAGGTCTGCTGGGCTGAGGGTAGAAACGAATTTTACTACCTTCTCTCCCGCCAGCAGGCTGCGCTCGTCTGGGACGGGATGGCCTCCAACGAGCTTAGTGAATAGGGAATGGTTAACGGAGACTGGTGGCATGTGCTTGGCGATGACCAACCCGTTGGTCAGGTATTCCCCTAAAATTTCAGTCAGGGCTTTCGCCATGGCGATGGAGGCTTTGCCTATCCCCAGCAGGCAGACGCGGTGGTACGCTGAAAGGTCATATGTCTGCCCGGAGATGGTGAGTGTGTCATCTGCCCGTTGCACGGACCTTCGCACCGCCTCGCCTGGCTCAACTGCGCGGATAGCGGCAGCCAAGATGCGGGTGATAGATTCGCCTTTCGGGGAGGCACGCAGGCTGGAGGTCCAGAAAGTCTCGGCAAGAATCATGTTCGTATGATAGCATTAAACCATGCCCAAACCCAGAGTCTTTGTCACCCGCCGCCTGCTCGAACCCGGCCTGAGTCTGGTTCAATCCTTCTGTGAAGCTGAAATCTGGCCCGACCTACTCCCGCCCTCCCGCGACGAACTCCTGCGCCGCGTCCCTGGCCTGGATGGCCTGCTCACCCTGCTGACTGACCGGGTGGACGCCACCTTGCTGGATGTTGCCGGGTCGGGGCTGAAAGTCGTCAGCAACTGCGCTGTGGGCGTGGACAATGTAGACGTAGCCGCTGCCACCGCCCGCGGCATCCCGGTGGGCAACACACCTGGTGTTCTCACTGAGGCTACCGCAGACCACGCCTTCGCCCTGCTGATGGCCGCTGCCCGCCGGCTGGTGGAGGGCGAGCGACAGGTGCGTACGGGCGGCTGGAAGACCTGGAGCCTGGACTACTTGCTTGGCGCGGACTTCGCTGGCGCGACGCTGGGGATTGTCGGTTTTGGGCGGATCGGGCGCGCCGTGGCTCGCCGGGCGACCGGTTTCGGTATGCGCATCCTGTTTATGGACCCATCACCTGCAAAGCCCGAACCAGGGGTGAATGCCACACGGGTGGATTTCGATACACTCCTGCGCGAATCGGATTTCCTCTCGCTCCACTGCCCGCTGACAGAGAAGACATGCGGCCTGATGGACGCCGCGGCTTTCAGTAAGATGAAACCCACTGCCATCCTGGTTAACACCTCGCGCGGCCCGGTGGTGGACCAGGAAGCGTTGTACGAGGCCTTGAAATCGCGCCGCATCACCGCTGCCGCGCTGGACGTGACCGTTCCTGAGCCGCTTCCGACAGACAGTCCACTGCTTACGCTGGAGAACTGTCTGATCACGCCGCACATCGCCAGCGCCAGCCGCCGGACGCGTTCGGAGATGAGTCACATGGCCGCCGAGAACCTGGTTGCTGGGCTGAAGGGCGAAAGATTGCCAAATTGTGTCAATCCGGAAGTTTATGAGAGAGAGTAGAGAATTATAGAATAGAGAGTGGGGAGGTAAGTACAGAGAGCGGAACTGCACAACTTGCCGCGGGCGTGGACGATGCGTTTATCTCGATCCCCACTGCGGTCAATAACCCAGTCAGGATGAGGGCGAAGAAGACTGTTTTCTGACCGCGTTCCCTGTGCTTCATGGTTTAAAACATCCCTACCAAATAGCATGCTGGTAATAGACCCTCCTTATTCTACAAAAAAACCGGCAAGTGATGCCGGTATGGAGGGGGACTCAGAGAAGGGAAACGCCTAGCTGTCTTTCACCTCGCTCTTTTCTGTGCTGGTTTCGCTTTTCTTTTCGTCTTTTCCGTTAGAACCTGTCCCCATTCTTGGGGTGGAGTGGTGATCCGTGGCGTAGAACCCTGCTCCTTTAAACAAGATACCCACGGGTTTGTACACCCGCTGCAGGGCATTTTTTTGGCATTCTGGGCAGCGGGTTATGTGTTTATCGTTAATACTGTGCCGGTAATCGAACTGAAATCCGCAATTACTGCACCGATACGTGTATAAAGGCATCCTAATCACCTTTACTTGAATGATATGTTTGCGCTAAGTCGGGGGGATTATAGCGCGATGATTTTATTCTGTCCAGCCTTGCTCTTCAACGCTCAGGTCCTCCTCCGGTCCACCATAGAGGTAGCGTTTCAGCAGGCGGTCGAATTCCGTCCAGGTTTCACCCGCAGGGCGTTTTTCTAGCAGAAGCTGGAAGCGATTGACCTGGGCATCCAGGTTTTCGATGTGATGCAGGGTAATGGCTTCCAGGGTCATCGGACGACGGGGTGAACCCCACTCGTGCCGACCATGGTGTGACAGCAGGATGTGACGCAAGCGCAAGCTCAATTCGGAGGGAAAATCGGGAAAGTTTTGCAGTGCCGAGGTGACCATCTCGTCGGTCATTACAATGTGCCCTAACAGACGACCCTTATCGCTATAGGTGATATCGAATTCCCAGGTGAACTCCTGTACTTTACCCAGGTCATGCAGTAAAGCCCCAGTATACAGCAGGTTGGCATTGAGTTGAGGGTAGAGCCGCAGTACACTCTCACACAGGGAAAGCACCTCCAACGTGTGTTTTAACAGACCACCCAGGTAGGCATGGTGTACTTTTACTGCTGCGGGCGCCTGCTGAAAACGGGCTATAAAGTCTGCATCCTGGAAGAAATGCTCAACCAGCGGTTTCAAGTAGGGGTCTGTAATCCTTTCGATGTAACCGCGAAGTTCGTTCCACATTTCTTCGATGTCCCCCTCGGTGGTCGGGAGGAAATCGCGCCGATCGTACTCCTCAGGTTGGGCAGGTCGAACACGGAGCACATTGGCTTGAATTCGATCCAGGTACGTTTCTACATCTCCCTCTACTTTGATAACTGTCCGGATTTCCAGTTGCTCGCTGGTCTCCTCGGCATTTTCCCACACCCGGCCCATAAGCTGACCGCTACGGTCGCTGAGGATGAGTGTGAGGTAGTGACCACGCGAAGGGTCTCGAAAAGGTTCAAGTTGCTTGTTGCGCAACACGTAAAAGCCGGTGAAATGTTCTCCGGGTTGCAGAGCACGCAAAAAAGGTCCTTTTTGTGGGTGGAAGGCGCGGGTCATGGTACCTCCGCTTGTTCATCTACACTTGTACTGCTGAGAGGAAGTGTGAAGGCAAACACACTGCCACCGCTCGGGTTAGGTTCGACCCAAATGTCGCCCCCGTGAGCTTCAACGGCTAACCGACAGAAGGCTAATCCCAATCCAGAGCCCCTGCGACGACCACGTATGCCGGGCACCTGGGAGAAACGTTCAAATATTTTCTGGTGAAAGGTTTCCGGAATTCCAGGCCCGGTATCGCTGACGCGGACGGCAACCTGTTTTGGGGGAAGCTGTTCGGCAGTAATAGTAACTTTTCCGCCAGCCGGGGTGAACTTGAGGGCGTTATCAATCAGGTTGGTCACTACGCGTCCGATGAGGTTGTTATCCACATGTACGAATGGCAGGTCCGGGTTAATGGCGTTGCTCAGGAAAACGTCCAGTTCTTTTGCCTGGGGCTTGAATTCCTTGAGTATTTCATTGGTCAATACATTTAAGTCCACCGGGGAAAGCTGAAGTTCTACTTTTCCGGTCTGCATGCAGGATATCTCTAGCAGGGATTCGATCAGGTCAATCACCCGCTTGGTGCTTCGACGGGCAACGTTTATCGCCTGGGCGGTCAGCTCCTCGGTATCCGAGGAGAACCCTTCTGTAACCAGGTCGAGAGCGCTTCGTATGGCACTGACCGGCGAACGCAGGTCGTGTACCAGGGTTTCGGTGAGCAGTTCGCGCGCCTGGTTGAGTTGGTGCTCCTCGGTCACATCGCGCAAGACAATGACACACCCAATAATGTTGCTCTTCTGGCCCCACACGGGTATCAACGTGCGTTTGAGCATCTTCTTGGTCATGGGGGTTTCGAATTGTATTGTGGCCTTGGGAGGGGGGGTGTAGCCCTTTCCGATTTGTTCTACCAACTCTTTGATCTCCTGGGGGCGGTAGCCCAGGGACTTGAGGGCTGTGGCTGACAGGGAAGTGATTTTCCGGTTGAGGACCTTTTCCAGGGGCAGGTTTATCAGCTCGGTGATGGGGTTGTTGGCTAAGGCGATACACCCCTCCATGTCAATCATTAATACACTGTCCACAACAGAATTCAGCACAGCCGAAAGACGGTCTCGACCCTGGCGCACGTCGGTGAACAAACGGGCGTTTTGCAGGGCCAGCGAGCCTTGGGTGACGATGGCCTGCAGCAGTTGCCGGTCTGCCTCTACGAGGGGGTTGTCCTTGGGGGTGTGGAGGAGCATAAGCCCAAGTCGTTGCCCGGCACTGACCAGCGGGTATACAACCGCATCGGTATCTTTACCGTCTCCAAAGAGAGGGCTTATTTGAGGGTCGCGACCGATTTCGAGGGGGCTGGTTTCTGAGAGCGCTTTTTGTATGGCCAACATTCCCAGGGGATTGATCGTGGAGGGAAGGTGTTGGTGGTTGCCTGCCGTGGATAGTTGACTGACTTTCAGGGTGTACTGCCTGAGTTCTTCGTCCCAGAGATAGGCTCCCACGCATCGGGTTCCGGTAAGGGTGTGAATTGTCTTGGTGATTGTTTCAAGGACTTCAACGGGTTCTACTTTAGTGGCTAACTGCATGCTGATCTCATAGAGCGTGGAAGATTCTCGCAGGCGTTGTTGGGTCTCATGATACAGGTCGGCCTGGGCGATGGCTACGGCAGCATGATGGGCTAACTGGGAGATGAAGTGCTGGTCTGCGGTGCGATAGGCGTAATCCCGTGTGTTTTTCAACGTGATCACGCCTAAAACGCGGTTTTCATGGATCAGCGGGACGCTGAGTTGAGAAAGGAGTTGCTCCTCATCTCCCTGCTTTTTGGGGCTGTCTCCTTCTGATTTGCTGAGGTTGATGGGTTGTCGTATCCGGATGGCTCGCCAGGAAACGGGGTCGGGTGGGATAGCCTGGAAGGTTTGTGGGTCGCTGCTGGCAAGGATTTTTACCTGCTGTGTTTTCTCATCGAATGAACCCAGGAATCCGTGTTGGGATTGGGTATACTCCATGGCGTACTCCAGGATCATATCGAACAGGCGCTCGGATCGGAGCGCAGCAGTTAGCTCATGGGCTATCTCTTCCAGTATGCGCAATTGATGCCCTCGCCGCGTCAGGCTCATGTCTGTGCGAGCGTAGAGACGGGCGTTGGATACAGCCAGGGCCGCCTGTGTGGCGAAGGTTTGCAATAGTTCTATCTCATCGTCATGAAAGGTGTGAGGTGTGTCGAAATAAACTGACAGGTAGCCGATATGACCGCTCGGTGTGGTAAGGGGAAAGTCGCCGTAGGCCTGGATGTTCTCCCCCTTTAATGCCTTCACCAGTAAAGGCTCTAGTTTGGCCAGGTTGAGGTTGGGGATCAGCACCGGTTGCCCGGTTTGGAGACAAAGTGCACGTCCGTTACCCGACCGTGGGAAGGAGGCCATCTGCCGCTGGAAATTTTTTGATAGACCCTGGGAGTGTGCCAACCAAATAGTTTGTTGCTCCGGTTCAACCAGGAATATGGCGCTGTGTTGTCCCTTTTCGACCTGGATGATGGCGCGGCACACCTGGGGGAACACCTCTTCAGGGTCCAGGCTGGCGGAGATTAATGCGCTGAGCTGGTTCAATGTTTCCAGTTGCGCAGCTCGTAGTTGAGCTTGTTGGAAGAGCAGGGCGTTGTCTATGGCCACACTTACCTGGCCGGATAGGGCGGTTAACAGGTTGAGATCACCCTGGGAAAATTGAACCTGAGGTGACATGGAGAAGACAGCTAAACAACCAAAGACCTGATCGGAGGAGATTAATGGTACCCCCAGCCAAGCGGAAGGCGTTTCTTCGCTTGTGGGAAGCCCTGTTTTCTCCAGTTCATCCAAGTATTGCTTGGTCAATAAGATAGATTCTTTTTTCTGTATTACCCTATCGGTGAGGCGATCGGAGATAGCTCTGGGTTTCCATGGTTGTCGTTGACCGTTTTTTACTGCCAGGGGGTACCAGATGTGTTGTTCTTTCGTGTCCAGCAAGGCGACATAAAAACTGTCCACTCCCAGGAATTGGGTTACTTGCTGCTGAATGCAGGTAAGTAACTGTTCTAAGTCCAATGTAGAACGCATAGTCTGACTGACCTGGTTCAGGGTGTCAATCTCTTTGAGGCGGCGTTCTGCTTCTCTGCGGGCTGTACTCATGGCATGCATGATGATGGAGAGGATGGCAGCCAGACCCCCCAAGGCCCCAACGGAGTTGATGCCCAGTTTTGGATGAGCCTCCACTGAAAGCCAGATGAATGGTAATGGCATCAGTTCAACTAGGCTGAAAAACACGATCTCTTCCTTCAGGTTGGGAAGGGGAACAGGCTGACCAAGCAAAATGAAGTTGATCAAGGTCAATAAACTGTGCAGCAGGGTGAAGAGCAACATCACACCCAAGCGTACAGCCGGGCTGGGTAGGTAGCCTGTTTCTGACATCCCGCCTGAAAGGGGCCAGGTAAACACAAACAGCGTCATCAGTAAGGGAAGACCTTGAAGGCTGGCAATGAAACCGGTCTGTAACCAGGGTGTTGGGGAAAACCTTCGTCGATGGGAAATTCGTCGTTGCAGGGCGCGTGCCGTTTTCCCCACCAGCACACCTAACACTACTCCCCAGGTTGCGGTGACAGGTCCGTACAGCAGGCAGATGCCTAAGCTGAGCCAGTGCAGGAGGGTAATTTCACTTTGTAGCAGGGGCAGGGGAAAATTGACCAGCACCGCGCAGAACAGGGCTGTGAGCACTGCAACCCATAAAGCGTTGAGCGAGAGGGGATGCTGAACTGTACTGATGACCAGTAAAGTTACTGTGACCAGGATGACAAACAATTGATAGGTCGTGTTTGTGGTTCTCATCGGGATGGTTGTAAAGGTGGACGAGCTTTTTCCGAAGGCAAATGACATACCTCATGGTGAGGGCGTTGCTGTGCGCGTTGAGGTTGGCGAAGGTGTACGAGTGGTCGTAGCAGATGCGATGGGGGCAGATGTGCCTGTTGAGGTATGGGTAGGTGTCAGGGTGGTGGGTGTCATGGCCAGCAGGTGGGATTCGGCGGTGTTTTGCCATTCTGAGGGCACAACCTCAGTAGGTAGCTCCAGAAGAGCTTGCCAGTCAGCAATGGCAGCGGTTATCTCTCCCAGAGCTTCTAACGACTGTGCTCTCCAATAGAACAAGGCGGCCGCTTGAGCATTGTTGGTGACGAGTGCTTCGGTGTGGAGGAATTGGATGTACGCATCCCCCGCTTTTCCTTCAGCCAGGAGGGCACGTCCCAACCCCAGGCTGGCTTCGAAAGAGTTGGGGTCAAGGCGCTGCGCAGTGCTCAGGTCGTCATGGGCGGCTTGCGTTTCGTTTATCTGCAGGTGTGCCAGTCCACGATAGAGATAGGCCTCACTGAGAGAGTTGTCAATATCTAAGGCCTGGTCAAACGCGGCGATAGCCTGGGTGTACCCTGCCTTGGCAAAGGAGGCTTTCCCCAGCAGCACCCATGCAGCAGCATCGTCAGGTTGATACAACACGTGGGTTTGTAAGTAACCGAGACTCTTATCCGGTTGGTTGGCGGTGAGGTACAGCATCCCCAATAGTTTATACACGGGTAGCAGAGTGAAGTCGAGGGTATGGGCATACTCGGCGTTCTCTAGGGCGGCTTCAATGTCATCTAAAGCCAGCAGGGTTTGAGCGCGGTAGTAATAGAGCACGGGGGAATCCGCCAACAATTCGGCTGCGGTCCTCAAATCGTCTAAGGCTGCCTCCGGTTGGTTGATCTTCAGGTAATATAAAGCACGCTCCAGAAAGGCCTCGCCAAAGTTGGGGTCGGCGTTCAACGCTTTGTTCAGGTCCTCCGTTACGTCCGCGTTGGGGTTTTTTACCAGTTGCACACGAACCCGTCCCAGGTAAGCGGGTGCAAAACCCG
The DNA here is from genome assembly GCA_040758495.1 of Chloroflexota bacterium. Taxonomy (GTDB): domain Bacteria; phylum Chloroflexota; class Anaerolineae; order Anaerolineales; family JBFLVL01; genus JBFLVL01. The sequence continues at coordinate 62,304 of JBFLVL010000002.1, forward strand.
GATTAATGGTAAGTGCATGGTTATAGCTGGTCAGAGCCTGGTCGTATTGACCCATGTGCCGATAGGCCTCACCCAGGTAGTACATCGCGTCGACAGCAGTGGGTTCAAGTTCCAGCACTTGTTGCATATAGACAACAACCTGATCCCAGTCCTCCCGCGCGTAAGCTCGAAGAGCTGCGCGGTATGCTTCGGTGGTAGGGTGGGGTGTGTTCACATACAGCGGGGTGGGCGTGTAGGTGGCTTCCAACAGCATCCACAGGGGTGTGGGGCCGGTGAAGGTCGGCGTTGGAGAGCGCACCACCTGCGTGCTCGTAGCCAGCATGGTTGCCGTAGGTTCTCGGGTGGGTGGTAAATTGAATGTGGGAGTCGGGGCCTGTCCTGCCCATATTCCCAGCAGTCTGTTTCCAAATATCCCAAACATTATCAACGCCACCAGCAAAATCCCTGCCCCCATGTAAGGCAGTACACGCAGGTAGTTACGGGGTGTGAGCGGTTCGCCTTTCTGGGCTTCTATCGTCCAGATGGGCAGGCGGGGCGGAGGGACGGGGGTCACGGGTTCGGTCGGAGGCAACTCACCGTGTATGGTTAAGCCGTAACGTGCGCGGGCGTCATCCGGGTCGAGCTTCAGAACCTTTTTTAAACAAAAAACCTGCTCTTTTTTTGTCTCTACCGCGGCGCTCATCCATAACCAATAGTCAGGATTGTTTTCGTCGGCGCGCAGCAAGCCGGTGAGCAGATTGCGGGCTTTGGAACGATACCCCTGTTCCAGAGCTTCTATGGCTTCTTGGAGCATGTTATCTTTGCTCATGTTGCCTTTGCGAGGAGTTTAGCATACCCCTAATCAATAGGCAAGTAACAGCTAGAGATATTCGCACGCGGTATAATCGCCGCATGATGTCATTTTGGAGGATGAGGGGAATCCAGGCAGTATTGCTCCCTCTCACAGGGTTGCTGATCCTGGGGTTGGGTTCCTGTACCTCAACCGTTTCTCCGGTGGATTCGCAACCGACCCCTACCTGGGTGCTGACCCCTTACGTTTCTCCCACTTTTATAGCTACTTCCACTCCTGCCTCCGTCCTTATAACCACTCCTGTGCCCTTGCCCACGCCAACCCCCTTTACCTACACTATCCAGAAGGACGACACCATGATAGGGATAGCGGTACGTTTCGGCATCCAGCTCGAAGATTTGGTGGCTGTAAACCCGGGTGTGGATCCCCGGTTTCTCACTGTGGGGGAAACCCTGATCATCCCCCTGGGTGAAGAGGGAGGAGGGATGCCCCTTCCTACACCTGTACCCCTTACCCTGTCACTCCCAATATGTTACTCTACTGCAGAAGGCGGCAGTTGGTGCTTTCTGCTTGTGGAGAACAACCAATCTCAGGCGATGGAGAACCTCAGCGTGCGCTTCACCCTATTCGATGAGGGAAGCACCTTGGTTGAAGACCAGGTTGCTTATGGGTTGCTGGACCGCGTTATGCCTGGCGAGGTTTTGCCCATAGGGGTATTTTTCCCACCGCCGTTGCCCTCACCGGTCTACCCAGTGGCTCAACTAGTGTCTGCTTTTCCTGTTCCCCCGGAGGATGAGCGCTATCTGGAGATTCAAATTGAGATTGCTTCTATAGAGACCTTCGATGAAAGCCTTTGGGCGGAGGTAAAGGGTTCGCTTTGGTTAACCGAGGAAGGCAGTCAGGCGCAGGCTGTATGGTTGCTGGTTGCAGGGTTTGACACCCATGGAAACATGGTGGCGTTGCGTCGTTGGGAGGCGGAGGGGGCTTTGAATGGAGGGGAACAACTGCCCTTTCAGATGCAGGTGTTCAGCATTGGCCTACCTCTGGCAGATGTGCGGGTTTGGGGTGAAGCACATCGCTGAGCGGGGGTGGTCAACCTCCGAGAAGGGAGCGGAGGGGGATGGGGGTGAAAAGGAGGATGAAGATGAGCAAACCCAACACGGCGATTGCGCGGCGACGAGAGTCCAAGGTAGTAATCTGATCCAGGGGATTGGCATGGAAACGTCCGAAGACGAAGATCAATAATGCCCAAAGCCACCAACCTTGCCACACCATGCCCAGGAGAAAGAGCGTCACCAGGATAGCAGGGAGGATTTTACGGGCACGCTCCCCAAACAGGACGTACAGCAGATGCCCTCCGTCCAATTGTCCCGCCGGAATGAGGTTGAGGGCGGTGACCAGTAAGCCGGCCCATCCTGCTAATGCCATGGGGTGAAGTAATACATCGTAGCCTCCAATGGGTACAGGGTTTCCGGTGAAGAAATAGCGCACCCAGTACATCAGTGGGGACAGGCCCTGAAAGCTGACGGGTTCAGGCAACCATCGGCCAAAAACGACGAACTTCATCAACAGGTAGAGTATGGAATTTCCTTCTAGGGTCAACCACGTGTTCGCGGGAATCGAAAAAGGCAGGCGTTCCACATCCGAGAGTAACAGACCGATGAACAGGATCGGTATGGCGAATACCAGCCCGGCCAACGGTCCGGCAATGCCAATATCCAGCATGATACGTTTGTTTTTGGGAGGTTCTTTCAGTTGGATGAACGCCCCCAGGGTTCCGAAGGGTGGGAAGGGAAAGGGCAAGAAATAAGGCAGGGTTACGGCGGTGTTATGCCGACGACCAGCTAGGTAGTGCCCCAACTCGTGGGCCACCAGAATTAGCAGGAGGCTGGCAGCAAAGGCCACGCCTCCATCCAAGCCTCTGATTAGCCCTTCTACCAACGTGGGGGCTTCAGGGTCAAAGGAGTAGGAGATGCCCACCCAGAGCACACTTAAGGCGGTGAGTACAAAGAGGAGTATGTTTATCCAGAGTTTGGAGGGTTGTGGAGTTATGATTCCACTAACCAGGATAACCGCGTGTCGGTCCTCTACCTGGCGGAAAAGAGGCGTGACATGGTGGGGACGCAGCCATTCTGCCAGGGTATCGTATGCCTCGACAGAATCACGAGTCAGATTGCCAGTATACGAGACAATGTAGTTATCCTTCGGATTACCCCAGGTGATATTCTCAATGTGGAGAATCCGGGAGACAAGGGAGGTCAACACTTCACTGTTGGGAGGAGCAGATGTGATATCAGTCATGTTTTTACCAATATTGGTTGTTTTTTATAAGCAGGCGGGAGTGGATGGGAGTCGAACCCACCGCGGCCCGCAACGCGACCCGCCACCGGTTTTGAAGACCGGGGAGCCCACCAGGACCCAACCACTCCCGTTTATCTCTACTATTGGGTTTAAGCATACCCCAAGCAGATAATCCGGTCAAATGTGATTTCCTCAGGTATCCCACTACCAGCACGGGGATGTTCATCCAGGACAATCTCAGTCGCGTGCCCAGGCGATGAACAGTATCGCCGCCAAAAGAGCCATGAGAGCCCCAAATATGAAAGGGGCAGCGGGACCGAAGCCTTGCCATGCCCCTGCACCCTGCCATAACAATCCGGCGATCAAAGAGGCAGGGAATGCAGCCAGGCCTACAGCGGCATGATATAGGCCGTAGGCCGTACCACGTTTATCTGGGGTGACCAGGTCGGCAACCAGTGCTTTGGCTGTCCCTTCTGTAGCTGCGTAGTACACGCCGTAAAAACCATACAGCAACCAGATCACATAACCGGATTGTGCCATAGCAAAACCCAGGTATATCAGCCCATAGACGAACCATCCACCCAGGATTACTCGCACCCTCCCGATCCTATCCGAAAGAAGGCCCAGAGGGGTGGAAAGCAGGGAGTACAGGGCGTTAAAGGTGAGAAGCATGCCCGTGATCTGGAGCACGTTCAAACCGCGTTCCTGCCCCCGGAGGACGATGAAAGCGTCCGCGGAGTTGCCGAGTGTAAAAAGGATGACCACCAGCAGGAATGCACGAAAGCGTCTGTTTAGACTTGTCCAGTGAAACCCGGGGGTTACACCCTCGAGAGTATCTTTGGATGGTCGTACATCCACGGCAAATTTCGTCAGGATGAGGACTGCCAAAGCAGCAGGGATGACACTGGCCAACACGATATATTGAAATGTGGATCGGGAGAGGCTAGTAGCTCCAGCTTGTGTTGACCAGATGATGGCCGCAGCAATGCCCAGGCCTACGAGAGCGCCACCTGTATCTGCGGCTCGGTGCAAACCGAAGGTAAATCCTCGGTGCTTAACGTCTGTGCTGCCAGCCAGGAGTGCGTCTCGCGGTGCGGTGCGTACCCCTTTGCCCACCCGATCTATGAATCGCACACCCAACACCCAGGTCCACGAGGTGGCAAAATACAGAAACGGTTTTGCCAAGGTAGATAAACCGTAGCCGAGGACCGCCAGGAGCTTACGCTTTCTTATCCTGTCGGATATAGCCCCAGAATATATCTTCACCAGGCTGGAGGTGGTTTCAGCCAGCCCTTCGATCAACCCGATGATGGATGTTCGCACCCCGAGTACGTTAAACAGGAATAGGGGTAACAGATTGAACAGCATCTCCGAGGAGATATCGGTGAGGAAAGAGGTTGTTGCCAGCACCCAAACGTTTGGATGCAAACGGCGGAGGGTGGATTTGACACGTTCCATGGAGTTTTCTTGTCAGCTTATGATGTTGGGTTCAGGGATAGAGTTGTCGATTCCTGGGTTATGTTAGGGGAAAAGACGGCGGGCTTTTACTTCGGCCACTGCGTCTGGCTGGTAACGGTATAACCGGGCGGGACGACCTTCTCCTTTGCGCAGGTGAGGTGTGGGTTCGATGATACCCGCCTGCAAGATGCGGCGTCTGAAATTGCGTTTGTCTAAGCTCTCGCCCAGAATAATCTCGTAGGTCTGCTGGAGTTCGCTGAGAGTAAACTCCTCTGGCAACAGCTCGAAGCCTACCGCGGAGTACTCTAGCTTATATCGTAGGCGACGAAGTGCGTAGTTAGCGATGATGGGGTGATCGAAGGCTAAGGGAGGCAAGTCATCCCGAGGGAACCATTTGGCCTGTGAAGCATCGTCTCCTCCTTCTGGGCGGATGGGTGTATCGGAAGGAATGAGGGCAAAATAGGCTACGGTAACAACATGTCCGCGTGGATCCCGTCCTGGGTCTCCATACGTGTATAGTTGCTCTAAGTACACGTCCCGCAAACCGGTTTCCTCTTCCAGTTCTCGCAGGGCGGCATCTTCGAGGGATTCGTTCATACGCACAAAGCCCCCTGGCAATGCCCATCTGCCAGAAAAAGGCTCGTTCTTTCGCTGGATGAGTAAAATTTGCAAGCGGTTCTTCCGCACGGTAAAGATAATGAGGTCTACAGCCAGCGCGGGGCAGAGGTGTTGGTTAGAAAACGTCAAGGTTGGGGAAGCCATGGTGTGCCTAATATACCCTTTCTTTGGGTCATAGACAAGTACGGCGAAGACCTCGTTCCGTGTGGTGGGTCTATTAGTGAAGGCGAACATGGATGATCCGGGCATGGATTTTGCTCAGGTTGGGTCTCACTGTTTATTTCTTTCCCCAATGCCGAAAAACAGGTTAGAATTATGGATTGTATAGTTGAGGAGGTCCTATGAACCTACAGAAACTAAAAATAACCTTGTTGTTGAGTGTCTTTCTTATCGCAACTCTGGCATGTGAGCTGCCAGGAATAAGTGCACCTACACCGTTTGTGTTCCCTACCCCCAATCTGACATTGACGGCTTTCTTCAGCCAGGATACAGCGGTCGTTCCACCTCCAACCGTAACACCGACAGGAATAGGTGGACCAACCGCTTCACCGACGGTAGAAGCTACGGAAGGGGCACCTCCACTCATACTAACGCCTACCTTCACACTGACTTCAACGCCCAGCCAACCTACCGCTACCTCCACATCCACCCCTCCCCCAACGGTTTCGTATGCTGGCCCCGGAATGCGTCCAGGCCCAAGCGTGGCAGCCGAGTTTTTGGGTTCTCCTCCTAACATTGACGGTTACCTGGATGATTGGACCTTGAAAAAATATAACGTGGAGTACGTCGTCTGGGGAAAGGGTAATTGGGATGATGCGCAAGACCTTTCTGCCAGGCTTATGGTAGGTTGGGACAATAAAGCTTTGTATATAGGGGTAAAGGTCAAGGACGAGCGTTATGCGCAAATTGCTCATGGGATGTATATCTATAAAGGGGACAGCATCGAGGTGCTGTTAGATACGGACGTATCTGGTGACTATTACCTGGCGAAGCTGGATTCAGATGACTATCAAATAGGAGTATCTCCTGGATCACCGGCACCCGGCAAAAATCCCGAGGCGTATCTGTGGTTTCCGCGAAGTGTGGAGGGACCCAGGTCCCAGGTAGAGATTGGGACTATCAAGACAGATAATGGCTATCATATTGAGGTGAAGATACCTTGGAGCGTGTTTGGAGTGACACCTGCCAAGGGAATGCACTTCGGGTTTGCCTTCTCCGTTTCCGACAACGATAAGGCAGGTGCTGAGGCACAACAGAGCATGGTTTCGAATGTCTCCACGCGAGTGCTGACGGATCCGACAAGCTGGGGCGATTTGACCTTGACCAAGCCGTAAGTTACTATGCCGGAGAAGATATTGGTATAATGGGAAGTGAAGGAGTAGTTAAGATGGTAGAAAAGGAAAAGGTACGTCGTCCATTTGAGGGTTTCATCCCCGATGAGGCGATGGAGCATGCTCGCAATGCACACCGAGAAATGCGCAAAAGCGTAGAGGCTCTTTTCCCTCCAGAGTTCGCCACCCATCGGCGCGCAGCACGTAAAGAGATGCTCCTGGCTGTTCGCAGTTTTATTGACGCGGCTCTAAAGCGGATGGAAACAGGAGAACAGGGTTAAGAGGAAGCCCTTAGGCGCTTTACCGGCTGAGTACAACCCACGCCAGTGCGAAGGCTGCACCAGCGAGCAGGATTTCCCCCAAGACGGGGTTCCCCGAGAGATAAAGTTGGAGTCCGCCAATTAATAAGGCTGCGAAGATGAACGCGCCGACCATTCGGCGCGTGGCAGCCTCAAGATGCCGGATGCGTTGTTCGACATCCGGGATACGGATATCCAAGCTTCCTTGATCTAATTTGCCCAATACACGCTCCAATTGCTTGGGGATGAGGAAGAGAGTCTTGAGGTATTGTCCAATCTCTTGCAGCCAAAACTCCCATCCAGTCAGGGCTTCTTCTTCGATGAGTTTTTGCGCAAAGGGGATGATGCTCTCCCAGGGGTTGAATTGAGGGTGCAGAGCCATGCACATTCCGGAAAGGATGGCTACCGCCCTGCCTAGCCAGATCAGGTCTTGGGGTATTTGAAAGGGCATGCTATAGACAATTTGCCGGAACTCGAGGGCAAATTCATGGATTTCTCGCATGCTGATGTTCTTTAGCTCGGCCATGCTCTTTCCCCAGAAGCGGTCAAAGGCCATTGCCTCGGCCTGTTCCAGCAACTTGAGGTCTGCGTGAGGTAAGAGAACTCCCAGCATCTGGTAAGCGTTCACCAAACGGGTTGCGTCCTGCATTCCCATGGCGATTACCAGCTCACGTAAACCCGCGCGCATACTAGAAGGCACATGCCCTATCATGCCGAAATCCACAAAGGTTAGTTGCCATTCTGTGGGTTTGTCCTGACCTCCTCCATCGGCAAGGATAGGGGAGACGAACAGATTCCCTGGATGAGGGTCGGCGTGGAAAAAATAATCTTCGAAAATCTGTTGTAGATAGGTGTTGATCAGCCTTTTTGCAACCTCAGCACGATCAATGCCTGCTGCAGTGATAGCATTAAAATCAGTTATTTTGATGGCGTAGACATCTTCCAGAGTGAGGACCCGCTTGGTGGTGTGCGTCCAGACCACAACGGGAACACGTACATGGGGTCGGTCTTTAAAGTTGACCGCGAAGGTTTCCGCATTTTTACCCTCAGCTAAATAGTCAATTTCTTCAAAGAGTACGCGGGTGAACTCGTTCAGCAGCGCGAGGATGTCAGCGCGCTTCCGAAAGGGAGGATAGCGATTTAGCCATTTGCCTATTGTGCGAATGGCAGCCAGATCGGTAGCGATGATGGTTTCGATGTTTGGCCGTTGTACCTTGACCACCACTTCCACTTCATGTTCATTTTCGGAGGTGGGGTAAGCGTCCTGAGGGTACAGTTTGGCGCGGTGTACCTGCCCGAGCGATGCGGCAGCAATGGGTTCTTCTGTGAAATCCACAAACCTTGCCGAGAGTGGAGCACCCAGTTCTTCCTCAGCTACGCGACGGATGTCCTCGAAGGCCTCAGGTGGCACTTCGTCCTGTAATTCAGCAAGTTCGTCGGTAATCTCGGTGGGGAGCATGTCAACTCGCGCGGAGAGGAATTGACCCACCTTGATGAGCACACCACCCATCTGGATGGCGAGGGCTCGATACTCCCTGGCGATACGCTTCAATCGCTGGGGACGCGTTCTTTTTGACCACTTGCGAAAGCCAGTGTGGGAGAGGAGCAGTTCCCAGAATAACAGGTGGGTAATTACGCGGGCAAAGAAGAAGACAATACGACGGTAACGGGCTCTGTACATGGCATACTGATTATACAACGGCGGTGCTACGTGATAATCATTTGGTGTGTGGGGAGGCTTCTCGCGGTTACGCTACCCAATTTCCTCGTGAGACCGCCTCAGGATTGCTAAAGCGGAAGGAGCTGAACACCAGACCGTGGACCGCAGGATGAGCCAGCAAACCGCGTTCTTCTGTTTCTGAACGTTCATCCCATTGCCTGGCGATGTAAAGGCTCACCTGCCCATTGGGTGGGAAGAAAGGGGCGTAGGTTGTACTCAGGTGTTCTTCCAAAGAGGGGAGGTTGTACCCATCCAGGTAGTTTTGCAGGTATCCGTACCCTCGGTGCATTGGCCAGAGATCGTGCCACATGGAAGGACAACGTGAGGAATTCTGGTTGATGATCAATTCGTCAATCCAGCGCTCCTGAACCCAGAGGCGCCATTCCAGTGTGGTATTTCCCAAAGGGGGGCCAAGGACATCACCTCTTGGGGCGCCAATAGCGAGGCGCAATCCGTGTTTTGAAGTAGCCCGGCGAACCTCCTGGATGAACAGTGTCAGGTATTCCCCCAGAAGGTCACGCCAGCGCTGTAAGTCAAAATCTTGCGTGCAGATATCTATCTTATACCGTTTGAGGTACTCTTCGCGGATGGGGTGGTTAAAACCGAACTGATCAGCAAAATCCGCAGGGTGGGATTGGGAACGTAAACAGATGAATAGTCCATCCCAGTTAGCCTGCCCCAAGAATTGTAGGAAACGTTCAAGGAAGTGTGTGCGCACTTCCGGGTAGGCCAGGCAGGGCACTCCCCATTGACGGTTGCCATTGCGATCAACCAGTGTGTATTCGGGATGCAGCCTGCTGAAGTTGCTTTGCCAAGAGATGTGCTGCCCGTGCATTGCGTTGTGATAGCTGACCTGACGCACGTGATGGGGAGGTAGAGGCCAACCATCGTCGAAGATAGAGAGATACACATAGGCAGTCATGTGCATCTCGTGAGCCATCTCGGGCACCTTTCGCAGGAAATCCCCATCAACAGACGAACGTTTTTCAATCGTTTGGGGATAGCCTCTTGCCCGGTAGTAACGACCTGGAAGGTGAGCGTGGGGGATTCGCCAATAAATGCTGCCTGCGCCTAATTCCTCATGCCATCGCTTCATGCACTGTCGCACCGCTTTGGGTGTCGCCAGACGGCCATCTCCCTGGCCAAAGACAAGGTGATCGCCCCAGGATACGCTGACGATGTTGCTTGCCTGTGTGGATAGATTGTTCTCGTTGGACATCAGTTATTGGTCGTGGGTTGATCAGGGTTACCTGTACTAATCGGGCGGGATGGATCGGTGATCCATTCGCTCCAGGAGCCAGCGTAAAGTCGGGCTTCTCCCATACCAGCGTGGGCAAGAGCGAGCAAGTTATGAGCCGCAGTGACTCCAGACCCGCAGTAAAAGACGGCCTGTTCAGGGGGAGTTTCGGCTAACAGCTTTTCAAACCTGGCACGCAGCTCAGGGATGGGGAGGAAGCGTCCTTCGGCTGTCAGGTTAGCGGCGTAGGGGGCGGAGGTAGCTGTAGGGATGTGTCCAGCCACGGGGTCTATGGTTTCCTGTTCCCCGCGGTATCGTTCCGGGGCTCGTGAGTCGAAGAGCAGGGGGTTATCTGGGCTGTGCTTAGCTATGATATTTACGACTTGGTCAGTGGTCACGATCAGTTCGGGTCTTGGATGGGGATCGAATTCCTGCCTGGGACGGGTTTCTACTCCGCGACGGCTGGAGTATCCGTACTTTACCCATTGTGGCCAACCGCCATCCAGCACGGCTACGGCCTGATGCCCTAACCAGCGCAGTAAGAACCGTAAACGTGCAGCCATGGCTCCCCCCTTGTCGTCGTAAGCGATAACCTGTACACGTTCCCCGATACCCCAGGATGAGAATCTCTGGGCCAACATAGCGGGAGCAGGCAGGGGGTGGCGTCCAGTGCGCCCGCGTATTACCGGGCCGGATAAATCTTCATCCACATGAGCATACACAGCCCCAGGGATGTGAGCTTCCTGGTAATCTTTTCGTCCTTTTTCGGGGTCCTCAAGCGAGTAACGACAGTCAGCGACTACCCAATCAGGGTCATTGAGGTGTTCAAACAGCATGGAAGCTTCGATCAGAGTAGTGAACGGCATGGTTACATCCTGGTGGGAGAAGTTATTCTGGTTACCAGTGACCTTACAGGTAATTATATCCAAGAGGGAGTCGAAGGGGACTCCCTGGTTGTGGGTAAGGTGAATCAGGGTAAAATGCTTCTGTGCGTGTCCTCTACCTTGCTGCCGAAGCGGTTCCCCTGATCAAGGTTGGAGGCCTGGGTGATGTTGCAGGTTCGTTGCCCCGTGCCCTCCGCCGTCTGCCGGTCAAGCCGGATGTACGCTTGGTTATCCCTTTTCATGGCGGTACTGACCGATCGAGTTTGAAGGTCGAACCCGTGGCAGCTTTCACACTTCCCACGACAACGGATACCCAAGGTGTGGAGGTTTTCGCCGCGGATGTGGATGGTCTTCCCGTTTACCTGATCGCCGGTTCAATGCTCCCCCCAGAGGCGCCCGTATACGCACATCCCCGTGAAGATGCTTACAAGTACACCTTTTTCTCCCTGGCTTCGCTGGAGCTGGCACGCGTGTTGGATTGGTGGCCTGACATCCTGCATGCCAACGATTGGCACACTGCACCAGCTTTGTATGCTGTCTGGTTGCGCCGTCGCTACGAGGCTGTGTACGGTGGTCTTTCAACGTTGCTCACGGTGCACAACCTGCCTTATCTTGGGTCTGGAGCAGAAGAGGCCTTGCAGGCTTTTGGTCTCCCGCCCGCGGAGGAGGGGGATTTGCCTAAATGGGCGCGCCATTTACCCCTGCCTTTGGGGCTGATGAGTGCGGATTTTGTCAATACCGTATCCACCGGTTACGCGCGTGAGATTCTTACTCCCGAATACGGTCTGGGTTTGGAGGATTTTCTAAAGAGGCGCCAGGACACCTTGTTTGGCATTATCAACGGATTGGACCTGGAACAATGGAATCCCGAAACAGACCCGAATTTGCCTGCTACGTTCCATCAGCAGAATCTCGCCCCGCGCGTGGAGAACAAACTGGCGTTGCAGGAAAGGGTGGGGCTTCCACTTGAGGCTGAAACGCCGTTATTGGCCATGATCGGTCGCATGGATCACCAGAAAGGGGTTGACATAGCTATAGAAGCCCTGCATGATCTGGAGGACTGCCCCTGGCAGGCGGTCATCCTGGGCAAAGGTGATGCTCACATCGAGGCGGCGGCTACCGAATTGGAAAAAACCTTTCCCCAGCGCGTCCGTGTGCGCATTGAATACAACGCTCCCTTGGGCAACTTGATTTATGGAGGGGCGGATATGTTGCTAATACCCTCGCGTTATGAACCCTGTGGTTTGACGCAGATGATTGCTATGCGTTACGGTTGTGTGCCGGTTGCCAGGGAAACAGGAGGGTTAGCGGACACGGTGTGTGACTATGATAGGTGTAAAGACAGCACCGGTTTTCTGTTCTCTGAACCCACGGCAAGGTCGCTGATTTTTACTCTGCGTCGGGCTTTGACTGTTTACGGCGACCAGCGCAGGTGGAAGCCCTTGCAACAGCGGGGGATGCGCAGGGATTTTTCCTGGCAGCGTTCAGCCGAAGAATATTATCAGTTGTACCAGGCTTTGTTGAAGAGAAAGCCTTCCGATACCATTGAAAGGTGAAGAGATGAATCTGGATGAATTATTCTCACATTGGACTCTCGTGCGCAGAGGGTTGTTCGAAACAATAGACAAGTTCAGGGATGAGGACCTATCGTTTGTGCCTTTTGAGGGCTGCTGGTCGGTTGGGGAAATCATGCTGCACATTGCGGATGCCGAAGAGGGCTGGTTCCGCTATGGTGTCACCCGGGAACTGGATGATTGGCCTGGAGGGTTTACCCTGCAGGATTATCCCAACCTGACAGCTATCAAAAACCTGCTGACAGAAGTGCACGACCGAACCGAGGCTTATCTGGGGACTTTGGAACTTGCCGATCTGAGCAAGAAGTTACAGATGCCCTGGGGGGTTACGGTCTCTCTGGGATGGGAAATATGGCACGTGCTGGAGCATGAGATCCACCATCGGGGCGAACTTTCGCTTATCCTGGGGATATTAGGGCGTGAGGGGCTGGATGTGTGACCATGCTGGGGTCAACCGGCAAGCGAATCGGTCAGGGAAGACGACATGGCACCGGCATGGCAAGCAGGCATAAAGAGGTGTTTGATCCTCGGAGCAGGGTATGGGTTTGATAGATGATTTGTTATCGGTGCTCCTTCCTGGGGACATCGTAGAAGTCAGCATAGGATTAAGGTGGACGGCTGCGGTAGCGGTCATCGAAAATGGCAGGCAGCAGTGTGGCTTGGCCTCGACCCTGAGCGTGGATCATATGCATGGAGAAACCGATGTTCCCCAAGCCGGAAAGTTGGAAGCAACATCCAGTGCTGATTTGGCGGCCTTAATTCGCTCAGATAAACTTACCCTGTCGAGTGTGGGGATGGCGGTCATCAATGCCTTGATCCCTCACCAGCCGGAAAGGTGGGTGGAGAAAAATGCTGTGGAAGTGATCGCTGAGCTTGGCGAAAAAAGGAAGGTGGTTGTCATCGGGCATTTTCCTTTCGTCGAAAGGTTGAAGGCGCAGGTGGGAGAGCTGTTCGTCTTGGAACGCCAACCATTTGAGGGTGACCTGCCGATAGCTGCAGGACAGGAAATCATCCCCCAGGCGGAGGTTGTGGCTATCACGGGCATGGCTCTGATCAATAAGAGCTTAGAGAATCTGCTTCGGCTCTGTGAGCCGCAGACAAAGGTCATTTTGGTAGGACCGAGTGTGCCCCTTCACCCGGTTCTGTTTGATTACGGAATTGATATGCTCGCAGGTTCGTTTGTGGAGAGGATAGACACTGTTTTGAAGGTAGTACGGCAAGGAGGAAATTTCCGCCAGGTACGTCAGGCGGGAGTGGCTTTAGTGACCATGGAGTGTTAGGATACAATTAAGTTCCCCATGGGTTCATGAGCATGTAGCAATTTCAAGGAAGGAGAAACATATGCTAGTAAAAGGGCGAATGTCGTACCCGGTAGTCATCGTGAAACCGGATATGCCAATAATGGACGCTCAAAGCCTGATGCGCAAAGAAAAGGTCAGGCGCTTTCCGGTGGTGGATGCGCGTGGGAAGCTGGTAGGTATTGTGACCGAGAAAGATATCCTGCACGCCTCGCCCTCGGATGCTACCAGCTTGAGCATCTGGGAGATCAATTACTTGCTGAGCAAGGTCACTGTTGGGGATGTGATGACCAAGGATGTCATCACCATCACCGAAGATACGCCCCTCGAGGATGCCGCGCGCACCATGGTAGATAACAAGATCGGAGGCCTCCCCGTCGTTCGCAACGGAAAGGTTGTGGGTATCATCACGGATACCGACCTATTCAAGATATTTCTGGAGCTGCTCGGGGCGCGTGAATCAGGTGTCCGCATCTCGGCGATGGTACCGGATGTCCCTGGTGAGTTAGTCAGACTGACCAAAGCCATTTTTGATGCTGGTGGTAATATCATCGCTTTAGGGACGTTCCTCGGTGAAAGCAGCGACACCCGCGAGGTCACCATTAAAATCCAAGGTGTTACTCCGGAGATCCTGAAAAAGAGCATTGGGCCCCACGTTGAGCGCATTGTGGATATGAGAGGAGGCTCAAGCAGTTAACCTCACCTGCAGGGTGCTGCACGGGAGAGGTTGGCAGGTAACCGTAAGTTTCTGTCTGGAATTTGTTTGGGTGTGTGGAGTTTTTTAGTGCGGAAACCTTACAGGCCAACAGGGGCTTGTATCGTCCGGCGTCAACGGCTGGCGGGCCGCGTAGCGACGAAACCACTCCGCTGCACGCCGTGGTTAGCCAGAACCGCCTGATTCAGTCATCTGCAAGAGTGCGGACAAACCGCATTGACTTGATGTCAGTTTCTAGCAGTAGGTTCTTCTGCCTGCGTAGCTGGTATAAGATGCCAGCCATAGACTTCTCAAGGATTACATTTTTGCAGTACGGCACATAGAACACTTGGTGAAGGTCGCCTATATCGGATGGTTGGGGGGTGTATCCTTCCCCTATATATCGGTAGTAGGTATAAGCTGCTCTCAGATACGATCCGCGAAAAGCCGCGACATTGAGATCCTCAGCCCGCTCCTTGAAAGTGTCGATAAATGACTCATTGACATCGCGCAACTCACTGACGACAAAGCCATAATTGTGTAGCATGAAATCGATGTTCTTGACTGCCTGATGGCCTGGAGCCGTAGTTGACAGCCAAGCCATGACCTTCATGTATTGCTCCTTGTTGTCATCAATGGCTTGCGACATGATGTCGACTTCATATGCTGAAAATAGAGCCTGGAGGATAAGCTGCCCTACGTGACCTTGCAGGTAATCAGAGATAAGTGGCCGTTGGATCGGATCGACGGCTGCTGTCTCAGGATAATGTTTGATTTCTTCTCCGAGCAAGTCTCTCCACCACTTGAGTAGTGCAGAGCGACAACTGAGAAGTAGGCTTGACATGCCCTCGTGGTAGTGAGGAACCTTGCTCAACTCGATAATCTGAATCCAGGACAAAACAAGTACAGCATCCAATGCAGACAGTCGCTTTCGGAGCAAAAGCCACTGTGATGGATTGTCAATGAGATATCGAAGGATATTGGTGTCGCAGTAAAAGAGTCGTTCGTTCACACATGATGCCCTTTTGATGCAGGGTGGTCCTTGCGGTTCTGGCTAACTTAGGTCTATCCGTTGAAACACAAAGAGGAAGCCCGAAGACTTCCTCTTGTGTTTTTTATAGCGGTCAGACTTCTACTCTTGGGCACTGTAGCCGGGTCCACTTTCGAAGAAGTTGTAGTTCGGTTTGATATCTTTGGTAAGGTCAACTGCTTCACCGGCTTTGAGTGTGCGGGTGTATTTCAGGTGGACGGCTTCTCCGAAATGGTTCTCACCATCGTACACTTCGTTGTGGCCTGCAGTGCCAGCAGGCATGCTAACGCGTTCGCCTCCCTTAGCTTCATAGGCGGCGGGAACTTCCTCCTCCGGGAAGATGGCCTCATACGGGCATTCTGGGACGCAGGCCCCGCAGTCAATGCAGGTTTCGGGATCAATGTAGTACCAGGGCCATTTATCCTCCGGTTTGCCGGGTATGATGCACTCAACCGGACAGACTTCCGTGCAGCCAGCATCGCGTAAGCACAAACTGGTGATAATATGGGTCATATTTTTTCCTCCATAAGCAATAGTGGAATATCTCAAGTAAATGACGGAGTAATTTTACCTTAATTCGGAAGGCAAACCAGCGGACTTCTCAGAGGCAGTATAGCCATTATCTTCACAGTCGGATGACTGAACCGCAGAATTCGCAGGTGATGCTATCCATACCACGCAGGACAACCTGAGCGATTTTCCCGCCGCAGGATGGGCATTCTGTTGGTGCAGTTTTGACCTTCTCTAACTCGGCTTCGTCAATAGCGATAGCTCGACCTTTATCGAAACCCTTGGTTCTGGCGCGGTTGATCAACCCTTGCCACTCATCACAATCCTGCCAGATATGCAGATGTGCCATTCTGAGTGGGGCTCCACTGGCGAAGCGGATTTCGATGTGGTCTTCATTTTTTAGCAAGCCCCTTTTGCTGGTTGTTACTTCCTCGGCGAGCATAACAGGCACTTCCCATTTCAATTGTTGCACCGTTTCTTTTTCGGTGGCTATGAACAATACCTTTTTGGTCGCGACTTCCTCCTTTTGTTCGAATATGATCCGTTGATCTGTCAGATAGAGCACACCTTCAGGATCGTCTTTATGTTCCTTGTCTGCTTTGCACCAGACAGCCTTAACCGCCATGATGCCTGCCTCGGTGGAAAGAAGTTGAAAGGTTGCCTCGGATAATTGAGTCAACATCCATTCGATATCCTGGATGTGCTTGGACACCTGGTAAACCTGTTTATTGAATTTATCGTACATACCATGGATGGTGCGCTGGGCGGCTTTTACTTTCTCCTCCAAGTTATCAATCGCGGTTTCGAGGCTGTTAACCATGGGTCGAGCGACTGCGGGAACTCTGGCCTTGGCTGCCAATTGGGTCATTTGGTTTTCGATGGGTCGCAGGGAAGCCTGTAATGAAGCCGCCTGGAGTCGGACATGTTGGGTCAGGTTGGGATACAGGGCTTTCCATTGTTTTTCAAAGTCAGCAGCCTGATCCTCCAGTTCTTTCTCGAATGCGTAGCCACGGGCGCGCAGATTGGCGATCTGTTGCCCCATACCGTTTACCGTGGTCTGCAGGTCTTCGATTTCGTCGAGCGCTTCCCTGAGATGAACCTCGTCCTGCAGATTTTGAAGAGCGAACTGTAAACGGTTTATCTCACTGGCAAGTTCTTCAATTGGGCTGGGAGTCGTCATGGCTTCTCCTAGATTAAATCGGGATAGTCTGCATTGGGTTGGAGTAATTATACTAAAAGGGTAATCGTTTAAGTGCCCGTTACTCGTGAAGCTATCCAGGATTACAAATAGATAAACTCGTATCGAAAAATTTGCCACTTGTCAGACCTTCCTCTCTGGTCACCAGGTGCAGGTTAAGCCCAGCTTGCTCAGCCCGACTCAAACTATGTGAGCATTTCACTCCAGACTTGACAGCCCATATCCAGGTAAGTATTATTCTGCCACCATCTAACCTTTCAAAACCTTAGTGATGAATCAGGAGGAAAAAATGATTTACAAGTTGATTGCCACCTGGGATCGGAAATTTGGGATTGAACCGGCTAAAGCACACTGTGATATTCCCTGCGGTATATACGATCCGATCGTCGCTCAGATCAGCGCATTGACCGTCGTGCGGATGATGGATCTGATGTTTGCGTTGGAGGGCGGCGAAGGTAAAACGAAGAAGGATTATCACAACAGCATGTCGCGCTACATCGCGGTCAAGGAGGAGCATGCCGAAAAGGCCAAGCACGAGGTCCGCATCATCTGGGGTGATTACATCAAACCCGAGCACATTGAGAAGCACCCTGAACTGACCGAACTTGTCCACAAGATCATGAAGCTTGGCTCCAAGGTGCGCCAAACGGCTGACCGGGCCTCCGGCGTGGAGTTTGTGGAGGCGATCAATAAGTTCGCCGAAATCTTCTGGGAGACCAAAGGCGTCACCATCAAGCGCGCTAAAGCCCCCTATGCCCCCGCGCTGGAGACGGTGTATCCCAATCTCTGAAATCGTTGCGAGCAGGCCAAAGGTCTGGTAGCGGCTTAGGCTGAACGGATTGAAGCCAGCGTTTCTAGACCGAGGCTGACCTCGTACCCGAAGGGTGAGCCACTTTAGCGCAAGGTACCATGTTGCGAGTGCTAAAAGTCACCGGTGACAGTCTATCGCCTGATTTCAAGGAAGGGGATTACGTGGTCATCGCCACGCTCCCCTTCTTTTTACGTTCACTCCATCGGGGGGACGTTGTCGTTTTCGAGTACGGGCTCTACGGCACACTGATCAAACGCATTGAACGCATGGATGGTGATCACATCTGGGTGACCGGAACGCGGGGGGATAGTCTGGACAGCCGATGCATTGGACCCGTACCCCGACAGGCTGTCCAGGGCAAGGTCATCTGGCATGTTCCCAAACCATACAGCCGCGTATCGTGGAAGGGATAGGTGCTGCGTGTTAGGTGGATCAGCCATGGCCGATAAACATTTCACACACATCAGTATCCGCATTGTTTGAACAACGTTCTCGCTACCTCCTGCCATTCGCTATCCTGATAGCCATCCTGGCCGTCTCCACTGCCTCGATCTTCATCCGCTTCGCACAGCGCGAAGCCCCCTCGCTGGTCATTGCTGCATACCGTTTGACCTTGGCCAGCCTGGTGCTGGCTCCCCTCGCCCTGACCCGCCACCGCGCCGAACTGCGTAGCCTGACGCAGCGTGAATTCCTGTTGGCTCTGCTATCGGGGGCCTTTCTGGCCATTCACTTTGCCACCTGGATATCGTCGCTGGAGTACACCACGGTGGCCAGTTCGGTGGTGCTGGTCAGCACTTCGCCGCTCTGGGTGGGGCTGCTATCTCCGCTTTTCCTGCGCGAGCCACTGACCAAATACGTGCTCATTGGGATGACACTAGCTCTGACGGGAGGGACGGTTATCGGCTTAAGCGACGCTGGAGGATGGCAGAACGGCTTGGTATTTTCACATCTCCATGAATTTTGGAGAGGTCAGGCCATGTGGGGTAACTTCTTGGCCCTGGCTGGAGCGTGGGCGGTGACCGGCTACCTGATGATCGGGCGACAGCTACGTGCAAAGATGTCGCTGGTGGCATACATCTTCGTGGTGTACGGCATGGCAGCCATAGTCTTGATTGGCATCATGTTTGCCGCGGGAGAAAGCCCTGTGGGTTACTCCCCCATGACCTTCCTGTGGATGTTGTTACTGGCACTCGTTCCGCAACTGGTCGGACACTCGACCTACAACTGGGCGTTGCGATACCTGCCGGCAGCTTTGGTAGCCGTGACCACCCTCGGGGAACCCATAGGTTCAACTATCCTGGCGTATTTTATATTACGTGAAGCACCGTCGGCGTTGAAGGTAATCGGTGCTATACTTATACTGGCCGGCATTACCATAGCTTCGCGTAGCGGAGTGAATAAACCCACCTCTGCTAAACAACCATTTCCTACAGAAGCAGGAAAAAATAGAGAGACTATTAGGCCAAGGGATTGAAAGGAGGATGTCATGCAGCTTCGTTGTACCCATTGTCATAGACCCTTTGCTCTGAAGAGAGACGACGCTCAGGCTGCACTGGAGTACATCACAGCAGAGGACCTGCAGCACTACAACGCTCATTGTCCACACTGCGGGAAGATAACGCGGGTATCGCGCCGGCAACTGACCCGTGCCGTACCAGCAAGGTCCCCAGAACCAACTCCAGAAGAACATCCAGAGACGGAAGTCGGAACAGAGTAAATGTAGTTATGCGAGCTGTTTCATGGCGAGGTAAAAAGTACTATAGTGAAAAAGGTCCCAGCATACAATGCCTACGATATTTGACAATATCGAGCAGTACTTACTCGATGCCCTACAGATCACCTAAGCCCGCGAGTGGCTGGCGCGACGATAGCGGAGCAAGACAGATATATACCCCGACGACTGGAAGGAACTGCCCATCGCGCCCATTCCGATGGAGGAGCAAGAGGAGTTCGTCCGGCTGGTGGACGCTATCCTGGCGGAGTTCGAGTAGCACGGCTACCCCCTGCCGCCGATGGCTGCAGCCCGGGTTGTGGATCTGGAACAGGAGATTGAGAGCGGGTGGCAGCGTTGTATGGGGCGCTGGATATGTGATGAAGAAGCCCATCTGGAGGAAATGTATGGCCAATTCATCTTTCTTTGAAGAGCTTCAAGAACAATCTCGAGTCAAAGCCGCCATTGTGGCCAAATATTTTTGGGCGTGGGCGAAAGTGATCGTTAACACCCAAAAGAGGTATCCAGCCCGATCATCGGGGAAAATCGCCTATATTGACTTGTTTGCTGGCCCAGGTCGTTATAGAGATGGGGCAACGTCTACGCCCCTTCTTATCCTTGAAAAAGCCATCCAGGACCCCGACCTGCGCGAACAGTTAGTTGTGATCCTCAATGATAAGGATGAATCCAACACGAGGTCCTTACAACAAGAGATTAATCATCTTCCAGGAATCCACCAGTTGAAACATCAGCCCCAAGTCTTTAATGAGGAGGTGGGAGATCAGATCGTCAAGATGTTCACGAAAATGCATTTGGTTCCGACTCTCTTCTTCGTTGATCCTTGGGGATATAAAGGGCTTTCGCTTCAGCTAATCAATTCTGTCCTAAAAGACTGGGGCTGCGATTGCATCTTCTTCTTTAACTACAACCGTATCAACATGGGACTCGGAAACGAATTTGTAAAGGCCCATATGGATGCCCTCTTCGGCAATCAGCGTGCCGATGCTCTTCGTCGAAGACTGGAAGAGGGGACCCCTTATGAACGCGAGTTGAGCATTGTCGAAGAGATTTGTCAGGCGCTTCGGGAGATGGGAGGCGAATATGTCCTGCCATTTCGATTTAAGGACGAGCGAGGCTGCCGGACTACTCATCACCTGATCTTTGTCAGTAAGCACGTCCGGGGATATGAGATCATGAAAGACATTATGGCGCAGGAGAGCTCTAAGCTAGAACAGGGTGTTCCAACCTTCGAGTACAACCCGACTGATGCAATGTACCCGATTCTGTTCGAGTTTTCCCGACCACTGGACGACCTAGCTGATATGCTTCTGAATGACTTTGCAGGACAAGACATCACAGTGCGACAAATCTATGAACGGCACCACATCGGGAAGAGATACATTGTCAGAAACTATAAAGATGCACTTCGGAAATTGGAGGCTGAGGGGAAGATTAAGGCAGATCCACTGGCGGAACGTCGACGAAAACGCAAGGGCGAGGTAACGTTTGCAGATACGGTACGGGTTAAATTTTCTCCTAAAGGAGACGAATAATGGCATCTCATTCGAGTATTGAGTGGACCGAATCCACCTGGAATCCAGTGACAGGTTGCACGAAAGTCAGTCCGGGATGCAAACATTGCTATGCTGCACGTATGGCGTTGCGACTACAGGCCATGGGACAGCCCAACTACGTCAATGGTTTCAAGTTGACCATACATGAGCATATGCTGGAACTACCGCTGCGCTGGAAAAAACCGCAAGCAATCTTCGTCAATTCGATGAGTGATCTCTTCCACGAAGACGTGCCACTAGAGTTCATCCAAGAGGTCTTTGATGTGATGCGTCGTGCAGATTGGCATATATTCCAGGTACTCACCAAGCGTTCCCAACGGCTTCTCAAACTCGGCCTGGAGATTGATTGGCCCTCGAACGTGTGGATGGGAATAAGTGTGGAAAATCAGGATTATATGTTTCGCGTTGAGCATCTCAGGCAGACGCGTGCCTGTATCAGGTTCCTCTCATTGGAGCCGCTGCTCGGCTCGTTGTCCAACCTTGATTTGAACGGTGTAGACTGGGTAATTGTCGGGGGCGAGTCGGGACCGGGAGCCAGGCCCTTGAAGGAAAAGTGGGTGCTTGACATTAGAGACCAATGCCTGGCAGCCAACATCCCCTTCTTCTTCAAACAATGGGGAGGTGTCAGAAAGAAACACAACGGCAGGATGCTCCATGGTCGTACCTGGGATGAGATACCTAGGCAGATGGAAATGATAAGCGGTCAGGGCACGACATCCGCTGCGATCTGATGAGGGGAGGATCACCTACTCTCTTTTGGCCAGTGAATGGTCTGGTGGAGGCACGAATGCCAAAGGTGAGGAGTTTGCCCTGAGCAACAACCCCAACGGTGCATCCAACGTGGTGCACCGTTTTTTTATTAGCCGCGCTCCCTTTGTCCTGATTAAGGGAAAAAATCATTTTCACCCAAGGCGCAGAATCAAACCTCTTCTTGATGAATTCTTCATAGAATCTTTAAAGCTTTTTGCTATACTTGGCTCTGGTGAAGTGAACGGCTGATGGTGGTTAGCCCATCAACGCTGGTTTCGGTGGACGATATACAGTAATGGATCGCAAGATATTAATCGTTGACGATGATAAAAAAACCGTAGAGCTGATTAAACTGTATCTGGAACGAGATGGCTACCGGGTGTATGTTGCCTACGATGGGCGCCAGGCATTGCAGATTGCCCACCAATCTCATCCAGACCTGATCGTGCTCGATTTGATGTTGCCAATGGTAGATGGTTTGGATGTGTGTCGCATCCTGCGATCCGAATCGGAGGTACCCATTATCATGCTCACAGCCAAGGCCACCGAAAATGATAAGCTCCTGGGCCTGGATTTAGGCGCGGACGACTATATAACCAAACCCTTCAGCCCTCGTGAGCTGATCGCCAGGATCCGGGCCATTTTACGGCGATTGGAAAAGCAAAAACCCTCCGGACTAAAGATTGTCAGCTACCGAGACATCACAATTAATTACGATCGCTACGAGGTTTTTATCCACGGCGAGGCCGTGCGTCTGACGCCTAAAGAGTTTAACTTGCTCGGTACACTCATGCAGCATCCTGGACGTACCTTCACGCGTTTAAAGCTGTTAGAAATAGCCTTTTCAATGGATTATGAGGGCCTCGAACGTACGGTAGACGTGCACATCATGAACCTGCGTAAAAAGATTGAGCCTGATCCCACTCGACCTACTTACATACAAACGGTTTACGGCATAGGCTATAAATTTGCAGAGGCTGCGGATGACTAAAAGTTTACGCTTCCGATTGCTTTTTACGTTATTGACGGCTGTGGTGGTTGCCCTGGGGACAGTGGCTGTGTTTGCCAGTCAGGCGACCACCAGCCAGTTCCGACGTTCGGTTGAGGGTATTCTGGATTATCCGCATTTCAATATAGATAGGACCACTAACACATTAAATAAACACATCGAACAATTGGAAAGTGAGCAGGATCTGTGGGATGAACTGCAACACCTTATAGAGAGGATGGGGACTTCATCTAACGCTCGCTTTGTGCTGTCCACCCTGGAAGGTCAGGTTCTGGCAGATTCAACCGGAGAATTGTTAGGGGGTCAGATTGATGTGAAAGTTTCAAAACCCTTTGCCGTTTTTCTCATTGGGAAAAAGGTAGTTCTGGCTTTTATGGTGCCCCTGGAAAGTGACAGTTTGGAGGTTATCGAAGAACGCTTTACGAGTTCGGTGAGGGGGTCCATCCTTCTGGCAGTGGTGGTTGCTGGTCTGGCGGCGATCGTCCTCACTCTGGTTTTCTCCCGCCGTATTCTCAAGCCCATTGGCTCGTTGATTTCTGCCACCCGAAAGATGGAGGTAGGAGATCTCAGTCAGAGGGTTGAGATACAAACAGACGATGAGATAGGGGAGTTAGCAAAAGCTTTTAACTCCATGGCAGATGGACTAACCCGTTTAGAGCAACTGCGCCGTAATATGGTGACAGATGTGGCTCACGAGTTGCGAACCCCCCTGTCAAATATCCGCGGGTATCTTGAAGCCCTTCAAGATAAGGTGGCAGACCCAACCCCTGAAATGATCGATTCCCTTCAAGAAGAGGCCTTGCTGCTCAACCGATTGGTTGACGATCTTCAGGAATTAGCCCTGGTGGAAGCAGGTGAATTAAGGCTTTATCGTCAACCCGTAGTATTGGGTGATGTATTGAATAAAGTCGTGGCCATTCTGAAGCCGCGAGTCAGCGAGAAGGGACTCTCACTGAGGGTGCAACTACCCCCTGATTTACCCCTTGTTGATGCGGACCCCGAACGGGTCGGGCAGATATTGCGTAATCTGCTGATCAACGCCATTACCCATACCCCGCCTGGTGGAGAAATTTTGACCTTGGCACAGGCCCAGGATTCGGAGGTGGTGGTCAATGTCAAGGATACGGGTGTTGGAATAGAACCCGAACACCTTCCCTTCATCTTTGAACGTTTCTATCGAGCAGATAAATCCAGGACGCGTCAGACCGGAGGGGCTGGGTTGGGGCTGGCAATCGTAAAGCAGTTGATTCAGGCACACGGAGGTCACATAGAGGTGCAAAGTGAACTACACAAAGGCACGACCTTTACCTTCACCTTACCTGTTGCCTCGCCATGTACGCCGTCTCCGGCTCTGAAGTGATCTATATGGTTCTTAGCGGAATCATCGGAGAAATACCATGATACGTTTCATCCTTCGCCGTCTTGCCATTATTCCACCAGCCTTGTTGGTGGTGCACTTTCTGGGATTCTCTTACGCGCACCTCGTGCGCCCTTTACGCGCATTTCGCAATCCCTTCCTGGCCGCGGTGACGCAACCAGAGCCTCTCATACCTACGTACTCAGCGTATATCCGCGGAGTCCTTCACGGGGATTTTGGAATCATGCCAGGAGCAACTATGGGCAAATTCCTGGTTTCAGCTCTCCTTGAGGCAGGATTGGCCAGTGGCGGGTTATTGCTACTGGCCCTGGTGCTCAGTGTGATTGTGGGTTTGTACCTGGGATTGCGCGCAGTCAGTTCCGATCCGCCAAACATTACCCGCTGGCTGACCTCTCTCTCTACTTTAGGGATGGCTACTCCGACATTTTTCCTGGGAGCGCTATATTTTGCTGCCTGGTTTCTGTATGCCAAGTGGACTCCTCATGGAGTGGTGTTGCCGTTGCCGTTCAGCGGGTATGGTTGGGATACCCATCTGATCGTTCCAACTCTGGTGTTGATGGCACGCCCCACCGTTCAGATTGCTCAATTAACTTCTGGTCTGTTGGTGGAGGAGCTGGGTAAACAATATGTGGTCGCTTCCCGCAGCGTGGGTCAAACCTGGAGGCGTATTCGGTGGCGCAGTGCCTTGCGGAATATTTTTGCCCCTATCTTTATGGTAATAGCTGGTTCTGTGCGCCTGCTGGTAGGTGAATTGATTGTCGTTGAATGGCTGTTTGGATGGCCTGGTTTGGGCAGGTTGCTGGCGCAAACACTCATACCTTCGGGGGTTGCTTATGCTCGAGGTGTAGTTGAACGGGTGCTGTTCCTTGACCCTCCAGTTGTGGCTGCGGTGGTAATGCTCTTTGCGGCTTTATTTTTATTTACCGATCTGTTGTTCTCCGTTTTGGCAAGACTATATGACCCGCGATTAGGTGTGTGACCTTAGTTTTGAATTAACTTCTATTTACAGGATTTTGTCTGAGGTGAAAATTTGCGGGACGATTTGGTTGCGGCTGGAAGCCAGGTTATGAAAAAGGAAACGGTAGGATTATCTTCTCAGGTAGCTCATCGAGGGCTAGGTGTTAATTGGTCACTTCTATTGGGGGGAGCCATTGTTGCCTTTTTTATCTTTTTGTATGTCCGAGGACCAAAACTTGCTCCCAAAGATCCACTGGCAACACCTGCTATGGTTGTACAAGTGGATGGGAAGTGGTTACTTCCTCCGTTTCCATTTTTTACCCCTGGTTATCCTTTGGGATCAGATACCATAGGCAGAGATTTGTTCAGTCGGATTCTGTGGGGTATACGACCGACGTTTACCCTGGTAGTCATTATTGCTACTGTACGCTTGGTGTTGGGTACGGTCATCGGGCTGATTGCCGGTTGGTCGGAGAGGTGGATTGGACGACTCTCGGATACTGCCATCTCTGCAGCTTTGGCTGTTCCAGTGATTATGGTTGCTTTGGGAGGGATCGCTGCTGTAGGGGTGGATTTGGGAATATGGGCTTTTATTGTTGGTTTGTCGGTTACCGGTTGGGTGGATACTGCGCGCATGGTACGTGAGCAGACTGCAGCTGTACGCGGTCAAGTGTACATCGAAGCGGCCAAAGCGTTGGGTGCCTCCCAATGGCAGTTGCTCAACAGACATGTCCTGCGCCAGGTGCTGCCCATGATCTGGATGCTGTTCGCCTTCGAGATCAGTGGCACACTCATGCTCGTTGCTGCGCTCGGCTTTCTGGGTTACTACATTGGAGGGGACATCTGGGTACAGGTTACAGACGCAACCGCAGTGGCGACAACTGGTATGCCCGAGCTTGGGCAGATGCTGGCTACTACCGGAGCCAGGATCACCCAACCCTGGAGTTTGATTGCCGTTGGAGTGGTCATTTTCACTGCTGTTTTGGGCTTTAACCTGCTCGGGGAAGGGTTGCGCCAGCGGTTGAGGTTATATAGGGTGAGAAGACACAGCGTACTATCAGGCTATACCTACCGCCTTCAGTTATGGTTGGATGAGAACGTGCTATGGCCTTTTTCTAAAGTAGCCCGGATGCAAGTGTTTCGGTATGTTTTCGTCATTGCCCTTCTGAGCGTCGTCTTAGCCTTTGGATGGTCACACATCCGTGGTTGGATACAACCTCTTTTCTTCTCGGTTACCTTTACCCCTTTGTTGGAGGGTGATGAACCCCTTTGGGCTACTGAGCGAGGAGATCCGATGGGGACGCGCGGGAGTCGCTTTGTTGGCCCAGAGGAAGGGGATATCGCCTGGGTTTTTGAAGACACCTCCGGCTTTACAGGTGGACCCGTGGTGGGGGCAGATGGAACAGTATATGTGACCTCTAACGGTAGCAGGTTGTACGCCCTCTCTCCAGATGCTGAGGTGCTTTGGCAACTTGAGCTACAAGCCACCCCCGTGGGTACGCCATCTCTCAGTGCCGAGGGGAGGATATATGTCTCTGATAAGAATGGGGGGCTATCTGCCATTACCTCGGCTGGGAAGTTGTTATGGTATGTCCCCTCTGAAAACAATCGGGCGGCGACAGCCGGACCGGTCGTCTCCCCCTCTACAGGCGCTATTTTTTACCCCACAGGCAGCTTTTTGCGCGCCATTTCCGCAGAAGGTGAACTATTGTGGGAAGTAAACGCCTTGATGTATGGAGGTGGGCTTCATCCTCCCCAGCTCTCCCCTGATGGGAGTATGTTGTTCTTCGAAAACGTCGCATTGAAAGCCGGGGATGGAAACCTGCTGGGGATGGCCGACCAGGTAGAAGTGGATGAGTTCATCGTGGGTGCCGATGGACAGACATATCTTAGAGAGGGGAACAACATCCTGAAGTGGGATGAAACCGTCTCAGGATTTGAAGTCACCCAAACCATCACCTGGGATTACATGAAGTTCACCACCAGCAGCCCTCAGACCGGGGGTGTCACTCCAGATAATATCATCTGGTTGTTTTACTCCAGTTTTGCTCGTTCCATGGGGTTGGGCGAAGATACGCGCCTGGTTTGGTTAAACGGTAATGGTCAGGTGATTGGCAATGTGCACTACTCCACTCGTGACAGCCAGGTAATCGCGGTTGATGGGAACAACACGGTCTATAGTTGCGGAAATCTGGAGCAGGGGTATGGGGCGCCTGAATGCCAGGCGTTTTCCCCACAGTCGGAATTACCGCTGTGGAGGACGACTCTGGACGGCCATTCGGTTGCAGGAGGTGCCTTGGCGCCGGACAGGTTGTATGTCACCACAAAAGAGGGCTACCTGCATGCAATTGGTGAGGGCGGCTATCCTCCCTTACAACCGGGGGGTATTGCTCAAGTAGGCACGCCGGAAAAGATGGGTGTGGAGGAGGGACAACCTCAGGCCACCAGTAGTGCTCACCTCGGTCCAGCTCATCCTGAAGTCCGATTGATATTTGAGCATGAGAGTAGCTTTGTCAGCGCGCCAGTTTTGTTGGATGATGATAAAGTTTTGATGGCGGCAAATAATGGGGAACTTTTCGCCCTGGACGCTCATGGAGGGATTTTATGGAAGGTTACCTTGCCTGGTCAACCTGTGGGTACGCCCGTTCTGGGAACAGCGGGGGAATTGTACATCACCGATAAATTGGGACTGAGTGCATATACACCCTCAGGTGAACTCATCTGGCGGTATCAACCCGAATCTGGAAAATCTGTTGGGGGTCCCACTATCGGCCCCAAAGGGGTAATCTATTACACGTTGGAGATTGCCTCGAAGGGGTACATACAGGCGGTGTCTCCAGATGGTGAGCCTTTGTGGCGGAGTGAAGTGAAGGCGTTCACGTATTACCAGGCGCCACAGGCCGCTCCTGGAATTGATTTCGTGTTCTTCAGAAGTGAGGCCTTCAAGACCAGTGATGGAAGCCTCTTGGATTTTGGGTTCCCGTTCAAGGTTGACCGATTTATTATAGGCGCGGATGGAAACACATACTTACAGGCCAGAGGCACGGTCGTTCGGTGGCAAGAAACTATTGAAGGTATTGAATTGTCTGAAGATCGAGTTTTATCCTCTGAGGGATTGTCAACAGCTACGGGGGTGACACCTCTTGGCCAGGTGTGGATGTTAGGTTTTGGTACCGTGTATTGGTTTGAGGGGGATGGCGAAGCCATTGGTGTCTATGTAGATCAAGAAATGTACTTATCGAGCGTGATGGGGATTGATCAGGATTTGAGGGTCTACGTTTGCGGGCGTTCCACGGGTGCCTGGATTACACTTAAATGCAAATGCCTGGCCGTACAACCCAACATGCGAGACCCTGTGTGGAAAGTAACTCTGAGAGATGAGTTTGACGAATTCACTGGAGGTGTAGTGTCCTCTGGTAAGATGTTCGTTGCCACAGAAGCAGGATACTTGTTCCTGCTGGAGGATCCAACCCCTTAAAGCAAATAACCGGCACCTTTGAGTTGCCGGTTATTGAGCTTAATCAGGGTTTCCTTTGTTCTGATATTATCCTGCCAGGAACAGTCGCACAATCACGGCATCCAATATCAGACCCAGGATATAAAGCATACCGTAACGCCGGTTGTGCAAGAAGGTGTAGCCTACGAACCAGATTGGCCATACTTCTTTAGCCTCAGGGATGTCATCCGGAGGGCTTGCGGGGCGTGGTTGGCTGAAAGCTTTCAACGTTGGTCGCAGCACAGTGAGCGCCAAGAACACCAGCAGGAGTGCAGGGGTGAAAGCTTTGATAACTACCAGGTAGACGACCAGCGCATACTGCAAGATCATCATTCCCATGACCATATAACGCGCCGGACGCTCTCCTAGCAGCACCGGCAAGGTACGGATGCCTTTGGCTTTGTCGTCGTTGTACTTATCAATATGCTTGCCAGAAAGTACGGTAGTAGCACCCAAGGCGTACGGTAAACTGGCTAGGACTACATTCCAATCCCAAAAGCCGGTGATGACATAATACCCGCCCCCGACCATCAACGGTCCCCAGACGAGCAATACTGCCAGTTCTCCCAGACCAAGGTACTTGAGAGGGAAGGTGTAGAAGAGCACAAAAAAAGCACCCAGAGCCATCAACAGAAGAGTTAATCCGCCTCGATACCAGATCAGATAAGCCCCGATCACCGCGGCGATTGCTCCGGTTACAGCAATATATTTGATCAACTGTCCTTTTGTCAGCAAGCCATGCTCAAGGGTTTGTGGGCCGTATTGAGCGCGGAAGTAGTTGTCCTTATCCACACCCTTGAGATAATCGGTCAGGTCGTTGATCAGGTTGTTTGTAGCGTGGGCAGCAATTAACCCCACGGTTACCAATAACCATAATCCAAAGTGAAAGCTGCCGTTACGTGCAGCCAGGATGCCAGACAGTGCGGCTGAGATGAAGGTGATGACAAATACCGCTGAGCGGGTGGCAATCAACCATTTTGAGAATACATCCAGTTGGTCCCATTCATTTTTATCTATCCGCGGGATCACCTGTAAGGCCTTGACCCACATAGCAACGTTCATGGAAGTCCTCCAACACTACAAAATTAACTCTGCTGAGGTGAAAATTTTCAGCAGAGTGCCAGCAGCATGTGAACAGTACCATCCCTCTGTATGGCCACAACGACCGTCTTGAGGGATTGTTGCCATGCCGACAGATTGGCATATCTTATCATAATTTCTTGATGTCTCCGATACCACCTTTCAAAGGTTTAATGCAGACCCGGCCAGGTCAGCCGTCCCCCTGGTTTCATCTTATGGATAAAAAGCAGACTATTTCTCTCGTTCGAACAGGAGGTTCAGCTCAGACAGGCGTTCGCCCAACGCCGGGCTGAGGGCTTCAGCCGACATACGCCAGGTCCAGTTCCCGCCTGACCTTCCTGGATAGTTCATGCGCGCCTCGTTGCCCAATCCAAGCAAATCCTGCATGGGAGCAATCGCGATTCTGGCTCTGGAGGCCCAGGCAGTGCGTACAAAGTCCCAGGCGATATTGCTGCCGTCACTCCCCAGGTAACGTCGGGCAAAGTTGCGCTCAGCTTCGTCCACACGCTCATACCATCCTCGGACGGTATCGTTGTCGTGTGTACCGGTGTAGACAAGACAATTTTGGGGATAATGATGGGGCAGAAAGGGATTTGTTGGTCCGCTATCGAAGGCAAACACCAGGATTTTCATACCTGGCAGGTCGAAATCATCGCGTAGTTTGATGACATCGGGGGTGATCTCTCCCAGGTCTTCGGCGATGATGGGCAAACCCGTCCCCCAAGTTTCTGCCAGACCCAGTAGGGGGCTCATCCCGGTTTCCAGCCTGCCTGCCAC
Source organism: Chloroflexota bacterium (assembly GCA_040758495.1). Taxonomy (GTDB): domain Bacteria; phylum Chloroflexota; class Anaerolineae; order Anaerolineales; family JBFLVL01; genus JBFLVL01. The sequence goes on from JBFLVL010000002.1 coordinate 92,789, forward strand.
CATTTCAAAGAAACTTGAACCTGGGCCGGGTACCCAACGTCCGTTCTTGGCTGTGCTCTCTCCTGCGGTAACCTCCCAATAACCGGCAAAACCTCGAAAGTGGTCAAGGCGGACGATGTCTACCAGGCTGAGTACGGTTGTAAAGCGGGACAGCCACCATGTGTACCCTGTCTGCGCGTGGACATCCCACCGGTAGAGTGGATTTCCCCATAACTGTCCTGTCTCCGAAAAGTAATCCGGTGGGACACCTGCCACCACAGTGGGTTTACCTTGCTCATCTAAATAGAACAGCTCACGGTTTGCCCAGATGTCAGCACTATCATGGGCTACGAAGATGGGGATGTCACCGATGATGTACACCCCACGCTTCTGCGCGTAGGTGTGCAGCCTCTCCCACTGGCGGAAGAACAGGAACTGTCGGAAGATGTGGCGATGAATAACTTCAGAGTGTGCCTTGCTGATTTTTTTTAGCGCTTTGGGATTGCGTGCGCGAAGGTCGGGTTCCCATTCGCACCAGGCTTTATCCCCTTGTAATTCTTTGATGGTCATAAACAGAGCGAAGTCATTCAACCAGGGTTCCTGTTCCAGTTCGAAGGCAGTGAGTGCTACCTCAAGTTGGGGAAAAGAGCCATCTTTAAACCGGTAATAGGCTTTATCCAACATAGACAGTTTCCAAGGGATAACCAGACCGTAATCAACCTTATCGGAGGAAAAATCAGGTTTACCTTCCAGGTCCTCATCTTTTAGAAAGCCTTCGCGAAGCAGCAGGTCAGGGTTTACCAGGTAGGGGTTGCCGGCGAAAGCTGAGAAACATTGGTAGGGGGAGTCGCCGTATCCTGTGGGTCCCAGCGGCAGCACCTGCCAGAAAGTACAGCCCGTCTCTGCCAGGAAGTCTACAAAGTGGTAGGCCTCCGGACCCAAGTCACCAATGCCATAAGAGCCTGACAGGCTGGTTGGGTGCAACAACACACCTGAACAGCGCTTATATTTCATGGGCCTGTCTCCGGGCATAGATGTAGGCATCGCCAGGTACAACCTCCGAATCGAAATCCGTGGGGATGATATCGGTGTCGATCACGGCTCCTGGCAAAATCCTGATCCCTTGTGGAAGGATGCTGTTTTTTCCTATCATGGAGATGGCTGCTCTCCCTTTTTCATCGGCTAAACCTACATGTGCATTTTTACCCACGCGCACGCATTTATCCAATACGGCGCGCTCCACTAGCGAATCGGTTTCGATAACTGCGTCGGTGAGGATGATCGCCTCCCGCACTTTCGCTCCAGGTTGTACCCACACCCCAGGAGCAAGCACACTGTGTTCAATCACTGCACCAGAATCAATCACGCAGCCATCTGTGATCATGCTGTCAATGATATGAGCTCCTCTGGAAATCCGCACCGGAGGACGTTCCTCTGTTCGGGTATGAACCACCCAGGAACGATCGTTCAGGTCGAGAGAGGGGGGATCCGCAAGCAGGTCCATGTGCGCCTGCCAGTAGGACGACACGGTCCCCACGTCTACCCAATAACCGTTGAATGGGAAAGCGAATACCCGGTCGCCACAGTTGACCATGCACGGGAGGATGTCTTTTCCGAAGTCGTGAGAAGAATCCTGGCGGGTAACGTCGTCCAACAGGACGCGGTTGAGCACCTCAAAATTGAATACATATACCCCCATGTTGGCCAGGTCGGATTGCGGACGGCTTGGTTTTTCGTCAAAGGAAGTGATACGGTAGTCTTCTCCAACACGAATGATGCCAAATCGGCTGGCTTCCTCGAGAGGGACATGGATGGTCGCCACGGTGAGATCAGCATGGTGGTCTACATGGAAAGCAATCATGGCGTCATAGTTCATCTTATAAATGTGATCCCCTGAAAGGATGAGCACCAGGTCAGGGCGTGGGCTTTTTATGAACAGGAAGTTTTGTTGCACTGCATCCGCCGTACCCGTGTACCAATCAGAATCACGCCGGGATTTGTAGGGTGTATAAATTCGCACCCCTCCGGTGAAATCCCGGTTGAGATCCCAGGGAGCGCCTGAACCGATGTGGTCAATCAGGGAGTGGGGGCGGTATTGTGCCAGGATCATCACATTGAAGATGCCGGAGTTTACGCAATTTGAAAGCGTGAAGTCAATGATGCGATATTTACCGGCAAAAGGAACCGCAGGTTTTGTCCGTTTTGCTGTAAGCACTCCCAAACGGGAACCCTCACCACCAGCAAGAATCACACCACGAGTAAACATCTTAATGACCTCTCATTACCAGGGCTGATCATTACCCTGGTTACTAACTGACCGGGTTTCAATACCTATTTTACGACTCTTCGGTTGCCCGGGACCAGCGAAAGTCGCAGCAATTTTCACCACGCCCTATGGTCTTGGTGCGTTCCCAGCGAATGGTTTTTGGTAGAGCCTCAGCGATCCAATCATCTGTCTGACAGAAGAGGGGTGTCAACTCAGGTGCATCGTAGGCCCTGAGGACTTCCAGGTACATGCAACGATGGGCATTATAAGCCAGAGCATTTGCGCTGTCCTCAATCAGTTCCATTTCCCAGCCCTGGGGAGGAAAGCCCAGCCGTACCATCCACAAGTTTGCTTTTCGGAAGAAGTTGAAATGGTCACAGGGCAGGTACTTTAGCAGGCTGACCATCTTTATAGACCCTGAAAAAGTTGCCCTGAGCATAGACTCCATAAGTGCCAGTGCGGATTCCTGTCCTTCGCCTGCCAGGCGTAAGGTTTTATAAAGCGCCAGACCGGGTAGAATGTTTTTCACCACTTGAAGGCGTAAGGGAGGGTGTGAAAAACGAGGACGATAGCGGTGTAATTCCTCGTAGCACTTCTGCGCCTGGGTGATAAGCAGGGTAGCTTTTACCTCCCCGTATTCTTTTTCCAGCACTGGTTGCCAGAGATTTCGGTGGGGCAACTGAGGGGGAGAAGCCAGACGTTTACCTAAAATGATCCCACTAATCGTACCTATTGCCAGTCCCAGCCAAAATTTGTTCGTGGGTTGTCTGTTCAAACCTTAGCTCTCCTTGCCAATAGAAGTGGCTACCTCTTTCGGGAACGGGACGAAAGTCGGAGTAGCCCAAGCACGGAGGTTAATTCCCATCCTCCCTCGCCACCAACGCGAATGTCACGCTGCTGGAAACGCCACCAGGCCAAAAGTGCAAAGGCGATAGACACCCCCAAGAGACCTGCCAGCCACTCCCAGTTCAACCCGCTTATTGCATCGCCTCCCTGATAATAATAGAGAGGGGTGTATTTGATAACCGATTGGAGGTCTGCGTTGATGTTGGATAACCCAATGAGCAGGTAATTGGCCACCAGCAGACACCCGCTGAACCATCCCGCGGCGCGCATGGAGGGCAGCAACATACTGAGGAGTAATGCCAGCGAAGCGAACACGAGCAGCTCCGCGAATAGGGGGATAAACGGAAGAAGGAACTCCATCCAGGTGAGAGGTATACCTGTGTTCTGAGAGGGGATCACCCAACTCAACCAGCCAATGATGAGTATTGCTGCTGTGGCGATAATAAAACCGAAAAACCGGCTCCAGAAAAACCTGGTTCGGCTGAGAGGATAGGACAACACCAAGTCCATAATGCCATGTTCCTCATCACCTGAGAGCAACTTTGCCCCGACTCCGACAGAGAAGATGCCGATGATAACAGTCATATAGTTGAAATAATATAAATCCAGATACCCTTCTGGTGTGTTGAGGTTCCAAATGGTATCCCCAAAGAAGGCGATCAATTCCTTGGGGTAACTGGATAACAGTTCGTTGATCAACCCGCCCATTTCGGCCAGGTCGCTGTAAAAGGCGGCCATCATCAGCCCGTACAACGCGATACCGATGCCCCAACCGATGATCTGCCCGCGCAAACGATGCAGGGTGTATTTTAGCTCGACGAACATATCAACTTGCCTCCTTGTCGCTGACCTCATAGTAAGCCAGAAAGGTCTCCTCTAGTGAGGGACGTTCAATCTCCAGATCGCTGACTGGAAATGCGGCCAACGCTTTGATGAGGTTGTCCATTTCACCCTCAACTTGAATGGTGATGTTCGTATCCGTGCTTTGGGTGAGCAATGAGACACCCCCCAGGCTTGTTAATGATTGTACGTTCACTGGCTGCTTGAAGCGGATATGGACTCGTCGCAAGGTCATGTCTATTAGCTGTTTGGGCTGGGCCTCCTCGACGATGACTCCTTGACGAATAATGGCAACCCGTTCAGCCAGTGTCTCCACTTCGCTGATGATGTGTGATGAGAAGAACACGGTTGTCCCATCGGCTTGCGCTTCTCTGAGAAGGCGGTGCACTTCCTGTTGCATGAGAGGGTCAAGCCCCAGGGTGGGTTAATCCAGCAATAAAAGCTCGGGACGATGCATCAATGCCTGGATGACACCGATTTTCTGCTTGTTTCCATGTGACAGGTTTTTTATCTTCAGTGTGAGGGGCAGGTCCAGGCGTTCAGCTAACGTGCTTACGAATTTCCAGTCCACTTTGTTGCCTCTCAGTTGACTGAGGTAGCGCAACGCGTTTTCGCCGGACATGTTCGTATCCAGGTTTAGCTCACCCGGCAGGTAACCAACCCGTGAGTGTACAGCTACAGGCTGCTTTTGGGGATCAAGGTCAAGCACACGAATGCTGCCAGCCTGGGGGCGGATTAAATCCAGCATACAACGGATGGTGGTGGTCTTCCCGGCCCCGTTGGGTCCTAGGAATCCAAACATTTCACCACAGTGCACTTCGAGATTCACACCGCGGAGAGCCTGTACTTTGCCATAAAACTTGACCAAATTTTGGATGTTGATGGCTGGGGTGTTGTTCATTTGTCGCCTCGCTTGTGTTAGGTTAGTCCTGGTGATACCCGATCATCGGAAAGGGGAAAGTGGTAAGGGAATTAGTCTGGGTGTTGGATAACGTTAGGGCACGGCGGCATGCGGAAACTGGTCAGATGCTCTGATGCCCATTGTATCTCATAATCCTGGCGCGTGAGGACGGGTATTTGCTTGAGCACTGCAGGTCACCAAAAATCCACCCAGCAATCACCAGATACCTGGCAATAGCCGGTAGGGGGTTTGTTGAGTGTACGCTCTGTAGCCGTTAAGCTCCTCTTGGAGGGCCTTGTCTTCCAGGGCTGTGCGTATCCCTGTCAGCATGGCGTTCAACACCGCTGGGATGAAGGTCCACCACGAACTCAGGATGAAGGGCGTCACCAGGAAGTAGAGGATCCCGCCCGCATATCTAGGATGGCGGACGAACCGGTAGGGGCCTGTGGTGCAGACGGTGTGGTCGCGTTCTGACTGGATACGTACCCTTGCGGAGAAGAACCGATTTTCCAGCATGGCCCAAACCCCCAGGACATATCCCAAAAGACCGACGGTGAACGCACCAACCTGGAGGCCGAGGGGAATTTCCCCTGACCACCCAAATCGTCTGTCCAGCCCGGCGACGATCACCATGGCCGGGGGTCCGTAAATGGCGACCACTGGCCCCAGGGTTTTATCCCAATCTTTGACATTCTCCACTTGCTGGTATCTGGCGCGCTCCCTGATCGTATCGGGGTGCTTTTTGTGAGCCACGATTCTGCTCACCACGGCCATGAAGATGGCCAGGCCGAAATAGGCCCACGCCATGACGTTCTTGATCATCCCCGCGCTGAGGAAATAAATGAGCGGGGTGAGGAACAGGTAAAGGGTAAACCCGATTATCGCTTGGCTTGTGAATTTTATGTCGGTTTCATGTTTGTCCATCCATGCAACTCTCCTAGAGGTTTAGTTCAACCATCTCTGTTTTCCTGCAGCCAGCCAGCGATCACTCTGGCGAGGCTCTTACCGATGTTCGGTATTTCACGTAGACCGGCCTCCCCGCACGAACGGTGTATGTCAGCGATGCTTTCGCCCAGTTCATCCACGGTCCAGGCTGCTTTGCGGTAAGCCCAGGCCTGGTAGCCCTTTGTCTGCTCCAATTCCAGATCGTAGGTCTTGAGGAACAGCCGTTCGGCGATTTGCTTATTAATGGCTAAAGGTCCGGGGAGGATGTATCTGGGCATGCGGTCGGCAATGCCATGGCGTGCACACAGTTTACGTACCAGTAACCCCATACGAGCGCTGTAGGCGTGCGGGGGATTGTGTGTGGGTTTGCCCCCCGGTTCCCAGTTGTACATCTCTCTAAACCGGGCTTCTAGTTCCGGGTCGAGGCGTTGGGCGGCTTCTAACGTGCGCTCGGCCTGGATGCCGTCCATGCTCAGGCCGCTGGCCAACACACACCTGCCTCCGTGGTCTTTGGTAGCGCGTATCAATTCGTCGAAGTGTAGCTCGTCATCGCCAACATGAGGGATGATAGGCATCATGGAAGTGCCGGTGTAGATGCCTGCGAGGGCAAGTTGTTCCATGGCCTGTAAGCGCGACTTTATACTCGGGCTACGAGGCTCGAAAGCCTGTTTGAGCCTGGGGTCCAGATTGCTGATGCTAAAGAGCACCCCTACCCAGGAGATGCGGTTAATTTCAGTCAGCAGGTCCAAGTCGCGGGTGATAAGGGGAGAGCGTTCCACGATGAAGACCGGAAAGCCGCGCTCCAGGACAACTTTCAGCATCCCACGTGAAAGCTGGTAACGAGTCTCGGCGGGTTGCTGCCAATCTCCCAGGGAGATGACCTCCGGTTGCAGGCGGGAAAGCTCTTTCTGTAGCAATTCGATGGCATTCGTTTTGATCCCGATGAGGGTGTCGAAACTTTGGGGGTCTCGTCGCCCCAGGTAACGTGTTCCCCGTTGGTAGCAAAACTCACAACCACTGCGGCAACCCACATACGGGTGTGCGCTATATTTTTCCCAAAACCAGGGCCCGTCCACGTGTTTGTGGATATTGACGATCTTGCGGGGTTGGTATTCCTGAAAGGTGAGTGTCATTTCGTCTGATGCGTATTGCCGGTTATTCGTAGGCGTTGTTCTTTGGTGAGATAGGTCAGTGCTTTGCGCATCATGATTGCACGGTGAGGCCGATGGATTTGTTGAGGCAGCCATTCTTCGAGCAGGTAGGGATAATGTTTTCCTAATGTCTTTAGACCCCATCCGATGCCCTTGACAGTTTCCATCTCCCATTCAGTGAACAGAGGCTCAAGCAGGGAGAGCAACGCAGCGGCTTTATGCGTGAGTGCTGGATCCCCCTTGGATCTCTTGGCCCAGAAGTGGGCCCCGACTCCTATGGCCAGGCGTACCCAGACGTTGGGGTCTTCCCGCCAGGTTTCCAGTAGGGGGAGTGAGGCCTCGAAATAAGAGACCAGTCCTGGACCGGGCACTCTTTCTCCGAAGATGTCGGCTGCATACCACACATCCGCAGCGATGATGAAGTTACGGCAGCGGGTGAATGCCTCTTGCAGGTCGCGATCTAATTGGGCTTTGAGTGCTCCTCCGATGACCACCCATCCACCTTCGGTTTTGTACGCAGCGATGCGTTGCAGAAAGGGGTTGACGGCTTCCATAGAGCCCAAACCCATGGCTAACCCGATGCGTTCCAGGAGGGGAAAGCGAGTGCGTTCAGCCAAGATGGGGGCAAGCAGCGCGTAAGCCTGGTCGGCCTGTCCGTTGTGAATGAGGGTGGAAAGCTCTGTTCCGAGTTGGAGGGCTTCTTTTGCCTTCATCGGTTAGTTGCCTGTTCGCAGGTCGAAAGATTTACTGTCACTCCGGAGGAGTTATTTCTTTTTGTTTGCCAGAGTGAGCAGTGTGCGTAGTGATTTTATCTGAGTTTCTGAGATAGCCAGATCGCTGAGCACTTGATCGTTTCCGTTGATGATCTGGCGACCCAATTCTGAATGACGCCACAACTTCAGGTCCTCTTCCAACGGTGAACCGATTACATCTTCGCGTACAATGCAACCATCCTCCATGACCAGAACGCGGTTGGTCTGACGAGCCACAGCCAGGTCATGGGTTACCACCAGGAAAGTTGTCCCCTGGCTTTGGTTGAGTTGGGATACAAGTTCCATCAATGCCTGACCCGCAGAGGAGTCGATGTTGCCCGTAGGTTCATCGGCGAGAACCAGGAGGGGATCGTTTGCCAAGGCCCGGGCGATGGCTACCCGTTGACGCTGCCCCCCCGAAAGCTGGTTAGGCAGGTGTTTCATGCGATCTCCCAGACCTACCATCTCAAGAAGCTCTTTGGAACGTTTTCGACGGGCGATTATCCCCTTATGACCAATCATGGGAACTTCGACGTTTTCCCGCGCGGTCAGGGTAGGGATCAGGTTGTGAAGTTGAAACACAAACCCAACGGTCTTGGCGCGGAAACTGTCTTTGTTGCGGATGGTTGCCAGGTCTTGTCCATTAACAAGCACTCGTCCGCTGGTAGGTCTATCCAGCGCGCCTAACAAGTTGAGCAGGGTGCTTTTTCCACTACCACTAGGTCCCATGACCGCGACCAGTTCTCCGGGTGCAATCTGGATGTTCACGCCATTCAATGCGAAAATTTTTTCGCCGTTCCCATAGATGCGGGTCAGGTCGATGGTTTCAATCAGGAAGGGTGTTCTAGATTCGTCTGCCATTTTCATTTTGAAGGTAACTCCCCTGGCTGGATGTCTACGAATGCGGTCATGCCCCAACGTAGCTCCTGGGGGATTTCGTCCAGTTCGATAATGACTCTGTAATTTACACCTGCTCCCTCTGAGGCTTTCGAGGCAATGCGTACGACGGTACCATTGATCACCAGGTCGGGGAAGGCGTCGAAGGTTACAATAGCTCTATCGCCGATTTTTATTCGGGCAGAGTCAATCTCGTTCATGTCCGTTGTTTCCAGGCGCAAGTGCCCCAGGTCTGCAAGCAGCAGGACGGGCTGACCAGGAGTAATCCATTCGTCCGCGTGGATGTAGATTTCGCACACCGTCCCGGCAAAAGGAGCGTGCAGTTCAAGATCATCGAAAGCAGCTTGGGCAGCCTTCAGTTGGGCTTGCGCGTTCACCAGACGGGCTTCGGCCACAGCTACGTCGTCGGGGTCTGGTCCTGCTTGTAGTGTTTTGTAGTGCCTCTGTGCCACAACTAACTGAGCTTTGGCGAGAGCCAGATCAGCTTCAGCTTTAGCATAGTCCAGTTCGTCGGCTGTTCCGATAAGGTAGTTGTATTTTCTCAGTGCGGCATCGTAATCTTTTTGAGCCTGCGCCAATTTACTCAGCATGGCAGCCCGCATCACATTGTCCTCAGGTTTATTTTTATAAGGTCCATAATCCTCTTGAGCTTTTTCCAGTTTATCTTTTGCCAGTATCAGGTTTGCGTAGGCCTGGTCAATATCTGCCTGAGAGGCTTTATTTCCCAGGTTATTCAACCAACGCTGTGCATCCTCGATAGCCTGCTGAGCACTCACTACGGCTTGTTGTGCCAGCGCTAATGCCAGCTCAGAGTCTTCGTAAAGGGCATCCAGAGCCCTTTGAGCCGAGACGACCTCGAAACGTGCTGCCGCGATAGCCGCTTCCAGATTCTCCTTGCCTTGCAGGCGGACCAGTAGTTGGTTTGCGGTGACCACATCATCTTCGTTGACCAGCAAAGTTTCCACCACACCCGCGGTGGTCATGCTCAACCTCACCCATTGGGTGGGCACCACCACACCGGTAGAGCTGACCACCTGAACAAACCTTTCCTCTTCCACTTGGGGTTGGGGTAGTGGTGTCTCTTGAGAAGTCAAACTACCACAAGCTGAGATGAGCACAGCCACGGCAGATAGGAGTAATAAGTATGGATATGTTTTTCTTCGATGCCACATGGTAGTGTCTCCTTATTTTGTGTTGTGTATTATCTGATAGTTACGGTTACTCGTACCTCAACGCTTCAACGGGTTGTATTCGGGTAGCACGGTAGGCAGGATACAACCCACCCAGAAGACCCAGGAAAAGCGCGATGAGGATAGCCCGGCTGAAAACATCCACTTCCCATTTTGGAACTATCAATGAACCGTACAGAGGCATCAGGTTCAACAGGAAAATCAGCCCAAAGGCGACGCCGATTCCGATGATGCCACCTAACAATCCGAGTATCAGGGACTCTTGCAGGATCATGCTCAAGACGCGCTGGCGCGACCAGCCTGATGCCCTTAACACGCCGATTTCCCGGGTGCGTTCTAAGACTGCCATGAGCATGGTGTTCATTACCCCTACGCCACCTACCAGGATTGCCAGGAACGATATGGCAGCCATTAAGCCATCCATCGTTTGCATATCCGGCATTTGTTCCGCGAACTCACCAGACAGGCTGGCATGTACCTCGGGATATAGTTCGTTGATTTTTCCAACCAGAGCCTGGGCATGGGATGGGTCATGAACTTTGACCATGTACATCGTGACTTTGCGTGGGCGTCCCATAAAGGTTTGGGCGTCGCGCAGCGAAATGACACCACCCATCTCTTCCCAGGCCATTCCCGACTCGTAGATACCCATCACCTTGAAGCGGCCCCCCCCCAACTCCAGGATGTCTCCTATTTCTTTCCCCAACGTTTTTGCTATCATGCTTCCCAACATGATTTGATGATTACCGGTCAACTTTTTACCTTCCACCACGTTAAAGCGTTGGATAGCATACTCATTGGGAGCATATCCAAACAGGATAAATAGCACACCCGAATCGGGCAGTATTGTACCTGTGAACCCCACACCACTGACATAAGCCACCTCCGGTATGGCGGCGATCTTGTCACCGGTACGCTCGTCTATTGCGCTGAATTCCGTATCGGCAACGCCAGCCTGACGGATCATGATCTCAGCATTCCCGCTCATTTCGGGTACCGTGACCGCTATCCCTCGGACAATCGCTTCGATGGCGATAATCCCACCCACAGTAAGGCAGATGGCTCCCAAGGTCAGCAGCGTGCGGGTTGTACGTTGCCAGAGGCTTTGAACTGCCATGCCCCCTACAGGCAGTCGTCGCACGTTCCTACCGGAGGTACCACCTTCATATCGCAGAGCTTCGATGGGCAATAAACGAGAAGCGCGCCAAGCGGGATAGGCTCCGCCAATAAATCCCATTACCAGGACCAAAACTAACGCCTGCCCCAGCATTTCGGGACGGATGTTTGCCGTTGTAGCTCCAAAGAACCCGACCACGTTCGAGAAGGAAGAGATGGCCAGCCAGCCGAAACCTATACCCAGGAGGCCACCAAGTAAACCAACAAGTAGCGACTCACTCAATATCATCCACAAGACGCGATAGCTGCTCCAGCCAACGGAACGCAACGCACCGATCTCTCGGGTACGCTCAATCACGGCCATCAACTGAGAGTTCATCATACCTACGCTACCGACTACAATGGCCAATCCGGCAATCCCCCAGACGGAAACTTCAACCATATCGCCCATTACTTGCTTATCGGAAAAATCTTCTGTGCTGCTTAACTCCAGATCAGGCCAGCGCATAGCGACCCGATGTTCGATTCTCTCGCGCATGCTGGCGTCTTTTAATTGGATGTAGAAGAAATTGACTTGTTGTGGCTTGCCTAATAAAACCTGTGCATCTGATAGGAGGATCACTGCGCCGTTGTCCTCCAATGTTTCTCCGGTCTCATAGAGGCCCACGATACGGAAGGTACTATCCATGATACGTAGTGTGTCACCCACTTGTTTTCCGAGTGCCTCTGCTGCCGAGGCTCCCAGAAGCAGCGGTTTGCCTCGCGCCCGTCTTGCTTCATGGCTATCTATGCTCAAACCTTCAACTAGGTGAAAACGGCTGAGTATAAAGCTATCTTTTGGGTAGCCATATAAAAAGAAGTAGGGAATGTTTTCGGTTTGCACGATGCCTTGGAGCATTCCACTAACAGCAGCCACCTCAGGCATATCTGCCAGATCGTTGCCAACGGACTCATTCACTGTTGTCAGGCTGATGTCAATCGCATTGGGTTGACTAAGTATGAGATCAGCTTTGCTGCCTGTTAGGATGGCATCGTAACCAACCTTCAGGCCATCAGCCAGTGCACCCAGACCAATGATCGCGGTCACACCTACACTGATACCAAATATCGTGAGCAAGGTACGTCCTTTGCGTCGAAGCAGGTTTTTGATGATCATGGCTCTGTCCTGGTGTTATTCAAGCCGTCTTTTTGTTGGTGAATATCGGTGCGGAATACAGTGATAGAGGTCAAGTTTTTATTACGCAGTCTATTATGCAGGCTGATTTTTCTAAGGATACGTACATTTTGGGGGTAATTGGGACCAGGGTTTTTATGGCTGGGAACACAATAAAGTTTGTAATTACCGGAAAGAGTCTAATAAACGGTGTCATTGCGTGCCGCTGTAAGTGGCGAAGCAATTTGAAAAAATTGGATTATTTTTCCCTCAAAAGCGGGGGATTGCTTCATTGGCTTCGCCTCCTACTAAGAAACTTAGCAGTGTCATCGCCAGCGTCTTTTTGCGAAGTGACCTCCCTCTCAATGGGGATGAGATTGCTTCACCCCTTCGGGGTTCGCAATGACATAATAAAGTTTCTGTCAGTTTGAGCCCCGCTGCACTTTGCGGGGTGGGGTTACTCGCAATGATATTATTTAGGAACCTTCCATCATTTACTTAAGGACTTTGAGGCTGGGAAAATGACCGTTCCTTAGATCTCCTCCACCCAGGGTATCGTGAGCAGGTGGAATGCCAGTGTAGACATCCACGGTGCTTTCCGCAACTGTTTTCCCGCTTGAGCCGTCTTTGAACGCTTTTTTATCTCCCTGCAATGATACAGAATGAGCTCATTGCTGAAGTAATTTTCCAGAGACACCTCGCCGGATAATATCTCACGCAATCCCAATTTCTTGTATACTGTACTGACAATTTCTGATACCCATCCCTGGCTCAAGACCAGCTCGTCAGCCATATCACGTATGGCCAGATTGAAGATGATACCCAAGCGGGTTAGTTCGCTCTCTCGGGGGGTTAAATTCGTTATTCCTTTCCTGCCATCGAGCAAAACGGTCCTTTCCGGTAGCATCCCGCGAGAAAGCACCTTCAGGACGCCGGGTGTAATCACACATACCCCAGTCTTGGCCATGGCAACCGCCGATGCAAGAGCATACAGGATTTCTCCCTTCAACACATACCCCCCAAAACTTTTCTGGTAGAGGTGTCTGAACACCTCCATATTTGCTACCGTGGCCGTGTACAGGATCACCGGAGGTTCAGCCATATTCTGGGATAAAGCAGCCAGTTCGATAGGCAGTTCAGGTTCCATAGGGATTTCAGTGTCCAGGATGACCACATCAACCTTTTGATTGTTCTGCTGAATGAACGTATACAGTCTTTGCTTGCCATCTGTCTCACCCACCACACGAGTACGCCAATCCCGGGTGAGCAAAAGGGACATCAGATCACGCGAATAAGGGTCATCTTCGACAATTAAAACTCGGATGTCTTTGGGCATAGGTCACCTCTTGAGAAAGTCAGGAGTTACGCAGCTCGCCGATCGAGTGGCTCTGAGTGGAGATCCGAAGGCTCGCGGTCGAAGACCGTATCGAGATCAAGAGTGTACAAATTATATGCCAGGGTTGGCAGGGTTACAAATTGTGTCCAGGATGTTTGCTTGACACACTCTCAAGCGTTTGCTATAGTCGGTTTTGTGTCTGCAATCATCGCTATCCTCACACCCCATGGTCTGAAAGAGGCCCCCTACACCGTAGACTCCCTGGCGGATGCGGGATGCAAAGAACCAGAGGGCGTCTACGAGATCACCCGTACGTATCCAGGACAGCGGGTTCTGTTGCTGGATGCACACTTGGACCGGCTGGAGAACTCTGCCCGGCTGGAAAACATCCCTTGTCAATTGGATAGAGAGGCTGTAAGAGGCGCAATCCGCAGGTTGCTTCAGCAGGCTGGATTTCAGATTGCACGCCTTCGACTGACGGTTGCGGGTATCCAACCCGATCAGGTTATCATTGCTTTGGAATCCTACGACGATATTGTCAGACAATTGAAGGATTTACGTGTCAGGGGGGTAATCACCAGCACGCGGGTTGTACAGAGACGTAACCCAGCCGCGAAAACAAATGACTGGGTTCGCCAACGCGAGGCTGTGCGCGCCGGGCTGCCGGACGAGGTTTATGAAGTCATCATTATGGATCCCGCTAACAGGCTGTTGGAGGGTTTCAGCAGTAACTTCTACGCTATTATGAGGGGGAAGTTGTTCACTGCTGAGAAAAACATGCTGCCGGGAATTGCCCGACAGGTATTGTTGCAGGTTGCTACTCAGGTTCTGCCGGTCGAACTGAATCCTGTGTACCTCAGTCAGGTATCCGCTTTGGATGAGGCTTTCCTTACCAGTAGTGGACGTGGCGTGGTTCCAATCGTGCGGATAGATGACCAGGTAATAGGAGATGGTCGTCCTGGGCCTTACACCCGATCTTTGATGTCCCAATTTGATGCCTGGGTGGGCAAGAATTTAGAATTTCTCTAAAGGAGAGCAAAGGAAACAACCATGAACCAGAAATCGTTCCAGGATTATTATCCCGATAGTTTAAGTTACTGCTATGGTTGCGGACGTTTGAATGAGCACGGCCTGCAGATCAAGAGTTATTGGGATGGTGAAGAGTCCGTCTGTACATTTCTTCCCAGGTCCTATCATGTTGCCATCCCTGGGTATGTGTACGGTGGTTTGATTGCTTCGCTGATAGATTGCCATGCCACTGGCACCGCTGCAGCCGCAGCCTATCGCGCCGAAGGACGGGAGTTAGGTACCGACCCGCCATTACGCTTTGTCACCGCTTCGCTGCATGTAGACTATGTGTGTCCGACACCATTGGGCGTCCCTTTGGTTTTACGCGGTCGGGTCAGGGAACTCAAAAAACGAAAAGTTATCGTAGAAATCACCTTGGCGGCAAACCAGGAGGTGTGTGCCCGAGGGGAGGTGGTAGCCGTCCAAATGCCGGAACACTTGATACCCAAAGAAAGTTGGTAAAGGTTGTGGTTGACCTTATCTTTACTCTATGGCATAATCACGCCAACAATTGAACGCCCAAAAGGCAGCGATGGAAAAGAGTAGGCTTGTGTGCGCTTTTTGAGTGCTAAGGACTGACAGAGAACCCGGGGTAGGTGTGAACCGGGGCAGACCGACAAGCTGAAAATCCTTCTGGAGCCGTGCACTGAACGCCAATGGCAAGTAGGGAATCCGGGGTCGCCTCCCGTTATCAAGGGCGCGGGTATAAGTCAGTTACCAGGAATTCAACGGTTATTATTCGCTCCCTGATTTGCTAGAGACTAACCGTACCCGATAGAGTGCCTGTCGTTTGACAGGAATCCGGGTGGTACCGCGGGAGTAATTGTGGCTCTCGTCCCAGAGTGGACGGGAGTTTTTTATTTGGAGGTAGATATGCCCTTTGAACCTGTTTCCAACAAGGTTGATTTCATCGCTCAGGAACATGAAATTCTCAAGTTCTGGAAGGACAGCCAATCCTTTGAAAAGTTGCGCGCCCTGCACAAAGGTCGGCCCTGCTGGTCGTTTCTGGATGGGCCTATCACAGCCAACAACCCCATGGGTGTCCACCATGGCTGGGGGCGCACGTACAAGGACCTCTTCTGCCGCTTCTGGACCATGCGCGGTCGCGAACTGCGTTACCAGAATGGTTTTGACTGCCAGGGGTTGTGGGTGGAAGTGGAGGTTGAGCGTGAGCTGGGCTTTCTTTCTAAAAAAGACATCGAGGATTACGGTCTAGCGGAATTTGTGAAAAAATGTAAAGAGCGCGTCCTGCGTTACTCTGCGGTGCAAACAGAACAGTCCATCCGTCTGGGTTATTGGATGGATTGGGATGACCCCGACCACCTGCGTTGGCTGGCCGATAAACTAGTGGAAGATCCCCAGCAAGCCATCACCGTTGAAGGTGTGGAAGGTCCCATTACCGATAGCGTGGAGCTAATTGTTGGGCGTCTGGGCTTGATGGAGTTTGGGGGGAGCTACTTCACCTTTTCCAACGAGAATAACTATATGATCTGGACCTTCCTCAAGAAGTGTTGGGAGAGGGGTTGGCTTTACCGCGGCGCGGATGTGATGCACTGGTGCCCCCGTTGTGCGACTGGAATCAGCCAACACGAGATTATCACCGATGGTTACGCGGTACTGACCCATCCATCGGTGACTTTGCGCTTTCCACTGCGTGGACGCAAAAACGAATCCTTGCTTGTCTGGACGACGACTCCCTGGACGCTGACCAGCAACGTAGCTGCGGCTGTAGGCCCTGACCTGACATACGTAAAAGTAAGACAGGGCAAAGAAGTGCTTTACTTATCTAAAGGTACAGTTCATATGTTGCAGGGGGAATATGAAGTACTGGAAGAGATGAAAGGCACAACTTTCGAGGGTTGGACGTATGATGGGCCATTTGATGATTTGGAAGCGGTACAAAAGCCGGGAGGTGTAACACATCTGGTCGAAATGATTAAGGATGTAAAAACCAGTGCGGCAGATTTTCATCGGGTTGTCCTTTGGAAAGACGTCGGCGAGGCTGAGGGAACAGGCATCGTTCACATGGCACCTGGATGTGGGGCAGAAGACTATCAACTGGGCAAAGAATTGGGTATGCCCCTACTGGTTCCCATAGATGATGAGGGTTACTTTGTTGACCAGTTCGGGTGGTTGACGGGCATGCATGTCTCTGAGGTGAACGACCCCATCTTTGATGCCCTGCGGGGAAAGGGTTTGCTTTACCACCAGGACGACTATACCCATCGGTATCCCACCTGTTGGCGTTGTGGTACCGAGCTGGTCTTCCGATTGGTTGTGGAGTGGTTCATCAGCATGGGTGAGACGTATGATAAACCCCGGGAGCAGCTTACCCCCAATGAAAAATCCCGCAGTTTGCGTTATCAGATCATGGATGTGGTTGACCAGATTCACTGGATTCCTGATTTCGGATATGCCCGTGAGATGGATTGGCTGCGCAACATGCACGACTGGATGATTTCAAAGAAGCGTTATTGGGGTCTGGCCTTGCCCATTTGGGTGTGTGGGAACTGTGAGCACTTTGAGGTCATTGGAGATGAGAACGAATTGGAGGAGCGCGCTGTCGAGGGTTGGGAGGTATTCAAGGGTCACACGCCACACCGTCCTTATATTGATGCAGTGAAACTAACCTGTCCACAATGCCAGGGGAAGATGAAGCGTATACCAGACGTGGGTAACCCCTGGTTAGATGCTGGCATCGTAAGTTTCAGCACAATGGGCTATCGCAGTGATCCTTCTTACTGGCGCAAGTGGTACCCGGCAGATTGGGTGAGCGAATCATTCCCCGGGCAGTTTCGCAACTGGTTCTACAGCCTGTTAGCCATGGCTACGGTGATGGATTACAGTCCACCTTTCCTGGAGATTTTCGGTTATGCCACCTTGTTAGCCGAAGATGGTCGTGAGATGCATAAATCCTGGGGTAATGCCATTGAGTTCAATGAGGCGGCGGATACAATGGGTGTGGACGTGATGCGTTGGTTGTACTGTACCCATAAACCGGAGAACAACCTGCTCTTTGGTTACAACCGCGCTGACGAGGTCCGTCGGATGTTCCTGATCCCGTTGTGGAATGTGTACAGTTTCTTTGTTACCTATGCCAACATTGATGGTTGGAAACCAAACGGGGATGGATTTGATCCTGGGACTCCTGAAGGCTCTCTCCCCCAGAGTGATAACCCGCTGGACAGATGGATACTCACCCGTTTGAACCAGGTTGTGGTGGGTGTTACTGAGAGGTTGGAGAACTCGGATTCATTTGGTGCTACGCTGGTAGTTGAGCCGTTCCTCGACGACCTGACAAATTGGTATGTGCGGCGTAGTCGGCGGCGTTTTTGGAAGGGTGAAAAAGACGTAGACAAGGTGAACGCATATTCTACCTTGTACCATGTTCTAGTAAAACTGGTGCGTGTGTTGGCTCCGTTTACTCCCTTTGTAACCGAGGTGATCTACCAGAATCTGGTACGCAACCTGCGCGAGGCTGCCCATGAGAGCGTCCACCACACAGAATGGCCGGGAACAGACCTGTCCATCATGGATGAAAATCTGGTTGAGCAGATGGACCTGGCCCGTCATGTTGCCAGCCTGGGCTTGAGCGCCCGGAGCAACGCAGGCATCAAGGTACGCCAGCCGTTGTCCAGAGTATTGGTTTACGCAGACCTGGCAGATTTTGGAGACCTATCGGGTCTGGATGAGGAACTGGTCGAAATCGTGGTGGATGAATTGAATGTCAAATCGTTTGAGTTCGTTGAAGATGTCGAGGAACTGGTAAGTTATCGCCTATTGCCCCTAAATCAGGTGCTAGGTCCTAAATTTGGTGCCAAGTTCCCCCAAGTCCGTGCCGCTTTGGAGGAACTCGATCCTGCTGAGGTTGTAGCCAGATTAGAAGCTGGGGAAGCTATAGCTCTGGAGGTTGACGGGGAGTCTGTCTTAATTGAGCCTGAGGAAATTGTGGTTGAGAGGCAGCCTGTGGAAGGGATGGCGGTTTCAGCGGATAAACAAGTTACCGTCGCTGTGGACACAATCATCACCCCCCAGTTGCGCGCCGAGGGATTAGCGCGCGAGGTTGTCCGTCGGGTGCAGGCCCAACGCAAGAACGCCAATTTCAACATCGAAGACCGCATCACCATCTGGTACGTGGCAGAAGGTGAGTTAGCCGAGGTTTTCGAGGAGTTAGGCGGTTACATCCAGGCTGAGACTTTGACAACGGAGCTGATTTGCGGAGAACCGCCTGACGAGGCGTATGTAGAAACCCACAAAGTAGATGGGTTGGGATTTACCATTGGCGTAAAGCGAAACGTCTGATAACGAAGCCGTACCGCTATCTTCCCCCTTGCAACCATGCCCCCCCGTTACCCTCTCCCCTGGCACATAGGCGTCTTACTGCTCAGGGACGCCCTGCGCTTGCGACACCGTTCCTTTTCTGCCGATGCCCGGGCTTGCGTTGAGTTGCTCTCCCCTCCCCCGAAAATCCTTAACTCTGAAAATATCCCCCAATATGGCCCTGCGCTGTTAGTGACCAACCACTACTACCGACCTGGTTTCAAAGCTTGGTGGATCGCCCTGGCCATCAGCGCGGCTGTACCCCAAGATGTTCACTGGATGATGACCAGCGCCTGGACTTTCCTCGGATCACTGGAGCCCCTCAGCCAGTGGTTGTTCCCTCGCGTGGCGCGGGTCTATGGATTCACACCTACACCACCCATGCCTCCTGATCCGCGGGATGTGGAAATGCGTGCCCATGCAGTACGCTCTGTTCTCCGAGTGGCTCGCCAGACTCCTGGGGTGATCATTGCCCTGGCTCCCGAAGGACGTGACAACTCTGGGGGAGTTCTCGGTCCGCTACCTCCCGGTGTGGGTCGCTTTATCGAGAAGCTCATGCACACCTGCCAACGGATCCTCCCTATCGGTGTTTATGAAGATGCAAATCACTTTTGTCTGAACTTTGGCCTGCCTTTTACCCTCGACCTACCTCAGGGACTCACCCCCAGGGAACGTGACCGGAAGGTCGGTCAGACTGTAATGCAAGCTATTGCCCGTCAGTTACCAGACCAATTGAGAGGAGAATACCGTGAAACGAGCCAGTTTTATTAACCTGTTTGTTTTGAACACATATTGGATTGGTCTCTCGTTCATGTGGAACAGCCTGCATATCATCATCCTGCCCGCTGTGCTGCTAAAGTATGTGCCGGAGACACTCAAGAACACCTACCTGGGCCTGCTGACCTTCGTCGGGTTGATCATTGCCATGACGGTGCAGCCCATCTCTGGCTGGTTCAGCGACCGCTGGCGTTCTCGTTGGGGTCGGCGGCGTCCGTTGATAACCTTGGGTACGGCATTGGACTTTATCTTCTTAGCCTTCCTGGGGTGGGCTGGGGGTCTGGTTTGGCTGGCAATTGGTTACATCGGCCTGCAATTCACTTCCAACATCGCTCATGGCCCGGTGCAAGGGTTGCTACCGGACACGATTCCCCCGGAACAGCACGGCGTAACCAGTGGTTTGAAGAACTTGATGGACATGGCCGGGCTGGTGGTCTCTTCACTGTTGATGGGACGGTTGCTGGACCCGCAGACAGCCGATCCCCTCAAGCCGGTATTGGTAGTAGCTGCAGTGCTTCTGGTATGCGCGCTGGTGACCATTTTGGGGGTGCGAGAGGCCCCAAGCCAGGGATCCACCTCAGAGAGGCCTCAGCCCTCTCAAAGTCCAGAAAGTAAAACGTTGTATCGGGATTTGCTATCTGTCTTTCGTCACCGACCCTATGCTTGGTTGATCGCCTCCCGTTTTGTCTTCCTGTTAGGCATCTACGATATCCAGGTCTTCGCTCAATATTTCATCCGGGATGTGATACCCACACCGAACCCAGTCAAGCTGACTGGCGACCTGCTGGCTGCTATAACCTTAGGGTTGATTGCCTTTGCCCTGGGAGGAGGTTGGCTGGGAGACCGGTTTGGACATCGCAGGATGCTTTATGTCGCCAGTGGGGTCAGCGCGGTGGGGTGTCTCTTATTGCCTATGGTTCGCTCTCCAAATACGATGTTGTTCTACGGTGGTATTGTAGGCATGGGTGTTGGCTTGTTTCTCACATCGAATTGGGCGTTGTTAAACCGCATGGCGCCGGCGACCCTGGCAGGGGCGTATCTGGGGTTGACCAACCTGGCGACGGCGGGCGCAGGCGCGGTAGGGCGGCTGGGTGGACCGGTGATTGATATCTTGAACAACGCCAACCCGGGTGCCTATTCAGGGTATACGGCCATGTTCATCTTTGGCGCGGTCTGTACGGCCGCCAGCGCTCTGCTGTTAAGCCCCGTACGAACTGACTAACAAAGTGAGGTAAGGTGTGACGCACCTACTCAAGTTCGCTGGAATGCCCCAACAATGTGACCACCTCAGCGGCAATCTCTTCGATCGGTTTGCTGGTCACGTCAATCAGTTGCCAGCCACGTCGCCGATCGAAGATGTGATAGGCATACGTTACCTCCTGGCGAACATG
Organism: Chloroflexota bacterium; assembly: GCA_040758495.1. Taxonomy (GTDB): domain Bacteria; phylum Chloroflexota; class Anaerolineae; order Anaerolineales; family JBFLVL01; genus JBFLVL01. Next base: position 113,717 of record JBFLVL010000002.1, read on the forward strand.
GTCTAAGTCAGCGTAGCCTCGCGGGAAAGTTCCAATCCGCTCCAGGCGCGCCCGGCGCAATTCGACCAAACGATCAGGTTGGATGGTCAGGGCAATGACCTTATAAGAGGGTAGTTTGAAAAGCTCCTCAGGAGGTTCTACATGGAGCACGATGGGGATGTTGGCAACCTTCCAGCCGCGATACGCCAGATAAATACTCACCGGGGTTTTTGAGGTACGCGATACGCCTACCAAAACGATGTCTGCCTTGTATAGTTCGTGAACGTTAGCTCCATCATCATGACGAACAGCAAAATCAATAGCGTCAATGCGCTGCATGTAGCTAGCATCGAAGGGGAAAAGGAGTCCCGGTTCAGAGCGAGGAGGGACAGCCAGCAAATCCGAGAGCCGCACCAACAGCGGTCCCATCAGGTCAATTGTGGTAACGTTCAAGGTGCGTCCTTCATTGAGCATGGTGCGACGGGAAGCCTCGGAGACCAAGGTGTGGACGATAAAACCGTTCACCTGACTGGCCTCGGCTACGATTTCGCGGATGTGTCCTTCGGTGCGCACTTTCCCGTATCGCGTGATGGTGACCTGAGAGGCATCAAACTGGGTCAAGGCAGCCTGAACTACACGCTCGGCTGTAATACCGGTGCCATCGGAAACTGCAAATATATGAGCCATAAAAACTACTCCCTGAAAAGCAATGCGGTAAAGGATTTTTCTGAGGCGGCTTGAAGCGGAAAAAACACAAGCAATCAGTGTGTAGCGCCTATAGAGGTGTGGTACGCATTTCGTACGGTTATCGTATGTCGTTTGTTTAAGGATAGTATAATCTCATCATCAATCAGAAGAAAGATGGCTATTGGATACATGCAATCCATTCATCAACCTACAATCTCTGAAAATGGCATTGTCAGACCCACGCATGTGGAGGTGGACTTAGATCGTCTGAAGCATAATTTCTATACGATCAAAGGACATATAGGTTCAACCAGGATCATGCCCATCCTGAAAGCCAACGCTTATGGTCATGGGCTGGTTGTGGTTGCACGGCTCATGGAAGAGCTGGGGGCTGATTACCTGGGAGTGGCCATGCTGGAAGAAGGGATGCTCCTTCGGGAACAGGGCATCACCATCCCTATTTTGGTGTTGGGGGGCATCATGGGGAGTCATGTTCCGCTCTTCCTGGAAAACAACTTGACCCTGACCGCTTCATCTATCGAAAAGGTAGAGTTGATTGATCAGGCAGCCAAGGAAATGGGAGTGATCGCCAAGGTGCATTTGAAGATTGACACAGGCATGGAGCGTATAGGTGTACATTACTACAGCGCCCTCCCTTTCCTGGAAGCATCCCTGCGTTGCCAGCATGTTGAGGTGGAAGGAATCTTTTCCCATTTTGCCAATGCGGACTCCGCGGATTTAAGCTCTGCGTATCTGCAATTGGATCGCTTCAATCAGGTATTGAATTTTTTTGTGGATCGGGGATATCCACTCCCCATCAGGCACATTGCCAACTCTGGAGCCATCCTTCAGATTCCCGAGAGTTACCTGGACCTGGTTCGGCCTGGCATTCTGCTTTTTGGTGTGTACCCATCCTCTGGGGTGCCGCGGACCATTGCCGTTAAACCAGCCCTTTCCTGGAGATCGCGCGTGGTGTATTTCAAGGTCATCAAGCCAGGCAATCCGGTAAGCTATGGATGGACCTGGCAGAGCGATCACCTGGTACGGGCAGTTACTGTTCCAGTGGGATATGGAGATGGGTATTTTCGTTGCATGTCGGATAAGGCGCAGGTCATCATCCGGGGAAAGAAGTATCCTGTGGTGGGGAGAATCTGCATGGATCAGATGGTGGTCAACATCGAATGGGATTCGGCTTACAACGGGGATGAGGTCATCCTGATCGGTGAAGCGGATGGGGAAACGATTACCTGTGAGGACCTGGCTGAATGGGCTGGAACCATCCCCTACGAGGTTCTCACCAACATCAATACCCGTGTACCGCGTATATACTTTCATGGGAGCGGGTCTGACTTACCCACGGAAGTTTGACCGCAGGTCACAAATCTCGCCTGGCTGGTGTTTATTAAGTAGCAGGCGAAAGTCGTCTCCCGCAGCAAACTGCGCGACGGACAGCATGACTCTGGCAGTATAGGACGTGAAGCACTTAGCAGAAGACGATGAAACCAGGTTCGAGGCGTTGTTTGAGACGCATTGGGAACGGGTCTGCAAGGTGGTTTTTCGCCTGATTGGGAACTGGGACGAAGCCGAGGATCTGGCGCTGGAAACGTTCATCCGCCTATATCGTCGCCCCCATCTGCTCGGGAGGGGGCAAAACCCGGAGGGCTGGTTGTATCGGGTGGCTACAAACCTGGGGCTAAATGCGGTACGCGCGGGTCAACGTAGAAAACGGTACGAAATACAAGCCGGGAAACAGCTCATCGAGGCTTCACCACCCCAAAATCCGGTACGTGAGACGGAAAAAAGAGAAGAGCGAGAACATGTCCGAAGGGTGTTGTCCCACATAAGACCACGCTCAGCGAAGCTGCTGATTCTGCGCTATTCTGGATTATCCTATTCTGAATTGGCTGCCGTTTTGGGAGTATCGCCTGCTTCGATTGGCAGCATGCTGGTACGAGCTGAACGTGAATTCGAGCGCTGTTATCATGAAAGTATAGGAGATCGGTCATGCATCTAACCATTGGTCAGATGAAGGCATACAATGATGGGGAATTGGATTCAAGGGAGCAAGCTTTGGTGTGTGAACATCTTTCCCTATGTGCCCCCTGTGGGGAGCGTTTGGAGGCATTACGCCTGCGCTCTGAGCGTGTGAAGGGGCACTTGTTTACCTTAGACCCTGACTCCGGAAACGCTCAGTTCTCACTTGGTAATGTACGTGCCAGGATGCAAACCCTGCTGACGAAGGTACAATCAGAGGAGGTTGTCATGTTGAAGGGGATTTTTGGAAAACGCTACCGACCTGTCTGGATAACACTGGCGGTAGTTTTACTGTTATCCGTTGCCCTTGCTTTTCCGTCCGTTCAGGCTATTGCCAATGGTTTTTTAGGGTTGTTCAGGGTGCAACAAATAGAAGTTGTTCAGTTCAACCCGGCTAACCTGCCCGAGGACATGGAGAGTTATTTGATCAAATTTGAACGCATGCTGTCGGATAATATCCAAGTTGAATCGCAAGGAGAAGATCAAGATGTTTCCGATAAGTTTGAAGCCAGTGAGTTGGCTGGTTTCAACGTGCGTCTTCCTGCTGATTTTAAAGGGGATTGGAGGCTCATCTACCAACCTGCTATGCAGATAACATTTGAAGTTGATAGAGACCGTTGGCAGGCTCTTTTAGATGAGATTGGGCGCGAGGATATTGAGTTACCCAGGGATATAGATGGGGCAGTGGTGACGGTTAACCTGTACGACATGGTTACGGCTTTGTATGGAACGTGTGCCCTGGAAGAGGAAGCACAAGAGGAAATTAATGCTAGCGATTACACCTGCACCGTACTCGTTCAATCGCCTTCCCCAACAGTTACGGCTCTCCCAGGGCTGGAGATTAACCAAATAGGAGAGGCGTTTTTGCAGGTTTTGGGGTTGAGGGAAGAGGAGGCGGCTCACTTCAGCGGGCGGGTGGATTGGTCTACGACGCTCGTGGTTCCCATTCCAGCCGGAGCGGAGTATTATGATGTGATCGTTGATGGAGTGCCTGGGACGATCATGGAGCGAGCCTCGGGTTGGAACCCGCGTTACACCCTGGTCTGGTTGAAAGACGGCCTTTTCTATGCGCTCGCCGGAGAGGGAGATAAGGAGGATGCGCTAGAGCTTGCTGCTACCCTTGAGTAGGGTAAAATCCTCTATATAATTTATAGGACAGGCAGGTTGTAGGTGGTATGTGGAACACGTTGCAGATAACCAGCCTGCCTGTTTGAATTCTCATTTGCCTTAACCTGTTTCCCCTTTTCCCTAGATTCCACTTTTTCTGCCCATGACTGCACCCACCTTCGCTATTGAAACCCATCATCTACAAAAGGTTTATGGGGATGTAGTCGCGGTAAAAGACCTCTCCCTACAAATAGAACCTGGCGAGGTGTTCGGCTTCCTTGGCCCCAATGGGGCAGGGAAAACAACCGCGGTAAAAATGCTGTTAGGATTAATCACCCCGACCGCGGGGGAGGGAAGGTTGCTGGGGGCCACCCTGGGTGATCGCCTCACGCGGGCTCGTATTGGGTTTTTGCCTGAACATCTCCGCTTTCATGATTGGTTAACAGCATCCGAATTTCTCACCTTTCATGCTTCTCTGTATAGCATGTCCCCCCTCCAGATCAAAAACAGGGTACAGGAATTGCTTGAGCTGGTGGGTCTGAGGCCGCATGCGAACAAAGCACTGCATGCGTTCTCCAAAGGGATGTTGCAGCGAATTGGGCTGGCACAGGCGCTGCTAAACGAACCCGAATTAGTCCTGCTGGATGAGCCGACATCGGGCCTAGACCCCGTGGGTCGCAGACTGGTGCGGGATATCATCAGGCAGTTACGTGAGAGAGGGGCTACGGTTTTTCTGAATTCACACTTTCTCAGCGAGGTTGAGATCACTTGTGATCGGGTGGCTTTCATCAAGAATGGTGAGGTTGTCCATGCCGGTGTTTTGAAGACATTGTTGGATGGTGCTCACAGAGTAGAGATTCGTGCTCGTAACATGACGCCGGAGATATTGAGTGGGTTATCTCGTTGGTCAGAAACAGTGCGTATGGAGGGCGAGCGGATTTATCTCACGGTTGAGGTGGCAGCTTCACTTGCGGAAATAAACCGGTATCTGGTCGAACGCGGTGCGGAGGTTTTTACCCTGGCGCCCCAGCAGGTATCGCTGGAGGATTTGTTCATCCAAATTGTAGGAACCGATGGAGGGTTGTAGATAGGGTGTGAAGGCAGGATGAGAATGATAAGGACATTGTTAGTCGTTACCCGTCTTACGATTAATGAAGCTGCCCGGCGCAAAATTTTATGGGGCGCTTTGCTGCTGGCAGTGCTCTTTCTGGCGGTCTATGGTATAGGATTCTATTATTTGCATTTGGATTTCAGAGGCAGCACGTCTCGCAAGCTGACACTGGTTGAACTCAACGAATTTTATAACTTTCTGCTCATGGCCGGTTTATATGCGATTAACTTCTTGACCGTGGTGATGAGCGGGTTAACGTCGGTCAACACGCTTTCAGGTGAGATTGCCTCGGGGACGATCCAGACGTTGGTGAGCAAACCCGTGCGACGTTGGGAAATACTGTTTGGAAAGTGGTTTGGCTTTGTGGTGATGTTGACCACCTATTTGGTATTGCTGGCAGGGGGAACAATGGCTATCGTCTTTTGCATCTCTGGTTATGTGGCCCCTCACGCATTGCGCGGTCTGGGGTTGATGTGGCTTAACTCGATGCTGTTGCTCAGCGTATCCTTACTGGGTGGGACAATGCTATCTACGTTGGCTAACGGTGTGCTTGCGTTTGGGCTTTACGGCGTGTCGTTTATCGGTGGGTGGATAGAGTATGTCGGTGGGTTTGTTGAAAATCAGACGGCCATCAATGTGGGAATAATTTCCAGCCTGATCTTCCCGAGTGAAGCCCTCTGGAAGCGAGCGGCTTTCGAGATGCAATCCCCTCTGGTTGCCTCCTTAGGTTTTTCGCCGTTCTCGACGGCCTCGGTCCCTAGCTTGTTAATGGTATGGTATGGGTTTTTCTATGCTGTGGTGGTTTTGATCTTCGCGGTGAGAATTTTCGCCAGGCGGGATTTTTGAGAGGCGTAACCCACACAGATGCTGCAAAATATAGAAGTCTATTTCAGTGACAGGAGACGGTATATTGCCTCTGTACCGAAATCGAGGGCTTCGATGGGGATCCGTTCATCAGCAGCATGGATGATGCTGTTGAAAATGAAACCTTTGGGCAGCTTCATGGGTATAAAACCATAAGTCTGAATGCCAAGCCGCGAGAAGAAACGTCCATCGGTGACGGCTGGCAGGAGCAGGGGGATAGGGTGAGACTGAGGATCGAGTTGGCGCAAAATGTTTGCTAAGATTTCGAAGTAGCCCATATCCACATTTTCAGGAACCGGGTCGTGACGGACAATTTCCAGCTCTGCTTCGTGACCAATGAGCTGGCGAAGTTCGGTGATCATCTCCTTGGGGGTATAACCCGGGAGCAAGCGCCCATCCATCTCCAGGACGATTTGACTGGGAATCACGTTCACTTTTTCCCCTCCCTGAACGATGGTGGCGTTTACTGTGTTTTGGAAGAGCGGAACAAAGGATTTACCGGTTTCTCCCAGGAGCTTCAGCACACGATTGGTTAGTAGAGGGTTGAGCAGTTGTCGCAGAACGAAGCCTTGAGGGAAGGGAAGGGTCGAGGCCAGGGATGAAATCATCTGGCGTACAACTGGGGTAATGTGAACTGGCAGGCTGTAACGATCCAGGGCGAGGAGTAGCTTGCCTAGTTTTGTCATGGCACCACCGTGCATGGGCTGCGAACCGTGACCAGCCGGACCATGGGTGGTGGCTTTCATCCAGCACATTTGTTTTTCGGCAACTTGGATGGGGTAGAATTTCTGTTTGCCAATGTACATGGTGAAACCGCCAAATTCTCCTAAAGCGTAGCGGATGCCCTCGAAATGCTCGGAATGCTCTTCGACCAGGTATTTTGCGCCGTAGTCACCTCCCGCTTCTTCGTCGCTCAGGACGGTTAACACGATATCTCTGGCTGGGATGATCCTCTCCGCTTTTGCCCTAAGCAGAGCAGTTAACATCATGGTGACGCCACTTTTCATATCCAACGCCCCGCGCCCCCATACAAAGCCATTAACTATTTTTCCGGCAAAAGGAGGGTGTGTCCACTGTTGTTTGGCGGTTGTGACCACATCTACATGACCATACAGTAAAAGCGGGGGTGTCTCCCCTCGGCCTTCCATACGGGTGATTAAATTAGGACGGTTTGGATCTTTGGCGATGAGGGTGGTTGTAAACCCAGCCTGGGTAAGCAGGCTGTTAATGTGGGCTATGCACTCGGCTTCGTTACCGGGTGGGTTAGTGGTGTCGAAACGGATGAGGTGTTGGAGTAATTCAACCGGGCGTTGATAGATAGTATCTGCTGTGTGGGATGCAGGCATTTTTCACCTCTTACTTTTGGTGTGGGATGATTATAGATTGGGCTGGGAGGGGGAGTCAAGCTGTAATGTGGCTATCGCTTTTAGATGGTCAGCCTTGTGTGTAGAGACAGTACCTTGGGGTACAATCTTATTGATGATTGGAAACTTGTAAGTGATGGTAGATATTCCTCAAACAATCGGCGTCTATGCTTTGTTGTTGACCCTCTCTCAGCGTGTGCACGTGATTACAGGGAGACTTGGGAGGGCCACCTTTGCTGCGGGAAAATACATCTACGTGGGAAGTGCCTTCGGGTCTGGGGGTTTGCGCTCGCGCTTGGAAAGACATCTGAGGGGCGATGGACGACCTCACTGGCACGTAGATGCGCTGCGTTCCAAAGCCGATATCGTCGGATTCTATTTCCTGGCGACCAACGATAGGGTGGTTGGGGATGTGCCTTGGGAATGTCTCTGGAGCCAGGCGTTGATGGCTTTGCCAGAGGTTTCGGTACCCTTATCAGGATTTGGTTCCAGCGATTGCCGTTCAGGTTGTTCGGCACATCTGGTGTGCATTCCCGCAAGATATCGGTGGGCGGTCATCTACGAAGTGCTGAGTTATGTGGTTGACTGGGGTACAATGAAGAACTGAGGAATGCAGAAGTTGTATGGAGGTAGATTTGAGAAAAATCGTCGGTAGGTATGGATTTCTGTTTCTGGTGGCTGGATTGATTATCTTCGTTGACCAGTGGACGAAACATCTGGTTCGTACGCGTCTGGATTTTGGTGAGGTCTGGGCGCCCTGGTCGAATGTCTTGCCATTTATCAAAGTGGTGCATTGGACGAACACCGGAGCAGCTTTTGGCTTGTTTCAGAACCTTGGGCTATTTTTCACCGTTTTGGCGTTCGTGGTGATTGTTGCTATCCTGTATTATTACCCGCGTATCCCGGATGAAGAGTGGCCTTTACGCGTGGCTTTAGCCATGCAATTGGGCGGAGCCGGCGGGAATTTGGTGGATCGCTTGACAGTTGAACATGTGACGGATTTTATCGCTGTGGGCAATTTTCCGGTGTTCAACGTGGCCGATTCGAGCATCTCGGTGGGAGTGGCCCTGCTCCTGCTAGGGACCTGGATAATGGGAAGGGGTAAGAAGCACGCGCAAATTCCGTCTGATGCTCGGATAAGTCAGAGTTCAGAATCGGTGGGGGAAGGAGAGTCACTCTGAGTTGGGTGAACGTCTGGTTGTTCTCCTTTTTGAAGAAGAAGGATCTCAGAGGTTGGATAAGTTTCTGGTAGCCAGTTTGCCAGAATATTCACGTTCCCAATTACAGGGGTTGATAAAAGGGGGGCGGGTGGAGGTAAATGGTGAACTGACAATGAAGAGCGGGTTCAAGCTGGAGAGGTTAGCCCAAGTACGGGTTCATCTTCCGCCAACAGAAACGGATAAGGTCTTGCCAGAATACCTCCCGTTGGATGTGCTCTTTGAGGACGAGGATGTGTTGGTGGTGGACAAACCCGCGGGGATGGTTGTTCATCCCGCAACCGGGCACAAGGCAGGGACGCTTGTACACGCTGTATTGGCACATGCACCGGAGGTTCGAGGTGTGGGGGAGGCAGACCGCTGGGGGGTAGTGCACCGTCTGGATAAGGACACATCCGGTGTGATTATTGTGGCGAAAAACGATAGTACCCGTCGTTGGTTACAGAAACAGTTTCGCAACCACCTGGTGGAAAAGACGTACCTGGCGCTGGTGGACGGAGCTCCCCCAACGCCGGCAGGCAGGGTGGAAGCACCCATCCTGCGGGATACTGCCCAACGTAAGCGTATGCAGGTGGTTCCAATGGGCAGGGGTCGGGAAGCGTTCAGTGAATATCGAGTGCTCGAAACGTTCAGAGAGCATACGCTGTTGGAGGTGCACCCCATCACCGGCAGGACTCACCAGGTTCGGGTACACCTGGCGTTCTTGGGTTGTCCGGTTGTTGGGGATACGGTCTATGGAAAACGAAAACCGAGTTTGTCCCTTGGACGCCATTTTTTACATGCAGCACGGTTGAAAGTCACCTTGCCGGGTGGGGAGCGCCTTTTTGAGGCCCCCTTGCCCAGAGAACTCGAGGAGGCATTGCAACACTTACGCGGCGGGGTGTTGTAAGACTGATTTCTAATGACTGCGGTTCTGGCGAGGTTGTGTTGTTGGAATCGCTAACAGATTTGGAGGTGTCTGTGGATATAGTAGACCTGCGTTCGGATACAGTGACACACCCAACTTCGGAGATGCGTGAAGCCATGGCCCACGCTGAAGTGGGTGATGACGTATATGGGGAAGACCCCACAATCAACCGGTTGGAGGCTTTAGCTGCTGACAAAATGGGAAAGGAAGCTGGATTGTTCGTCCCTTCCGGAACGATGGGAAACCTGGCGGCAGTACTGGCGCATTGTAATCGCGGGGATGAGGTGATCTTGGGGACTCTGGCGCACACTTTTCTGTACGAGGCGGGAGGTATCTCTGCGTTGGGTGGGGTGCATCCCCATACTGTCCCCAACCAACCGGATGGCACAATGCGCCTGGAAGACGTAAAAGCCGCGTTGCGCCCAGAGGATGCTCATTTCCCTATATCGCGGTTAGTTATCCTAGAAAACACGCATAACTGCTGTGGTGGGGTTGCGTTGACACAAGAATATACACAGGCAGTTGCAGATTTAGCTCACGCACATGGCATGTATCTGCACCTGGATGGAGCGCGAATTTTTAACGCCGCGGTTGCTTTGGGCGTATCGGCGGAAAGCCTCAGCTCTCCAGCCGACTCTGTGACTTTTTGCTTGAGCAAGGGGTTGTGTGCCCCTGTGGGTTCGGTGTTATGCGGGTCGAAAGAGTTCGTCCTTCGCGCGCGACGGGTACGTAAGCAGTTGGGGGGAGGGATGCGTCAGGCTGGCGTCTTGGCTGCCGCGGGCATTGTTGCTTTAGAGCAAATGATTGACCGTTTGGGGGAGGACCATTCTCTGGCTAAGACCTTAGCGGATAAATTGGTTGAAATTGATGGTATCTGTATCCCTCAACCACCCCAAACGAACATGGTCTACCTTACAATAGCTGATACCGTTCCGGCAACAGCAGAGGATGTCAAATTGAGGCTCCTCGAGTATGGTATCCGTGTGGGAGTTGTAAGCATGAGGAGTTTTCGGTTAGTGACTCATTATTGGGTGAACTTAGAAGGTATAGAACGCACAGTAGAGGCTTTCAGAACTGTTTTGGATAACTTATACCAGGAGAAAACGGTGAGGCATTAAAAATGCAGGGTTGAAGGGAATAAAATCCCAATATAATCGTAATAATAACTTGATATAATGTTAGTCCTTCTATAATCGCAGAAGGTCACATCAATGGTAGCGAGTAGTGGTAGATGAAAAGGCAGGTTAGGTCTTTTTTAGAGGAAATGGAGGTTCGGAGGGGTTGTTCAGTTCGAACCCGACAGGCATACGCTGGAGATTTACGCCGTTGGTTGACATTCTTACGGCAACAACTGGGACGCGAGCCAGAAGTAACCGATTTCACCCGCGACCTTGTCCGAAAATTCCTGGAAGCTGAGATCCGCGCAGGGCGACGACGTACAACGTTGCTGCGGCGTGTTTCTGCACTGCGCAGATTGGCGGATTATCTCATGGAACAGGGTGTGGCTGTAGCCAGACTTGAACAAGATGAGGGTATCGTAAAAGTGGTAGACAATGCCCCACCCCAGTCTCCAACGGATTGTTTGAATACCGAACAACTGGAGAGTGTGTGGAAGAAACTGCGAGCGGATCGCCGGCCCATTGCCTGTCGGGACCAGGCGATTTTTGCGTTGATACTGCAAACGGGTGTTTCTGTACGTAATCTGGTGGAGCTGAACATTACTGATATAGATTTGTATACCCGACGGATTGCTCTGCAGAGAGGCAAAGGTAAGGCATGGTTTCCTATCGGGGCCACCTACGAGGTGATAAAGAGATATTTGGAGGTTGGGCGACCGGAATTAATTAAAAATGTGCATGAAACTGCGTTGTTCATCAGTCAGATGGGAGGTGGGATGACCCGCCAGGGGGTATGGCAAATACTGCGTCGGTGGGGCAGAGAAGCTGACCTGCCTTTCCGATTAACCCCACGGGTATTGCGCCACACTGCAGCGTTGTGTTTTTATCAGGAAGGTCGTTCTCTAATCGAGTTGCAGGCATTGCTGGGGCATACGAACCCACTATCTACCCAGGCACTTATTCGTCGCTTACGTGCCAGTTGTGGAGGAGTGAAAGTGTCTCTACAACTTGGAGAATGACAGGATTATGAGTAATTATTTCACCCTGAAACAAATTGATGAAGTAGCGGCTACTGTGGGCAGGAGAATACGTCGGAAACCTCAAATTGGTTTGATTCTGGGTTCCGGACTTGGTTCTCTGGCTGAAGAAGTAGACGACAGTGTGGCCATTCCATATAACGAACTTCCTTACTGGCCGGTTTCAACCGTGGAGGGACATACAGGGCGTTTGGTAATGGGACGCCTGGAAGGCAAAGACGTTATGGTGATGCAGGGGCGCAGTCACTATTATGAAGGATATACGATGGCTCAAGTTGGATTGCCCATTCGGGTGATGCAACGGTTGGGCGTGGAATTTTTATTTGTCACTAACGCAGCAGGTGCAGTGAATCCAGAATTTATCCCCGGGGACTTGATGTTGATAACCGATCACCTGAATATAATGGGCATGGCGGGTTTTAATCCCTTATATGGTCCTAACATTGATGAACTCGGGCCGCGGTTTCCGGATTTGAGTCAGGCTTACGATCGTGAATTGCATGATTTAGCGCGGAGGGTTGCTGCAGACGAAGGAATACCCCTTCGAGAAGGAGTGTACGTTTGTTTGGGTGGCCCATCCTTTGAGACTCCAGCGGATTTACGTTTCCTGCGCTCTGTGGGGGTAGATGCTGTGGGTATGTCAACCGTCCCAGAAGTCATCGTAGCACGACATGGCGGCTTGCGTGTATTGGGCGTTTCTGGAATCAGCAACAAGGCGAATTTAGACGGCTCTACGATTACCACACATGCGGAGGTGCTAGAGGCTGGTGGAATTATCGTTCCAAAATTAAAGACACTACTCAAGGGGGTGCTAAAAAATATGAAATAATCGGTGAAGGATGGAAGAGGTACTTCGTTTCTTTCAGAGTTATGAGGTGTTGATTTACATTCTTTTAGGGGTTGGTTTCGTTGTATATCTACGTCATTTTGTGCAAGCCTGGGGTGAGCTCAGACAAGCGGTATATGGGTTGGAGCGGGAAAGTGCGCATCAACGTCTTAATCATTCGGCGGTTATTCTTGTGCTGACATTGCTGGCGGCGGTATCTGTGTTCGTGTTGGTTTCGTTTGTTTCCCCGACCGTGTCTGAGGTGATGCCACTGCCCACCAGTACGTTAGGTGTCGTTGTTGGGGAGGTTGAAAACACTGTGATTCCTGAAGCGGGTGCGCTTGCAGCTACTGCTACGCCTCTGCCCACCATTCAGGTGGATGAGAGCGGGTGTGTGGAGGGGCAGTTGGCCTTTACCTCGCCTCAAAAGGGCGAGCAGGTCAGCGGCACAGTGGAGATTATAGGAACAATAGATGTGCCTAACTTTGGGTTTTATTTGTATGAGATGGCTCGACCAGGTGAATCACTCTGGCTTACGATTGGAGCGGGTCGAGAGTTAAAACGGGATGAGAGGTTGGGGTATTGGGAGACCACCAACCTGCCCAGGGGTGAATATATCCTGAGATTAGTGGTAACCGATAGCACTGGGGTATCTCTAACACCCTGTATGATTTCAGTATTCGTAACTGAGCCCGAGTAATATGTTCTGGAGGTGGTATGCCGTCCATTGAAGTCCGTCCAGCGATATCAACCGATGTGCAATGGCTGATAGCCATGGATCACAGCTATACCACAGAATATGTCTGGCAGATGGAGGAGGAAGTAGACAACAGTCAGGTAACGGTAACGTTTCGGGAGGTACGCCTGCCGCGCTCGGTTCGGGTAGGGTATCCTCGTCGTACAGCTAAACTGGAGGACGATTGGCAGCAGCGTTCTGCCTTATTGGTGGCTGTGTTAGAGGGAATGGTTGTAGGGTACGCCAGCTTGATGGAGGGTGTGGCCCCGGAGAGTGTATGGGTAACGGATTTAGCCGTAGTTTCGGCTCAACGACGGAGAGGCGTGGGTACTGCCTTGTTGTTGGCCTCCCAAAAATGGGCCGAGCAGATGAAAAAGAAACGCCTGGTCTTAGAGATGCAATCGAAGAACCACCCGGCCATTCGCCTGGCCCAAAAATTGGGATATGAGTTTTGCGGCTTCAGTGACCACTACTATCCCAACCAGGATATTGCCTTGTTTTTTTCCCGTCTTTTACGTTGAGGTTGGAAGGTTCTTAGAGAGTAGTTTGATTGATTAGCGGTATGGATGTTTTTTTAGTAAGTGCCTTTCGCACGATTGCTCAGATACTTACAGCGGGGATTGCTATAACAGCTACTTCACTCTTGTTGTATGCTTTGACGTTTAACCTACGGGATCGAGTAGCTCGGTCATTTGCCACCATTTTATTCTGTGTGGTTATCGTGTTTAGTGGCAAGGCCGTAAGTAGCGCAGCTTCAACGGAAGAGGAGATCGTGTTTTGGCTGCACCTTCAGTGGGTTGGTCTGGGGTTTCTACCTGCAGCTTATCTACACTTTTCGGATGCTTTGTTGGCCACTACGGGAAGGCCCTCTCGTGGCAGACGACGTGCCCTGGTTTATATGAGTTATGCCTTGGGTTTGGGCTTTTTCGTTACGTTGGCTTCCGGGTGGTTGGTTGGTTCTCTTATAACGGGAGGGCCTGCGCCGTATCTAGAACGTACCGCTTTGACCATAATTTTTACTTTGTTCTACATGGGAAGCATGGTTTTAGCGTGGATAAATTTGTGGCGGGCGTTTCAACGTACACGCACTCCCACCAGCCGCCGCCGAATGGTATATCTGATGATCGGTGCACTAGCTCCGGCGTTAGGCTCATTCCCGTACTTGTTGTATGGCTCAACAATCGCCGAATACCACCCTCTGTTCTTTTGGGTGAGCGTTACTTTGAATACCCTACTGACAACGGTTTTGTTAGTAGTGATGGCTTACGCTGTAGCCTTTTTTGGGGTATCGTGGCCTGATAGGGTGATCAGGAGCCGGCTGCTACGCTGGATTTTACGTGGTCCGGTGACAGCTTCAACAACCCTGGCAGTAGTCACTCTGGTACGTCGGGCAGGCGAGGCTCGAGGGATTTCATATACTTCTGCGGTTCCATTGGTGATGGTTGGCACTGTCATCATTTTTGAACATGTCATTACGATCTTTGCACCCATATGGGAGCGGTTTTTATTTCATGGTAGCGATGGGGGGGATGTTCATCGGTTGCAGCTACTGGAGGAAAAGCTGCTCACCCGTAGAGACCTGCATCAGTTCCTGGAAGCCATCCTGGCCGCGGTCTGCGATAACTTTCAAGTGAACGAGGGTTTCATCGCTTCATTAGGGGCGGATGGTCCGGAACTAATGGTGACCATGGGGAAACCCGAGCAGTTGCAGTCCGATCAAATATCGCAACAGTTACTGGAGGTAGTTCAGAGCGGTTCAATTGAGGGATTGTTCTCCTGGGGGGATTTCTGGGTGATACCGTTATATCATCCTCAAACAGAAAGGGGCGACAGAAGAACCTTGGGGTTGTTAGGGGTAACGCGTGGGACGGGTGATGCTTTGGATGAGGATCAGTATCAGGCGTTGCTCAAGTTGGCAGATCGGGCCTCCCTGGCGTTGGAAGATCGTCGAATGCAGCAAGAGGTATTCACGGCGGTAGAAGTGCTCACTCCACAGGTAGATTTGATTCACCGCTTAAGAGCCGCGGCACGCTACAATGGTCGGGGCTTGCTCACCTCTCCAGAGGAGGTGCCCTCATCCACTGACCTGACCCAATGGGTAAAAGACGCCCTCAACCATTTTTGGGGTGGGCCTAAGCTGGCCAAAAGCCCCTTGATGCGCCTTCGAATTGTCGCCCAGGCAATGGAGGAGCATGATGATAATCCGGTGAACGCTTTACGAGCCATCCTTCGTCAGGCAGTTGAGCGGGTGCGTCCTGAAGGTGAACGTCGTTTCACCGCAGAGTGGATTTTGTACAATATTCTGGAGATGAAATTCATGGAAGGTCGAAAAGTTCGTGAGGTAGCCTTGCGACTGGCTATGTCAGAAGCAGACCTTTACCGCAAACAGCGCGTGGCTGTGGAAGCTGTAGCACAGGCTATTGAAGAAATGGAACACCAAGCACGTTCGGAGAAGGTTGCGGAGGATGAAATCATAGTTAGCGTTTAGGGAGTGTAATGAAGAGGTTGCTATGAGCGATTTAGATGCTTCATCTTTTCCTGCTGACACACCACACTCGCCTGATGAGGGTTGGTGGGAATCAGTGTTGGTTGAGATGGAAAATCGTTTCGATGACGAGGAAGAAGAACCATTTTGTGAAGAGATAGATTGGATGCGCATTCAGCAGTTGTATGAACAGGAAATGGTCATAAATTTACCTGTGGTGAGTTTCAACCGCGGCGGTTTATTGGTAGGAAGAGGAGGGATAAAAGGATTTTTACCCGTTTCCCATCTGGTGAAGATGTATGATTACGAAAATGACAATGGGGAGCGGGAAGATTTGTTATCCTCATTCCTGGGCAAAATGCTATGTCTCAAAGTGATTGAGTGCGATCCCAAACGGGAAAGGGTGGTGTTTTCTGAGCGAGCTGCCATGTCTGAGCCAGGTTGCCGGAAGAAGTTGTTGAAAAGTCTAAGAGTCGGTGAGAAGGTTCAAGGTACGGTTACCAATGTAACTGACTTCGGTGTTTTCGTGGATTTGGGAGGGCTGGAGGGGTTAATTCATATTTCTGAGCTCTCCTGGGGGAGGGTAAGGCATCCTTGCGATATTTTGGATGTGGGAGATACGGTCATTGTCTCTGTGTTAGGGGTGGATCACAAGCGTGGGCGAGTCCCTCTTAGCCGCAAGCGGTTGTTGCCAAATCCCTGGGAGAATGTTGGGATGCTTTACCAACCCGGGCAAATAACTGGGGCAGTGATAACCAGCTTGGTTCCTTTTGGCGCTTTTGCCAGCCTGGAGTCAGGTGTGGAGGGGTTAATCCATGTATCCCAGATGGGATTTCCGTCGGACATCCAGCATGAGAGTGTGTTGGAGGAGGGACAACATGTCATTGTGGAGATCCTGAGCGTGGAACCTGAACGACATCGCCTGGGTTTGCGCCTGTTAAATTGGATGGCTGACAAGGCAACTGTCTCCGAGTCTGAAGTGTTTGGTGGTGAAGGAGTTTAACCGATGCCTGAAAAACCGCCCGAGAAGCCTGCTGAGGAATTAGGCCTGCTTGCTGCTCCCTGGCAGAAGCTCCTCTCTGGCGTTTTGGCGCGTATTGGAGGCTACCTTTGGGATATAGGAGGCGTCCTTGGGTTTGCGCTGGCTTTGATATTGTTGCTGGCTTTGGTCGGTCTAACGAAAGGTGTGTTACTCACTCCATTAGTGACTTTTTGTCGGCGTTGGCTGGGTTGGGGCAGTTATTTTTTGGTGCTCGGTCTGGGTGTGGGTGGGTGGATGATGTTCCGCCGACGTGCAGGAGAGCTGCCCCCCATACGTTGGGGAAGGGTGTTGAGCTTTGAGCTGGTTGTCTTTGCACTGTTAGCGTTGTTGGCATTGTCAGGTGGAACCTCCATTGAACGGGCAGAGGCTGGACTGGATGGTGGCCTGATTGGCTGGGGGTTGGCTGAAGGGGTACGCCTGGTATTCGGAAGATTTTGGAGTTGGGTGATTGTAATCTTCGCATGTGTCGGCGGACTTATCCTGTGGTTGAGGAAGCCGGGTATTATCCCTGGATGGGTACGTTGGCGCATGGCGTCTTTGGAGACAATGCCAGGGGCGGAGGTGGCAGAACCAGTTGTAAGCGTGGCTCCTGTAGTGGGTCAGAAGCAGGCAAAAAAATCCGATCGTTTTTCGGATAAGAAGAAACAGATGAAAATTCCACCTGAATTTCGCAAACAATTCCGGGTGGCGGATAATGCTTCTGGGGCTCCTCCTCCTGCGCGTGATGAGCGATTGCCACCGTTGACCTTACTCAGTGAGCAGGTGGACTACCTTCCAGATGAGCGGCACATCAACCTGATAGCGGGTCTGATCGAAAAGACCTTGGCGGAATTCGGCATCCCCGCGAAGGTCGTGGGTTTTCGTGTGGGACCGACCGTTACTCAGTTTGCCTTAGAGCCGGGGTATACAGAAAGGCAGACCGTGGAGGGGGAGGTGCAAAAACAAAAGGTGCGCGTTTCGCAGATTTCAGCGTTGTCACGTGACCTGGCTTTGGCTTTGTCCGCCTCAAGGTTACGCATTCAAGCTCCGGTGCCAGGTGAACCGTATGTAGGAGTTGAGGTGCCAAATGTAAAATCCAGCAATGTCCGTTTACGTCCTATCCTCGAGTCGGAGGCTTTTTACAAGCTGGGTTCTCCGTTGTCCATTGCGCTGGGGTTGGATGTTTCTGGGCGACAGGTATTCGCCGATCTGGCGCAGATGCCCCACCTGCTGATAGCTGGCACGACCGGTTCGGGCAAGTCGGTTTGCATTGCCGCCATGGCAATCTGCTTGGTGATGAACAATACACCCCAGGACCTGCGTCTGGTGATGATTGATCCCAAGAAGGTAGAGTTGGTGCGTTTCAATGGATTACCCCATCTGTATGGCAAAGTTGAGACGGATCTGGAACGAAATTTGGGCGTATTAAGGTGGACTGTAGTAGAGATGGAAAGACGCTATCTTTTATTAGAAGAAATGCGAGCGCGTAACATCCAATCGTACAATCGGAAGATCCGGCGTCGGAAAGATGGGGAGCACCTGGCGCGTGTGGTTGTTTTTGTTGACGAGCTGGCAGATCTAATGTTGATAGCCCCAGAGCAGACAGAGAACACTCTGGTTCGTTTGGCGCAGAAAGCACGGGCCACAGGGATTCACCTTGTCATCGCTACCCAGCGACCGAGCACGGAGGTAGTCACGGGACTGATCAAGGCGAATTTTCCGGCGCGAATTTCGTTTGCGGTGGCTTCCTCGGTTGATTCGCGAGTCATTTTGGATGTGCCAGGTGCTGAACACCTTCTCGGACGTGGGGACATGTTGTTCATGCCCCCAGAAGTTGGCGTGCCCATACGTACCCAGGGGGTGATGGTAAGTGATGAGGAAATTGAGGGGGTGATTAAATACTGGCAAGGGGTGGAGTTAGAATTGGAAGCGCGACCTCCATGGGAAGAAATGTTAGAAGAGGAAACCGGATTGGCAGAGGAGGATGCCTTGCTTGCAGAGGCAATCAAATTGATACAGCAGACCCAGACGGCTAGCGCTTCCTTTCTGCAACGGAGGTTGCGTGTTGGATATCCTCGTGCTGCTCGTTTGATAGACGAATTGATGGAGTTGGGGTACATCGGTCCATCCCGAAGTGGGGGTCGTGGGCACGAGGTATTGATAGAGCCTGAAGAGGAAGAAGATAAAGATTGATTGAGGGTTTCACGGTAGTATGAGAAGATCCACACCGAACAGTTACTTAACCAGGGCAACTTTGCTTGACAGTAAGGTATCGTCGCGGTAGCATTCCGCTTATTAATTCAATATGGACAAAATCACAATTTTATGGAAGCGGTGTAGCTTTAAAGCTGCAAGACCTGAACACACTTCCAGTCTGGTGTGGGATTTTATGGGAAAGGTTGGTGTACATATCTGTGGATCAAACGGCTAAGCAACAACCCGGCAACTTTACGGATCAATTACGTGTGCGTTTTAAGTACATATTAGACCCTGTTGCGGCTTTTTTAAACCGCCTGGGCATTCCCCCCAACACGATGACGATTCTTGGGTTGGTGGGGAATGTTATCGGTGGCATCTTTTTGTCTCAAGGTTTCTTCACTATAGGTGGATTAATCGTTTTAGCCAGCGGCCCTTTCGATGCCCTGGATGGTGCCATGGCGAGGCTGTTGGGACGTTCCAGTGAATTTGGTGGTTTCATCGATTCTGTCACTGATCGTTACTCGGAGATGGCTATACTGGGTGGGTTGTTATATTATTACCTGCAAGAAGATAATTGGTGGGCGTGTTTGTTGGTATATCTGGCGGCCTGCGGATCGGTAATGGTATCTTATGTCCGGGCGAAGGCAAACAGTGTGGGCTTTGAAGCCAAAGGTGGCATGCTGACGCGCCTGGAACGCTATCTCGTGTTGATACCGACTTTGACTTTTAATCTCCCTCTCGTTGGAGTGAGCATTATTGCTTTGTTTGCGAACATGACAGCTTTTCAACGGATTTTATATGTACGCAAACAAGCCCACAGCTTGATGCGAAAGAGTGACTAATTAGGAGGTAGTATGGGTTTTCATCTTGGCCCGTTGTTTTTTAGTTTCTATGGCATTATCGTGATGATAGGAGCGATAGCTGCTGCTTGGTTATCCATGGTCAGAGCCAAGCAGAAAGGGGAGAATGGGGAAACAGTATGGGATGGTTTGATTTGGGTTCTTGTGGGCGGTGTGATTGGGGCCAGAATATGGCATATCCTCACCCCCCCTCAATCCATGGTTGAAATCGGCTTTACCACGCGCTATTACCTGACACACCCGCTGGATGCGATTGCGACATGGAAAGGTGGCATGGGAATCCCAGGAGGTGTAATTGGTGGGGTGCTGGCGCTTTACATTTTTTGCCGCAGAAGGAAATTGTCTTTTGGGATGTGGCTAGACATTGCCGCGCCAGGTCTGGCTTTAGCGCAAGCGATTGGTCGTTGGGGTAATTTTGTAAATCAGGAGCTGTATGGTGCTCCGACGAATTTGCCATGGGCAATAACTATTGATCCCTGGCACCGTTTACCAGGATACGAACAGTATGCCACCTATCACCCCCTCTTTCTGTACGAGTCTCTCTGGAACTTGATGAATATGATACTCCTGATCTGGTTGGGGCGACGTTTTGCAGACCGCTTGAAACCAGGGGATGTGTTTTTGGTGTATTTGATCGTTTATCCTATTGGCAGGTTCTGGTTAGAGTTTTTACGCTTGGATGCTTCTCAAGTGGTTGGGGTGAACGCCAATCAAGTTTTTGTGTTAGTGGTGGCAGTCCTTGCTGGGGTGGCGCTTTACTTGCGTCACCGACGGATAAAAACACAGGGTTCTGAGTAGGCATTCTGAACCCAACTGGTCATAACTATCCTCGTGCAGAGAAGTGCCAGGGGCAGATATGTTCTAAAAGGTTTGGGCTGGTGGAATCTTCCTTTTTTGTTGGTTCTGACCCGCGCTTGTGAAATGCCCGTTTTTATAACCTCGCTTTTTTGGGTGTAGAAATATGGGTGTAATGGTACGAGCTGAAAATCTGGGTAAGCAGTTTGACGATTTTTGGGCTCTCAGAGATGTTAATCTAGAAGTCAGGGCAGGCGAGGTGCTGGCGCTTTTGGGTCCCAACGGGGCAGGCAAGACGACCACCGTGCGAATCTTGACGTCCATTCTTAGACCAACGCGGGGTAGTGCACAGGTTGGGGGGTATGACGTGATTGTGCAACCTCATAAAGTTAGAGAGATAGTTGGTGTGCTCACCGAACACCATGGCCTTTACGGACGCATGCCTGCGGATGAATACCTGGACTTTTTTGCGCAAATTTATGGGTTGGAAGTCCCGGAACGACAACGCCGAGTTCAGGACTTATTGGCATTGTTTAACTTGAGGGATGTAGCCCAGGAGCGGATTAGCGAATTTTCAAAGGGGATGCGTCAGAAGCTTTCTTTGGCTCGGGCATTAATCCATTCCCCTCCCGTCTTGTTGTTAGATGAACCCACCTCCGCTATGGATCCAGAGAGTGCGCGGCTGGTGAGAGAAGCCATCCAGGAATTACGCTCAACCGATCGAGCCATCGTGATATGTACCCACAACCTAGCCGAAGCTGAGGAGTTAGCCGATCGCATCGCTATCATTCGTAAAGGTAACATCATCGCAGATGGCTCGCTAACCGAGTTAAAACGCCAATTTCTTGGTCTACCAGAATATGAAGTGGTGTTAGGCAACCCGTTGGATGGGTATGTGCCAGAACTTCCATGTGGGGTTTCCATCACTGCTCAAGGTCCTAATTGGTTACGTTTTTCTACTTTAAACCCCAAGGAAGACAATCCGATATTGGTGCGTAACTTGATGGAGCATGGATTGCCAGTAGTTGAGTTGAGGGAAGTTCTACACAGTCTGGAGAAAGTTTACCTGCAAGTGATGAACGCCTCAGTGAATAGGGAGGGGGGTAATGTTTCCTGATATCCGTCCGGCTTTGGTCATCAGCCGTCGAGAGGTGCGCGATCAGTTTCGCGATTGGCGGATTATCATCCCGATCCTCTTGCTTACCCTGTTCTTCCCCGCCTTGATGAACTTTACCGCCCACAAGATTGTTGGTTTTGTGGAACGCTATGGAGCTCCGTTGATCGGTGATCGGCTGATCCCTTTCCTGCTCATGGTGGTGGGGTTCTTCCCCATATCAGTAACCCTGGTTATCGCTCTGGAGAGCTTTGTCGGCGAGAAGGAACGCTTGAGCATTGAACCCCTCCTTGCCAGCCCGCTTGAAGATTGGCAACTTTACCTGGGCAAGCTTATCGCCGCAACAACCCCCCCTTTAATAGCCAGTTATATGGGGATTGGTGTATATCTAGTAGGAGTGTATCGTCAGGTGGGTTGGGTGCCGGAATGGATGTTGCTTATGCAAATTATCGCCCTCACTACAAGTCAGGCGTTGATGATGGTCAGTGGAGCGGTAGTTGTGTCTTCACAGACCACATCCGTGCGGGCAGCTAACCTTCTGGCTTCATTCATCATTATCCCGGTTGCTTTTCTTATCCAATGGGAAAGCATGGTCATGTTTTGGGGGCAATACGACATTTTGTGGTGGACAATTTTTGGCATCCTGATCGTTACAGGTTTGCTTGTGCGGATGGGAGTAGCGCATTTCAACCGAGAGGAATTGCTGGGTCGCGAGATGGATGCACTCAACCTCCGTTGGAGTTGGAAGGTTTTTCTGCGCCATTTTTTAGGGGAATCTCGTTCTGTCTCGGGTTGGTATCGCCATCAAGTGCTGCCTTCACTCCGTAATCTCAAGCTTCCCCTGGTGTTGATGGCTTTCCTGTTAGTGGGTGCTGTATTCATTGGAATGGATCAGGCGAAATACTTTGTCATACCGTCAGAGGCCCTGCGATTGGAACGGCTCCATGAGGGATTGCTTACCCTGCAGTTGGACTTGCGCTTGTTTGCCACCGAGGGGATAGTGTTGGTCTGGCTGGTCAACCTACGGGCGGTTCTCATTGCCTCACTGGTAGGTTTCTTCAGCTTCGGGGTGGTAGGTGTAGTACTGATGATGATCCCTCTGATGATGGTGGGATATTTTATGGCCAATCTCGCCCTTGCAGGAATTCCCCCTCTGACTTTCCTGGCAGCATTTGTACTGCCTCATGGGATATTGGAAATACCGGCTGCAGTTCTGGTGGGAGCAGCCATCATGCGTTTGGGAGCGCAGTTCGTTACCCCTGGAAGGCAATACACGATTGGAGAAATATGGCTGCGTTCGTTAGCTGATTGTATGAAGATTACGGTGGGATTGGCGTTTCCTATTTTGCTTGCTTCCGCTATACTTGAAGTAATCCTCACCCCTCGCATTGCCCTTCTACTACTACAACCCTAAGGGGGACCAGAAAAACCAGGAGGAGATTTGACATGGTGAAAATGGTCATACTTGGTTCATCATATGCGGTTGCAGATGAAAGCCATGAGAACACTCACATGGTTTTGATCGGGAGTAAGCGCAGTGTGATGGTTGATTGTGTCTGTCGTCCCATATTCAGACTGAAGAAAGCCGGCATTGACTTCAATGGGCTCACCGGCCTCATCCTAACGCATTTCCATCCCGATCACGTGTCCGGCGTCCCATTATTGTTGATGAATATGTGGATTTTGAAACGCACGCAACCTCTGATTATCTATGGGTTACATCACACTCTAGACCGGGTGGAGCATCTGATGAGGTTCTATGGATGGGAGGATTGGCCGAACTTTTTCCCCGTAGTGTTCCATCGCCTGCCAGCAGAGGAGATGGTGCCAGTGTTAGAAAATAGTGAATATCGGATACACGCCTCGCCGGTGAAGCATTTAATTCCCACCATCGGCCTGCGTATTGAGGCCATACGTTCTCAAAAAGTGTTGGTTTACTCCTGTGATACAGAGCCCTGCCCTCAGGTAGTACGATTAGCCCAAGGAGCCGATTGGTTAATCCACGAAGCGCATGGTGAAATGGCCGGGCACTCCTCAGCTTATCAGGCGGGAAATATTGCTAGAGAAGCAGGAGTGGCCTACTTATACCTCATCCATTACCCAACCGGGGACTTTGATTTCCATTCGCTAATAAAAGAAGCCCAGAAGAGTTTCAATGAGAACGTAGGCCTGGCTGAGGATTACATGGAAATTGTTCTGGACGAGACCTCGCTATAAAGCAGCACAATCAACTTGGCGCAGTGCTTTCCTGCGCAACTTATGGCATTATGCAGAACAAAAAAATCCCTGGAAATTCAGGGATTTTCTTTTACCATCCTTCCAGGAATTGTCCCCATTCATGGTTGTTTTTGAGGTACTGACGAAAGCGATACTTGGCTGAGGGTGAGGGCGTGAAAGGTTGGTGTAACAGACTCATGTTGGCTTGTTGCAGTGTGCGCCCTCCTTTACAGTGGTTACATCTTGGGCAGGCAGTAACCAGGTTTTCCCAGCTATATTCTCCACCGAGGCGTCTGGGTAGAATGTGGTCAATGGTCATCCATACGTCGCGCTTTCCACAGTATTGACAGGTGTACTCGTCCCGGCGTAAGATCTCACGGCGATTAACTCTGAGCTGAGGGCGGGGGTGCTTGATCATGGCTTCCAAGCGGATAACGGAAGGACGTGGATAGGCTTGATTAATAGTGTGTATATAGCCGCGACCATTCAAAACCATTTTTGCTTTTCCTACCACAATCAAGGTGATCGCTCGACGGGTTGGGCAGACGTTGAGCGGTTCAAAGTTGGCGTTGAGTATCAGAACGGGTTCGTACAGCATATCGCCTCCGCACGGGCGAATTATAGCATGGCTTGAGAAGCTGGGTGGTATAATTCCAACGTGGACGATTTTACTTTACCACAGGAATTCAGACCAGAACAAATTGCCCGTCGAGGTGAATGGACCGCGTGGGTATTTGCCCTCATTGTTGGCATTACCTGGGCAATGATGCACTATATCTTCTATCCCTTGCCCTGGTTTTCGATCTTGATCGTGTTTTTCTTTTGGTTTGCTGCGATGAGCATCTCCTTGGGTAATTGGATGGACCGTAAAACCGTTCTCCGGGTAGAAGAGAACGGAGTCTCCTTTAGGAACGGACTGCGCAATGTGTGTTTTCATTGGGACGAAATTACCCAGGTTGTTGTAACCCCTGCGCGTTGGGGAGCGAAAATTCAGGTAATGGGTAAGGGAGGGTATTTTGCTTTCCGTACGTTGGCAGAGGTCAAAGTGAGGGAAGAGGTCAAGGATAGGTTCGGATTTGTCCAAGGTGAGGCCATCCTAAGTCATATATTAAAGAGATGTGGCTTACGAGAGATGAAGAAAGGTATTACGGTTCGCTATTATGCCCGCGGTTAATGTTACTCTGCGGTGGGATTGGCGCGCCCTCGCCGCAGAGGGCGCGTTTTTCATTAAGCTGGTTATGTGATTGCGCGTACATAGCTAATTGAGGAGATGTCCATGAAGATGACCATAGATCAACAAGTTGTGTACCTCATGCAGGGAACGGAGTATGGAGATGACCAGTTAAAACAGGCTATGGCAGATGAGCTTCGCCAGCGGCTGATTGAAGCTGGACAAGAGAAGCGCCCTCTACGGGTCTATTGTGGCTTCGACCCGCGCACCTCAGATTTACATCTGGGTCATACTATCCCCATGCGTAAACTCCGTCAGTTCCAGGAGCTGGGGCATGAGGTTACGTTTCTCATTGGGAACTACACCTCTTTGCTCGGTGACCCTTCTGATAAGGACAAACTACGAGCTCTATTGACGAGAGAAGAGGTGGAACAAAACGCCCGAACGTATGCCCAACAAGCCTTCTTGATCCTCGATGAGAAGAAGACCAGAATCCGCCACAATGCGGAATGGCTGGAAAAAATCAGTTTTAAACAGTTGATTGAGTTGGCATCGAATTTTACTGTGCAGCAATTCCTGGCTCGTGAAAATTTCCGGGTTCGTTGGGAGAGCGAAGATGCTATTTATTTGCACGAACTGTTTTATGCGTTAATGCAAGGGTTTGATGCTTACAACCTCCAGGCTGATGTGCAGGTTGGTGGTTCGGACCAGTTATTCAACATCGTAACCGCGGCGCGAAAACTGATGTCTTTCCTGGGTGCACGACCTAACATAGCTATTATTATGGGC
Organism: Chloroflexota bacterium; assembly: GCA_040758495.1. Classification (GTDB taxonomy): domain Bacteria; phylum Chloroflexota; class Anaerolineae; order Anaerolineales; family JBFLVL01; genus JBFLVL01. Next base: position 139,355 of record JBFLVL010000002.1, read on the forward strand.
ATCTTGCCGGGGACCGATGGTGAGATCAAAATGAGCAAGTCTTTGGGGAATCATATACCCATAAAAACGACACCTGAAGATATGTACGGTAAAGTAATGAGCATCCCCGATAAAGCCATGGGGGCGTATTTCCGTCTGGTCACACGCTGGACGCCTGAAAAGATATCCAGGTTGGAGAAAGGAATGGAAAGAGGAGACCTCAATCCGCGCGATGTGAAGATGGGGCTGGCACGCGAAATTGTGGAAATATTTCTGGGTCCAGAATCCGCGGCTCAAGCGGAAAATGCGTTTGTGCGCGTTTATCAACAGGGTCAAATCCCTAAAGAGGTGCCCGAATATATGCTTCAAGCAGGTCAGACGGTGTTAGATGTATTGGTGGATAGTAAATTAGTCAGCAGCGGGAGCGTGGGACGACGGCTGATCCAACAGAGAGGGGTACGTCTGGATGGGGAGACATTATCTGATCCGCACGCACCTTTCCCGGGCTCTGGGGTGCTGCAAGTGGGTAAGCGGCGGTTCTTGCATATTATCAAGAAATAGATAAACATAGACCCCTGGTGCTTTCAAGATGCCAGGGGTCTCTTTGTTTGGTATAGGGGTTTAGGATGAAAGAGTTTGAATCGGGGCTTCACTTCAGGTACTTGTCCACCAGCAAACCGAGGCGCTTACGCGTTTCTGGTAGAATGACTTTTGGGTTGGTGATCAGCGCGGATGCCAGGGCGTTTGGGCACTCACAATTCCGTTCAGGTTTAAGTTCGCGGACCAGGTGATGGATGGTTTGTTGGGCGATTTGGGTGTTCTGTTTGAGGATGCGGATTACCAATTCGACGCTGACGGCTTCTTCTGTGGTGTGCCAGACGTCGTAGTCCGTAACGTGAGCCATTACTGCATAACACAGCTCAGCTTCGCGTGCCAGGGAGGCTTCCGGAGAGGTGGTCATTCCAATAATATCCATCCCCCAGGCTCGAAAGGTGTTTGATTCCGCACGAGTAGAAAAACGTGGTCCCTCAATGGTGATAAAGGTGCCTCCCATGTGCACAGTAGCCTCCGTAGCCAACACTGCGTGATACAGTTGTTCTGCAAAGTCGGAACAAAATGGGTCAGCAGAACTGATATGGGCTACACACCCTTCCCTGAAAAAGGTCCTTTTCCGATCTTTGGTGAAGTCAAAGAGTTGTGCCGGTATGACAATGTTACCCGGGGCATAGTCCTCACGAAGGGAACCGCATGCGCTGATGCTGAGGAGGCGCTCAACTCCCAGGAATTTAAAAGCATAGATATTTGCGCGATAGTTGACCTCACTTGGAGAAATGTGATGTCCAATGCCATGTCGTGCCAGGAAAGCTACTCGTTGACCCTCGAGTGTGCCAACGATGATAGGAGAGCTGGGTGTGCCGAACGGTGTGTCGGGGGCATATTCCTGTATGTCTTCCATACCGGGCATGGAATACAATCCCGATCCGCCAAGGATACCCAGAACAGGTCGTTGGTTGAATAGTTGACCTTTGTTCATTCGTTTTCATCCTCATCAGGCGCATTGAATATTGTAGGGGTATCCCCAGCAGGACGAGGTGGGAAGGGTTTCGTGTAGGATTCTTTTTGAGGTGGGGTTTCAGTCCCGAAAACCATAGTGACATCTGCTAAGGTAATGACATCACCAGGTTGTAGTTCGGTTGTATAAATGCGTTGCCCGTTGACAAACGTTCCACTGGTGGATTTCAGATCAATGAGCACGTAATGATCCCCCATAACTTTCAATTGAGCGTGGGTCCGGGAGATGTGAGGATTGTCGATAACCAGTTGGTTATCCAGACGACGACCAATGTTGGTGATAGGCTGAGAAATATAGAAGATCTGATCATTGTTGATGATAAAAAATGCTTTTTGCTGCAAGATATCACCTCTTTCTCGAAGGTGTCTGGTTTCAAAAAAACAGGTTAGAGCTGAACTTCAGCCATAAGGACATCGGATCTAACCGGTCGCTCAGGCTGAATAACCGGTATTATACAATGAGTGTCCTCAAAATGCGGAATCCCGCTGTTGTTCTGGATGCCTTGAGTAACATGCTGTTCTCTCAGATGGACTCGATTGTAACCTGGGTAGGAAATGGTTTAAAAAGTCAGAGGGTACTGCTGTAAATCCATCCTCGGGATAGGGGAACACAACCTTGCGTGAGGGGGGTTGATTTGGGTATACTGGTAACCATGAAGATCAAAGCTGGTTTTAGAGAGATTGAACACACGGCTGATCTGGCGATAGAAGTGTGGGCCCCTGATCTGCCCTCATTGTTCAGCCAAGCAGCCCAAGCAATGTACACTGTCGCTCGTGTTCAATTAGCTGAGACGCCTCGTATTAATCGTCTTATCAACCTGCATGCACAGGATATTGAAAGTATGTTGGTGTTGTTTTTAAACGAGTTGATCTTCTTAGGTGAATGTGATGAAGTAGGTTTTGATGAGATGGATCTGCGTTTAAGTGGTGAGGACATGGAATGTTATCTGTCGGGAGCAGATATAAAATCAAAGGGAAGAGAAATAAAAGCAGCCACTTACCATGGTTTAGAAGTGCGCTCTGGGGCCGATGGTTATAGAGCAAAGGTTGTATTTGATGTTTGAAGGAGGTTGAGATGGTCAGGTTACAGGATCTGAAAAGAATTAGTGATTATGAGTGGGAAATTCCCAAGTCGTTCCGCGCAGACATGCGTGTGCCTGTACGTATTTTTTCTACAAAAACCCTGTTAGAAGAGGTGATGCAGGACAAATCGCTTGAGCAGGCGGTGAACGCGGCTACATTACCAGGATTAGTAGGAAAGGTGTTGGTTATGCCGGATATCCATCAGGGTTATGGTTTCCCCATAGGAGGTGTGGCTGCTACGCGTTATCCAGAAGGTGTGATCTCCCCGGGTGGAATCGGTTACGATATAAACTGTGGTGTCCGCTTGATGGCCTCGCAAATTGAACTGGGTGCTGCGCAACCTCACTTTAAGCAGTTAGCTATGGCTCTGGAGAAGAACTGTCCGAGTGGAGTGGGTACGAAGGGTCAGTTGCGTCTCAGCGAGGGGGAGCTGGATGAGGTGTGCCGTACAGGTTCCAAATGGGCACTAAAGAAAGGTATGGCAACCGAGACAGATGTGCGCCGTACAGAGGAAAGGGGATCCCTAGCAGGGGCGGATCCCTCCAAGGTGGGACAGCGGGCCAAGCAACGTGGTCGTCCCCAGTTGGGATCACTTGGAGCCGGCAACCATTTCATCGAGGTGGACGTGGTTGACAAAGTCTTTGACCCTGAGGCTGCCAGGATAATGGGGTTGAAAGAGGGTTTCCTGGCATTGCAGGTTCATTGCGGATCGCGCGGATTGGGGCATCAGGTGTGTAGTGATTATGTGCAGGAGTTCCAGAATGCAGTGCGTAAGTATGGCATTCAGTTAGTAGATAGAGAGTTGATGTGTGCGCCTCTGGATTCTCCCGAAGGGCAGGCCTATCTGGCAGCCATGCGGTGTGCTGCCAATTACGCTTTTGCCAATCGGCAAATTCTGGCACATTATGTCCGGCAGGCATTTGGGGAGGTGTTTGCAGGTAAGGTGGACAACTGGCAATTAGTCCAGGTCTATGATATCGCTCACAACATGGGAAAAGTAGAGAAGCATGTTGTGGATGGCGAGGAAATTGAGGTGTGTGTACATCGAAAGGGAGCAACGCGCGCCTTTGGACCGGGTGCGCATGGCCTACCGCCAGAGTACCGGGAAATTGGTCAGCCAGTGCTTGTGCCTGGGAGCATGGGCACTTCTTCCTGGGTTTTGGTAGGAACAGAAGCTAACATGGAGCGCACATTTGGTTCCTCCTGCCATGGCGCAGGACGTGTAATGAGCCGTCAGCAGGCGAAGAAAAAAGTTTGGGGAGCGACATTGATTGAGGAATTAGAAGCAAGCGGAATTCACGTCCGTGCTGGCTCCATGCCCGGGTTAGCGGAGGAAGCCCCAGAAGCTTATAAGGATGTAGATATGGTGGTGGAGACAGTAGTCGGTGCTGGGATTGCCAATAAAGTCGCCCATCTGCGTCCGTTAGTAGTCATCAAGGGTTAGGAAATCGGAAGTGCGAGGCCATAACTGGTCTCGCACTTTTTCTTTTCAAGAAATTGCTTTTCAGCCCGTTCGGTTATTTTTGACGACGGAAATCCACGAAACGGTATCCGATACCGCGTTCGGTGAGGATATATTTGGGGTTAGCGGGATCTTCCTCTAATTTTTTTCTCAGGTAGTTGATGTACAACCTCACGTAGTGGGGTTCATCACGGTACTCGTATCCCCAAACGTTGGTCAACAACTGATCATGAGACACGACCCAACCAGCATTTTGGACCAGGTGGAACAGAAGACGGTATTCGGTAGGGCGAAGTTTAACCAGTTCGCCATCCACCCAAATTTCTCGCCGATCGAAATCCAGATGCAGGCGGTCATCCACTTTTATCAGGTCATGGGTAGGGCTATGGGTGGTTTCAGTCCGCCGGAGGACAGCTCGCACTCGGCTGACAAGCTCACGGGGACTGAATGGTTTGGTGATGTAGTCATCGGCACCCAACTCCAGACCGCGTACCCGGTCATCTTCCTCTCCTTTGGCAGTGAGCATGATGATCGGTATCTCACCAATTTCGCGCATCATTTTAAGTACCTCAAAGCCATCCAGATCCGGCATCATGACATCCAAAAGAATTAAGTCGGGGAGGGTCACGCGCATTTTATCCAGCGCTTCTTTGCCATTATAAGCTTCAAACACCTGGAAGCCATCGTGTTCCAGGTTTAATCGGATGAACCGTACCATACGTTTTTCGTCATCCACAACCAGGATGCGGCGATGCTGATAATCCGTTTGAAGCATTATTTACTCCCGTACGAATCCAATAATGCGCTCTTCTTCTTCGCTTGGTAGCACTTCTATGAAGTTGATGCGACTTACCGGCCAGATCACGGTGACAACATTGCTGGAAAGGTAATGTAAATCTTTTCCGTCGCGCTTGCGGGGATTATTGACGGTTAGTAACTGGTCGCCAGGGGAAGGGAGGTCTTCAATTTCCCCGACAATTGGGTCTTCATTCAGGATGTGTAACAAAACCGTGAGTGGCATCTTGCTTCTTTCCTTTCGGTCGGCGACAAAAAGTAGAAGGGGTTCTAATCTGCTAAATCGTTGTTGGTTATAAGAACCTGGATTTTTAGTGTGCCAAGGGAGATGATATCACCGTTTTTTATTAGATGTGGTTCATTGGCGGGTATAAGCTGGTCATTTATATATGTGCCGTTGGTGGATTCAAGGTCCCTCAACGACACCTCCTGGCCGTTGATCTTGATGCTGGCGTGCAGACGTGAAACCCCCGATTTGTAGGCTTTAAAAGGAGTGAAATCAACATCTGGCATGATGGGTTGTCCTTTGCTAAACCGACCCAATGTGTATTCTGTTCGTCCTGAGAGAGGGATGATTTTGTTGTGATCTAAGATATGCAGGGATATTTGCCTATGTAGAGCTGGACTCGGGCCAGAGACATCTTGATATGTTGGCTCAATGGGATGTGGCTTAGCCTCTGCTGTCACAGGTGTTTGTTTGCCTGCAATGAGATTTCCCCCACATTCACTACAAAACAGAGCACCTATAGGTTCTGTGTGGTTACAGTTGAAACAGGTAATCATCCCTTGGTCTCTAAGGTGGCAGGCAGAAGCAAGGAGCGAGTTCCATACTTGATTTTCTTCTCACCCTCCTTGGTCATTGGTTTTCCTTGTTCTAACCTGTTGGCTTCGATCAATACTGTCTTGGCCAGGTCGTGATGACCTTGGGAGGATAGATGGGAAGCCAGGTTCTTCAGGCGCGTTTTGGCTTGTTCCAGATGACCAGTGGTCATATCCGCACGTGCTTGTTCCTGCATTCTATAAAGGGTTAAACGGGACATTGCCAGCAGGATGGTTTGTGGTGGTGGTTTTTCTGCTTCCCCCTCTTGAATTGGGAGGCTGAGGCGAAATTTCAAATGCGATGTTGGTATGGATAAAGAGGGAATATCCAAGGCGAGAGTAGCTTCTGCTATTGTCAAGCGGGTTTCCTGAGGCAGGGTTGAGCTAATCAGGTATTCCAAAAGAATGGTGAGGTGAGTCTGCCCAGGAATCGAACCCAGGAACAAGGGATTTGTGGTTGGAAGCACGCCAACCTCGGGACTTAACCGGAAAGCATAACGTAGCTCTACGTTTTCCGAAGTATCTAAATCCAGGGTAACTTGTTCGGCGTATACTTGCTCCAGACCAGAAATTTCCGTTTCTAAAAATCGTTTCAGTTCCTTAGGGTCAGAAATATAGAGGCTATGACCACCTGTTTTGCTTGCTAGGCTATCAAGGAATTCATCGTTCCAGTCGTTGCCAATCCCCAAGGCACTGATGCCGACTCCCCCCTGTGCGGCCTGTTCCGCTAATTCCAGGGAGGCGTTTTCATCACCATACGTATGGCCATCGGTTAGCAGAATGATGTAGTTGATATATTCAGGGTTGCGATACCGGTTGATCTGTTGGTAGGCAGCCTGTAAGCCTTGAAGTATCTCTGTACCCCCACTGGTTTGCAGCATGCTGATGCGGATCTCGCCTTTGTTTATGTCTACCCCCCGTGTAGCTGGAAGGAGTATATCTGCGTTGTCGCTGAAGGTAACGATAGATAGTACATCTTGAGGGCGTAGTTGGCGTAGTATTTCTGTAGCTGCAGCTTTTACGGTATCCATGCGTTTTCCATGCATGGACGTGGAACGATCAAGGACCAGGCAGATGTTCAGGGGGGAGCCTTCCCGTTCCTCAAAAGCGACCGTGGGAAGGAGATCGAGCAGCACGTATACCAGTTGGGGTTCGTCCAGGGGAGGGATAAATTCTCGGCTGTATAGCGTGTTCACCAAGATTTTCGGTGCACTGGTAGCCTCGGGCGGGAGATTAACATCGTAAGCCGCGCGTTTTTGGGGGGTTGATAGGACTTTATAGGCTTCTTGAACTTTGATGAATAGTTCTGTTGCGTTAGGATCTGGGCTGACATCTGGGTGCAATTGACGCGCAATATCACGAAACGCTTCTTTTATTTCTTCAAGCGTTGCATCTCTTGGTACGCCTAATCGTGCATAATAATTAGGATCCATTCTGGCCGACTGATTGCACCAGGATAATAGCTATGTTATCTGGACCGCCAGCAGTGTTTGCGGCTTCAATGAGTTGTTGACAGGCAACTGGCAAATTTGGAGCCTGTGTGATGATTTTGTATATCTGATCTTCGTCAACCACGCTCCAGAGACCATCGCTACAGATGAGCAGGTAACCGTTGTTGGGATAAGTGGAGGTGATGATTTCGGGTTCCAGTGGTTCCCCTTGTCCTAAAGCCCGATAAAGCACATGGCGTTTAGGATGTGAGATAGCTTCCTCTTGTGTGATTTGGTTTAATTCTACCAGACGTTTCACTAGCGAGTGATCACGGGTTAGCACCTCCATGTGCTGGTTGTGGTGGATGGCATAAGCACGGCTATCACCTGCATGTGCGAGGGTCATTTGTTGACCGATAACCACGGCTGCGGTTAATGTTGTCCCTCCCCCAGGTGCCAACTTGATCACAGATTGATGAGCTTCAAGCAACCCGGTTCGCATAATGTCTTGTAGTGCATCTTTGGGCTGCTTGGGGGGATAGCACAGGAGAGGTTTGTAGATGTGTTCCAATAGATGCTCTGCCATGACTCGGGCTGCGATACCGCTTGCTTTACTCCCGTATTGGTGTCCTCCCATACCATCGGCCACAATGAAAATGCCAAAGGGCTGACTCCCATTTTCACCTGATATACATGTGGTAAGTGTGAAGAGTGTGTCTTCGTTGTGATCCCGCTGGAGGCCCTCCGAGTGTCCAATGCCTGTAATTAGATGTGGTGTGGTTATAACGGGAAGTTCTTTGGTAGGGATGTCTTTAGGCTTCTCAACCCTGGTCCGTTTGATGCGTACGGTTGTCTGGTCTGTTTTTTTATGACCACTTAATAAAGTACTGAATATATCGGAAAGACGTTTGGGCACGGAGCGTTCTCCTGAGAGAAAATTAAGTTACAAGAGCATATAGATTATGATCGGTTGATCCGAAATATAGGATGTCCTCATGAGCTATGGGTGAACCAATGACTGGACCGTCCGTCTGGAATTTCCAACGCAACCGCCCACTGCTGTATTCCAGACAATAGACACTCCCGTCAACGGAACCGCAATATAGTGAGTCTTTGTACACCATCGGTGAGCTGGAAACCTGATGGTCAGTTCGAAAGCGCCAAATTTCTTTGGCTGTTTGTGTATCTAAGCAGTAGATAAATCCATCCGCAGATCCGATAAACAATAGCTTATCCAGGACACATGGGGAGGAGATGGACCCTTTTCCCATGCGGAAGCGCCAGATGACCCAGCCATTTGCAGCGTCAAGAGCATAGACTGTCCAATCAATCGAAGCCATGAAGACGACTCCCTTTTGGACAATGGGAGATGAGGTAATGCCGCGTTTGGCTTTGAAGCGCCATTTCATCTGGCCGCTGAAATCCAGACAGTAAAAATCACCACTCTCACAACCGAAGTAGACCGCGTTCTCGGTGATGAAAGGTGTTGAGCGTATGGCCGCTGCAGCTTCTGAGCGCCAGGCTTCCCGTCCGGTGATCAGGTTTACTGCGTGGAGGTGGGCGTCATCGCCCCCGAAAAAAACGTGCCCCTCCGCAACGCGTGGAGATGAACGGATCGGTCCTTTAGCAAAGTATGTCCACACCACTTTACCTGATCGGGAAGAGATGGCGTGTAGACGATAGTCCTCTGAGCCAATGTACAAGTACTTTTCGTGAATGGCAGGTGAACCTACAATGCTGCCCTCGGTGGGGTATTTCCAGATGAATTCCCCGGTGGCTGCGCTAAGCGCATACAAATTATTATCATAAGAACCGATGTACACCACTCCATCGTGATACAGAGGTGTGCTGCGAATTTCGTCCTCACACTCGAAGGTCCACAGAGGTTTGATTTTACTGGAATCTGCGGGCACAGAATGAGGTATTGAAATCCGCTTGAGAGCGCCTGTTTTTTGGGCTACGGAGAACAGGGCTTCTTTGAATTCCTTGGCGCTTTGATATCGCTCTTCGGGATTGTATAGCAAAGCAGTATTTACAATGTCAACCAGTTCGGGGGATATACCAGGATTGATCTCCTGGATTTGGCGTTCACCGAAGCTGAACGGCGCTTCCAGTTGAGGGTTCCGGCGGGTGAGTAAATGGTGTAAGGTTGCTCCCAAAGCGTAAATATCTGCCAGAGGAGAGGCCTCCCCGCGATACTGCTCAGGAGGTGAATACCCTTCGGTGCCGATGATTGTCCCTTTCTGTCCTGCTTCAAAAGGTTTGGCGATGCCAAAATCAATGAGGACAACGTGATTACTTTGGTTAATCATCACATTTGAGGGCTTCATGTCCCGGAAAATAATAGGTTCAGGTTTGTGATTGTGTAAATATTCTAGCACTTCACACAGTTCAATAGCCCAGCTTATTATCTGGTCTTCCGGAATAAAGTCCTGCATATCATTGATAATGGCTTCCAGGTCTTTCCCCTTGATGAACTCGAGAACAAGATACGATTTTATATCTTCGGTGAAGTAGTCGTATATTCTGGGGATGGAGGGATGACTCAGAGAGGCGAGAATGTGAGCTTCCCGCTCAAAGTTCTCAACGATTGTTTTCCGTACATCGGGTTCGTTTGTCTGGAGGATCATTTCCTTCACCGCAACCAGTTTCTCTATGTGTGGGAAGTGCATATCACGGGCACGATAAACTGCTCCCATCCCACCTATACCGATTACCCCCTGGATTAAATAACGATCCGACAGGATGACGCCTGATTTCAGGTGTCTACCTGGACCTGGGGTGGGTTCATATTCGATGTTTCTGGTTACGTTTTGTGTTTCCAGAATGCGCTCTCCATAGCTCTTATATGGTTCGATTTTACCAAATTATAGTCACAGTCGCACAAAGTGCAAACCTCTCTGGTGGCAACAGCATTATAATCAACCTGAAAAACAGTAGCACGTCAGTACTAAAGGAATATGAGAACATGAAAACAGATTTCGATACCTATCTATCCCCATTTTCTTGGCGCTACGGAAGCTCGGAGATGCGCGGAATTTGGAGCGAGGCGAATAAGCGTCGTCTGTGGCGGCGGATATGGGTGGTTTTGGCGCAGGTACAAGCGGAGTTCGGCTTGGTGCGTCGGGAACAGGCGGACGACTTACGTGCCCATGCTGAAGAAATTGACATACCTCGGGCAATTGAAGTGGAGATGGAATTGCATCACGATCTGATGGCTGAAATTCAAGTCTATGCTGAACAATGCCCTGAAGGTGGAGGAATCATCCACCTGGGAGCTACCTCTATGGATATTAAAGACCATGCCACTCTTCTCCAGATACGGGAAGCTCTGGACCGGATTTCAGGTGGGTTGCGCCATCTTTTATTCGTCTTGTCCCAAAAGATGCTCCGTTATAACACGCTCCCTATCATTGCCTTCACCCATTTACAGCCTGCTGAGCCTTCCACCTTAGGATATCGGCTGGCACAATATGCTCAGGATCTGCTCGAGGATTGGGAGGATACCTGTCGTGTACGGGATGGGCTGCGAGGGAAAGGCTTTAGAGGCGCTGTGGGGACTGGCGCATCGTACGTTGAGCTTCTGGGGGCAGATAAATTTCCACGATTTGAAGCCCGGCTCTCTGAAGAACTGGGGGTGTCCTGGTACCCGGTTTCCACACAGACCTATCCGCGCAAGCAAGAGTATCAGGTTTTGAACGTCCTGGCAGGTTTGGGTGCATCGTTACACAAGTTTGCCCTAGACCTGCGCGTTTTACAATCACCGCCGTTGGGTGAACTCTCGGAGCCTTTTAGTGTTGGGCAGGTAGGCTCCTCAGCGATGCCCTTCAAACGGAATCCTATCCAGGCAGAGAAAATGAATTCACTGGCGCGTTTGCTGGCTCAACTGCCACGTGTAGCCTGGGATAATGCGGCTTTTTCTTTATTAGAGCGCACGTTAGATGATAGCGCCAATCGGCGAAGCATACTACCTGAAGCCTTTCTCATTGCGGATGAGCTGATAAAGACCGCCACATCTATCATCCAAGACCTGCAAGTAGAAGAGGCCGCCATGTCCGCTAATCTGAAAACCTATGCTCCCTTTGCGGCCACAGAGCGCGTGCTTGTGGCGCTGGTCAAAGCTGGCGCAGACCGACAGGTCATGTACCGTCGGTTACATCAGCACGCGCTCAAAGCCTGGGAAGCGGTTAAGGCAGGGCAAGCAAACCCGATTTCCGGATTCGTTACGGGGGATGAGGAACTGTTGCGTTACCTCCCTGAGAAAGCTTTACAGTCTCTGATGGAAGCAGAGCATTACCTTGGTGATGCCCCTGATCGCACACGGACGTTCGCAGAGTCGATCATTGGGCGGTTAGAAGGTACTGAGTAACCTTTTGCTGAGCCGTGTACCTCTATGAAGTTTGGGTTGGCTCCATCCCTTTGAGTACGGTATCGACACCCAAGCGATACACGAGGAAGTGAGCGATGGCCGCTTTCTGATTGGCTTCGTTGATGTTGGGGTCAGGTTTGGCTGCCTTTTTCACCCAGTTTAGAATATCGGCTGAATCTGTAAGTGTGGAAGTGAAATTGACCAGTTCGTCGCGAGAGTATGTATCTACCAGCCGCTTGACTACGTTTTCGGGAGTGGCACTCTCGGTAAGACTGGGTTCTGTTGAGCTTAACAGCAGGTTGACGTAGTCTTGGCCACCGGTTTCGATGATCAGTTGAGCGATGCTGGCACGAGTGAAATCCGCAGGGGCTCCCAGATTGACCAACTGCTCTAAATCGGCCAGGCGAGCTTCTTTTTCCTCTGGTGTCAGATTTGAGCGTGATTGGATGGTGTAAGCGCAGATGTTGCTGAGATCTTGCAGAGAGGGGTAGCGTTGCGCCAGGCGGGTGATGGTGGCGGCAGCACTTTCTGGCTTGGTTGGCTTAGGTAATGCAATCTCGGTCTGCTCGAGCAGGAAATCCACGTAGGCCTGTCCACCAGTTTCCAGGATGAGCAATGCCATGCTGGCTTTGGCGAAATCCTCTGGCACTTTCGGTTTGAGCAATTCATCCAGTTCGGTTTGCTTCTTCTTCTCTTCTTCTGGGGTTAGTGTGGCGCGCGCCAGGACGGTGTGCATGCCGATGTTGTACAGGGCATCCATAGAAAAGCGCTGTAACAATTTATTCACCGCGGATTGTCGGTCGTTCATCAGTTCCAGATCAATCTGAGTTTTGCTCAGGTTTTGAAACTGATCGTAGAGCCAGCCGAGGTTTAGGCTGACATCTTCTTCTCCTGAGCCGCCAATTTGCTTGGCGAGGGTAAAGCGGGTACGGATGAGAGCTTGAAAGCCGAAACCAGCAGCAATCACCAGCAGTATAGGGTTAGTTGGTTTGGCATATTTCAGGGCTATGAGGTAGGCAATGCCAGCCGCGGAGGCATTGACCAGGACGAGAATGTGTGCCCAGCGTGTACGCAGTGCTTCTCTGGGGTAGTTTGGAAAGGTAGATATGATTTCGGTCAGACCTACGATGGCACCCAGAAGGATGACGATGGTAATAGGTCCGATTTGGGTGAAGCCGGTGAGCAATTGTACTTGTAGGGTTGGAACCCATGTCTGGACGGACATGTCTTCTAGGGGAAGCACGAGGAAGATAGCCAGGGCTAACAGGAACAGAACGATCAGCACAGTCCAAACACTTGGCCCTCTGCGGGTTTTCTTTACGGGCTTAGGGATATTTACAGGGAGGGGTATGGTGTCCATAGGTTATCGCTTCACCTGCCAGGTGCTGCTGAATTCGAAGAAATCGCGAGCCTCGGGAGTGAGTGCCACGAGCATGCCATCGGCGCTCTCTTTGCTGTCGCGGATAACCACAAATCCGTTTTCCACAAGACCTTTAAGCAGTTCCAGGGTTTTTCCGGGCAAAATCAATGTCTCAGCGGATAATCGGCTGGGGCTCATAGCACCGCTGCGCGCTAGCACGCTCAGCACCTGGTTCTCATCTTCGGAAAGCTGAAAATTTTTTATCTGCATGTTTGCACCTTCCATATTTTGTTGATGGACCTTGGAGGGTAAATTTTTTACGAATAGCGACCTGCACAAGGTATTGTACAGCGTAGCTGATGATTGTCAATGCGTACGGACAGAAACCGTTCTTAGAAGCTTTGGCGAAACATCAATGCCATATTCAATAGGATATGGTGTCCCACTTTTGCGTTGATGCCTCAGGAATGGTCATGGCGAGCACATTCGCTACGCTCAGTGGTAACTCCGCGAAGCAATCTCCACCCGGAAGTTGGGGATTGCTTCGTCGCTGCGCTCCTCGCAATGACACAGATCGGGGGTTTTAGGGCCACCGACACGCTACAGAGAGACCACCCAATAGGAGGCCGGGTAAAAAGAGGGTGTTTGGAAATGTAGTGGTATCAACCTGAAGCACAGACAGCCTCTCAGTTTTTGTGTTCCTGTATAACGTGAGCCCGCTGTGTGCAGTGTTCACTTCCGGGACTGCCTTTAGGGGATAGGTTGTACGATGCCGTACTGCTGGTTAGGGTTGGGCAGACCGATATTGCGGCAACTTGGCTGGCTCTTGGTGATAAGAATCCCTTCTGGTGTAAAAACGTCCACCTGAATGGAGGTATCCACCCCAAAGCCGGTATCCACGGTGAGTTTGAAGGACACCTGGAAACCGTTGGGCAGTTCTGCGATGCACTGGCTTTTATCTGGATGCCGCCGGTCTTCATCGCTGGCCGATAGTATGGCGCAGATATCGTGGATGTCTTGGCTTCCAACATTACTGATCGTAACGTAGGCATTGGTCACTTCACCCATCTTGTGTGAAAAGTCGAGGCTGGTGTTACAGCCCTGGATTTCCAGGTTTATAGCTGGAAGGCTTAGTGCGGTGGTAGTAACAGTTGGAGTGTATGTCAAAGAGGCTAAGGGAGATGCCGGGATTTGGCTCTTGTCTGAGGTAAGGGTCGATGGATGGAGGGGAGTTTCCGAGGGTGTCGGGGTGATGACATTAGGGATGGAACCTCCTGCAGGGGTCACTGTAACCAAAATCGGGATGGCACTCATAATGATCGGCTTGGGGGAGGCGGCTGCGTTAGTTTGAATGACCGACAGAGGCCCAGGCCTCCAAGCATTGCAGGCGGTGAGCATAGTGACCAGGAAAAGAAAAATCCGCAGTAATCTCACCATCTTCCTATCCTTGTTGTGATTGATTTCATTTTACTTACTTCTATTATAAAATAGGTTTGTGGAAAGTTATGATGAACAGGTTGAGTTTTTTGCCGGTTAATTGATGTAGAGAGAGGAGATTGTAGAAATGACACCGAAGCCATTCGCCGGGTTTAAAACCTTCCAGGCGCACCACTGCGTGACCGGCTCGTTGCGCCACATCTACGAATTTAACCATTTTTCGGTAAGCGAGGACCTGCTGATAGGTTTGGGTGCTGGTGTGGGGTTCATATATTGGCACACCAAAGGCACGGCCCCTTTTTATGGTGGACGGGCAAACGTAGGTCGTGCGGGCGAGGAGGGATTGGAGGTAACCGCCAGCAGGCGTCTTGGCGTTAGGGCTGAGACGTACAAGACCAACAGCCCTCACCGGGCAGAAAAAGCACTGGTGGAAATGCTGACCGCCGGAACACCCGTGATGCTACTCGTGGATATGGGCTTTTTACCTTACCTGGATTTACCGGAGGATTACCATTTTGGAGCTCATGCCATCACCGTGGCTGGGTACGATGCGGAAACAAACCAGGTTCTGGTTGCTGACCGAGATGAGGGTTTGTACACCATTTCGATGGATGTTCTGGCACAGGCACGCGATTCGCGATACAGACCTTTTCCTCCCAAGCATCAGTGGTATACGTTTGACTTTTCCGGTATGCACCCGCCAGAAGCGGATGACGTGTGGCAGGCCATCCATGAGGTGGTGGTGGGCATGATGGAGCCACCCATTACCAATATAGGTGTGAAGGGCATTCGTAAGGCAGCCAGGAGCACCCTCAAATGGCCGGAGACCATGAATGAGAAAGAGTTGCGTTGGGCATGCTTCAATGCCTATGTCTTTATTGATGCTATTGGCGGCACGGGGGGAGGCATTTTCCGTTATATGTACAGTCGTTTCTTGAGGGAAGCATCTGAGATTGTTGGTGATCAACGGTTATTGGAGGTCAGTGATGATTTGAGGGTTATCGGTGACGGTTGGCAAGAGGTCGCCCAGATGTTTAAACGAGCAGTGAAGAGACTTCACCCAGAAGACCTGTTGCCGGATATTACTGCACCCATTCTCTCCATCGCTGACCAGGAACAGGCAGCCTGGGAGCGACTAGGGGAGTTAATAAGTTAGGAAAGGACCCCTGGTTCATCAGCCAGGGGTCTATTTTTTATCTGAAGTCAGTGAGGAGTTTGGGTTGATTGTCCAGGATGTCTTCAATCCGTTCCATTACCTCGTCTGTCAGTTTCTCCACTACATCCGAGGCTTTCATGTTCTCTTCAACTTGCTCTACCCTGGAAGCTCCTGTGATCACGGTACTCACGTTAGGGTTCTTCAAGCACCAGG
The DNA here is from genome assembly GCA_040758495.1 of Chloroflexota bacterium. GTDB lineage: Bacteria > Chloroflexota > Anaerolineae > Anaerolineales > JBFLVL01 > JBFLVL01. The sequence goes on from JBFLVL010000002.1 coordinate 155,030, forward strand.
CAAGGGCTAATTGCGCCATCGTACAACCCAGCTCCTCAGCGATGGGCATCATGAGCTTGATTTTTTCAATGTTCTTTTGAGCTTCTTCACCCTCAAAACGCTTGAGTAACCATTCGTAGCCTTTTAGTGTGGCGCGAGTGCCTTTCGGGATACCTTGGTTATATTTTCCGGTCAACAAGCCGCTGGCGAGGGGGCTCCAGATGGTCGTGCCCAACCCGATGGTCTTGTAAAGGGGGAGATAATCGCGCTCCACGCGCTCGCGATAAAGCATGTTGTACTGTGGTTGTTCCATGGTAGGTGGGATTAAATGTTCCCGACGGGCTATACCATAGGCTTCCATTATTTCTTGCGAACTCCAATCACTGGTGCCCCAGTATAAGGCTTTGCCCTGATGGATGGCATGGTTCATTGCCCGAACGGTTTCTTCCATGGGTGTGTGGTAATCGGGTCGGTGAGCGAAGAGCAAATCCACATAATCTAACTGCAAGCGTGCCAGCGAGGCATCCAGTCCTTCGAGGATATGTTTTCGCGAGAGGCCCCGATCGTTGGGACCCTCACCGCCCCAGAAGATTTTTGTGGAAATAACCAGGTCGGAACGCTTCCAACCAGCTTTTTTGATCACCTGGCCCATGATGATTTCTGCCCGACCCCTGCTGTAGGCTTCGGCGTTGTCGAAAAAGTTACCCCCAGCGTCGTAGGCTGTTTCCATCATCTCATAAGCTACTTCCTCTCCGATTTGATCTCCAAATGTAACCCAGGATCCAAACGACAGAGCTGAAACTTGTAAACCAGAGTTTCCAAGATACCGATATTGCATGACCTTCCTCCATAAAAAATAGTTTAGTAATTCCAGACAAATGAACAGCCAAACTCCTGTTTATTTATTAGAGGAATTGGCTTTTTGTTTGTACGGGATGATACGTTCCTTAGCCCAAGTTGCTATTTTGGGTGTAGCAGCCGCCAGGACGGGGAAACTGATCTGGGAATAGTCCTGGTAGGGAGTGAGGGGGAAGGGGTTAGAATCGTTTAATGTCTGAATCACACCTCCAGCCTCACTCACCATCAGCCAACTTCCGGCAAAATCCCATACTTTAGCCCTGGCATCAAATGCCACTATGGCGCTATTGCGTGCCACAGTGCAAAGGCTGTATGCTGCTGAACCTAATATCCGCGTTTTATATGGTATGTTCACCGCATAATCCCGGTGAGTGCGTGAGCAACAACTAAAAAAAGTGGCTGTGTTCTCTGGGACGTGGGGATTTACCCGTAGTGGTTGACCGTTCATCCAGGCACCTGAACTTTGCTGAGCGGTGTAGATTTCTTCGAGCAGGGGGAAAAACGATACTGCTAGAGATGGCTTGCCGGAAACCAGTCGAGCGAGGGATACCCCCCAATGGTGCAAACCCGGGCTGAAATTCGTGGAGCCATCGAGGGGGTCAATCACCCATACCGCTGCGTTACCCTTCTCCTGGTATATAGGGTTCAGTTCCTCGCTTAACACCATATCTTCCGGGAATTGAGCTTTGAGGCTTTTGGTTAATAGCTCGTCAGCAGCCAGGTCTGCATCGGTGACAACCGAGTCATTGGGCTTCGCCCGGGTTTGGAGGCCAGGTCGATGGTAGTAAGATTGCAGAAGCTCGCCAGTTTGCCGGGCAATTTGAACTGCTTGTTCGATCAGATCATCCATTGTTGGTCGTTGCACAGAAAAGGTTTACCATCGCTGTTCGAGATATCCTGTAACTTTTGGATAGGAGATTCGAAAAGGTCAGGTTACTTACTTTCAATGATGGAAAAATAATCCTGGGTCACAGACTTCTCCAGCGAGGCTCCTAAAAGGTTAAGTAGCAGAACGGCTACGTGGGCCTTGTGTTCTGCATCGCGCCGGCTCCAAGTTCGACTTTTTACTTCTAGGAAATAACCCAGGTTGGGCTGGTCTACGCGGTCAATGTTGATGTAAAACTGTGTGCCCTGGAACAACACATTCCATCGCAGCCGAGCTTTTTCGATGAAGGTTTCACTACTGGGGTTGAAATATTCGCGATAGAAGCGCAAACTGTGTGTGGCTGGAGCCAGATAGCGGCTGCGGGAGAGCAGCACGTCTTGAGGAAACTCCCCTTCGTGGGTGGGACCGATGAGGGTTAATCGGTATCGTACCTGGCTGACATTACCATCCTGGTCAATAATTTCATCTTCTCGGTAGCGTAGCCAACCCTGTTTGGGATCATCGAATTTAAAATATGTGTCGTATTCGTGATAGTGGCGATAGTAAAGGATTTCGATCTCCGGATTCTCTAGGGCGGCCTGCAGTGGGGCTATATCTTGAACGCGCACTTTTACCTGAACCTCAAAGCTCTCCTCTTGGGTTGCGCCCCCAATAGCAATTAATTTAGATAGCACAGATTGTTCACGCTCTATGAGGAAAAGGTCAATTTTCCGGGCGTAATCATCTGCCTGAGCCAATAACTCTGCCTGGTTAAGCGTCAGCAGTTGTCCGTCGCGCATCAGCCACTTTCCGTTAACCATCGTGTCGGTAACGTCGGAAGATTTTGTGGCGTAGACCAACTGGGCGTAAAGGCCGTTGAGATCGCGTTCAAAGCGTGGTGAGTTGTGCAGTGAGGATATATCTACCAGGATTAAATCAGCCCTTTTCCCCGGTTCGAGTGATCCAGCTAGGTGCCCAAGGTGAATGGCATTGGCACCCAGACGGGTGGCCATGGCCAGTGCGGTCCTTGCTGGAATGGTAGTTGGTGAACCTATTAACCCTTTGGCTAACAAAGCAGCCAAGCGGATTTCCTCGAACATATCCAGATCATTGTTGGAGGAGGGACCGTCGGTGCCGATGCCCACATTGAGGCCCACTTCGATCATCTTGCTTATGGGTGCCATGCCAGAAGCCAATTTGAGGTTTGAGGAGGGGCAATGAGCAACCCCGGCTTTATATTTGTACAAAGTGTGCATTTCCCCCTCGTCAATGTGAACACAGTGGGCCGCCAGCACTTTGGCATCGAAGAGGTGATGCTTTTTAACATACGGTACGACAGGCATACCATGTTCGTCGTTGGAATTTTTCACCTCATCGTTCGTCTCTGCCAGATGGGTGTGTAACGGGACATCGTATTCTACGGCCAACGCTGCGGTGGCGTGTAAAATATCTTCGGTACAGGTGTATGGAGTGTGAGGCGCTATGGAAGGGACAATGAGGGGATGACCTTGCCACTGGATGATAAACTCACGTGCAGCTTCCAGAGACTCCTCGTAGGAAGTGGCGTCTGGTGATGGGAATTTGAGGACGGTTTGGGAGCAGACAGCCCTTAGACCAGCTTCAACAGTAGCCTGGGCCACACTTTCTTCGAAGTAATACATGTCTGCGAAACAGGTCACACCGCCTTTAATTAATTCCGCGGAGGCCAGGAGCGTGCCCAATCGCACGTATTCAGGGGAGACGAATTCACGTTCTACAGGCATAATGTACCCTAACAGCCAGACATCTAAACGCAAATCGTCTGCTAGACCACGGATCAATGTCATGGGTACGTGTGCGTGCGCATTTACCAGACCGGGCATTATCACCTTGCCTGCGCAATCCATGGTCTGGTTTGCAGTATACGTGCTGGTAATATGATCCTCTGACCCCACGGCGACGATGCTATCGCCTGTAATCGCCACCGCTCCGGGTTCGTATTTGTTGAAATCTTCGTCCATGGTCAGGACAAGACCATTGGTGAGCAGGATGTCAACCTTGTTTTCCATAAGCTATACCTCAATTGCGTAGTTCTGTTATATTTCCCGCAGCGTGTTCAAGCACTGGTTTACAGCCCACGAAGTGCTTAAGTCAGGCGGACCGTTGAAGGATAGGACGTGCTTGTGTATTCTCACTGGTGTATGTATTACAATGTGCAACTCTTGCTGGTTGGTTTGGGGATACATGACCGTACCTAAACCCACCTCAGCAGCAAGGGTTTGACGGTAGGTATCGGTTCGCTTGGTTAATTCCTCTAAATCGGGTAGGTGGGCTAAGAATTCACCACCCAGGAAACCCTCGGTTATACCTGAGAGCCGTTGAATGAGCGTCCCTCTGAGACCAGATTCAACCACCACCAAACGCCAACCTCTTGCTGCCAGAGATCGCATAACTACGTGTTCCAGCCTCTCTTCATCCGCGCCGTAAATCCAATTGCCCAAGCGTTGGCGGATGACCTTTTCGGTTGTCATGATCAATGACTGGGCTGCTTCGTTCGTATCCGCCTTGGCGGTGATATGCACATCCACCTGACCGGCGTGCGCAGTTAAGCCTACGATGGGATATTCTGCTTTTTCTAGTTCGCCGATTTTATCATCAATTTGGGATTCTCCAGCGCCAGCCGTGTGCAGCACACGGGTTAAAATCACACCTTTGAGCGCATATTTTTTCTTTAGATAGGGAACGATTTCGTTTTGTAACAGGTATCGCATCTCGCTGGATACACCCGGGAGACAGATAACGCTGTTATTCTCCCTCTCGAAAATGAACGCGGGGGCAGTACCGATGGGATTTTCAATAACCGTGGCTCCCTGGGGGATGAAAGCCTGGCGTTTGTTATTTTCGGTTGGTTCACGCCCGAGAAGCCTGAAACGAGTGTGGATTTTTTCCCACAAATGGGGATGGAATACGTTGTCTACTCCGAATGCCTGAGCAACTGCCTGGCGGGTGGGATCGTCTACGGTAGGACCTAATCCGCCTGTGGTGATGATGATCTCTGCGCGCCCCATTGCCTCTTGGATAGCATGGGCAATGAGCTGCTCATTGTCACCGATGAGGGAGGAACGCTTAAGCTCGATGCCCAGATTGCACAAGGTACGGGCAATGAGTAGGGTGTGAGTGTCATAAACTTCGCCCAGCAGGAGTTCGGATCCAATGATTATGAGTTCAGAGGTGTGCATCTTTTCAGGGTAATGATATTTGAAGTTTGTCTGATATAGGATTCCTCACAGGATTTGCAGCCTTTGCGAGGGTCGGTGGCAGGATTTGTCAATCATCCTAGCAAGGTGGCAGCCCGAAGTCGGGATACGGAATGTTTCGGGAATTTTACCAGAGAGGTCTGGTATAACCAATTGCCGGTATTCATTGGGGATGAGATCATGCCTAACGAATGCCGAGCAGGCAAAATTTCAGGTATGTGGGTCGTCCCCAATGACAGTCATATTTTCAGGTTACTGGATGAAAAAATGATGTATAGTATAGGGTGTAAGAGAAAAAATCTTTCCAATAATTAGAGACCAGGGTTTACCATACTAATGATGGAAAATCAACCCATAAGAATTTATGTAGAGACTATGAGGAGAGGATTATGTCGACAGAATTGTTCGAACGAATGGCACAAAGTATCATTGATGGAGACGCAGATGCTGCGGTTGCTCTGGCACAGCAGGCGATTGACACAGGTGTTGATCCGTTAGAGGCGATCTCCAAAGGTTTTGTGATAGGTGTGAATCGAGTGGGTGAGGATTTCGCCCAAGAAAAGGCGTTTTTACCCGAGCTGGTCATAGCCGGGGAGGCGATGAAGGCGGCGGTGGCTGCCCTGGAACCGGAAATGCAAAAGCGCGGCACAGAACGCCAGGTTCACGGTAGGGTGGTTTTGGCGACGGTAGAGGGCGACATCCACGAGATCGGCAAGTCGCTGGTTGGGACTATGCTCTCGGCATCTGGCTTCCAGGTCTTCGATCTGGGTGTGGATGTGCCGGCAGTGAAGATTCTGGAAAAAGCTCATCAGGTTAACGCGGACATTGTAGCTCTGAGTGCGTTATTGACCACGACCATGGTCAGGCAAGAGGAGGTTATCAAAGCGTTGGACAAAGAAGGTCTGCATTCGCAGATGAAGGTGATGGTCGGCGGAGCACCTGTGACCCGGGAGTGGGCCAAGAAGATTGGCGCGGATGGCTACAGTGAGGATGCCATTGGCGCTGTGAAGGTTGCCAAACAAATTGTGGGCGTGTCGTGAAGGTTGTGTCCAAGAATATCAAATCCATTACCAATCCGAAACTGAAGTTGAACGTATTCACACCCGAGGAGATCGGTCGTATTCATGACGCCACTCTACACATCATCGAGAACGTTGGCGTGCGCTTCCCATCTAAACGAGCGTTGGAAATCTTTGAAGCCAATGGTGCAGTGGTTGATCATGAGACCATGATTGTCAAAGTTAAACCGCAGTTGATCGAAGAGGCTCTCAGGAAAGCACCACCGATTTACCTGCTTGCAGCTCGGTATCCGGATCAAGATCTCCCACTGGACGGTAATCATGTCTATGTGGGCACGGATGGGTGTGGTGTGGAAGTGCTAGACTTACATACTGGCTCACGGCGTACTTCCTGCCTACAAGATGTTGTAGACATTGTACGTGTGGCTGACGCGCTTGAGGAGGTCGCTTTTCACTGGATTGCTGTTTCGGCACAGGATAAACCTGCTGAGACGCGCGGACTGCATGAGGTTAAAGCCGCCTGGGAGAACTCCACCAAACATGTGCAGACTGAAAGCATTTACAATGAGCGCGAGGCGCGTGCGGTGATCGAAATGGCGTCCGCGGTTGCTGGGGGGAAGGAAGCCTTGCGTAAGCGCCCCGTACTCTCGTTGATGCAGTGTTCTACATCGCCACTCGGGCATGAGGGAGGCAGTCTGGATGCTGCCCTGTTGGCGGCTGAAGCAGGTATCCCGACCGGTTTTATGACCATGGCCGCTTGTCTGACGACCGGTCCGGCAACGATGGCGGGTACGTTAACGGTTGGTAATGCGGAGGTTATCGCCGCAACCGCCATGCTTCAACTGGCCCATCCGGGCGCACCGGTCTTTTATGCTGCCGCTCAGACCGCATCTGACCTGCGCAGCGGGGCCTATACAGGCGGTGGCCCTGAGGATTTTCTCTTTGGAGCAGCTACCAATGCGCTTGCGGATTTTTACAATATCCCTCTCTCGATGGGGTCCTTCGCCACAGGTGCCAAGGAACCAAATTGGCAGGCAGGGGTTGAGAATAGCCTCTCAACGTTTATGGCTTGTGTGGTCATGTCAGATATGCTGCTTGGGATTGGGTTACTGCACGGTAGCCGTATCTGGTCGTTTGCCCAGATGCTGATGGATTGTGAGATTTTCTCCATCGTGCATCAGATGATGCAAGGTATCGTTATAGAAGACGAGACGCTGGCGATAGAAGCGATCACCGCGGTTGGCCCGGGTGGAAACTTCCTGGCACACGAGCACACGCGAAAATACATGCGGGAAGTTTTCCTTCCCCAATTCATGGATCGTCGTCCCTACAGCCAGTGGGAGTCCAGGAAAGATGGAGCCCACGATTGGGCGCTCGAAAAGGCGCGGCACATCCTCAAAACACATCAGCCGGACACACTGGACCCAAAGCTTTCACTTGAACTGGGGAGAATTATTGCCTCCCTGGAGGGATGAATGATGCCCTCGGTCCTGCTAATTATAAATGTTCAGAATTGCAGGGCGTCAACGTGGATAAATGGTTGCTGGTCAGTACCTGTCCGAGCGATCAGCCCCTGAACCATAGAGCTCTTCGGAGACATCAACTGCACATGAGATATAATCAGTTTGTTATAATATAAAAAATAATCAACCCATGGCTACACCTATTTTAGAGGATGAATGGGTTATATTTCATTAGTTGCGAGCCTGAGTGGGATCGCGCTAGAAAGGAGGGCACACACCGATAATGCCACAATATTTTTCACCCCATTTGTCGTGTCGATTTAACTGTAAAGGAAAGAGGAGAATTCGATGAACCGTAAACAATTTTTCGCCACCCTGTTCGTAATGGTGACCATTCTGAGTCTGGTACTTACAGCCTGCAAGGGGGCCCCAGCCACACCGACCGCTCCACCGGTCGTTGAGGCCACAGAGCCCCCCATGGTAGAGGCTACAGAACCTCCGTTACCTGCTGAAAAGAAAGTCGTCACCTTTGCCTGGACTCAAGAACCAGACTCTCTGAGCCCGTTCTACACCGATATGTGGTTCTCTACCATCTTGCAGCAGCTCTATCTGTGTTGGGCCTGGCAATATGATGACCAGAACGTAGCTTATCCGCATCTGGTAACTGAGATCCCCAGCATGGAGAATGGTGGCATCTCGGAGGACGGTCTCACGATCACCCTGCACTTGAGGGATGATATCGTCTGGTCGGATGGCACCCCCATCACCTCGGCTGATTTCTTGTTCACCTATGAGATGATCATGAATGAGGCCAATGCGGTGTTCTCTCAATACCCCTACGACTACCTGGTGTCCCTGGAAACACCCGATGAGCGCACTGTGGTGATGACATTCTCTGAGGCGTTCGCGCCCTGGCAAGCGAATTTCTGGCGCGGCATCCTGCCCAAGCACATTTTACAACCCGTGTTTGACGCCGAAGGTTCGCTGCAGATGGCCGAGTGGAACCTGGCACCAACCGTTGGCTGTGGCCCCTATGTCTTTGGTGAGTGGGAGTCGGGCAGTTTTTTGCGCTTCGTTAAGAATGAGAATTACTGGCTTGGACCGGCGAAGATCGATGAGGTTTTCCTGCAGTTCGTGCCAGATGATGCAGCGCAAACCGCGGCTTTAGTCGCTGGAGATGCAGACCTGGGCACATTCCCACCACTGTCTGATGTGCCTACGCTCGAAGGTGCTGGCCTGACTATCTTTTCGGTAAATGGTGGCTATTCCGAGGGCTGGTTCTTCAACATGCGTGATATGGCCAACCCAGGTGCAAAGGATGTCAATGTCCGCAAAGCCATCGCCATGGCCCTGGATCGAAATGCTATCGTCAATGACTTACTCTTGGGTCTGACTGTACCTGCTGAGACGCTGTGGGACGCCCTGGCTGCTCAGGGTTACGTTTCACCAGATATTGAGCCCTGGCAGTATAACCCAACCGAAGCTATGCGCCTGCTGGAAGAGGCTGGTTGGATTGACCGCGATAACGATGGCATCCGCGAGGACGCAGAGGGCAAAAAATTAACCCTCATCCACGGAACCACCATCCGAGAGATTCGCCAGGATATTCAGGCTGTGGCCCAGCAGTATCTGCGCGAAGTAGGCATCGAACTGATAACCCAAAGTTGGGACGCGGATATCTTCTTCGGGAGCTATTCGGACGGTGCTCCACCCGCCATGGGTGAAGTGGATATCATGGAGTGGTCAGACAGTACCTACTTCCCTGATCCAGATACGGACTACTGGTTATGTTCACAGGTGCCCAGCGATGAAAACCCCTGGGGTTACAACTACTACATCTGCGACGAGACCCTGGATGCGCTCTTCCAGCAACAATTGGTGGAGACCAACCCCACCGAGCGTGTGAAGATCATCCAGCAGATCACCAAGTACATGCATGATCAGGTCTACTGGCTGGGGTTGTATGTTGATCCGGATATCTGGATCGTCAGCCCGCGCCTGACCGGCGTCAAATTCTCTGGTGTTACCCCCTTCTACAACATTGCAGAATGGGACATCCAGTAATTAGCCGGTAGATGCTAGTAAAAAAAGGCCGGGATGTTTAAGTCTGTCCCGGCCTTAATGGGTATTTCCTGGTATCAGGCTACGGACTCTAGATAGGGTCTACGAATCATAAGAAAGATTGTGTAATACCCTAAACGCTCTCTTGTGTAATTGAGCGAAAATCTAGCAATCTTGCTTTTTTTCAGTCTGATGGAGACCAGATGACAAGGTATATCATTCGAAGGATCCTGCAGGCTATCCCACTGTTGTTCATCATCAGCTTACTCCTTTTTGTGTTGATGATGAACACCGGAGATCCTCTGGCAACCATGGGGGGGCGTAAACCAACGCGACCGGAAGACCGTGAGAGACTCTCCCGTCAGCTTGGCTTGGATAAACCTCTCTACATACAATATATTTATTGGCTGGTGGGTAATGATTGGGCCAAGATAGATATGGACGGAGATGGGATCGCGGAAACACCCGGATCCCGTAAAGGGGTGCTGCGCGGCGACTTCGGCAATTCACTTGTAAGCCGGGGGAAAGCGGTCGACGATATTATCTGGGAGAGGCTGCCAAACACGCTCATCCTGATGATCCCCGCGGAGATCATTGTCATTCTTATTTCACTTCTGGTTGGTATTTACTCCGCATTACGCCAATATTCATTAGTTGACCATACGGTTACGGCATTATCTTTTGTTGGCTACTCCATGCCAATATTTTTTATTGCTCTGGTGTCCATGTACATTTTTGGAGTCAACTTCAAACGTTGGGGGTTGCCCTACCTGCCCACGGTGGGGATGTTTGACCCAAAGGTGGGCAAAACTACAGAACAGATAATCCTGCACATGGTACTGCCGATCTTCAGCATGACAGTGATCACTGCCGCAGGTTACAGCCGCTTTGTGCGTTCGCAAATGCTTGAAGTGTTGAGTGAGGATTACATTCGTACGGCTCGGGCAAAAGGCTTGCCCAGGCGGATGGTCATCATGGGACACGCGCTGAAGAACGCCTCCCTTCCCTTAGTAACTATCGTAGGTTTGGATGTGCCCCTCTTATTGGCAGGCGCAGTAGTGACAGAAAGCATCTTCGCCTGGCCGGGTATGGGCAGACTATTCATTGATCACCTTTCGAGGTCGGATACACCTGTGGTAATGGGAATATTAATGATGATTTCCGTTGCCGTGGTTTTTTCGCAATTGATCACCGATATCATCTACGCTTGGCTTGATCCGAGAATTCGATACACGTAGAACAGGAGAACACATGCAGGCGACCGCTGAGAGCGAAGTCATAAAACTCCAGGAGGAGCTTAAAGCCGAACCCCTAACGCCTGGACAACTCATCTGGCTCCGATTTCTACGTCATAAAATGGCCGTATTTGGCGTTGTGATGCTTTTTCTTTTGCTCCTATACTCGGTTGGAGGAGCGTTCGTTTTCACGGAGGCCGAAGCCAATTTCACAAACACCAGCATACGCCTGAACCCTCCCTCCGCAGAGCATCCCTTCGGCACAGATACGGTTGGGCGGGATATCCTGGCACGGACGATCTATGGAGGTCAAATCTCGCTGTTGATCGGATTGTTCGCTGTGGTGGTTGAAGTTATCGTGGGTGTGTTGATCGGAGCTCTGGCTGGCTACTATGGTGGTTGGATTGACAGCCTGTTGATGCGTTTTACAGAAGCCATGTTCAACATCCCTCAATTGTTCTTGTTGCTGGTAATGGCGAAATTCTTCGGAGGGAAAATACCCACCCTCACGGTGTTCGGTCGTTCGTTCAGCGGCAGTGTCATCGTGATCATCATGATCATCGGTTTGACCAGTTGGATGTACCTAGCGCGAATTGTAAGAGCAAACTTCTTGTCCCTCAAAGAGCGAGAGTTCGTGCTGGCAGCCCACACAACCGGAACGTCCCACTCGGCGATCATCTTTCAGCATATCTTACCTAACAGCATCGCCCCCATCATCGTTTCGGGAACCTTGAGCGTGGCCAATGCAATTATCGCTGAAGCCTATATCAGTTTTTTGGGTTTGGGTGTACAACCGCCAACTGCTACTTGGGGGAATATGCTCGAAGGTGCTTACAATTACATCGAAACCGCTCCCTGGTTGTGGATCTTCCCTGGCTCACTGATTGTATTGACGGTACTCTCGATCAATTTCGTCGGTGATGGTCTCCGTGACGCCCTTGACCCACACGCCATTGTAGAAGTCAGATAGGAGTCCTCCATGGAACCCATACTGGAATTGCAAAACCTGGAGGTCAAATTCTATACACTGGATGGGGTCGTCCATGCTGTCAATGGAGTGTCGTATTACGTCGAGGCTGGTAAAACGCTGGGGATTGTGGGCGAGAGCGGGTGTGGCAAAAGCGTCAGCGTGTTATCCGTCATGGGCCTGATCCCAGACCCACCAGGAAAAATTACCAGGGGCAAAATATTGTTCCAGGGTAAAAATCTGCTGGAATACGATGACGCGCAAATGGAAAGTATCCGGGGTGCCGAGATCGGTATGGTCTTTCAGGACCCGATGACTTCTCTGAATCCGGTTTTGACGATTGGAAAGCAGATCAGCGAAGCCATGGTGGTACACAAGGGGGTGTCCCAGGAAGAAGCGCGACAGAGGGCCATTGAATTTCTCGTCATGGTGGGCATCCCCAATCCTGTGGAACGTTTTAACGATTATCCCCACCAGTTCTCCGGAGGCATGCGACAGAGGGCAATGATTGCCATGGCGCTGTCTTGCTCCCCAGATATCCTGATTGCGGATGAGCCCACCACATCTCTGGATGTGACTATCCAAGCTCAGATTATTGATTTGACCAAAAGCTTGAGGGACCAATTGAATATGGCGGTGATTTGGATCACACATGATCTGGCTGTCATTGCGGACCTGGCCGACACAGTTGTGGTAATGTATGCAGGTTATATTGTTGAGGAAGCGGATGTCTACCGTCTGTATGAAAACCCACTTCACCCATATACGGTTTCTCTGTTGAAATCACTTCCCCGGATGGATAGCAGCAGGGGTAATGAACGGTTGGCCACTATCCCGGGCTTTCCACCGACGGGTACCATTGTATTTCCGGGCTGCCCGTTTGCCCCACGCTGCAGGTACACAATGGAACGATGCACCATGGAGAATCCGCAACTCGAATATTTTGAAGCAGATCACAAAGTTGCTTGTTGGTTTGACCTTGAAAACAGGAGAGCACGTTGAATAATAGGCGCACATTGGTTGAGGTCAGAAGGCTGAAGAAGTACTTCCCTATCCAACAAGGCATCATTATTCAGCGAGAGGTTGGGGCTGTAAAAGCGGTGGATGATGTTAGCCTGGAAATTCACTTTGGTGAAACGCTGGGATTGGTTGGAGAGAGTGGTTGCGGAAAAACCACGACAGGTCGCACCATCTTGCAGCTTTATCCCCCAACTTCCGGGCAGGTGCTGTTCGATGGTATGGACCTTACCAAAATGAAAGGGACGGATTTACGCAAACTACGTAAGCGAATGCAGATGATCTTTCAGGATCCTTATGCTTCACTTAACCCCCGCTGGACCATCTCCCGTATTATTGCTGAACCACTGGTAGTGCATAGAATCAACCAGGGTGGGAAAAAAAGCGAAAAGGTGGAGGAACTTCTCGAGCTTGTTCATCTAAACAGCACTTATATGAACCGCTATCCCCATGAGTTCTCTGGAGGTCAACGTCAGCGCATTGGCATTGCCCGTGCCCTGGCCTCCGAGCCGGAGTTCATCATCTGTGATGAACCGATTTCAGCTCTGGATGTATCCATCCAGGCTCAGATTGTCAATTTACTCGAAGACCTTCAAGACCGTTTTGGGCTGACCTACCTTTTCATTGCCCACGATTTAAGCATGGTCCGTCACATTTGCAGCCGGGTTGCTGTAATGTACCTGGGCAAGATCGTCGAGATGGCAAAGCGTGATGAACTGTATGATCATCCCTTACATCCATATTCCCAGGCGTTGCTGTCCGCGGTGCCTCTTCCCAATCCCCGTGCCACCCGTAGCCGCAAGCGCATTATCCTGAGCGGCGATGTCCCCAGCCCCATTAACCCCCCACCAGGTTGTCGTTTTCATCCCCGCTGCCCAATAGCCGTGCCACAATGTAAACAGGAAATCCCGGAATGGCACGAAGCCGCGCCTCAGCATTGGGTCGCTTGTCACCGAGTAAGTCGGGTTTAAACCGTGGCTTGCTCGAAGGAAGAGTTCGATGATAGACCTCGAAAGCCTGCTGCGCGTCCCCCACGTTGATCCGGAAATTGGTTTTGACATCTCACCGGATGGCGCCAAAGTTGCCTTCGCCTGGAACCTGAGTGGCCAGTGGGAGGTATACGAAGTTAACCTGGACGGGTCAGAATCACCCACACGAGTCAGCCGCGGGCCCGGCAATAAGTTTGGACCCCGATACACGCCCGATGGCAGGCATCTGGCTTATACGTTGGACTTCGATGGGAGCGAAAATTTTCACATCCTGGTGTGCGATCTGGTCACAGGAAAAAACACTGACCTGACACCGGATGTCAAGTATGCCCAGCATCCCTACCTGGCTTGGTCGCCAGATGGCCAACAAATCGCCTTCGTTTCCAACGAGACCGGCAGCTTCTGCGCTCAGGTTATGAATGCCGATGGCAGCGACAGGCACCTGGTACTGGATACCGGAATGCCTGTGTGGAGCGTCCACTGGTCGCCAGATAGTCAGCGATTGGCTGTTTTAGGTGAGACGCAGGGGCAGGATTTTGGCGTCTTCATTGTGCCCGTTCAGGGTAGCGAAGCATACCAGATTACTCATAGAGGTGTTCCCCTGAACGCCCACAATCCTGCCTGGTCTCCGGATGGAAGACGTCTGGCTTTCAACTCCGATATCTATGGATATCACCAGGTTGGTTTCTATGAAATCGGATCCGGGCAGGTCTCATGGGTCACCTCTGGTGAGGGTGAAAAAACCCAACCTGTCTGGTCGCCGGATGGCAGGCGTTTGGCATACGTCCATAATCAGGGTGTGGATTCCTGGCTATCGGTCTGCGAGATAGATGGGACCCCGCGTACCTATCAGGTCGAACCTGGAGTGCATTACCTGCCGAAGTTCACTCCGGATGGTCAATATCTGGTCTTTCTCTTTGATAACCCGCGCCATCCGACGGATCTTTGGTCGCTCTCACTGGAAAATGGCAGCTTTCAACCGTTGACAGATTCTTTGCCTGCTGAGCTAACCAGTAGCCCATTCGTAATGCCAGAGGAAATCCGCTATCCTAGCATGGATGGGGTGCCGGTCCCCGCCATGCTTTTCCATCCTACGGGAGCGGATGCTTCCTCACCTGCAGTGGTCATTGTTCACGGAGGGCCTTCCTGGCTCTTTTCCATGCTCTGGTATCCTATCATGGCTCACATGGCCAGCCGTGGCTGGGTTGTGCTTGCTCCCAACTACCGAGGCTCTACTGGCTATGGAAGGGAATGGCAACTGGCTAACCGATTCGACATGGGTGGTGTTGACACCCGTGATGTGGCTGCTGGAGCGCTGTACCTGGCGCAGAAAGGCTTGGCAGATCCCAATCGTATTGCTGTCACAGGTCGCAGCCACGGTGGGTATCTGACCATGACCTGCATGACGCAGTATCCTGAATTGTGGGCGGGAGGCTCAGCAGTGGTGCCTTTTCTGAACTGGTTCACCTCTCATGCCAATTCACGCCAGGACTTGCAGCACTGGGATCGTGAAAACATGGGCGACCCACACGAGAATTACGATCTTTGGTATGAGCGTTCGCCATTCTTTTTCCTCGACCGTATACAAGCGCCGGTACAGTTGATCTGCGGTGCCAACGACCCGCGCTGCCCAGTAAGCGAGTCTATCCAGGCGCGCGATAAATTACGGGAACTTGGCAAGCAAGTGGATTTTGTCCTTTACCCGGATGAGGGCCACGCCTTTTTGAAGGTTGAAAATGTAGTGGCTTCCGAAGTCCGCCGTGTTGAATTCCTGGCGCAGATCTTAGAACGTTGAATCCAAAGTTGTCATTATCCCCTCCCGTACGCTTGTCTAACCAGTGAACATTGGAGACTCCCGACCATGCGACTAGATGTCCTATCCTCTGAAGAAATCGAATCCCTACACCAGGCTACGCTGCGCATCCTGAGTGAGACCGGGGTAACTTTGACCCATCCTGACGGCCGGGATATCCTAACCAGTGCTGGAGCGAAACTCAAAGGTGACCGGGTTCTGATTCCACCTGATCTTGTTGAGGCCTGTATCGCCAGATGCCCATCACAGTTGAAGGTTAGCAGCCGTGGCGAGGCGGTCAAGACGCTGGGCGACGGCTCACTCAACTTTCACAACCTGGGTGGAGCCCGGGATGTGTTCGATGCCCGTACCAGCAAACGCCGTCGTGCTGTTTTGCAGGATGTGCGCGATGCTGCTCGTTTGCTTGACGCTTTAGAGAACTGCACCACCATCACGCCCTTCTTCACCCCGTTGGATGTGCCTGGTCCGCTCATGTCGCTGGCCATGTACCGTCATTCGATTCCCTTTACTACCAAACCGTTGCAAGGTCCGGGCGTGCAGACCGCGCCCGAAGTCTGTTACGCGGTACGCATGGCAGAAGTGGTCGGTGACCCTGCCCAGGTGCTCACCCTGAGTGTCTCACCGGTCAGCCCGTTAAATTTCCCGGATCATGAGGTCGAGGCGATGATCGAGATCGCTCGAATGGGCATATCCTTTTCACCACTGCCCTGTCCCACTGCAGGGACGACCGCACCCTTTTCTATTGCTGGAGCCATTGCCCAGCAGAACGCTGAAGTGCTGGTTTCCCTGGTGCTGGTTGAACTCGTCCATCCGGGGTTGCCTGTGGTTTACTGTGGAAGGCTGGCAATGATGGAACCACGCACTGGGCTATCTGTCTGGGGCGGGATCGAGTTGGGGTTAGCCTCCGCAGGGACGGTACAGATTGGCCACCGCTATGGGCTACCAGTTAACGTGTATGGCTTTTCGACGAACTCGCACACACTGGACGTTCAGGATGGCTTTGAACGCGCCCTGAACGCCACCATTCCGGCTCTGGCTGGTGCGGATGAACTTTCCGGCATTGGTGAGATGGAAGCCGGGGTGATGGGCTCGTTCGCTCAGATGGTGTGCGATAATGAGTTTGCGGCTGGCATCTGCCGGTTGCGTCAGGGTTTTCCCGCGGATGAAGATGCCCTGGCCGTGGAGGTCGTTTCGGCTGTCATGGATGGCACGCGCAATTTCCTCGGTCAGAGGCATACCCTTCGATATTTAAAGGCCGGAGAAGTGCTGATTACCCGGCTGGCAGAGCGGTCTTCTTGGGAAACCTGGGAGGAGGCCGGAAGGCAGGGCATGGTCGAACGTGCTCAGTCCGAAGCCGAACGCATTCTCCGTGAACATCAGGTTCCACCCCTCGAGCCAGTTCAAGAAAAGGAACTGGATGCCATTATGGCTGCTGCAGAGGTGGAATTAGTAACCTGAGGTTTATCTAAATATTGGATTTGGAGTGTGAAAGGGGAAAATAGAGCCGTATGAGAATACCTTCAAAGAACCAAACAAAACTACCTGGAGAGAAGCTATGATGCTTGAACGCGCTCGTGAAATATACCCACAACTTGTCGAATGGCGAAGAGACATTCATATGTACCCCGAATTGGGCTTCGAAGAAGTCCGCACCTCTGCCAAGGTAGCTGATACGTTGGAAAGATCGGGTTACAGGGTGCGCCGCGGTGTGGGTCGCACAGGAGTTGTAGCGGAAAAGGGAAGTGGTCCGCGGGTGTTTGCCATTCGGGCGGACATGGATGCCCTCCCCATTCAAGAGGCCAATGAGGTGCCTTATGCCTCCAGAAAACCGGGGGTGATGCATGCCTGCGGTCATGATGCCCACACGGCTATGGCTCTGGGTGCCGCCACGCTGCTGGCCGAAGAGGAGTTTACAGGCTGTGTGCGTTTTCTCTTTCAACCTGCTGAAGAAATGCAAGATGAAGAGGGCCTGAGCGGCGCACCAGCTATGATCCGGGACGGTGCCATGCAGGATGTGAATATGGTTATTGCTTTACACGTGGATGCGGTTACCCCGGTCGGTACGATCCGGATCGAATCTGGACCAGCTTCCGGTGGTGTGGATTCGTTCTTCGGCCGCGTTATCGGCAAGGGAGGGCATGGAGCTAAACCGCACGAGGTGATCGACCCGTTTTATATTACCGCTCACGTCATCCTGGCTCTGAATGGAATCGTCTCCCGCCGTTTGCATCCCTTTGATCCCGCGGTGGTCAGCATTGGTGCTGTACATGGGGGGAATGCTGAGAACGTCATCCCACGCCAGGTGGATATCGCGGGCACCATCCGCTTTACCGAACCAAAGGTTCAGAAGCAGCTTCACGCTGAGATCAAGCGCGCTTTCGAATTGGCGCGCACCCTCGGTGGTAATTACGAACTGAATTTCGATATTGGCAACCCGCCGATGATCAACCATCCCAAGGCGGTTGAAGTGATCAAGATGGCTGCATTGGAGCTGCTTGGCCCAGAACATGTCTTACCACCCATAAGAGAACTGGGTGCTGAGGACTTCGGTTGCTTTTCAGAGGTGGCTCCTGGAGCCATGTTCATCCTAGGGACGCTCATCGAGGGAGATCAGCGTATCGGTCATAACCCACACTTTGACATTAACGAGAGCGCCCTGCCCGTAGGCACTGCAGTCCTGGCGGAATCCGCTTTGCGGTTTCTGCGGGCGAAGAAACCAAAATGAGCCTGGTCCGGCCTGATTTAGTTGTGCTGTCGGAGGAACAGGTCCGACAAGTGCATGACTACTCGTTGGAGGTATTGAGACGAGTGGGAGTACGTGTGGACTCTGATCGGGCGTTAAACGTTTTATCCAGGTCGAAGGGTGTCAAAATAGATAACGAACAGGTCACTTTCCAGCCCGAGTTGGTTGAATGGGCCTTGGAGAGAGCCCCTTCCAGCCTCGAAATCTACCGCCGTACAGGTGAACCTGCCTTCGTTCTGGGAAACGGCCCCACCCGCTTCGGCGTGGGAGTGACCAACTTGTATTACCAGGACCCGGCCACAGAGCAAGTGTCGTTGTTCACCCGCGAGCACATGGCCATTGGCACGCGGCTAGGTGAGGCTCTGCCTGCCTATGATTGTGTCTCTACCGTCGGCGTTATCCGTGACGTACCCGCCGGTACGGGTGATCTCTACGCTACGCTGGAAATGGTCGCCAATACAGCCAAACCCCTAGTCATCCTGGTATCGGATGGGAAACAGTTTGAGCCGACACTTGACCTGCTCGCGCATTTAGGCTTTGATCTAGTTGACAAGCCTTTTGTTATCCCCTATTTCAATCCTGTCACACCGCTCATCATCAATCGCGAAACCGGCGATAAGATGCTGGAGGCTATTGACCGTCATCTCCCGGTCATCTACTCGAACTACGCGATGGCAGGGATGACAACCCCCATTACCGCGGCTGGGACATTATCGCTCCTCAATGCCGAGTTACTGGCAGGTCTGGTGCTCAGCCAATTGGCTCGTGAAGGCACGCCGGTCATCCTTGGCAGTCTGCCAGCATTTTTTGACCTGAAGACGATGGTAGAGTTCTACGATCCGCACACCATCCTGCTCAACGCGGCTTGCGCTGAAATGATGGCTCATTACCACATCCCACACGCGGGGACATCCGGTTCGGGTATTGGTTGGGGTGCGGATTTACCCGCCGCAGGCCTGTACTGGCTCAATCACCTGACCGCTTGTCTGGGAAAGACCGGACTGGCGCCATTTGTAGGAGGCAGCTTGGGCTCCAAGGCTTTCTCCCCAACTGGAGTAGTCTATGCCAACGACATCATCCAGCAGGTACGGCGCTTCGCCGCCGGCTTCCCCCTGGATGAAAGCTCAGTGGTGTTAGACGAGATCGAGGCTGTTGGTCCGGGGGGAAATTTCCTGAAGGCAAAATCTACTTTTCAACACTTCCGACAGGCTTACTACACCAGCCCAATATTCCCCCATTTGAGCCTTGAAAAGTGGGAAGAGAAAGGTCACCCACGAGCCAGCGAACTCCTCAAGGAATACACCCTTCACCTGATTGCAGAAGTACCTCCACCCGAAGATCACGGTGAGTTGATGGCAAAAGGGGAGGAATTTATCCGAAAGTTTACGGTTTTTTAAAAAGTTGTCGTTCTGGGAGATGACCGAAGACTCAGACCACATAGTATTCGTGGATCAGCCCTCCTTGCTCAAAACGGGCTAAATCCAGCATGGAGACATCCACTGTTTGGGCTTCGCCATCCAGTATGATCTCGGCCATTAATTTGCCGGAAATCGGTCCATGCATGAACCCATGTCCAGAGAACCCCGAGCACACATAAAAACCGGTTATGGGGGTCGTGCCAAAAATGGGATGCGCGTCGGGAGTCACTTCATATAGTCCTGCTAAACCAGAGACCAGTCCAGCATTCTCTAAACAGGGAAGCCGATGAATGGCAGCTTCCATGTGGATCAATTCCCAACCCGGATCAACGCTCTGATCGAAGCCGGGTTTTTCGTTCGGATTGGACATACCGGTTAGCAGCCCCTGGCCTTCTCGATGGAAATACAGGGATTGAGCAAAGTCAATCACAAAGGGGAAGTCGGGGGGAATTTCAGGGATAGGAGTGGTAGTCAGCCACTGTCGGCGCAAGGGAGTGATGGGGATGTGGACGCCAGCCATTTCGCCGATTTGACCAGCCCAGGGTCCTGCAGTGTTGACTACCAGGCGCGTCGAAACGGGACCTCGCGTGCTTGCTATTCCGGAGATTTTGCCAGCCTCAACCTGAATGCCATTAACCGTCACCCCGGTCAGGGTCTTGACCCCCAGACGTTGAGCAGCCCGAACGTAGCCCATGACCACTCCGTTGGGATCTGCCAAACCGTCCTGGGGATTGAACGTCCCCATCGCCACGTCGTCAAGTTGCATCATGGGCAACAGGTGACGGATGTCATCCCCCTCCAGCCATTCAGTGGTCACTCCCAGTTTGTGCTGTAACTGGACGTTCTGTTTGAAGGTGTAGATATCTTCTTCAGTAGTGAGCAGGAACAGATACCCACATTTGCGGTAATCAACCTCCTGCCCAATTTCTTCTTTGAAGCGTTCCAGCATGGGCAAGCTTTCGAGCGACAGCCGGATGTTGATTTCGGTGGCGAATTGATAGCGTACACCTCCTGCACATCGTCCGGTTGCACCTTGCCCGAAAAACTCTTCCCTTTCAAGAAGCAGGATGTTTTTTTGTCCTCTGGCTGCCAGGTGATAAGCCGTGCTGGCTCCCATTACGCCTCCCCCTATGATGACGATATCGGCTGTCTCAGGAAGTGACATCCCTTGTCCTTCGCATTCGTTCAGGTAAATTTACAAAACGGGTTATTAAACATAGAGTTACGCAGTTCGCCGATCGAGTGGCCTTGAAAAGGCCGTATCGAGATCAAGAACTACGTAACTCCTGAAACAGGAACTGTACATGGTCGGGTTTGAAACCGGGGCAGGAGGTAAAAAATATCCATGGGTGTTACCAGGATATCCTTTGCCCCAACCCCATTTCTTGAGCATTTTTTAGAGCCAGGTTTGCGGCCAGGGCATCCTGCACAGCCACTCCAACAGATTTAAAGAAGGTGATTTGCTCAGGAGAGGTACGCCCCCTCTTAGTGCCGAGAACCAGCTCCCCAATTTCGGCGTGAATATGGCTTTCGTCTATAATTCCCTTTCTGATGGGTTGTATCAGGTCCCCAGCTTCCGAGAGGCTTGCGGAGCGTGAATCTACAACCACCAGAGCACGGGCAACGGTTTCAGTGGGAATTTCCTGCATGTCCGGAGTGTAAGAGCCTACTCCGTTGATGTGCACTCCGGGCTTCAGGTATTCATCTGCAAAGACCGGGTTGGAGGAAGTGGTGGCGGTGCAGATGATATCAGCCTCGACAACAGCCTGTGCAGGGGTATCCGCGGCGCGCAGGTCATCGGTTATGATGTCGCCTCCGGACATCTCTTTGATGAACCGGGATACTTTTTCAGGTATGGGATCGTATACCCATACAGTCTGTATCGGGCGGATGGTGCAAATGGCTTCCAGTTGTGTCCGCCCTTGTACCCCGGCTCCGAAAATGGCTGCCACGTGGCTTTCAGGGCGGGCGAGGAGGTCCGTGGCTGCGCCAGCACCTGCTCCGGTGCGGATGGCTGTCAATGCACCGCCTTCTAACAAGGCGATAGGACGGCCTGAGTCAGCCTCCAGAACCAGGACAGCAGCATGGATGATGGGAATGTTCCGCTTGACGTTGTGGGGATACACACTGACGACTTTTATGGTCAGTGCTTCCTGACCATTGCTGCGTAAGAATGCTGGCATGATGAGCGTTACCCCCTCATGGGGGAAAATGGGAAGACGAGATCGAAGCGGAACTTCAGCTTGACCCGCGGAGAGGGCCGCATAAGCTTGCTTCATGGCTTCGACCACTTCGTCCATGGGTAAGGCCTTTCGAATGTCCCCTTGGGTTAATATCATCATGAGGTACCTCGGGTTGAATGAAGCCGGGTTTCAGCCAATGATGCTGTATTCGTATTGGCCCCGGACGTATTTGCCTTTCTCAAAGCGGTCGTAGGAGAAGATGTTGATGTCGTCACCGGGTTGTTTGCCTTCGAGTACCAGCTTAGCCATCATCTTGCCAACTGCAGGGCCGAGCTTAAAACCGTGTCCGCTGCTGCCTGAGCAAATATAGAGACCTTTATAACCCGGCAGGGCGTCCAAGATATGGTGCCAATCGGGGTTGATGTCGTAGAGAGAGGCGTAGCTGTTCGCCAGATATCCTTTTTCCATGACCGGAAATCTGTGTGCAGCTTGTTCGGCGAACTCCGCCAGGAGATCAAAAGAGACATTTTCGTTGAAGTGGTCGGGGTCTTTTACCCGGTCATCAGCCTCTTCAGGTGAGACGGTGCCCACCAGCATAAGCCCTCCGCTTTCGGGTCGGAAGTACATTTGCGTAGCGAAATCTACCCAGACACAGTGTTTTTTAAATTCCTCCGGCCGGCGATAGACGCCTACTTTCACTCGAGCGGTGATGGTGGGTATTTGGAGATCTAGTTTCTGGAGAAGGGGGGAGGTCCAGGGTCCAGCCGCAATTACTACGTTTTCGGCTGAGAGGGGACCCTTGGCTGTATCTACCCCGATAACCTTGTTCCCTTTCGTTTGGATGTCTGTTACCTTCAGGTCGGTGAGGACATCTGCTCCCATTCGTTTGGCAGCCTTGGCGAAGCTGTTGGCAGCCGCATCGGGGTCGCAGTAACCGCTATCAGGTTCGTAGGCTGCCCCGCCGATACCGGAAACGTCTACGTCTGGTTCGAGATCAGGCAGCTCTTCCGGGGAGACAAATTGGGTGTGAATGCCAATGGACTGTTGCAGTTTGATGTTGGCTTTAAGCCCCTGGATGTCTTTGGGGCTGACTGCGATGATAAAACCAGTTTGAGTGAACCCGGCATCCCCTCCGACGACCTCCTCGAAATTCTGCCAGACCCTCAAGGATTCCAGAGCCATACAGGCGGTAACAGGGTTGGAGTAATGCTGACGGATGATAGCGCTGGAGCGACCAGTGGGTCCGCCTGCAATGAAGTTTTTTTCGACCAGGGTGACCCTTGCGCCTGCTTGTGCCAGGTGAAACGCTGTGCAGACACCATTGATACCTCCACCAATTACAACTACATCGCTGTTTTTTCTCATACGCCTCTCCTTTCTGAAGGTGTTTGTATCATGGAAAAAAACAAGCTGTGATGCAGAAAGAGCGCAGGGAGAAAATCATGCTGACACTGCGCTCTAGGGTATTAATGCCCAGGTTGTTAAGTATTCGTTTGTGGATGGGCCAAGTTTATTCCATACCCAGGTACGCCTTCTGTACCATTTCGTTTTGTTTGAGGTTTTCGGTGGTATCGTGGAGCACGATTTCACCGGTTTGGAGTACATAGCCACGGTCTGCTACGGATAAGGCCATCTGGGCGTTCTGTTCCACCAACAGGATGGTTGTGCCCTCCTTGTTGATGCGTTGGATCGTCTCAAATACGTTTTCAACAAGGACAGGTGCCAAGCCCATGGATGGTTCGTCCATGAGCAGCAGCCGGGGTTGAGCCATCAGGGCTCGTGCAGTAGCTAACATTTGTTGTTCTCCCCCTGAGAGCGTACCGGCAATCTGGCTACGTCTCTCCTTCAAGCGAGGGAAAAGTTCGAATACGCGTTCCAGGTCTTCCTGGATGCCAGCTTTGTCATCCCTGGAGAAGGCGCCCATTTCCAGGTTTTCTGATACAGTGAGTCTGGTGAAGACGCGCCGCCCCTCGGGTGCCTGTACGACACCCTTAGCGACAATCTCATGGGGTTTGAAGGCGCCCAGGTCCTCCCCGAACAGACGGACTTTGCCTTGGTGCGGGTGGAGCAACCCGCTGATGGTCTTCAGGGTTGTGGACTTTCCCGCGCCATTAGCGCCGATCAAGGTGACAATTTCACCCTCCTCAACGGTCAGGGAGATTCCCTTTAGCGCGTGGATGGCGCCATAGTAGGTGTGGATGTTTTCAACTTCAAGCATGGTCATGGATTCTCTCTCCCGTTTAGGCTGCGGTTGGGGCTTTGGCAAGACCTGAGGCAGCTCCACGTCCGAGGTAGGCTTCGATGACGCGTCTGTCGCGTTGGATTTCTGCAGGTTTTCCTTCGGCAATCTTGGCGCCATAATCCAGCACGGAGATCAATTCGGAGATGCCCATGACCACACGCATCTGGTGTTCGATAAGCAGGATGGTGATTCCCAGTTCGTCGCGTAGGTGGCGGATGAAGTTCATCATTTCCTGTGTTTCACTGGGATTCATGCCGGCAGTAGGTTCATCCAGGAGCATGAGCTTGGGATTATTGGCCAGTGCACGGGCGATTTCCAGACGTCGTTGATCACCATAGGGTAAGTTCTTGGCCATCATGTCACCTTTGCCTTTCAGGCCCACATAATGAAGCAACCGTCTGGCCTCGGCTACGGCTTCTTGCTCTTCGCGCACAGTACGCGGGTCTCGAAGTATGCCTCCGAGCATGGAGGATTTTAGATGTGGGTGCATTCCTACCATGATATTTTCAACCGCGGTCATGTTTTTAAACAGGCGGATGTTTTGATAGGTACGAGATACCCCGCGGCGGGTGACACGGTCCGGGGAGAGGCCATTGATGATTTGACCGTCCAGATAGATTTGTCCCACTTCGGGTGTGTAAAAGCCTGTCACACAATTGAAGAATGTGGTCTTACCCGCCCCGTTGGGTCCGATGATGCTCTGGATAGCGTTTTCTTTGACCTCCAATTCCACATTCTGTAAGGCTTCGAGTCCGCCAAAGCGTTTGGTCACATGTTTCGCGGTCAGGATGCTCATTTCCATTCTCCTAATCTGCCGGACTAACGACTGAGGAAAGTTCTTCTGCTTCGTGGAGTTCAAGTCTGCGCCGTGCTTCGGGCCACAGGCCTTCAGGTCGCATCAACATCATCCCAACGAGCAGAGCACCGTACACAAGATATCGAAATTCGGCAAACTCACGCAAAAGGTCTGGCGACCCCATGAGGGCTAGCGCTCCGACAAACACACCCGGGATGCTTCCCATCCCACCAACGATGATCAGGCACAGGGCATTTATTGAAACCAGGAGGTTGAAACTATGGGGATAGGTAGCGGTTAATTTAGAGGCGAATATCGCACCGCTCAAGCCACCAAAAAATGCTCCTGTAGCAAAAGCCAGTAATTTTGTGGCGACCAGGTTAATCCCCATGGCCTGAGCAACGTCCTCATCTTCACGCAAGGCCATCCAGGCACGTCCCAGGCGCGAGTCTTTCAAACGCCAGGTAATGAACGCGGCTATGCCCATACCTAACAAGATAAGGTAATAAAGATGTGTCTGGGTGGTCAATTCCCAGGGCCCGATTTTCGGGCGGGCGATTAGTTGAATTCCTGTAGAGCCACCCAGGTAGGGACGTAGCCAGTCAGACAGAGCCAGGAGGCGAATGATTTCACCGAAACCCAGGGTGACAATTGCCAGGTAGTCGCCGCGCATCTTCAGTACCGGCAGGCCTAATATGACCCCCGCCAGAACTGCCATCCCTACTGCAAAGGGTAACGCCTCCCAAAACGTGAGATTGAAGAAACCTCTCTCCGGTGAGGTAAGTACGCCGATGGTGTAAGCGCCGATGGCGAAGAAAGCCACGTAACCCAGGTCAAGCAACCCAGCGAAGCCAACCACAATGTTCAACCCCAGCCCCATCAGGATGTAAAGTCCAACATTATCCAAGATCTCGCTGAAGAAAATACCCAGAATCAGCGGTGTCAGGAGCAAAATGAGGGCTGTCCCCACCAGAGTAAGTGCCTGGGTTTGCTTCTTACGTTCAGGTGATGCAGTGGGCTTGGGCAATGCTGCTCTGCCTTCACGCCAATACGTCAGGCCACCAATCAACACAATGAGCGCTATAGCCCCAATGGGCGCTAGACCGCGAGGAGCGAATATCCATTTGATGGCATAGGCAACCGGTCCCCAACGGCTGATAACGGTAGTTATCAGGTCTCTGAGCAGGCCAATCATGATCACCCAGACGAGCGTATTGATAATAGTTTTGCGGATGCGTTCGCGAAGCAGGAGCAAGGCTGCTCCCAGGCTGCTCATAATCATTCCCCCCAGAATAGGACTAATAATGCCCAGGGGGGTGTCAAGCCCAAACGCGATCATCCGATAGAGCATGGGAGAGGCATTGATAAACAAGGCCCGGACATTGATCACATGCCCCAGGGCTAACAACAGTGCGAGGACCGCTCCTCCCAGGAGGCCGATTACTGCCCCAGTTGCAAGGAGAGGGGTTGGCTTCTTGGTTTCTACTTTACGAGCGGCAATGAACCCGGAAAACAAGAAAGGAGCCAGGAGCAGAATGTGCCCCATCGATATTATTCCGCTGATGATGTCACGTTTCCCAAAAGTCTCAATCATACCCACAAGGGATATCAGCAAGGTAACGGCCCCGGTGATCAGGCCAAGCTGTACTGTCTGTTTCCAGTTGGTTGTAGGCTTTAACATGGTTTTTTCCCTTACGCTTTTGCCTGAGCCATTTGTTCGCCGAGGATGCCTGTCGGGCGGACAATCAGGATGAAGACCAGGATGGTGAAGGCAATTGCATCTTTGAGCTGATTAACTGCCGGGATTCCCAATCCGTCCAAGAACAGGTTGGGGCCCAGAGACTCGATCATGCCTAAAACCATGGCTCCTAAGAAGGCTCCGGGCACATTCCCGATGCCTCCAAGCACGGCAGCCGTAAAGGCTTTTAGCCCTGGGATGAATCCCATAAAGAAGTGTGCTACCGGGAATAAAAGCAAAAATAGAATACCAGCAACGCCCGCCGAAGCACCTCCCACGGCGAAGGTGGTGGTTATCACTCGGTCCACGTCAATTCCCATTAATGCAGCCGTTTCTTTGTCCTCCGAAACAGCTCGCATGGCTTTACCCGTCTTTGTCCATTGAACAATACCATAGAGGATAAGCATCATGACCAAAGCCCCTACAATCGCTGCAGCCTGGGTTTTGAAGACACGGACATCGCCAATTGTCCAGAACCCTTGTAATATTTTCATATCAGGATAGGACTTTAGACCGGAGCCATATAAACCGCGGAATGTGTATTGCAGGAAAAACGAAGCACCGATGGCTGTAATCAAGGGCACCAGCCTTGGAGCGGCGCGCAGGGGCCTGTAAGCGATTCGCTCCAGCATGACCGCGATCAGGGTAGATATGGTTGCAGCGACGATAACCACGATTAACAGACTCAGCACCGGGTAACGGTTCCATATGCCGAGGTTTACCAGACCTGTTGCCACGAAGGTGGCCGTG
This sequence comes from Chloroflexota bacterium, assembly GCA_040758495.1. Taxonomy (GTDB): domain Bacteria; phylum Chloroflexota; class Anaerolineae; order Anaerolineales; family JBFLVL01; genus JBFLVL01. The sequence goes on from JBFLVL010000002.1 coordinate 182,402, forward strand.
AAAGGTCCGCTCATGAAGACTTCCCCATGGGCGAAGTTGATCATGCGCAGGATTCCATATACCAGCGTGTATCCTAAGGCGATGAGTGCATAGATTCCCCCCAGGGCGAGGCCAGCAATGGACAGGTTGATCCAGGTTGCGGTAGAGTATTTGCCAATACTCAAGGTAACCACTGAGCCCCAGATCACACCGATAAAAATCGCCAAACCGATCGCCCACACGACAATATCGGCTAGCGTAATACGTTGAAGCCAGGCTTTTAGCATTGCATACTCCTGGTAATTGGGCTGTTCACTCTAGAGGGGCGAGGTTACCCTCGCCCCTCTAAAGGAAATGTTATTCGGTTAGGGTTGGCGTTTAGGGCCAGATCTTCTCCGGTGGATATTCACCCACATGGTACACATAAACCGCGATGTGCGGGTCAGCGCAGTCGCCAGTAGCTGAGCACGTCAGGTTACCGGTCAAGCCCTTGAAGTCCTTAGTAGCGAACATCGCATCGCGCAGTGCCTGGCGCGGGATGTGAAGGGTTCCATCGGCATCCTGGACAGCTACAGATTCGATCGCCGCAAAGACCATCATGGTTGCGTCGTAAGCATGAGCATGGAAGATGCTGAGCGGTGTCGTACCATACTTTGTCTCATATGCAGGCACGAACTTGGCTGCATAGTCCGGACCGAATACGGTGAAGTCTGGGCTGGAAACCATCAGGCCCTCGACAGCCTCTCCAGCGCCCTCAACCACGTCGGGCGAGAACATGCCATCGGCGCCCATCAGGTGTGTCTCCTCCAGACCGGCGACTTCCTTGGCCTGGCGGGTGATCAGGCTACCTGCCTTGATGAAGATCGGGTAGTAGATCAACTCGGGGCCAGTGGCAGCGATGCTGGTCAGAACGGACTTGAAGTCGGTCTGGTTCGGGTCTACTGCTTCCTGGGCAGTGATGGTGCCACCGTACTCCTGGAATGACTTGACGAACTGTCCTGCCAACTGCTCGGCATACAGGCTACCATCATGGATGGTGGCGGCATTCTTGACTTGCAGGGTCTCCCAGGCAAACTGGGCAGCAGCCGCACCCTGGATGCTATCGCTGTGCGCAGTGCGCAGGTAGCCAGGATGGTTGTTGGGGTTGCCAGCCAGGGTCAGGTCAATGGCGGTATTGGAAGGTGAGATGATTACGAAGCCAGCCTGCGAGAGCAGTGGGACAGCAACGCGCGCTGCACTGGAGCAGGAGGTGCCGATGACGGCAACGATGGACGGATCAGCTGCAAGTTTTGTACCCGAGGCCTGACCGCCCTCAGCGCTACAACCATCATCCTCACCGGTCAACAGGATATCGTGACCGAGTACCTGACCTTTCTCATCAATAGCAATCTCGATGCCATTGCGCGAGTCTATGCCTAACGTTTCATCAGCGCCCGAAATCACCAGGGCATAGGCTATGTGAATCGGTTCGCCAGGAGCAACATCCACGCAGCCCAGCGCGTCGGTGCACTCGTAGGGAGCTTTACCACAGGCCGCGAGAACCATACTGGCGATAACGAGCAATGATAATAAAACGAAAAGACGCTTATTCATATTTCGAACTCCTCCTCATTTTGAGGTTTTAGATTTGTTTGTCATCTCCGCTTTGTGCGGGTTTATCGGACAACAATCTGATAAGTTAATGATAAATCGTTCTATAATTCTCTTCCTCCTTTCCGCAACCCAAATATCTGCACCATGAAATTTTGGGGTTGTCGTATCCTTACAATATTCTTAGTGCTTTCCGAAGGGGAAATGTTGTCCTTATTGTACAGAGAATTGTCATAAGTGGTCAAGGGTAAAAACGGGGAAAAATCCCATCAAAAGTAACAGATTTTTCGAGGCAAATTTGCACTTTTTTAGAGGATGGGTTTCTGAACATCGAAAGCTGAAGCCTCTGAGCATTTGCAGCCTTGAAGGAGCGTGTAGATGTATTTGCCTATGGTAAAATTCTTGAGGAATGGGTTCGAGTAGAGATCAAGTATTAAATACTCCTCCAAGCCTGATTGTAGCACTAACTACCGGTTTTGAGGTAATTGCCAACCATATTTCCCTGATCCTCTTTCCAATAGTTTTAGACTTTGTACTCTGGTGGGGGCCTCGTTTGAACCTAGAAAGATTGGTATATGTCTTCTTAGAGGATCTGCGCTTTCTGGTAGCGTCTGGGATGGTTGAAGCCGCTGACTTAATGCAGATGGACCAGGAAGTCTGGTTTGAGCTGGCAAGACGGGTGAATTTGTTGGCTGCATTACGGGCTATTCCCATTGGTGTACCCAGCATGATGGCGGGAAGGCTGCCGATAGAGACACCCTGGGGAGATCCATCCTATCTGGAAATATCCTCACTTGTTTCCGTTGTTGTTCTGTGGGCAGTGTTGTTTTTACTGGGACTTTGGATTGGGGCGCTTTATTTTGGCTTGGTCGCTATGGTATCTGTTGACGGGAAATTTGACTGGCAACAGATAACCCAAGCTTGGCCAAGATGGGGTATGCAGAGTGTGTTGCTGACAGCGATATTATTGATTTTCCTGTTGGCTGTTACGCTTCCTGCTTCATTTACCATCGGTTTGATGGGATTGCTGAGCATACAAATTGGACAGTTGGCGTTTTTATTGTTTGGTGGTGTGTTGGTTTGGTTGCTGTTTCCTCTTCTTCTCTCACCCCATGGGATATTCCTCTACGGTCGAAATGCCCTCGCTTCAATAAGGGACAGTCTGGGAGTTACTCGCTTTACCTCTTTGCGTACCATGTTATTTTTCCTGGTAGTGTTTGTTTTGTGGCAGGGACTGAACCGCGTGTGGAATATTCCTGATGAGACCTCTATGTGGACGATTGTGGGTATAGCCGGGCACGCGTTTATCTCCACAAGTCTGCTGGCAGCAAGTTTTGTTTATTACAAACAATCTTATGATTGGATGCAGAGCGCGTTATCCCGGTTAACCAAGCCGAATTCCATCAAGGAATGAGTTTATAGTTGACCTATTTTGGAGGTATGTGTGGCAGATGTTAAAGGTGTAGGCTCGTATTTTGCCAAAGATATTCAGGTTTTAGAAGGGTTGGAGGCTGTACGCCGTCGCCCGGGGATGTATGTTGGGGGCACGGATGTCAAGGCCCTCCACCACCTCATCTATGAAGTAGTGGATAACTCCATTGACGAGGCACTGGCAGGTGTATGCAACCGGATCGATGTCATCATCCACCCGGATCGTAGCGTGACCGTGGATGATAATGGTCGTGGAATTCCGGTGGATGTCCACCCCGTGCTTAAAAAACCGGCCTTAGAGATCGTGATGACGACCCTGCACTCGGGAGGAAAGTTCGAGGGTGTGAGCTACAAAGTCTCAGGTGGTTTGCATGGTGTGGGAGTTTCTGCAGTGAATGCCCTTTCAGAGTGGTGCGAGGTATGGGTACGTCGAGGGGGCAAGGAATACATGCAACGCTATGAACGCGGGATACCTACAGGAGCGGTGAAAGTGGTAGGAAAGGTGTCGAAAAATGAGACCGGAAATCGGACGACCTTCAAATTTGACCCCCAGATTTTTAATGGCGATATGGACTACCGGTTTGAAACCCTGGCTCAACGCTTCAGGGAAATGGCTTTTGTAACTCGAGGGGTGACGATTCGCCTTCAAGACGAACGGGACGACAGGGAGATGACCTTTTATTTTGATGGGGGCATTACCTCTTTTGTGCGTTACCTGAATCGTAACCGCCGCCCTCTGCACCAGGTGGTGTACGCTGAAAAAGAGATTGACAACGTCGGTATTGAAGCTGCTATTCAATATACCGATGCTTTCTCTGAATCTGTGTACGCTTTTGCCAACACAATCAATACCGTAGATGGTGGTACGCACCTTACCGGTTTAAGAGCCGCTATAACCCGGACGATAAACGATTACGCTAGGAAGAACGGTTTGCTAAAAGAGTCCGACCCGAATTTTAGCGGTGAGGATACGCGAGAGGGTTTGACTGCCATCGTCAGCATCAAGCACCCGGAGCCACAATTCGAGAGCCAAACGAAAGTCAAGTTGATGAATCCCGAGGCTCAGACGTATGTACAACAGGTTGTCGGTGAGGTTCTAAGTGATTTCATGGAAGCAAATTCCAACGAGGCGAAAGCCATTGTTGGGAAGTGCCTGACCTCAGCGCGGGCCAGACTGGCTGCGAGACAAGCTCGCGATCTGGTGATCCGTAAATCGGCTCTGGAAAGCATGACCTTACCAGGCAAGTTGGCAGATTGCTCAGAGCGCGACCCTGAACAGAGCGAGTTATACATTGTGGAGGGTGATTCCGCGGGTGGGTCCGCCAAGCAAGGTCGAGACCGACACTTTCAGGCAGTGCTCCCCCTTCGAGGGAAGATCCTCAATACAGAGAGACATCGCCTGGACAAAGTGCTCTCCAACAACGAGATCAAGGCCTTGATTTCCGCTCTGGGAACGGGGATTAGTGAGAGTTTCGATCTGTCGAACTTGCGGTATGGTCGAGTAATCCTGATGACAGATGCTGACGTGGATGGAGCCCATATCCGTACCCTGTTGTTGACCTTCTTCTTCCGATATATGCAACCACTGATCGAGTCGGGTCACCTGTATATTGCTCAACCGCCATTATATCGGATTGCCCATAAGAAGCAGGTGTATTATGCCTATACCGATAGGGAGAAGGATGACATCCTCAACACTTTCGACGATGAGGCCGGGAAAGCGGTTATCAGCCGCTTTAAGGGCCTGGGTGAGATGAACCCTGAACTTTTGTGGGAGACGACCATGAACCCGGATAAGCGTACGCTGTTGCTGGTTTCTATTGAGGATGCCACTGAGGCTGACCGTACCTTTGATATGTTGATGGGGTCTTCTGTTCCTCCACGACGGAAATTCATCCAAACCCATGCCCGCGAGGTACGCAATCTGGATATTTAGCTGGCTACTAACCCCTCAGCATTCCCTGAATTTCGACCAAGGAGAATGATCTACAGCAGGGATTTTCAGGGTTGGGTTACCCGGCTTGTAAAAAACAACCCTTTCAGACATAATTAGGCCTCGCTGCCTGTTTAGGATGGCAGGTTGTTGGATGGTGGCTGACAGGCATAAATCTGGAACACTGGAGGTACCTTTAAAGAATGGCAAAGAAGTCAAAGAGCTCAAAAAAGCCCGTTGGTCAACGTTCATTGAAAAAAGTACTCCAAAGAATTCCTTGGGGGTTTGTGGTTGCCGCTCTGTTCATCGTTGTGGCGATTATCGTTTGGTATTGGCAGACGAGCACTCAAAATGTGTTTAGCATTGAGGAGGGGAATAAAGAACTTGTGGTGTTGTTGCGCAATGAGGAGGACGGTCAATATACGTTGAAGTACACAGGCAAAAGGTCTGCGGAGCTTACCTCCCTCAAGGTTATGTTGGGTGGGAAGATTATTCACGCAGATGTTTTGGAAGTGGGATTGGCTTATCAGGGCATGGAGGTGATATTGAACAAAGATGGAAGCGTGCCGGCAGGAAATGAGATCATGCTGGCTCCCGGCGATGTCATAACTGTGCGCGTGCGTTTCCGTGGTCAGACACTGGGGGGTAATTATCTGTATGGTTTTCGAGTGGGTTACGCTCTGGGAGGGCGTGAACGTACGTATGATCTCTTGTTGAACATGGAATATATTGTTGTTGTTGAGTAAATGGTTTAATATCCCCCAGGTGAAGATATTTCGTTCAAGGTTTTCAGGTCTTATAACCATACAGGGTTTGTCAACATATCAAGGAGTGAAAAATGACAGCAGAAATCATAGATGGGAAGGCGATTGGTCAGAAAGTTCGCGCAGAGGTGGCTGCCGAGGTTGCCAAGAGGGTGGCCGCGGGTAAACCAGCCCCGGGTTTGGCGACTGTGCTGGTAGGTGAGCGGGTCGACTCGGCCACCTACGTACGTTCGAAGCAGAAAGCTTGTGAGGAATTGGGGATTGTTTCCTACGGTCATCATCTACCGGAGGATGCTACGCAGGAACAGGTCGAAAGTCTGGTCAGAGAATTGAACGCCGACCCGAAGGTCAATGGCATTCTTGTACAACTGCCTTTACCTTCGCACCTGAACGAGGAACGCGTGCTTCAGGCCATTGACCTGGAAAAGGACGTGGATGGTTTCCACCCCATCAACATCGGTCGCCTGGCACAGAAGGGGCGCGAACCGCTCTTTGTTCCCTGTACACCTT
>JBFLVL010000003.1:0-183870 GCA_040758495.1 Chloroflexota bacterium
TCCCAGGGCTACTTCAGGCTGGCCAAGTGCCAGTTCGGTTTGTCCATGACCCAGGTGAATGCGCGCCTGCCAGTCAGGTTGGTTAACCAGGTCCGAGGATACGATTTCTTGATAGGCGGCCCGAGCTACGGGAAAATCACCATTGGCCTGGAGGGCTTCGGCGTAGAGGGCTTTGGCTACCTGGTGCTCTGGGTTGCGTCTCAAAACATCAGAAATTACCCGAAGGGCTTCTTGGGGGTCTTCGCCAAGGGTGAGCAGGGTGTCGGCGTAGTCAATGTAGGGTTGTATTTCTTGGGGATGGGTGGCTACCACGACCGCCAGAGCGGATAACGCTGTCTGTGGATCTTTTAGAGAGAGGTGCACCCGGGCATACTGCCTGGCTATGAGAGGATGGGTAGGCGCCTTTTCATACGCCTCTACCAGCACTTCCCGGGCTTCCTCTAAATGACCCAGTTCACACAGCGTTTCCCCCAGGCGAGCCGCGATTTGGGATGAGAGCCTTCGATAATTTGCCTTTCCGTAGGCACGTGTCAGTGAGCCCTTCCCTTTCTGTTGGGTGAGTGTCGTTGCGCGGCGCAAGACGGGTAGTGCCTGGCTGGGAGCCTGTGAAGCTAACAACGCTTCGCCCAAGGTCAGATGGACTTCGGCTGACTGGGGAACAGCATGTACAGCCGCACGCAAGGTTTCTAGGGCTTTGTCTTCATGACCAGCTTTGTGCTGCGCCTGAGCCAGAGACAACCAGGGCTCAGGACGTCGCGGAGCGATAGCGGTTGCCTGGTTGAAATATTCCTGGGCTTGTTCCGTTTCGCCCAAAGCATAAAGAGAGGCGCTCATCAGCGCATGTACGCTACCGTCTTGTGCGTCGAGTTCCATTGCCTGTCGGCAGGCTTTTATAGCTTCTTGGGGTTGACCCACGTTCAGAGCACACTGTGCCAGGGCACAATAGTCGGATATCTGATCGGCAATAGGGCGGGTTGAATCTAAAGCACTATGGTCTGCAGCCATCAATACCCGGCGTTCCTGTAGGGCGGTGTCCCATTCTTCGCAGGCTTCCAATGTTTCAGCCAGCAGGCGGCGCAGCTCTGGACGTTGAGGGTCAAAGGCCACAGCCATGTGCGCGGCGTCGTATGCCTGGAAGGAGTTATCGTTGAGCAGGTGTGCCTGGGCAAGCAACCTCCACGCCTCCGCATTTTGAGGGTAATGTTGGGTGGTTCGTTCAGCCATCTGAATGGCTTCACTTAGTAATTCAAGGTCTAAAAATAGCGTGGATAAGTGGTTACAGATATCTGGAGGAGGAATTGCCTGGGTGGACTGGCTTAATATTTCCAATGCATTGAGAGCCAGACTTCGGGCTTCGGTGAAGTCCTTTATGTGATAGGCTGTTCCAGCCGCAGCTATCAGAAGGTTTGGGTCTTCGTTAAATCTCTGTTGGTCTGACAATTTTGCTCTGGCTACCTCAGGTTGGTTGTGAGCCAGAAGTGCCAGGATGTGTTGTGCTTTGTACTCTTGTCGTTCGGGAGCTAAAACGACCGCCTGCTCCCAGGATGAGGTAGCGGTCTTCAGGTCTCCAGCCCGAGCTGCAGCGTGGGCTAATTGAGCCGCCAACTCGGCTTGTTGGAGGCGGGTTTCCTCCAGCGCGACGGAGAGGGCTTGTTGAGCTTGAGGGGGATCATCAGCCAGACTATACAGGATGCCAGCTTCGTGGGAGGTTAGGGGAGGTTTCTCATCATCGGGGGAATCTGACACCCGGAGCAGGTTTTCTGCCAGTTCTTTTGCCAGGGATTTCCGCTTGCTTGCCAGACCTTGCAGCATCTGCCCCTGAACGAACTCAGAGGATTCGGCGAGCAGGGAAAGCAGGAAGGTAAGCTGGTCTTGAGGGGACAACGACTGACAAAGAAAAATGTGCAGAACCGTCTCGACAGTTTCCTTCTCTAGGGTTTTATGTTGAAGGAGGGAAAGAAGCAGAGCCAGGGGATCAGGGATCAGGCCGTACAGGCAGGCGAGGGCAGTAGACCAATCCGTCAAAGGACGGGATTCCAGGTCGTTGCGAATGCCTTCCCAGGAACCCGTCCTCCTTCTGCGCTCGCGCAAAGCCGCCGCCAGCAGCCCGGCTTGAGCCAGGGTTTGTGGTATGGCTTCCTCTGCTGGCCTGGTGAAGTCCTGGTAGGCGCGAGCGGCGCGTTGGCCAACTTCGGGGGGGAGCGCTTGAAGGGGTTCCTGTTGCAAACTTGATAAGGGGAGGGAGCATTCTAAACTCAGGAGTGCCAGGGAGGCAGGGGACCACGCCTGGGGATGGCTGCCAAGTTGAGAAAGGGCACGCAAGCCCAAATCTCCCTCCGATAGCTCGTGCCAAATTATAGGGTCCTGGTGGAGGGCGGTGATGTGCCAGAACCAGCAATCTTCTGGCAGAGTGGCTCTCAACTTTCCGATGAATGACCGTGGTGTCATGCTGCCCCCATCAGTTAAGCAGGCCAGTTGATTTTGTTGAGGATGTAATAAGAAAAGTAGATTAGTCCTCCACCAACGATGTTGAGGAGCAATCCGACACCAGCGGCAGAACGGGTGAGGCCATTGAGGGCGCTGAGTAAGTCCGAGGCGTTACCTACAAGGCCGGTAATCTTATCCGACATCCCTTTTTGTGCCATACGCGCGGTTTGAACGCTGATGGTACGGATGTCACGGTTCAACACTCTGGCGAGGATAACGCTTATACCGCTGATGATGGCGATCACGCCGAGGATAAACGAGACGGTTGCCATGATGAGTAGGATATCGTTGTGACTGACAGGGATCAACATGCTTACCTCCGGTTTTAGAAACTTGGGTTGATCGTGTACAGCTTAAGGTGCAAGAAGCATGCCGAGGTTTTTCTGTTCCAGGCCGGGCCTACAAGGCTTAAATTGTTGTCCGAACGCCCCAGCGTCCATTGACGAATATTGTCAATAAGGCTACAATGTAGGCGTATGGCAGACGTCTCCAAACGGAGACGGCTTTTTTTGCGGAGAGTGTGTCATGAAGGAAGCGAAGCAAGGTGAAAAACTTGAAACTGTTCAGGCTGAGGAGATTGCCCTCTCCCAGGTCACCGTTGAGATAGTAGAAGCTGAACATGTCCGCATGAGCCAGAGCGCGGCTCAGGTTGTACAAGCTACTGAAATTTCCCTTCAACAAGGAGGCGTTGGTCAGATCGCGGGGGAAAATGTCTCTGTGCAGCAGGGTGGGGCTGGCGTGGTTGAGGCTGATGTAGTGGAAGTCAATCAGGGTGGGATCGGTTGTACCCGTTCGCGTCAGGTAAGCATCAACCAGGGAGGAGCCTTTTTTGTCTCTGCTGAAGAGGCGGAGCTGACCGACACTCGAAGTTGTGTGGTGGTTTCCCGTCATGTACAGGGAGGCCCAATGCGAACTGGCTTGCTCCTGGCAGGCAGGGTGGAGGGAGAGGTGGAAGCGTTGATGGACACACCTAAGGTGTTGCTGGCAGGGTTGGTGGCCGGCACCGTAATCGGTGGGTTGTTATTGTTAGGTCGGATGTTGACCAGGCGGAGTTAGATAACCACGGCAGTTAGACTGTTCGTGGAGTAATACGAAATGAGCGAGGGTAACCCGCAAAGACGGGTGAGAGGCGCTTCAAGGAAGGTGTAACATGGAAAATCAAGAGTTAATAGCAGTAAGACGTTCCGTAGTCGGTAAGCAGGTTAAAGCCCTGCGACGGGAAGGGAAGATCCCGGGAGTGATATATGGCAAGTACCTGGATCCTATTCTGATCGAGTTGGATTCGAGTAATCTAAGACAGGTGTTACCAGATGTGACGGCTTCGAGTCTGGTGGTCATTGATCTGGAGGGAGAAAAACATACATCCTTAGTGCGCGAAAGACAGGTTGATGTTCTCACACGAGAGCTTTTGCATATTGATTTCCAGGCGTTGTCCATGGAAGAGAAAGTACGCACCGAGGTCATGATTGAGCTGGTAGGCGAGTCACCCGTTACTCAACTCCCCAATGCCATGCTCATCACAGGATTAGAGGAGGTTGAGGTTGAATGCCTCCCCAAGGATCTGCCCGAACAGATTTTTGTAGATATTTCAACTTTGGGAAAAATCGGTGATGTCATTCACGTGAAGGACCTTCAGGTGGGTGAGGGGGTAGAAATTCTGACCGATCCTGAAGAGGTGGTGGTATTGGCCACATACGTAGCCATGGAAGAAATTGAAGAGGTTGAAGAGGAAGAACTGGATGTAGAGCCAGAAGTGATCGAACGTGGCAAACCAAAGGAGAAAGCCTTCAAAGAGGAAGATGAATTTGAAGATTAATGCTTTCGCGATTCAGGCATAGCGGACAGCGCCCTGCGATGATCAGGGCGCTGTGTTTTTTTATTTCAAATGAAGGGGGATAAATTTGATGAGGAAGCCTGCTAAGGCCTCAATTTCAATGCCTCGAGTAGGTGGAGGGTAATTCGAGCACTGGCTCCCCAGAGGATTTCCCCTTCGTAGGGTTGGAAGTAATCCACACTGATGGGTGGGTAAGGTTGGGGGAGAGATCGAAGTTGAGTGAAGTGGTTGCTCGGCTCGGCTAGCCAACTCAGTGGAATGTTGAAGGTGTGCTCGACTTCTTCGGGAGCAGGTCTAAGTTTGTAAGGCCAGGGAAGCACGCCGACCACCGGGGTGATGAGATAGTTTGTGATGGTCAGTGTTGGGGGAAGTTGCCCAAGGATGAGGACATCCTCGGGCTTGATACCCATTTCCTCTTCCGCTTCGCGCAGGGCAGTTACCACCGCGTTCTCATCATCGGGGTCACCACGACCACCCGGAAAAGCCACCTGTCCCCCGTGACGGTCTTCGGGCGGGGCGGTCCGGTGGATGAAAAGGATGTGCCATTGATCATCAACCTTTAGGAACGGGATCAGGACCGCAGCCGGTATGTGAGGTTCCCGGGTGAATTCGGGGGGGTACGGCCAAGGATAGATGTTAATCGCCTGGCAGGTTTGTGCCAGAAGGTAGGCGATTTCGGAGGTGTTTAACCGGGTAGTGGTGGGCATTCACTCTGCGGCTTGTATAGGGCTGCCGCAATACATACATTCGGCGGTGGTGGTGTCCATCCATTCAACTTCATCTGGGCGGACGTTACCCCCACAAAATGGGCATTTGGGTGGAAGGGTTTTAGGTTTGGCACCTGAAGGTTGTAGTTCTTCAACCCTTTCGGGCAAAGTTGCCTTCAGCCAGTTTTCGATCTCGGTTGCCATTTGGGGGTGATTCAGTTCCCGAAGCGTTTCCAGGCTGCGTCTACCCGCCTGAAGCAGGAGAGGCCAGCGTTGGGCGTTTGCCAACAACTCCAATCCATGGCGTAGCAGCTTATAACCGGTTTGTCCATTGCCCTCTTTGAATCGTGCCTGCGCGGCTTGCAGGTAAAGCTGTGCTGCCCGGGGAATGCCGCGTTCCTCAGCACCACGGGCTAACTGTTCAAAAATATCTCCGGCTTCCCCGAACCTGCCTTGCTGCATTAGATGATGGGCACGGCGGATAAGCCGTTGCGGTCCGCGACGAGGATCGGGAGGGGGTGGACGGAAGATTGGTCTACGGAACATGTCGTTTTCCTTCTTTGCTCAGTTGAGTGGATGGTTTTCCTCTGGATTAACGTCATTGAGTTGCAGTGGATCATGGGTGTTGTGGGTAGGGGGTGAGGGGATGATCGGGCGGGCGAAAATGAGATAGCCTGTGTGGGCGACCATACGGTCGGTGGGCCGTAGCCGGGTTGACACGGGTTTATAGTAGCGCAGCAGTGTCTCACAAACTTCGATAAAGGCAAAGTTCTCCCGTTCGAGAGCCTCGATCAAGAGGGATACTTGATTGGTTGTGGGCAGGAGACTGCCGAAAAACCCACCATTTTTCAACGCTTTTCGCGTTTGGGAGATGTAGTCGTGTGGATTGGGCAAATCCAGGAAACAGGCATCCACATCCGTTTCGTCGAAGCCCTCGCTGATGTCGCGTAGTTTGAAGGTCACCCGATCAGCGAGTCCTATTTTTTTTAGGTTGGCGCGGGCCAGTTTTACCATTTGAGGTCGGTTTTCGTAGGTGGTTACCCGTCCCTTGTCTCCTACCGCGAAGGCCAAAGCGAGGGTAAAGGCGCCCGAACCGGTGCCAGCTTCTAGGATGTGTTGCCCGGCCCCAATGCTCATAGTCACCAGGGCAAAACCGATGTCCTTAGGGTACATGATTTGCGTGGTACGCCGCGTCTGGAGGAGAATATCTGCCAGGGAGGGTTGAAGCAGGTAGAAGGGCTTGCCCAGATGGGTGTATACCTCCGTGCCCCATGGTAACCCGATGAGCTCCTCATGCTTTAAAATACCATGGTGAGTCTGCAGTACTTCACCGGGAATGATGGTCACGAAGAAATATTTATGACCGCGACCAACCAATTGGGCGAGATCACCAGGTCGAGTGTGGTTGGTGTAGGTGTTTGGGAACATGGAGCACGCGAAAAGGGGGCTGAAATTCGCACCTGTCCGGTTGGGGGATATTTTGGCAGGGCTTTAATCGCTCGTTTCGGAAGTTTCAGAAGCTGCCAGAGGGCGTAAAGCTTCGTCGAGGGTGATGTGTTCTCTACGCATGCCTGGAGCTGGGGTGGCGCAGAAGGCGCAAATGTTCCAGGGCAGGTCCATCAAGCGTCCACATTGGTGGCATACCTTTTTCAGTTTGGTATGACAATGAGGGCACACCTGCCAGTTAGCCTGAGTGCGACGTCCGCAGCCTGGACAGAGTGAGGCGTCCTCGATAGTTTGCAGCAGCGCTTCTTCCTCTAACGTGCGTTGATATTCATCGTCCAATGTGTATTGTGGGCGCAAGATCAGGTATACCACGATCCCAGGCAGAAACAACACAGCTACGACAAGAATAGCCAGGATGCGTATCAGAGGGTCTTTTGCCCGGGCGCGGATGTCGCGGTAGGTCCACACAATCAGGCTCAGCCAAAGGGCGGCTAGGAAAGCTCCTCCCCAGGCAGCGATGATCAGCATAAAGTTACTCAGGGCCGAGGGGTCAAATGACATGTCTGAACTCCAGGAGCGATTATAGCATGAATGATGCCTCCTCCTGTAAAGACAATGGCTCATACTCTGGCTTTCTCTATGTTCATGACTTGCTCTTTTAATGCGCTTATTGTATATTCACATCAGATGACCATTAGCCTTATTGAAGGGGTGAGACTATGGAAGAACATGAAATATCCAGATATCGGATTGCGGACATCGAATCCTCGGAACGCCCGCGGGAAAGGTTATCCCGACTTGGGTCCCAGGCGCTTTCCACGGCGGAACTGCTTGCCATCCTTCTGCGGACGGGATTACCGGGTGAAAACGCGGTCCAGATGGCTCACAGGTTGTTGAACACGTTCGGGGGATTGTCAGGGTTGCACCGGGCAGATTGGGCTCAGATGTGTGCCGAAAAAGGCATGGGAGAGGCCAAAAGCGCGCAGATCAAAGCTGCGCTAGAGTTGGGGCGTCGCCTGTTGTCGGAAGACCCGGCGACCAAACCCAGCATCCACAGCCCTGAGGACGCGGCCAGCCTGGTTATGTACGAGATGAGCGCCCTCGAGCAGGAGGAGATGCGCGTCATGCTGCTCAATACCCGCAACCGGGTGTTCGCCATTAATACCGTCTACATCGGTTCGTTGAACACTTCTTCTGTGCGGGTCGCAGAGCTGTTCAGGGGTGCCATCCGTGGGAATGCTGCCTCGATCATCCTGGTACATAATCACCCCAGCGGCGACCCTACCCCCAGCCCTGAAGATGTTACCGTTACTCGGGCGATTGTGGAAGCGGGGAAGATGCTCGACATTTCTGTGCTTGATCACATCATCATTGGTCAGGGTCGCTTTGAGTCGCTGAAAACGCGCGGTCTGGGTTTTTCATAAAGGAGATCATCATGCCAGAAGCACATATATTGTTGTTGCCCAGGCTCGACTTGAGGCGGTCAAAGTGCCTCACAACACATCCACTCAAGACATTTTGCGTTTAAAACAGATCAACCCTACAATCTTCATTGCGGCCAGGTTAACGGGCGATTTTAACCAGCAAGCTGTGAGTGTAGATTCTTTCTTCAACCTGATAAAGCCAGACACCAGCCGTTTGTATGATTTGGGTATCCGATATTTTGAGGTGCACCATGAGCGAACCTGCAAGTGAATGGTTGGAGCCGATCATGGGGGACAGGTGAGGAATTTACTGGGTGGTTTGTTGAGGTAGGGGAGGCGGGAATTTTGATAAATTAGCTTGCTCAGCAGATAGCTTAGGGAATAGGGGGAATAAGCCTGTCAGACGCCATGCGTGTTCCTCAGGCTCGAAGGTCAGGGTGGCATAACCGGTGTTGTCAAAGCGGAAGCGCGGCCCCTGAAAATTAGGAAGAGGTGTAATGCCCAGTATGTGGTACAGGGCCATGTTCAGGATACCCCCATGGGATACGATCAGATAACGTCCTGGTGGCCGAATCATCAAGCTCTGTATCGCCCGACCTGCACGCAGGTAGGTTTCCAGCAGGCTCTCACCATCAATTCCCAGGGGCTGGTACAGGTGAATGAAGTTTGGGCGCGGGAATCGCTTGGCAGCTTCTTCCCTGCTCAACCCTGAAATTTGGCCCACATCTCTTTCCATCCATAGCGGTTCGAATTCCAGAGGGAGGCTCAGGGTTTGGGCAATAATCTCAGCAGTTTGCCGTGCGCGGCGTAAGGGGCTGGAGATTGCCAGATCAAACTCCACCCCCTCCGCTTGCCAGAGTTTTGCCAGGGCATGTGATTGTTCGATGCCCTTATCGGTCAGCGGGAAATCTGCCTGACCTTGGTAATATCCTTTCGCATTGCCCAGGGATTCCCCGTGTCTGAGTAGGGTGAGGCAGTGTAGTTTTTCTGAGGGGATACTTTCTTCAGTCACTGCATTCACCTTTTGATGGAAAGCTTTGGTCATGGCGACACATTTTACCACTACAATCATCCTGATCAGGTTTGGCTCTGGCATCGTTGTGACCAGAGGGGATTTATGCTACACTGCGATTGGGTGATTTCGCATGTATAATTTCAGAGGAGAATTTTGAGGAAAAGGATTTTTTCTGGGATGAGATGAAGAATCTGGGACAGTTGATTTTCGATCTGGATGGTACCCTGCTGGATACAATGGAGCTTCATGCTCGAGTCTTCAGCCATATTTTAGAACGCTTTGGCGCGGATGGTGAATTCAGCCGGAGGTATTATCTGGAAACGGCTGGCGAGAGCCTGGCCAAACAGTTCCGGGACGTCCTGCAGCGTTATGGCCTTCAGGATGTGGGGATTAAAGGTCTGATTGAAGGGTTTGACCAACGCGTCATGGAAGTTCTTGAGCGAAAGAAGCAAAACATCCTTTTTGCCGATGTGGAAGCGACTCTGCCCATCTTCCAGGAGGCAGGTTACAGGTTAATGGTTAGCAGTTCGGGCACTTCCATGCTGGTAAAGGCAAAATTGAAATATTCAAAATTATGGGGATATTTTTCTATTGTCCTGGGTTCGGATGACGATAATGGGTTATCAAAAGGAGAAACCCATTTCCAGGAGATGATTGAGCAATTGGATATGCCCGTAGAGGAATTTAATGAAACCTCTGTCATGATCGGCGATGGCCTGCATGATATGAGAGTGGGCAAAGAACAGGGTCTGGTTACCATCCGCAGGCTAGGCTGGGCAGATCAAGATGAGACAATAGATGATTTCACTGACTTTGTTATCCACAATTTCAATGAACTGCTCGGTTTACTAAAGGACGATGAGGGCAGTTTCAAGCCGGTGCGGTGGTTGCGACGAAAAAGGGACCTGAGGGAGGAGTAGGGACATGGCAGAAAAAGAACCGAGTCCGATGATAAACACTCTACAACCGAATGAATTCCAGATGGTGAAAGCAGAATATGATACCTTGAGGGAAGAGATCTTGAAGCGGATTGATATCCGCCATCAGATTGTATCCCTTCACCTGATCATTGCAGGCACTTTCTTGTCGTTCGGTTTACAAAAAGATGCCTCCCCTTATATTCTACTGGTGTACCCGATCTTGACCATGTTCATTGCTGCCGGTTGGGCGCGCAACGACATACGCATTGGTCATATCGGTGCCTATCTCCGGGATCACTACGAGGTGATGACCGATTATGTCCGCTGGGAGACCCATCGTCAGGCGAAGGATGTAAAACGTCGCTGGCTCTGGTTGAGCGGGTTAAGGATTTTTTCCGCATTGGGATTGTTCCTGATAACTCAACTGATAGCGGTTGGGTATGCATTCAGCCGGGTAAGTTTTACACTGGGTGAAAACATTTTCCTGGTTCTGGACGTGATAGTGGTGATTTTGACCTTCATCTTTCTTTTCATGCGGCGGGGTGTGTAATCCTCAAAATCAATATGTTATAATCTACCATATACATTAGAGATTAAGGAGAAAACAGTATGAAAGGCAACGAAAAGGTTATAGATAGATTAAACGCTCGTCTGTCCGAAGAGCTGGCAGCCATCAACCAATACATGGTACACGCTGAGATGTGTGCCAATTGGGGATACGGGCATCTCTATGAAGCCATCGAAGGGCGCGCCATTGAGGAGATGAAGCACGCGGAAAAACTCATTGAGCGCATCCTCTTCCTGGAGGGAGTTCCTATCGTGAGCAAGTTAGCCAAGATACACATAGGCGCGGATGTCGAAGCCCAGCACGGCAACGACCGCACTGCCGAGGAGATGGCTATCAAGTCATACAACGATGACATCCGTTATGCCACTGAGGTTGGCGATAATGGAACCCGAGAGCTGCTGGAGTCGATCCTGAAGGATGAGGAAAAGCATATAGATTGGCTGGAGGCTCAGCTTGACCAGATTGCTCAAATGGGGATTCAGAACTACCTGGTAGAGCAAATTGGGTAAACCTCACTGAAAATGCGGTATGGGCAGTTAATATTTCGTAGCCTGGGGGTGTATGCTCTGGCATACACCCCATTGCTTTTTTGCTCTATACAACTCATGAGGTTGAATCCGTATAGAGTAAGGATGATGTCAAACTAACAACGGATCTTATTATAAGGAGATGCCAATGGGCATTCGACCGCATATTCAATTTTTTTCCACACAAACCATCGAACGGGTGATTTCTGAAGCTTATGACCTGTTAGAAAAACCGGGTGTGCGCGTGTATTCAAAACGTGCCCTTCAACTATTGGCAGACCATGGAGCTGGTGTGGATATGAAAGCGCAAGTTGTGCATATCCCCGCAGATATGATTGACCAGGCGTTAGATACGGCTCCCGTATCGTTCTTTTTATATGACCGCAGTGGTAATCCGGCTGTCCATTATGGTGGAGATGATGTGCACTATGATCCTGGTTCAGCAGCCATTGAAATCCTGGATTATGGTACTAAACGATCGCGCCAACCAGTGACCTCGGACTGCGTGCGTTTTATCCAACTGGTTGACGGTTTAGAGGCTTTGGACGCCATAGCCACTTCCATTGTCTGTGCGGATGTTCCCCAGGAGATGGGGGATTTATATCGTCTTTACTTGGTGTTGTTGTATACGAACAAACCGATTGTAACTGGAGCTTTCGCTATTGAAACTTGGAAGGTAATGCGAGACCTGCTGGTAGTGGTAGCTGGCAGCGAGCAGGCGTTAGCCCAAAAACCCAGAGCCGTTTTTGATGTGTGTCCCTCCCCGCCGCTCTTATGGTCAGATATTACCTGTGAGAATCTCATGGATTGTGCCCTGTCTGGTGTGCCAGCCGAACTGGTAAGTATGCCGTTATCCGGGGCCACAGGCCCAGCCACCCTGCTGGGGACGGTGGTTCAGCACACCGCTGAAAATTTGAGCGGGGTCACCATCCATCAATTGGTCAATCCGGGTGCACCGATCGTTTGGGGTGGTTCGCCATCGGCTTTTGATATGCGTACTGGCACCACCCCCATGGCGGCCATTGAGACCATGATGATTGATTGTGCTTACGCGGAAGTTGGTAAATTCCTCGGAATGCCCACTCACGCCTATTTGGGGTTATCGGATGCCAAGGTTGTGGATGCCCAAAGTGGTTTTGAATCTGGCATCGGAGCAGTTTTAGGGACGCTGGCAAGTATAAACATGATCTCAGGTGCCGGGATGCTTGACTTTGAAAGCTGCTTTAGCCTCGAGAAGTTGGTTGTAGATGCTGAAATCATCGGGATGGCGAAACGTTTGGTAAAAGGTGTAGTGGAGCGCGAGATGCCTTATGGATTGGATATCATCCGTCAGGTCGGTCACGCGGGCAACTTCCTGGCCACAGAACACACCCGCCAGTGGTTCCGTAAAGAGCTATTCTTTCCCACATCGGTCGTGGATCGCGATTTCCGTCGTGCCTGGGAGGTGAAAGGCAGCCGGGATATTATCGAAAGAGCCCACCAACGCGTCGAAGAGATCGTCTCTGCTTATCAACCCATTGAACTTTCCAAAGAGAAAACCAGTGAACTGAAAGCCATTGCTCAAAAGGCAGCCAAGAATGCAGGAATGGATGATTTGCCGAAACATTAGCTGACGTTTAGAAGTTGATTAGAATGTCTGGTTAAACCGGTCGGTTGGTGTCCGATGGCCAGAAACCTGACTTACTATCCAGAAACTATGATGAGGAACCCATGATGAGTGATATCTTGAAACAATTGCATGCCGCGGTTATCGCTGGTGAACGGGAACAGGCGAACCAGTTAGCAGCTCAAGCCCTCGAGGCTGGTATCGCTCCCCTCACTGCTATTGAAGAAGCCCTCAGCCCGGGAATGCAGGTCGTCGGTGAGCGTTATGAAAGCGGTGAGTATTTTATCCCCGACCTGATGATGTCAGCCGAAGCTATGAAAGGCGCCATGGCAGTCTTCGAGCCTGCTCTGATGAAACGGAAGGAGCAGCGACGTGTGTTCGGGACTGTGGTCATCGGTACAGTTGAAGGGGATATCCACGAGATTGGTAAAAGCCTGGTGGCCACGATGTTGAGTGCCGGAGGATTTGAGGTGCATGATTTGGGTGTGGATGTGCCTGTTCAGAAATTCATTGAGAAAGTGAGGGAAGTAGACGCAAACGTTGTTGGACTTTCCGCGCTGTTAACCACCACGATGCGTAACCAGGAAACCGTTATCCAGACCTTGAAAGAAGCCGGTCTTCGCCAGCAGGTGAAAGTAATCATCGGTGGTGCGCCCACCAGTCAGGGTTGGGCCGAGACCATAGGGGCCGATGCTTATGCTGAAAATGCCAATGAAGCCGTGAGTGTGGTCAAGGAGTTATTGGGAGTAAAGTGATGGAAGCGTTCCTAAAGAGGTTAGGAAGTGGTCGGATTATTGTGGCGGATGGTGCCATGGGTACGATGTTGCAGGCCGCCGGGATGCCGGTGGGAGCCTCTCCGGAAAGCTGGATGTTAGAAAATCCTGATCCGGTGATCAACGTACATCGTGCCTATGTTGAGGCAGGGGCAGAGTTGATTTTGACCTGCACCTTTGGTGGAAATCGTACCCGCCTGGAGCGTGGTGGGTTGGCTGAGCGGGTTGTGGAGATTAATCAACAGGCGGTTGAGATTGCCCGAAAAGCTGCAGATGATAAAGCCTACGTAGCAGGCGACATCGGTCCGTTAGGACAATTTTTGGAACCTTTAGGAAAGATGTCCTTTGAGCAGGCAGTAGAGATTTTCAAAGAACAGACCACAGCTCTGTTCGAGGCTGGCGTAGACCTGCTGTACATCGAGACCATGTCTGACCTGAATGAATTACGCGCGGCCATCGAAGCTGCTAAACAGACCAGTACGGAAGTCCCTATCTGTGCGACGATGTCCTTTGAAAACCACGAACGGACGAACATGGGTGTGCGCCCCGAACAGGCTGCTCAAATGATGCTCTCTATGGGTGTGGATGCTTTTGGAGCCAACTGTGGAGCAACGTTGGAGATGACCGAAAAGGTCGTGGCTAAGATGCACGCCAGTTTTCTTGAGGCCAGCTTGGTTGTAAAACCGAACGCGGGTAAACCGCATATGGAAGGCAGGGGGGTGGTATACGATGCCACACCCAGGGATATGGCAGAGTATGCGCAGAAGTTTGCGGCCATGGGAGCGCGGATCATAGGGGGATGTTGTGGCTCCACACCCGCTCATATTGCCGCCATTGCCCAGGCGTTCAAGTAGACATTTTTAAACTGCATGGAAACCTCCATCCCCATTACTTGTTTGGTTTGGTGAGTGTAAAACCCTATGTTTTCCGTAATTGCTTTCGACGCCGACGATACCCTCTGGCATAACGAACCTCTGTACTTCCAATCCAAAGAACGGTTCAAAACGCTGTTCTCGGATGAATACCCTCCCGATTTGATCGAGCAAACCCTAAACCAGATCGAAGTCGGGAATATCGAGGTCTACGGATACGGCATAAAGAGCTTTGTTCTGTCTATGGTCGAAACAGCCATACAGCTTGCCGGAGAACAGGTTCCGGGTTCTGTGTTGCAGAGCATTGTCGGTTTTGCCAAGCAAATGATGCAGGCGGAATTGCAGTTGCTCGAACATGTCGAGGAAACCCTGCAAGAGCTTTCCTCAACGCATGATCTAATGGTCATCACCAAGGGTGATCTTTTTGAACAGGAAAAGCGGATCGCTCGCTCCGGCCTCAGGGGATACTTTCGTTATGTAGAGGTTGTGGGGGAGAAAAGCGAACAGAGCTACCGCGCCTTATTGGATAAATATGGGATCGCTGCGGAGAAGTTCCTCATGGTGGGGAATTCGCTGCGCTCGGATATTTTGCCCGTGTTGGCCATCGGGGGTCATGCTGTTTACGTTCATTATCCCCACACCTGGGAGCACGAGAACGTGGTAGATTTCCCGGTAGATATAGACGCTTACATCGAACTTGAACACCTTGGTCAACTGCCAGAAGTAGTGGAGATGTTGGAGCGGGGTGGGTGATCGAATACACGTAGGACGAGGAAAAGTTGGGGATTGCAGAGCAGGCATGAAAAACATCCTCAGGTCGTTTAAGGGAAGCACGAACGGGGTTCGGTTTGCTTCTGTCCATGAGAGTTTATGTCTCGTCCTTCGCGGGGTGAGGCTTCTCGCCTCCTTAGGATCTTCCCTTGACAGGAATTGCGATGGAGTCATCCCTGAGAATTGATGAAGGCCGTGCGATGAGTGCCATCATCGCTACCATTCAGAACCTGGTCGAAGGACATTCCAGCGAGGGAGTTCTGCTGGGGTTGAGTGGGGGTATCGATTCGTCCCTATTGGCAGCCTGTGCCGTGCGTGCCTTGGGCGCAGACAGGGTTCACGCTCGCTATTTGTATGATCGGACAAGTTCTAGGGTTTTGCATAGCAACGCCCGGCTGGCAGCAGATTGGTTAGGCATTGGCTTTCAGGTGAGGGACATAGACCCAGAGATGGAGACCCGGGGTGTGTACTCGCAGGTGGCGGTACGCGTGCTGAATGTTGCCGGTTGGCTGAACCGTATCCTGGTCTGGTTGTATTGCAGCTTAGTCGGGGAGACGCCGTTTGTTTCTTCTTTGCGACGCGGTGGCATATCTGGGGAGGATATGTCCTCTGCCTATGGTCAATACGTCCGGGATCCCGAATGGGCGATCAACACCAGGCACATCTGGCGACGAAGGGTATTGGAAGAAGAGGCGCGATTGAACAACTGGCTTTTGTTGGGAGCCGCAAACCGTACGGAATGGTTGACGGGATGGTTTGTCAAAGGTGGGGTAGATGATTTGCCCTTCCAGCCATTGAAGGGATTGTACAAAACGCAGGTCCGTCAACTGGCAGCCTTTTTGGGAGTTCCAGAGGCTATCCGCTCTCAATCTCCATCACCTGATATGGTCAAGGGGATAACGGATGAACATGGATTGGGGATGTGCTACGAGAAGATAGACCTGGCGTTGGATTACCTGGAGGGTGGGTTAACGGAAGAGGAATTGCTTCAGGCAGGAGTTACTAAAGCGGAGGTCCGGGTGGTAGAGCAATTGAAGCAATTATCTGGTTGGAAAAGGGAGGCAGGGTTGAAACCACCGCCTGTGGACGGCGGCCCCCACGGGAATGTGAGGGTTTGAGGATACCTGGTGTTACCGGGCAATTATCACTCCATGCCTGTCTGCCAGGATGTGCAAGGTGCGCTCAATTTCTGCCTGTTTCATGCTGGCAGACCAACCCAGAGCCTTACCGACCACCTCAGCCAATTCGTAGAGCAGGCCGGTGGTTAGTTCACCCAACATAGCGATCAGCGTACGCCGCAAGATCAGGTCATCCAGATGGACAACCTTTTCTTTTTGTGCCAGGAAGGTCACTTCGTTGCGGGTGTAATCAGGTTTATGGGTCAGGGGTTGATCATCTTTCCCCGAAAAGCGTGCCAATTCTTCAGCACGCGTGCCATACCGTTCGAAGAGCAACCTGCTTCGCTCTAAGAACAACCCCGTCTTGTGGTGGTAAGTTTGTAGCCAGCGATCAACGGCCTCCGTGGATTGGGGATAGTTATGACCACCGCCGATGGGCAAATCGTTCGTGCTCCGCTTGCGGGTAAAGCCCAACTTATCGAGGACGGCATCTGTCACCTGTTCGGAGAAGGCTCGAAAGGAAGTCCATTTGCCACCGATCAAACAAAAGATGGGGAAATCAACTCCCTCTCCGGGTTCGATCACCTGAATGCTATGATCCCGGCTGATTTGCCCCGGCGTGGATGCGTTGGTAGCCGGAAGTGGCCTGACCCCTGAGAACTGAAAGACGATATGGGAGCGATCAACCGGGATGTAGGGGAACACGACTTTGATCATCTCCAGAAAGTAGTCAATCTCCGCCTCGGTGCAGCGAGCCTCCTCGGGGTCGTGGATGGGTAGATCAGATGTACCGACCAGGACTTTATCCATGAGAGGGAAAATGAGCACGATACGTCCGTCTTTGTTCTCGAAGAAGAACTCATGGTCTCCCAGGGCCTGGCGGAGTTTGGGGTGATTGAGCACCAGGTGGGAACCTTTCGTCCCCCCCATAAAGTGGGTTTGCCGTTTCATTACCTGGTTGGTGAAATCTATCCACGCTCCGGTAGCGTTGATGACGATGTTGGGTTTAACCGTGAACTGCTCACCACTGAGTTGGTCAGAAAGGGTTAGGCTATCGGTTGAAGCCCGTTCCACGCGGACGTAGTTAATAGCTTTGGCCAGGGGGTTGACTGCCTCAGCGTCAAGCAGCATTTCCAGGCATAGCCGTTCGGGGGAGGACATGGCCGCGTCAAAGTACGTGGCTGTGCAGATGATGTTGGGAGGTAGTGAGGGAAACCCGGTTAGCGACTGCTTGCGAAAAGCGAAGCTGTGTTTGGGAACGACTCCCTGGCGAGAGTAGATGTCGTACAGGATCAGCCCCAGTTTGATGACCACCGCGCCGCGCTCCGAGGGGTGGTTAATTAAGCCGAAGAACTTAAGGGGAGCATTGAGAAGACCGGAGAACCATTTGAAAATCGGAATGGTTGTAGGCAGGGGCTTCACATAGTGAGGCGCGTTTTGTATCAGGAGGTTACGTTCCTGGACGGCCTCGCGCACCAGACGAAATTCGCCGTTCTCCAGGTAACGTAACCCTCCGTGAACCATATGGGAGGAGGCTGCGCTGGCTCCCGAACAGAAATCCCCCTTGTCAATCAGCAAAACGTGTATCCCTTGAAGGGCCAGGTCTCGAAACGTACCGATACCGTTAACGCCTGCCCCTATGATCAGGACAGGGATGTGGGGGTTTTTTCGGTAGGTCTCAATGATTTCCTGTCGGTTCATCCGTTGTGGGTTTTGTATGTGAGCGTTCAGGATGCAAAATCTATGCTCTGTTGAATTTCGGGTGAGACTAATCAACCCAACCAAACGACCGCTCTACAGCTTTCTTCCAGCCAGAGTACAACCTGTGGCGAGTGCTTTCCTCCATTTGTGGTTGCCATATTTTATCCAACTGCCAGTTTGCTTTTAGTTCGTCTTCCCCTTGCCAGAAGCCCACAGCCAGACCAGCGGCGTATGCAGCCCCTAGAGAGGTGGTCTCTGCTACTTTGGGTCGAACGACGGGTACGTTGAGCATGTCTGCCTGGAATTGCATCAACTGCTCGTTGAACACCATTCCGCCGTCCACCTTGAGGGCAGTGAGCTGAACCCCCGAGTCTTTCCCCATGGCTTCGAGAACCTCACAGGTTTGATAAGCCGTGGCCTCTAATGCAGCCCGTGCGATGTGCCCTTTGTGGATATAGCGTGTCAGCCCGACGATCACCCCGCGAGCGTCGCTGCGCCAGTACGGAGCGAACAGGCCCGAGAATGCAGGTACGAAATAGATGCCCCCGTTGTCTTCCACGTTGTTTGCCAAAACTTCTATGTCCGATGATTTTTTGATCAACCCCAGATTATCACGCAGCCATTGAACCAGCGCGCCGGTAATGGCTATGGAACCCTCTAAGGCGTAGATTGGGCGTTGGTTTCCGAGCTGGTAGCCCACGGTGGTCAGCAAACCACTTTTACTGGGAACTGGCGTGTGACCGGTGTTGAGCAACATGAAGCAACCTGTTCCGTAGGTGTTTTTTGCTTCCCCCGGTGCAAAGCAGGTTTGGCCGAAAAGCGCAGCTTGCTGGTCTCCTAAATCTCCGGTTATGGGAACCCCTTGCAGGTCACCAATGGCATGACCGTATATTTCCGCAGAAGGTTTGATGGTTGGAAGCATTTGGCGGGGGATGCCCAGGCTGGCGAGTATCTCATCATCCCAATCGAGGGTTTCCAGGTTCATCAACAGGGTGCGCGAACCATTGGTGACATCGGTGATGTGTACGCCTCCGTTTACGCCTCCGGTCAGGTTCCAAATAACCCAGGTGTCAATGTTGCCAAATATGGCTTCCCCCCTTTCTGCGGCTGCTCGCACGCTTTCTACATGGTCGAGCATCCATTTGATTTTGGGGCCGGAAAAGTACGTTGCCAGGGGGAGACCGGTTTTGGGGCGGAAACGATCTTGCCTACCGTTAGAAGCCAGTTGTTTGCATATTTCGTCGGTGCGGGTGTCTTGCCAGACAATAGCGTTGTAGTAGGGGTGACCGGTTTTTCGGTTCCAGACAATCGTCGTTTCGCGCTGGTTGGTCACGCCGATGGAGGCGATAGCATTCGGTTGGATGCCAGATGTGACCAGCGCTTTCCGGATGACTTCTTGGGTGCGCGACCAGATTTCGAGTGGGTCATGTTCCACCCAACCGGGTTGGGGATAGATTTGTTTATGTTCTTTTTGAGCCACAGCGACCACGTTGCTTTGATGATCGAAGACCATGAAACGGGTGCTGGTGGTTCCCTGGTCAATGGCGGCAACATAGACAGACATAATGAACTCCGGTTTCTATACTATCTTTCTTGTTGAGAGGTGATCTACAGGGTTTCACACATGAGACTTTGGAAGGAATTCAGGATGGTTTTGCAGGTATAGGTTTGATCTCTTTCATTGTATCCAATCGCGGGCTCCGAGCAAGAAAGCTCCACCACTCATGGATTTCTTTCCTGCGGGTTGTACTTCGTCTAGAACAAGCAAGCCTTTAGCGGTGCCAAGCGCTGGTAATCCCTGAGCAACAACTCTTTCACCCAATCTTGCTTTGCCAGATACCACATGGGCTTTGAGGATCTTCAACGGGGTATTCTGCCACATCGTGAATGCCCCTGGCCAGGGATGGAACGCACGTACGCGGCGCTCAAGTTCTTCGGCGGGGCGGGTGAAATCGAGGCAGCCATCTTCCTTCTTGAGCAGTGGGGCATAGGTGGCTTGGCTGTCATCCTGCGGCTGGGACTGAAGTTTGCCAGCCAGATAAGCGGGCAAGGTTTCGATGAGCAGTTCAGCACCCAGGTGTGCCAAGCGGTCATGCAAGCTTCCAGTGGTGTCGTCTGCCTGGATGGGGATAACGCTTTGGTTCAGGATGGGGCCAGTATCGAGCCCCTCATCCATACGCATGATAGTGATGCCCGTTTCGCTGTCGCCATTCAAGATGGCGTGGGGGATGGGAGCTGCACCCCGCCATCGGGGTAGGAGGGAGGCATGCACGTTGAGACATCCATGTAGAGGGATGTCCAGCACTTCCGGAGGGAGGATTTGTCCAAAGGCAGCCACCACGATCAAATCAGGATTCCAGGTGTGCAATTGAGATATTGCCTGGGGATGGCGTAACCGTTGAGGTTGGATACAGACAAGTCCCAATGCTTGAGCCAGGGTTTTTACTGGTGGAGGGGTGAGCTTGCGCCCACGTCCAGCGGGACGGTCGGGTTGGGTGACCACACCGACTACTCTGTAAAGCTCTGTTAATTTGCGCAGTGTGGGCAGGGCGAATTCTGGCGACCCCATGAAGATAATGCGAGTCGAAGGCATGTCCATGGGGGTGATTGTAGCACATTGATAGGTAGCCGTTGGGATCAGTTAGTGAGAACTGCCCCCCAAAGGTCAGGGAATCCCACAGTGGCTAATTGCACGCCCTCATTACATACTAAGGGGAATAGAGTTGTTGTTTTAAGAGTTACGCACTTGACTGAAAAAGCCAACAGGTCGAGTGTCCCTTCCTTACTCGCGGGTCGAGTAGGGCGAAACGGAGTGAAGCCCGCATCGCCTGCCCTTGCGATCTGGCCTGCCCCCGCAAGGGGGCAAGGGAGAACGAGACCCGACTGTGATCTTGATACGCTCTTCGACTGCGAGCCTTCGGCTCTCCGCTCAGAGCCACTCGATCAGCGAACTGCGTAGCTCCTGTATTTATAAAGACAAAAAAACAAGGCAGCCCGAAAGCCGCCTTGTTTTTGTTTGGGGGATATTCTCAGACGGTGGTCTTAGAGAGCAACAACGTCTTGAGCCTGAAGACCTTTGGGGCTTTGCGTAACGTTGAATTCTACACGTTGGCCTTCGTCCAAAGTTTTAAAGCCCTCGCTTACAATAGCGTTGAAATGGACAAAGACATCCCCGCCAGCGTCACGCTCAATAAAGCCGTAGCCTTTTGAGTTGTTGAACCATTTGACGGTTCCCTGTTCTTTGTTAGGCATGATTTGGAACTCCTTTCATAGATTTTGCATGGTTACACATGGGTTCCAAATCAAAAGAGATACTCTTCCTTTTCAGAACTTCTGTTTTAACAAGCGCCATAGTTTAACATGGTTTTCAAAAAAAGTGCAATACTTTTGCAGTGTACTTTGAGATTTGGTTTGGGAGGTTGAACTACATCCACTAACTTTGCACTTTAACAGCTGGATAGGGTTAATCGTATCCCAATCTGCTGGGCGGTAAACCCTGCTTGGAACTGGGTTTCGAGCCAAGTCAGAAGATTGCGTTGATGCTCTTGCTGAATTGCATGGCGGGCATCTCCCCAGGTTGCCAAACCATCCTGGGTAGCGCGCTGTTCGTCCAAGGAGCAAGACAGACAAGCGATCAAGGTCCAAAAGCGTAGGATGGCCTCTGCACTCATCAGTTGGAAGTGATCAGAGCCAAGCAAGTCTTTGGCATTTTCAAAGAAAACCTCGATGCTCCAACGGATTGCCAGGATTTGATGACTGTCTGAGCATCAGTGTCCAACTAGATAGAACCTCAATAACGGATGGACTTGGCTGGAGCATTTTTGTCGTGGCAAGTAATGAGCATGAGCGCCGGACCGAGTTTGCGAGTGTGGGTGCTCAGAGCGTGAACGAATACCTTTTGGCCGCCTTCCTGAGAAGACCAGACGGCTTCTTGCCAATCTTCGGGTTGCAGGTCGGCAGCATATTCTGCCAGGGTCACCCAGCTGCGAGTACCGTCTTGGGAAATCAGGCGCATGCGGCGACTGCTCTTGAGCTCGCCGCTCTCTGGGGCTGCCTTGCCCGACTACTCGCCGGATGCGCCGCACTGTCGAACGTGAGACCACGACCGGCTCAGGCAGTTCGGCCAGTTCTTCGGTGAAGTGGCAGTCGTTATGGTCCTGGTAAGCCTCCTTGTCCAACTTCAAGATCTTCTGCCGGATCCTGTCCGGGATGCGGTTGGTGGGGGTTTTGCCCGGGTTGCCATGTGCCAGGGCTGTCACGCCCCGTTTTTGACAAGCCGCTACCAGCCGACGAAAATGTCGCTTCGAGATCCCCAGCAGTTCTGAGGCTACTTGAGCATGAACTTTCCCGGCTTCGTAGTCGATTACCATCTTCAACTTGTGCTGGTCATCGTTAATGTCGCCTGTGTGTTCATGGGGTGACATTTTCGCTGAACACTCCCTGAGTGTGAACACTAAGGGTGTGTCAAATTCGCTGAACAACAACACAACAACAAACAGCTTGACTTAATAAAAAGTTGGTATTAGTATGGTAAATAATCGGTTCGCTTCGGGGGGCAACGCAGATATAACCCCTACACTGACCCCCAGACTTTTCCATTGCGAAAGCCTTTTGTGTTTCTTCGTGCGCTTTCGTGGAATTTCCTGAGGTTTTTGGTTTCCGATTCTCTTGGATAATGGACAACCTGATTTCACACCCTTACACCATACTCCTGGCCCGCTTGGTGCTTGGGGTGGTCTTTCTCGTCTCCGGTCTAGGGAAGGCCCTGGAGCGCCAGCGCACCATATCGACTGTCATAGCCTACCAGGTTCTCCCTGAGGCGTTGGCCAGGGTCTATGCTGTACTGCTCCCCTGGGTCGAGCTGAGTCTGGCATGGTTGCTGCTCGTGGGTCTGTTTACCAGGCTGGCTGCGCTTGCCCTGGGCCTGCTCTTGCTCAGCTTTGCTATTGCCGTCAGTGCGAACCTGGCTCGCGGTCGTCGGATGGACTGCGGCTGTTTCGGGCGAGCAGGGCGCGAGAGATTAAGTTGGCGCACGCTGGCGCGCATTGTGGTACTCTTGAGTCTCTCTGCTATTGTTGCTGCCAAGGATATGGGCGATTATACGCTGACCGGTCTCTCGAAGTCGGGCAGCCAATTGGCCCAATCTCCCTCGCTGTTGGGCTTTCTGCCGGTCTTGATGCTGGCGACCTTTGCATACCTGGGCTACAGGCTGCTTGATGAAGCTGTGCGTATGTTTCTTGACCACCGGCAGTTGAAAGGGGAGGTAATGCCGGGCCATGCGGATACGGAAACGTTTCTTCTGCAGCGTGGGGGAGAAGCATCATGACGGGTTTTTGGCTGGCTTCGTACCTCACTCTCTGGCTGTTCGTATTGCTGCAAGCGCTACTCCTCCTGGCCCTCATCCGGCACATTGGCAACCTGCGCCTGTGGCTGCGACAGGCGGGGGTAATCCGGGATATGGGTGTTGCAGAGGAGGGGGTTTCCGTGGGCACTACAGTAGAAAACCTGACCGACCTCGTGCAATCCAAAAGCAATCTTTCGCTACATGAGGACCACCGTGCAAAGATGCTTTTATTTGTCCCTGCTGGCTTTTTCGGTTGTGATGAATTGCTTCCGTCGCTCAAGGAATTCGAAGAGCAGTATGGCGATATACTTCAGCTCATTATTGTGAGTTTCGAACCCGCAGTAGAAGATCAGTTCGAGGTCGTCAAGCGAATGGGAATACGGGCGCCGATTATTACTGAACATGGATGGAAAATTGCCCAGGTCTGTCAGGTTGTATCCGCGCCTTATGCGATGATCGTTGACTGGCAAAATGTAGTACGATCCAAATTGCCCGTCGGCGATGCCCAAGGGCTTGAAGAGTTGGTTCAGGTCTATTACCGTGGTGTGAATAGTTTTAATCCGGCAGGAGGTGAATAATGACAGGTTTAGAGGATTTGATTGGAAAACTCGCTGAGGGAACAGCGCGCGGCGTGTCCCGCCGTGAGTTTCTTAAACTGTTGCTGGCAACAGGAGGCGCGGCTATATTGGTAAGTTTGGGATTGGATAGAGTCTACACTAGCGGATTGGAACCTGAAGCTGTATACTGCCCAGGTATCACATGTTCAATTCCCTGTGACTCGAGACCCGCATGTATCCAAACAGCAGTACACTATTCTTGTAGTGATTGTAGTGGGCCCCCAAGAGGATGTCCAATAGAAACGTGTGAGGCGGATAAAATGTGCAAGCATACATGTAGAAGATGTTGCTATCCATCAAATTGTATGTGTGGCGAATGGCAGGTGTACTATTCTTGCGTAGATTGCCCTGGTGACGGGAGTTGTCCACCAGCAAGATGCTCCTGTCGAACAGTATCCCAATGTGCAGCGTCTCTTGAGGAATCCAGATGAAACGGCCAGTGATCCTAAAACTCCGCTTTCTCCTGTTCAGCATCTTGCTCCTGAGTACGGTGGTGGGATGCTTACCCGATCTTTTTACCTCGGTGCCCAGTATCACGCCAACAACTATACACCCTCAGGATACACCTGAACTGATTTCGTCGCCCGGTTTTGTCTCTACTCCTGAGAGCACTTCTACACCCGAACCTACTCCCCACCCTCGTACATTGGTGATTTGTCTTGGCTCGGAACCCGCTTCTCTATATTACTATAACGTTTCAATGCTAACTGAGAGGCAAGTATTGGAAGCCGTGTACGATGGGCCGATCGACTACCGCTCCCACGGCTACCAACCAGTTATCTTGGAAAAGCTGCCCAGCCTGGCAGATGGAGATGCCCTCATCCAACCGATGTCTGTAAAAGCTGGGGATAGAGTTGTGGACGAACATGGAGACGTTGTTGTCTTAGAGGGAGGTGTACGCGTCTTCCCCAGCGGTTGTAACCTTCCAGATTGCGCCGTGACATACGGCGGTCAGGGTGAAATCTTGATGGATCGAATGATCGTCACTTTCAGGTTGCTCCCCGGTCTGAAGTGGTCGGATGGCGCGCCGCTGACTGCCCACGATTCTGTCTACTCTTTCCGCCTGGCAGCCGATACTTACAACCTGGTTGTTTCGAGAACTTTGGTAAGCTGGATAAGTAGTAACGTTTCGGCATATGTTATTGAGAGAACAGTTGCCTACGATGCCTTGGACAACCTGACTATTCAATGGGTAGGTCTACCTGGTTTTATGGATCAAACTTACTTTGTTAACTTTTGGATTCCGCTTCCTAGACATATCTGGGAGCAGTATTCTCCGATCTGGTTGCATGCAGCTGACTTCTCTAACCTCAGGCCTATGGGTTGGGGTCCATATGTCATCAAAGAATGGATAGCGGGTGATCATATAACCATGTACAAGAACCTAAACTACTTCCGCTCGGCCGAGGGATTACCTAAGTTTGATTACCTCATCTATCGATTTGTTGGTAATGACGCCGATACAGTTCTGGGTGCTCTTATCTCTGGAGAATGTGATTTGCTGGATATAGAGGCAAGTTATAATTTGCAAAATGATGAACGAATTTTGAGCCTGCAAGCCCAGGGACAGTTGAAGATGAACTTCGTGCCCGGCACGATCTTCGAACATGTGGTTTTTAACATCAGGCCATTTGAAGCTGTTGGCCTAGCTAGTCTGGATGAAGATGGAAATGGTGTGGGACCTTTTGGTGATGTGCGCCTGCGCCAGGCTATTGCCTTATGTCTGGATCGCCAGGCTGTAGTTGATAGTGTTATGTTTGGTTCTATTGTGCTTGACAGTTACCTGCCGACTGAACATCCTTTATCCAACCCGGGTGTAACTCGCTACCCCTATGACCCCACGGCAGCCTCTATCCTGCTGGACGAGATTGGTTGGCTCGACAACGATGACAATCCTGCTACTCCACGCCGTGCCCAGGGCGTAACCGGTGTTCCTGAGGGCACTCTCTTAGAGTTTAGCTTTGAAACCACCACCTTTGCCCGACGCCGGCAGGCCACTCAAATCCTGGCTGAGAGCATGGCTCGCTGTGGTATCAAGGTCAACCTGGTTTATCATCGTGTCAGTGAGTGGTACGCTGATGGGCCGGGTGGTCGACTCTATGGACGTAAGTTTGATATGGGTCTGAAAGCTTGGGTGACAGAATTTCGACCTTCTTGTGAGTTATGGATGACAGAAAACATCCCCGGCGATCCAACATTGACCGATAAGAGCGGCAACCCACTTTATCCGATGGGTTGGGGGGGTGAAAATGTTTCCGGTTATAGCAATCCTGAATACGATCAGGCTTGTAAGACGGCTCTCTCTCTTCTTCCTGGTCAACCAGGATACATTGAGGCTTATATGAAAACCCAAGAAATCTTCGCCCGCGACTTACCTGCCATCCCCCTTTATAATCTCATATTATTGGCTGTCACGCGACCGGATATGTGCGGGTTCAGAATGGATCCTACCGACAGCAGCAGCGAGATGTGGAATATCGAGGCGTTCGATTATGGCCCGGGGTGCAAGTGAAAAAAAAAGTGAGTCACCTGATCCCTTCCTCCAGTTACGAGAAGATACACACGATATCTAGAATTCGAGGATCAATTCTCGGCGTATTGCCACATCTGTCATCCGGTAGAACGTTGAAATGGCTGAACTCTCGCGCCGCGACTACCTGAAACTTGTCAGCCAGGGACTTCTTGCTCTCAGTGGCATGTTGGGCCTGGGAATGTTATTCCGCTTCCTTAGGTACTAGATCGAACCGCCTCCGCCGACTGAATTCGACCTCGGGCTGGCATCCGTTTACCCGGTTGGTTTCCGTACCCTGCTTTCCAACGTCCCAGCGATGCTCATTCATACTGAGGCTGGATTTTCTGCCCTGAGCCTAACCTGCACCCACCTCGGATGTATAGTGAAGCAAGAAGCTGATGGCTTCGCTTGCCTGGCATTCGGAAATGTCCCATTTTTTATTGAAAAGATAATGTCTCATAATGTGGCGTAAATTGGATTGACAAAAAAGGTCATCCTGTGCTTCCATAGGTTCGTCAAAACCAAAAAAGTATGCAGCTCGTGACTGATCCCAACCTGGCCAATGGCGAGGAACCATCGCTGTTCCTGGTGGAGCTGACTAAGATTGCTGTTGTGGAAGCACAGACTAATTGACACCATTGACAAAAACACTAACGGTTAGGGAAGGTTGAACTACCTCACAAATAGCCAATTAACCACAGGAGTTACGCAGTTGACTAAAGAAACCAGCGGGTCGAGTGATCCGAGCGAAGCGAGGATTGTATCGAGACCCATTTTGGTGCAGTTCTTGGTCTCGATACGACCCTTTCAGGGTCACTCGACCAGCGAACTGCGTAACTCCTAAACCAAAAACTTCTATCCAAAAAAGTCATCAGGCAATATTTTTCGTGGAGTTCTCTGGTTCTTGATTAGATTAAACACGGTGACGCACTCCTTTCGTGCGTCAACGTGTCCCAATTATCGAAAAGTAGGGCGGGTGGGAGTCGAACCCACACGGTATTGCTACCGGAGGATTTTAAGTCCCCTGCGTCTGCCATTCCGCCACCGCCCCGGGGGTATCTATATTCTACTCTGAGAGGGAAAATGGTCAAGAGTTACTGGATTTTTCTGTGATGGTTATTGTCTTTTACACGCTTGATATCTATAATTGTAGACCACTACCTGCCATTTGGCACAACTGTAGTTAGGAGCCAATTGGCTTTCTATTGAGGAGGTGTTTTATCGATATGAGCCCAACCCGGATGTCAAAGATAGAAACCGCGATACGCGTGGTCATTGAGTTCAATGAGGCCTTCAACCGTCATG
The DNA here is from genome assembly GCA_040758495.1 of Chloroflexota bacterium. GTDB lineage: Bacteria > Chloroflexota > Anaerolineae > Anaerolineales > JBFLVL01 > JBFLVL01. Next base: position 27,548 of record JBFLVL010000003.1, read on the forward strand.
ATGTCGCCGGTATGATGCAGCTTATGAGCGACGATTGTATCTTCGAAAACACTCATCCAGCCCCCGACGGCGCTGTGTACTCGGGGAAGGAAGTGATAACTCATTTTTGGCAGGACTTCTTCCGCCAGTCGCCCCATGCCCACATCGAGATCGAGGAGATTTTTGGCTTTGGTGAGCGGTGCATTATGCGCTGGAGATACAGTTGGGTGGACATGGGAGGGGAAAAAGGGCATGTCCGAGGGGTTGATATATTCCGGGTGAGAAACGGTTCCATCCGCGAGATGCTGTCCTACGTCAAAGGATAGATTGGGTGTGAACGATTTGATGTGGCGGCGCATTGAACTGAGCTTCCGCATTGGCTCTGACCGCCGCGTCAATCCATAATCGTTAATCGTTGGGTGGCCATATGCAGAAGATTACGCTTCCTTTACGGGATAACAGTAAAAGGTAGCGTTTCTAATACTTGTCATGTTCTTCCAGAAATGCTAAACTGTTCCCGTGAAATTCGAAATCGTTGGAGAAAGCTGAGAGGCATTGCCTTCGTGAAATTGCCTAATGGCAACATTCGTCACGTCGAACTTCACTGGTACGAAGCGCATGGTATCGGAAGAAAAGACATCAAAATCAAGCGGTATCTGGATTAGGCCTATGACAACTGGAAGGCATTTTGTACTTTGTGTTGACAATACGGATTACGAAGCCTCGCTCATCACGAGAAAAGTGTACCAGGTCATCCCTGACGAACAGGCAGAGAAGGATGACTTAATTCGCATCATTGATGAGAGCGGCGAGGATTATCTTTACCACGTCAGTCACTTCGTTTTTATTGAACTACCAGCAGAGGTTGAGAAAGTGTTGGTAGCTACATAACGAAGATGGCCACCTAACACCGGCTGTAGCGGACACATTCGCTTTGCTCAGTGCAGGCAGGGCTTCGTCTCAGGGCAAGCGGCGCGATTTTTCAAAATTAGTTACGGGCAAAGGTTGTTCTGGGTTCACGCTGCTCGGCAAGTGAAGCCTGCGTTAGGTTTCTTGGGATATGGCAATTGGGGGATCAAGAAACCGCGAAATATTTTTAGGAAATTGTTGTTATGGCGTTGGTATCGAAATTTGTTGTAAGTAAATCCCATCGTGGAACGCAACTTCATTTTGTAGAATTTTGAATGGTAAAATTGAAATAGAAACAGAAAACTGGGATGAGGTGCGAGATGACTACCTATCGTGTTGAAACGACTATTTCCAAAGATAAGACCATATCAATCAAAGATTTACCGTTTTCCGAAGGCGACAAGGTTGAAGTCATTGTGCGTAGCTGCCAATATAAGAAATACCATCAGCGATATCCTCTTCGGGGCCAACCGATAAAGTATATAAAACCCTTTGAAAGTGTTGCGGAAGGTGAATGGGGTATTCTGCAATGATAGTTCTCGATACGCATATTTGGATTTGGTGGGTACACGGCGATAAGAATCTTACAGAGGCGCAAGAGAATATCATTACTGAAAGCGAAACGGACGAGATAGGGATCAGCGCTATTACGTGTTGGGAAATAGCGAAACTTGTAGAATACGGAAGGCTAGAGTTACCATGTTCAATAGACGAGTGGTTTGAACAGGCATTAAGTTATCCTGGTATTCGTATTCTTGATTTATCACCGGAGATAGCCATAGAATCTACGCGGTTACCGGGTGAGTTTCATCTAGATCCTGCTGACCAGATAATCGTAGCCACAGCAAGAATACATAATTGTCCGCTTGTTACATCCGATAGAAAAATGCTTGACTATACTCATGTCACTACAATTGGCTAATTTCCAGGCAATGGTGTTTTCAAATATGGGTCAACTAACCCAGGTTGTAGCCGACCCGCCTGTCCCACGCAGTGGGATATCCCGAAGGAGTATAACACAAACTGTTAAATGCTTATGTTAGTTATTGAGAATGGAGGTGATTTATGTTTCAACAGTTTTCTGACTTAAGAGAAGTAACTAGGATGCTTCACCCAATATATGTTGACCAAGTAAAGCGCATGCTAAAACTTGGAGGTCTACTCTTGGCTGTTCTTGAAATTAACGCGTATTTCCATCATCTAGAATCACCACCAATGCCATCACCCGTGGGTGCTCATTTATTAAGTCTTTTTTTTAAAACTTGGGAGGACCCTTCTCGTCATATAAAACAACAAAAAAAGCAATTCACCAAAATGATTGGGATGAGGGCATATGATGCTTGGTCACAAAGAATTATTGAGCTATGTCGAGATAATCACATTTTGTTTGCATATACTATCCCGCTTTTTGCAGAAAACCAAATAAATTCAATGTCAAACTATCCTTCTCCAGCCCAAGATGTTTTTCTAAATTTACTATCGCCAATAATTGATTCTGATGCAGAAATACTCACAGATTCCACACAAGACCAATATTCTCATGCAGAACCAAATTCATTAATTTCAGTATTTCTATATGCCGGACAAGTACCCTTTACTATTACTTGCCATGGGAAGTCGACGATTCTCCATTGGCAAAGTCATCTCGAAGCTGCAACAGTATTGTTACTGCCGCAGGTAGTATATGAAGCTGAGAAAAAGTTGCCAGATTATGCAAAGAAGTTAATGCGTTCAGCGCTAAATGAAGAAGTCCATTCCTGGCGTATGCATCGCCCTACTGTAGGCGATATTCGAGAATGGAAGTGGCTTCCGAGACTTAGGTAGTTTCACAGTGATTAAAGATTCAGAAAGGTTTTTCAGAATTGAACAGATTTGTATAATTAAAGTGCCTGGAATAGGATTTAATTATTGATACACCTATGACTACCTTATGTAAAATAAGCGGAAGAGAAAGTGTTTGAACAATAAAAAAGCACCAAACCCATATACCTTTAACGGACCTTCGATCTAAGGGTACAGGGCTGCATTACCAGCAATCGCCCTGGTTTGCGAAGGGGTCTTGCCACCAAGACCTGCCGCAAAGCTTTGCCGTTGGGCAGCGGTAGGACTGGAAGGGGTGTACTACAGGGAGAAGTCATGAAAAACGCACACTATTCACAATTGATAATTTCGTTGGTCTTTTTGATGATTTTAATCGTAGCTTGTTCCTCTGTTTCGCCAGAAAGGGGAGAAATTGTCGAATGGGCGAGTCAAATTGCCCGCATTGAAAAACAACTTGAATATGAAACAACATATTTCCAACCTCTACTCGATAGAATAACTTCTCGCCCTCCAACAAATGACGAATTAGACCAGTTAACTGAATATAATAATCGGATAACGGCGCTCTATAACGAGATTTCAAATATTTATGTCCCACAAAAGGCCAGATCAGTCCACGCCTTATTTGTAGAAAATTATGCAAAAATATCTGACACAGCTCGATACTATGTTTTTGCTATCAAAATGAATGATCTATCCTATTTTGACAAAAGTGTTTTAGCGGCACAAGAGGCTAATAGGATTGGTAGCGAAGCTTATTATGCCTTTGAAGATTTATTGGATAGGTATTCAATTTCATGTAGGGAGATTGATTTTTGTGAATGATGAAGAAAGTGTGGTTCGAGTTTTTCCTAGAGTTATTGCACACAAAAGCGCCGTGTTAGTAAAATGGTGTCGCTGCCCAACACCGCTCGCACCAAACCATGCTTCGCTCCGTGCGCGGCTGGACGCGACCGTCAGCCCGCTATCCAATCTTTAGCATTTGTAATTTTGAACTATATCATCTGAAGACAGAAATAGTAGATGGGAACTATCAAGATCAGTGCGTATTCATGGAATCGGTTCTTGTCCAGAAACCTTTATATTGAACCAGCTCTGCTCGGCTTAGAGCATGAATTTAGTTTTGAGGGTTATTCCATTGCCATTTCCTTACCCACCTCAAAGGATATCCCCTCAGAGGACGAGTTATTTAAAACTCCCCAAGATGATTATAGGCTTTTTAGGATTTCTTACAACACATGGAAAGAAGTAAATGGTCATAAAATCCCGGTTGCGTACTGGATCCATTCTGTTGATGTAAAGATCAAACTTGTTGACACACTGTCAATCCCAGAGGATATGCTTCCACGTCATCCAAATGCATATAACTTGATAACAAAAGAGCAACAAGACCATTTGAACGCTCTTGCAGATGAATATGGACAAATCGCAGAAAAAGCCTTTGACCTTTGGGTCAGAATTATGCGCTGGAAGTGTGATAATTCATCTATAGGTAGACCCGAAATACGCGGAGTTAATTCAGGATGGGGAACATACCTATTGGAGGCATCTTCGGAAAACCGTATTTGGAGAGGCGAAACAGTTATTAGATTTCACCGGAGTAAGCCAGTTACAAAGAAAGAGTGGAATGAGGTGCAGGTGGCCCTACAAGAAGGACAAACGTCACCCATTTACTACGACTTGATGTTTGATGCTGTTGAACATATGAAAATAGGAGATTTACAGCGCTCGGTAGTTGACCTTGCTATCTCATGTGAATCCCTCTTACGCAAAATAGTTACTCAAAACTTACCTATTGGGTTGAACGACGCGATGACTAACTACATCAGTAATGCTAAAATTAACTGGTTTTTGGACAAGTTTTTCCCACAGATATTACAACCACCAAATGCACTAATATTCAGCAATATGAAGGGAAAGCTAAAAGATTTATTTCAAGCCAGGAATGATATCGTACATTCGAGAAAGCCAGTCTTGATAACTCTAAATGAATGTGGAGAATTTATTAAAGTTACAAAAGAACTCATTTTACTTGGGAGTGGTTATTTGGGTGATAATGGGGGCTAACCTTGTTGCACCCGACCTCGCTTCACTCGGAGGGTGCGCATCGCGATCGATCAAGTTTCGCCCTGGTCAAAGCCGCTCCCTGTGCCAACCCGCCCAGCAGCACACGCCCACGTTGGGCAGCCTGTCAGAATATAGGCTATGCTCTCCTGTGATATACTTCAATCAGCAAAGCATAAATATGTGAGGCTTATATGCTAGTCGAAACCCGTTATGAACATGTAGTGCTAAATAAGGCACAAGTCCCCGTAATATTTGGTTCAACAATGAAGGTGATAGAGCTTGCATTAGCTCACCTCGCTTATGGTTGGAGTCCAGAAGAATTACACTTTCAGTTTCCTCATTTAACTTTGGGGCAAATATACTCGGCTCTTGCATATTATTGGGATCACCGGGAAGAACTCGATCAAGATATAGAGAACCGTTTGTCATCTGTGGATCAGTTTCGGCGATCGTTTGGAGAATCGCCACTTGTAGCTAATCTAAAAGCTAAAGGGCTGATCTAGTGGCGCTTACGTTCTACATGGATCATCATGTGCCCAAAGCGATTACCAATGGGCTTCGTTTACGAGGCGTAGATGTACTGACGGCTTATGAAGATGGTAAGCGCGAATATGAAGACGCGGATTTGTTAGATCGAGCTACCGAGTTGCAGCGTGTGTTGTTTACGCAAGACGATGATTTGTTGAGCGAAGCGGCCAAACGTATTCACGAGAACATTTCTTTCTATGGGGTGATTTATGCACATCAATTGCGCGTGTCGATTGGAACTTGTGTAAATGATCTAGAAATTGTCGCACATGCCGGTGAGCCTGAAGATATTATTGGAAGAGTGCAATTCTTACCACTGAAATAGCAGTAACTAACATTGTTATTAAATTTAAATGGGCGGCCCAACCCCGCTAGCGCCAGACCGAGGCTTACCCCCGCGGGGAGGCCCCACTGCGTTCTACGATAAGCGGAGCGATTTTTCGTAATTGGTTATGGGCAAAGGTTGTCCGGGGTTAAAGCTGCTCGGCAAGTGAAGCCCAGGTTGGGTTGCCAGAGCATATTCCGAGATATGAACCAAAAGGAAGAGAAAATCTATGCTAAAGCCAATCCCTAAATCTGAAAATGAAGATGAAGAACAAGAGTTTTGGGCGACTCATGACTCTACAGAATATTATGGATTGGGGTCAAGCAGAGCGAGGAGTATTCTCGAAGTTAAAACCTGCGACAAAAACGATTTCGTTGCGGATGTCGGAGTCTATGCTATACGAGTTGAAACTGCTGGCAAACAAAATGGATGTGCCCTACCAATCGTTGATAAAAATATATTTACGGGAACGAATAGACAAGGATCTGACCAAGCGAGTAGTGGAAGCTAGTGAATAGTCGGCTTTGAGTTAGAACTTTTTTAGCAGCCTGGCATACAGGGATAAGGTACGGACCAACAAACCAGAACGTCTGGTGTGCGCCTGACCCTGGGGGAGGGCACGTCGCAGGCTTTCCGTGTCGTGGAAAAAGGGGAGTGTTAGTATAACCTTTCCGATTTCGTAGGTGGTGTGGGCGTCAGACCCGACCGTGGCTAGCAGGCCATGTTCTTGAGCGAATTGATGGGATTTCTGGTTGAAGGAAGCCAGCAGACAACGGGCGTTGAAGACTTCGATGGCATCCACCAGGGTGGAAATAGGTTGTAGTTTGCCTCTTTGCCAAGAACTGGGGCGAAGGTTATCAAAGGGGTGGGATACGCTAATAAAAGCACCCTGAGCACGCAACCGCTGGATGGCAGCTTCTGGAACCAGACCTGGGGGGATCTCTTCCTGGACGAAAAATGCCAGTAATTCACCCCGGGTGGTCATAATCTCTTCGCCAATGATGATGGTTTCCGGGGCGAGGGCTTTGGCTATCTGGGCTCCACGGATGGTGTTGTGGTCTGTAACCGCAACGCGGTCCAGCCCGCGTTCTTTACAAATAGCGATTAATTTTTCGGGAGTGATCAGGCCATCGGAGGAATAAACAGTATGTACGTGAAAATCCACCCTTAGCCAGTTTTCCGGTTTCATCTTAGTTTGAATCCGCTGCCTTGATGGGGGTTTCGGGGTTCAGGTTGCACCCCTCACCTGGAACCACCAGGTGGTCATTGGGAGTTGGCATGCGTATTGTAACATATGGAAGAGATGATGAGGTCTTGGGAAGTTGTTGAAGAGGGGATTCTAATGGATAGAACCAACTCCGGGACAGCAATCAGGCAGAAAGGGATGAGCAGGCCAAATTCCGGCATGTCGCTCGGCTAACAGTTTGGGAGAGCTTGCCCTTTTTTCTTGTTTCGTTATACAATCTAAACATGGGTGGTTTGCTACGTAGACCCAAGTTCAAGCTGGTTTTGGTGACAATCGTCGTATTGTTATTTGGCTACCTTTACTTGGGGGGACGACAGGGTGTTGCCCAGGATGTGGTATTTGACGGACGTTATGCCTATGTTGCCATGGGGGAGTTTGGGGTGCAGGTGTGGGATCTCATCAATCCACATCAACCCCAGCAGGTGAGCAACCTTGATACGTTGGGGAGTGCCAATGGGGTTGCCTGGGAAGGGGGTTACCTCTACGTTTCGGATGGGGAGGAAGGATTGCACATCCTATCAGCCGGTAATCCCACAAATTTACAAGAAGTCGGGTCTGTCACCTTACCTGGCGTACCAGAGGGGGTGACAGTGATCAATCGGGTGGCTTATGTGGCCACAGGAGAGGATGGTCTCCGATCCGTGGATGTGTACCAGCCTGAAAAACCCTATGTATTGGGTCACATTGACCTGGAAGGATATGCACAGGATGTGGTTGTACAGGGAGGCCTCGCCTTTGTTACTGCCAGGAATGAGGGTTTTTACATCATATCTGTGGTAGACCCCGCTAATCCAGGACTGTTCAGTTTTGTCAGCACGTCTAGTTTGCGGGATGTGGATGTGAATGGGCCATTGGCTTATATTGCCGATGGTCCAGGAGGTCTAAAGATACTGGATGTCTCTTCGCCTAGTGGACCCAGACAAGTTGGTTCTTTTGTTCGCGAAACGACGCAGGGGAAAAAGTTTATCGCTACCGCTGTCAGGGTTGTCGGACCTTATGTGTTGTTGGGGACAGAATCCAATGGATTGCTGGTGATAAATGCCTCCCTTCCTGACAATCCTGTCCTACTGACTACCTTACACTACTCAGAACCCAGCCAGTCTGTAGAAGCGTGGGGAGAGTGGGTGGCCGTAGCTTTGGGTAGGGGAGGGGTGAAATGGTTGAAGCGGGAAGCAGTTGATCAACTCCAGGAGGTTGCCAGAATTGAAACCCCTGGTGAGCCGACCCTGGCACGACTATTCAGCTCCTATTTCGCTTGGGCTAAGAATTTTGACAACCAGCCGTCCTCGAAAGTAATCCGTACCGGATTCACTTGGATACTTGAGATTCTTATATTGTTGCTTTTGGGTCTCTATATCTGGATATTTTTCTTCTCCCAGTTCGTTTTGCCCGTACGTACTTTGAAGGAGCGCTGGCAAAGTTTCAAACACTTATCAAAGTATTTATGGGGGAGCCATGGTCCGGCGATCTTCATTCGCAGCGGTGAGATCGTGGAACGGATGGGGGAGACGAAGAAAAAGAGACCAGGGGTGATATTGCTCGATACTGCCAGTGCGGCGGTTTTACGAAAGCGGGAGAAAATTACCCGTACAGTAGGGCCTGGGGTAGTGTTTACCAAGGGGGGTGAGGAGGTAGAGGAGGCGGTAGATTTGCGTCTGCAGCGGCGCACGTTGGGGCCTCAGGGGGATGAAGATCCATTTGGCCCACAAACGGGTGAAGGTTCTCCCTCGATCAGATACGTCACCCGGGCAATCACACGCGATGATGTAGAAGTGATCCCTAACATAACCGTGGAGTTCAGGTTGAGATGTGAACCTGGAAAAGGGAATACGGAATACGGTTTCGAAGAAGATCCAGTAAATAATTCAGTTATCAGAAAGAGTATTGATGTAGAGGCACCTTCAGAGACACAGGACCGTTACTTCCGTTGGAATGAATTCCCCCCGTATCTGGCAGTGGATCTTTGGCGGGAGTATGTAAACAAATTTACCCTAACTCAGTTGTTTGAACCTGTGATGGAGAGGGGGAAAAGACAGTTGTATGATAAAGACGATCAACTTGTCCAATTAGATGGAATTTCGGAGACCGGTTTAGAGGTGATTGCCAGGTTGGTGGAGGAGCGCATGACCCAGGAAAGGGTGGAGGAGTTGGATGAGACTGGTCGTCCAACGGGAAGGAAAGTTCCCAGTGATGAATATTGGTTATTGAGAAAACGTGGCATCCAGGTACAAAAAGTTAGGATAACCAACCTTCGCTTACCATCGGAAGTTGAACAGAAGTTGGTTGATCGCTGGCAGTCTTTGTGGCTTCATCGAGCGAAAGAGGAACGTGTCTTTGTAGAAAATTTGCAGAACAGGGTTATCAGTCATAGTAAGGAAATGGCGCTGAATGATTACGTCCAGGCCATATTTGAGCATTTAGGAAGGATAATAAAGGATAAAGAATTACCTCCTGAAGGGATGCAACATGAAAGGTTTGAATACCCCCCATGGGGTATTGATTTCGACTCTGATGGAGGGGGTGCGCCACAGCTATCCAGGAAACGATCGCTGGCTGTGGAATTTTTGGCGCGCAAAACATTAGAGTTGTGTAGGAGTGAACCAACCCTGCGTCGAAATTTACTCGCAGAGGAAGATGAATTGGTGAACTTGATCGCTTGGGCACAGAAACAACGAGGCTAGATATGCTATCAATCGGTTGGTGGTGTGGCGAGAGATATGCAGGCGGTTAGAGGTAAAAGTGTTGCCCTGGATGAAAGCATTTGGAAACAAATGAAGTCTCTTGTGTTGGAATTTGGAGAGGATGTGTTCGAGGCGATATTTGCGGTGACCCAGAAAAGCGCAAAACGACGTCGTCAGGTGTTGATGATGTTGTTTGTGTTGATATGGGTGTTGCTTGCTTACCTGGGACAACCTGATTTCTGGAGGCAGCTCAGTCACCAGAGTCTTGATACGATAGCCTCATATCTTGCTCGCTTATTTTTCGGGGCGCCGACTTTACGAAGAGTATTGTTGTTGATGTTATCTTTTTGGCTGGCCAATCACATTGCTGCCCTGTATATCAGTGATATTTTCGAGCTGGGAGAAGAGAAAGTAGCTTTGCGATATGTCCGTCAGGCCTCTCTGGGTTCTAAGTACAGCGCGATAAAAATCCGTAATGGCGATGTGGATCCCGGCGATAAGAGTTCTCCCATTTATCTTATTGGGGGGCCAGGACGGGTGGCGATTTACCTTGAAAATGCAGCCGTTTTTGAAAAAATAAACGGCAAACCAAATATTATCGCCCCCAAGGGGAAAGAGAAGAATGCTGCCCAAAAGAAACGTAGTTGGTGGCAGAGGCTCTATGAGTTTTTCCAGAACAGCTTTTATAAAAAACCCTCTGATGGGAAGGAGGAAAAAGATGACTTCATATTGGAGGGTTTTGAACGCCTGCGCGCAGTGATTGATCTGCGTAGTCACCAGGCCAGGTTGGAGGTTGCCTCGCGTTCTCGGGATGGGATTAAGGTATGTGCTAAGGATGTGCGTTTAACCTATAGTGTTCACAGGGGAGGAATAAGCCAGACGAAAAAACAGCCCTACCCTTTCACAGAAAAAGCGATCAAGGACCTGATCTATCGGCAAGGAGAAGTTGAGGGTGGACATCGGGGATGGGTTCGTATCATGGAGAGGATTATTTGTGAGGGTATAGAAGAGTTCATATCTGACCACAACCTCAATGAGTTTTTGGCTGCGCCGAGAGGGGCTGACTATGACGCAATTCGGAATATTGGGGAAATTTCTCAGGAGATGAGGGAAGGTAGATTCCCCAGAGGGATGAACCAGGCTACCTATCAACCGGAAAGTTTTTTCAGCCGTCCAGAAATCACCTCTGAATTGAGAAATTCGGTAGCCCTACATGCCGCCGAAAAGGGCGTGCAGTTGGAGTGGATTGGAATCGGCACATGGGTTACGCCTTCAGAAATTATAACCACTGAGCATCTAGAAGCCTTGAAGCTGAGCATCGAGAATCAGAAGCGAGGGAACAAACAGGCTCTGGAGCAACTGGAAAGGGAAAACCGCCGAAGTGAAATAACGCGCCACATCCAAGAGGTGCCCGTGGCTGTTTACAGGGAGTGTAAGGGGGAGGGCGAAAACCATGAAGACACCTTGATTCGTTTAATAGAAGCCTATATGAGTAAACTGGACAAGGTAATCCGACTCTACCCCGACAGAAAACAGAAGGGGTACGATTATTTACTGGAGGCGGAGCGTTATTTATCCAGGTTGTGTCGAGTAAGGTGGTCTTGATGACCATGGTTTGTTTCGATAGGGCTTTCGTGGAGAATGCAGACGGTCCAGTCCTGGTAGTGGGTGCTGCGGGAATAGACCTGGTCGGTCGTCTTCAGGGGGAGTTGTTACTTGGCACCTCAAATCCCAGTAACACTCGATGGGCATTCGGTGGGACGGCACGTAATGTAGCTGAAAACCTGGCTCGTTTAGGGCACTCTGTTATCTTGTTGACCGCGGTGGGAACCGATCAGTGGGGAGAGGAATTGTTGGAACAAGCCAGTGATGCTGGTGTAGAGGTAAGCTCAGTAATACGAACCCCCGATCATCCAACCGGCACTTACATGGCCGTGATAGACGATAAGGGTGATCTGGTGTTTGCTTTAGATGACATGCGTGCGGTGTCAACGATATCACCGGAATATATCCGTTCTAAAGAGGAGCTTTTTCATCAGGCGTCTTTGTTGTTTGTTGACGCCAACGTCTCTAAAAGAACCCTGCGCACGGTTTTTTCCCTGGCACGTCAGGCTGGCAGACTGGTTTGTGCTGATCCAACCTCTCTGAGACTGGCAGAGAAGTTGAAGCCCTATCTCCATCGTCTCTTCCTGATAGTCCCTAACCTTAATGAGGCCACATTGCTCTCCGGCTACACAACCGAGGCATCGATTCCTGTTCAGGGTCTGGAAGTGGCGAAATCGTTTGTCCATCAAGGGGTTGAACTGGCGGTGGTCACATTGGCAGAGTTTGGTGTTTGCTATGCGACCGCAGAAACGAGTGGTCATATCCCCGCAATTCAGACGGATATATATGATCCTACCGGAGCCGGTGACGCCTTGACGGCAACGATATTGTTCGCTTTGCTCAACGATATACCCGTGGATGAGGCTGTGCGTCTCGGTGTTTCCGCAGCTTCGATAACTCTTCAGCACCAGGGAGCAGTCGTGCCCGACTTATCCTTGGAAATGTTGTACGATCGGTTGGTCATTTGATGTTTTATTAAGGGCTTTTTGATGACTTGTAGCCCAAGGATGAGGTAGCCACATGAAAGATTTTCCTCCATTTGTCTCTCTCTCTCATGAGGTTAAAAACGCCATTCTAAAGGGGTTACCGATGGTTGCGCTGGAGTCTGCGGTGATAACCCATGGGTTACCGTATCCTGAAAACCTGAACATTGCCTTAGATATGGAGCAGGAAATTCGCAACTCCAGTGTAATTCCAGCAACGATAGCTGTAATTGAAGGAAAAGTTTGCGTTGGTCTGGATGTGCAACAAATTGAAATACTGGCATCCAAGAACAACAACCATGAGAAGGTCAGCAGTCGCGATATCGGAGTAGCGGTAACAAAAAAGTTGACCGGTGGAACTACCGTAGCGGGTACATTAGCTGTGGTCAAATTGGTGGGTTTACGCGTTTTTTCCACGGGTGGTATCGGAGGTGTGCATCGGAATACACCTTACGATATCTCCGCAGATTGTTATCAACTTGCTCGTACCCCGGTCATCGTAGTTTGTGCGGGGGCGAAATCCATCATGGATATGGCTGCCACGTTAGAAGTCCTGGAGACATTGGGTGTACCGGTAATTGGTTGGGGGACGCGCGAGTGGCCTGGGTTCTATTCCATCCATAGTGGTTTACAGGTAGATGTGCAGGTAGATACGCCTGCGGATGTTGTCTGGCTGGCCCGCAATCACTGGGAGACAAAACAAGAGAGTGCTGTGCTGGTGGCCGTGCCTCCCCCTCGGAATGTAGCTCTTCCCCGCGAGGAGGTTGTAGAGGCGGAAGATCAGGCAATTCGAGAGAGTAAACAGAAAAAGCTGAGGGGAAAACAGGTAACCCCTTACCTGTTGAAGCGGTTAGAAGAACTGAGCGGGGGAAAAACAGTGCGAGCTAACCTGGGTTTGTTGCGTCAGAATGCTCAAATCGCGGCGCGCATTGCCTTCGAAATGGCCAGCCAAGAAAGAACCCGCTTGGCTCTATAGACCCTGCCTGAATCTTTGTTGTTCTAAGGTCAGGGTGTGGTAGTGATGGTTGGCATTCTGGTGTTTGTTGGGCTGGGGGTTATTTGCGTAGCTGTGGGAGCTCGTGTATTGGTTGGCGAGGGGGTGATGGCGGTGGCGGTATTCCAACGCGTGGAGGTGGGTAAGGGAGTTATCGAGGGGATGAGTGTGTAGGTGGGGGTCGGGGTTATGGATGGCATGGGGGTTAACGTCCAGGTTGGGGTGGGGGTTATCGTCGGGCTTTCGCCTTCAACAATAAAACTGCCTACCACCATCCATTCTGTGCCTACAAAAATTTGGACCTCATATTCGCCTGGTATCCATTCGTTGGCGGGTGGGTTCCAGTCGCTATATCCATACCCTCCCGTTCCTCCATCCCAGGGCATGGTTTGATAATGAATCAATTCCCCGTTTCGATACCAGAGAATCGTCCATTGCACCCCTTCTATCATGCCGTCATAGGTGTACGTTGCGTAGATGTGTTGTATGGGGTTTTGGAATACCTGCTGAGGATTTAACGGTTGCAGGGAGCTATCCAGTGATTGGCTGAACTGGATTGGGCTGAATACGGAATTAGGATTAGGAGTTATGATACTTGTAAATTGAATCTCAATCGCCAAAGGTAAATGAGGCGTGGGAGTAGGGGTAGGGGTGTAGGTATGTTCTAAGGTCGGTGTTATGGAGGGGGTAGGCGTAATGGTCGGAGATAAGGTAATTGTGGGAGTGAGGGTTGTCGTAGGGGGTGGTAATAGTGTGGGGGTGGGCTTGAAGTACTGGTAGATGGTGGGTTCAGCGTAGCGGTTCAGAACAAAGGCTAAGAGTCCAAGAAAGAGTGTGTTCAGGAGCAATCGCCAACCACGTACCTGACGCTCCCTTCGCAGACGGAAGAATGGTATTTTGGGTGCAGAACGCAGAGCGGAAATACTTCCGATTAAACTCAACACCATACCCACTAATGCCAGGATAATTGCTGTCACAATGAAGGTATGTATGTCTAAGTTCACCGTTAGTTTCTTTTGGCTGGGGATAGTTGAATTTGGAAAACTGGGCAGATTATAGCATAGAGCAACAACGGTGTTTTTTATCGGCTCTATGGTTCTTTGATGACAGGATTATGGAGAGTGCCTAAACCTTCGATGGTCACTTCAACCAGGTCGCCATCCACCAGTGGCCCTACACCCGCTGGTGTTCCAGTGAGTAAAACATCACCAGGTTCCAGGGTCATTATGGAAGAAGTAAAGGTAACCAGTTCTCTCACGCTGAACACCATGTCGCGAGTGGAAGCCATTTGGCGTAAGTCCCCATTTACATGACAGCTTATTACTACGTCTGATGGGTCGAATTCGGTCTCGAGCCAGGGGCCTAAGGGGCAAAACGTATCGAAACCTTTAGCCCGTGTCCATTGTGAATCGCGCTGCTGTAAGTCCCGGGCGGTAACATCGTTAGCAATTGTGTAGCCGAGGATGTGAGTGGTGGCATCATCATCGGTTATCCACCGTCCTCGGCGCCCGATGATTACCGCTAACTCGGCTTCGTGTTCCACTTGCTGAGATTGTGGTGGCAGACGAATTGGGTCACCAGGACCAATCAATGAAGTGGATGGTTTGAGGAATAGCAAAGGACTCTGGGGGATTTCTTTGGCATGTTCTTTGGCGTGGGCGGTGTAGTTCAATCCCACACAGATAATCTTGCCGGGCTGCACTGGAGGTAGCAGTTGAAGTGTTTGTTGAGGTATGTTTGCTTCTCCCCGTTGGAATTCACCGAACGGTGAGCCAACCAATGGACCTGCCAGGTCGTTCAACAACCAGCCCCATGTCACATTGTTGTTGGGTGTTCGATAACGTATCAAGCGCATGTCAGGATATCCTTTTTATATTTTCGAGGCAGCATGATGCTGGGGTATTAGGTTCGTTGTTGTCGCGGAGTTCTTAAGTAGACTCCGGAAAGTTCTTTAACTGTGTCATTGCGAGCCCCTCCTTCACTGCCTTCGGGATAAACTCCGGGGGTGAAGCAATCCCCACCTTTGACTGGGAGACTGCCACGCTGTGCTCGCAGTGACAGAAATTCAGATATTTGCCGGCAATTACTTAACGCCTTTGCGATCAAACCTTTAATCCAGAAGGCGCGTAATTCATTATAAGCGGGTTTGCCCTGTATGCAATAGAGGGGTTGGAGCCACTTGTTTGTCATGGGTGTTTGTCTTGTGTATAATGGGACAACTTCAGGGATTTATTCATTGATTTAGGTTGACTTTCCAGTAGTCGCTTGGGGATCACCACAGAGAACGCGGATTGGGCAGCATAAGGTGCTTCTCTGCTTTATCTGTAATCCACATCAACTCTGTGGTGATTATTTTGGGTAAAGTTACCAAAATCAAGTTCCTGAAGAAATTGGAGTACGAGGAAGACGTTAATGACTACTACCTCGAAACGGATGTCTGTTTCTTTGAGCAGAGGGTTGGGTTTATTCGACGTGACCATGATTGGCGTGGGTGCTATGATTGGGGCAGGCATCTTTGGGTTGACGGGGATAGCCGCGGGAAAAGCAGGGTCGGGGGGATTATTGTTGGCGTTTTTTCTCAATGGTATTGTGACCTCATTGACGGGGTTAACTTACGCTGAGTTGGGTGCAGCCATCCCTGAAGCTGGAGGGGGTTACATTTTTGTGCGCAGGGGTATGTCCCGATTCTGGGGTTTTTTCGCAGGTTGGATTTCCTGGTTTAGTAACTCTGTGGCTTGCAGTCTTTACTCCGTTATTTTCGGTGCTTTCTTTGTAGAGTTATTGGGGATGGTCGGCTTTCATTTTAGCTCTGAGCCAGTGCTGTTTGGATTAAGCGGATTTCAGATAGCAGAAAAAATAGTTACGTTATCGGTCATTGCTCTGTTTACCTGGATAAACATTCGGGGAGCAACGGAAACCGGAACAGTGGGAAACATCATCACCACATTCAAGATCATTGTATTGTTATCGTTGGTTGTGTTTGGATTGATTGCCATGATGAACATGCCCAATTGGTCCATTAATTTTCAGGATCCGGGTCCCTTCCCAAACGGTTTATCGGGTGTATTGTTAGCCATGGGTTTGACCTTTGTGGCATTTGAGGGATATGAAATTATCGCTCAAAGTGGAGAGGAATTGGTCAGTCCCCAGAAGAATGTTCCCAGGGCTATCTTTTTATCCATAGCGATTACAGTCGCCATTTATTTATTGGTGGCTTTTGTATCCATTGGCGCACTGGTGCAAGATTCTGGCTTACCCAACTGGATGTATTTAGGACAGGAAAGTGAAAAGGCCATGATACGCACGGCGAATGCGATCATGCCTTATGGTGCGTTAATTATGATTATAGGAGGGCTGGCTTCTACTACTTCCGCGCTGAATGCTACGATATATTCGAGTTCCAGAGTCTCCTATGCAATGGGCCGAGGTGGGGATCTTCCGCCTTTGTTTGGTCGCGTTCACAGGCGGAACCGCACCCCGTATATTGCGATTTTCCTCAGTGGTGTATTGATTGTCTTTATGGCTACACTATTGCCGATTGAGGACGTTGCTGGTGGCGCTTCATTAACTTTTTTGATCCTGTTTTTGATGGCCAATTTATCCTTGATACGTTTACGCAAGAAAGAACCGAACTTACACCGGGCTTTCCGCGCGCCTCTTGTCCCCTGGCTACCGTACCTAACTGTAGCTCTTCAAGGGTTGTTGGCGATAATGTTATTCTACCTGAGCTGGGTAGCATGGCTGGCAACCGTTTTGTGGATGTCGCTGGGAGTGATGGTTTTCTTTCGGCTGGGGGCACGTGAAGAAGCGGAAAAAGCTGCGGACACGATTTTGTTGGAGGAGACGATCGCCAAGCGCAGATACTCTTTGCTGCTTCCGGTTGCTTCTACGCCAGAGGCGCGACAACTGGCTCGTCTAGCCGCTCCGTTGGCGTTGCAGAATGAGGGTGAAATATTTACATTACACGTCATCAAGGTCCCTCAGCAGCTTGGGTTGAGTGATGGGCGGGATTTTCTAAAATATAAACGCCCTTTGTTGGAGGAAGTCATTTCCATTGGGAAGGAGTATGATGTTCCTGTTCGAACACAGCTACGATTGGGGCGAGACATTCCTCAATCCATCATGTCGGCTGCTCAGGAGCGGGATGCTGATTTAATTCTGCTGGGGTGGCCGGGTCATACGGAATCGTCAGGTTCAGCGTTTGGGACCATCATTGACGTGATCTCAGCAAATCCTCCTTGTGATCTTGCTGTAGTCCGATTTGTCCGGGGAGGTCCTCCCAAGCGCATCTTGGTTCCCGTAGTTAAAAACGAGAACACACAACTCGCTTTGTGGATTGCTCTGTCCCAGGCAGATTTTGTGAATATGAAGGGGGATGGAGGAGCTCAGGTGGTTGCGGTACATTTTGTCCCTGCGGATACAGATGAAGGAACAATTAGCACTATCTGGCAGGAGTTGAGGGAAGAATTAGCTCTCTTGAATGTGCCCATAGATTTACGTGTTGTCAGAGGCATGGATGATGATTTAGTCGAGAACATCTTGATGTACTCCGAGGATTTTGATGAGATTGTGATCGGGGCTGCGGATGAAGGTTTATTGGAGCAGACTTTGTTTGGTTCAATTCCGCAAAGGGTGGCAGAACACGCCGTGGTTAACGTGATCATGGTGAAACGGTACAGTCCTTTGAAGCATGGCATCTTAGGACGATGGTTCAGTCGAAAAAACAGAAGCAGGCGAAAAGGGAGTTAGAACGATCGGGGTTAGGTTCATGTAAATAGCAAGGGATGAAAAAAGTGGGCAGGTTGCCCACTCAGCTTTTAAAGATTGATTTTGAGATAACCTGAGGCAGTGTGCGCGACAGGGTGGTTTCTAGAACAGTACGTTGGCCAGTTCTTTACGGTACGTACGTGTTAGTGGATTGTGTTCCCCTAGAAGTTCCAATAATGCCAGGATAACCTTTTGAGCCTGGCCGTTCTCGAAATTTTTATCTTGCCGTAGGATGTCTAATAATCCATCAATAGCGGCCGGGATGTTACCCCGACCAGCAAGTTCGAGGGCATGCTGATATGTTGCTTTGAGAGGGTCATCATTATATGTAGGTTGTGTTTTTAGTTTGACAAGAGCTTCAGCGAAGGGTCTGAGCGTGTCGGCATTGGAGTATTGTCGACTGGCCGGAAAATCTGTGATGATATTCAACGCCTCATCAACTTGCCCTTGAGCCAACAGGCATTTAACCAACCCTAACAAAGCTTCGGCTTCCTCTGGGCGGTTATCCAATACTTCCCGCAAGAGGGTTTCCGCTCCGCTCCATTCGTGCTGGCTCAGAAGGCTTATCCCTTTTTCTAAGGTTAGATCTGTCGGGGTGGGAGCCAGTTCCCGAAGAAAGGCACGGATTTTGGGCTCAGGTTGGACACCTGTAAATTCGAAAACTACCTCTTCGCGGAAAATACCTTTCACCGCAGGAATGCCACGCACGTTGTAACGAATGGCTAAGTTCGGATTTTCGTCCACGTTTACTTTTGCCAGACGAAAAGCCCCTTCAGCTTCTTCGGTCAACTTTTCCAGGATAGGCCCCAGAATCTTACAAGGACTGCACCAGGGTGCCCAAAAGTCAACCACTACAGGAATGTGTTGGGAGTATGTCAGGACTTCGTACTCGAAGTCTTTTTCAGATACTTCAATAATGTATTCTGAGGTCATTTTACCTTTCTGTCTATAGTTTTTTCAGGCTCCTCATTTCGGGGTGCTTGATGGGATTATATCAAATGTAATCCTAAAAATCCTGCAAATGGTAGGAGGGACGATAAAATTGGGGAGGTGTTTTTATAGGTGTACGTTATCCAAAGGTGCTATTCATCCTCGGAACTGGAAACCCCTGGTTGGATGATTTCTAATACTTCTCCGTGCAAATTGATCCGAATCCTGAATCCCATCATGCCCAGATATGCTCTACTCTCTTCGGGGATACCTATTTCCAGCAATTTATCAAAGTGTTTTTCGATTTCCGATAGTTGTTTTTCAATCATTGCCCGAGAGAAGATGTCTTCTTGACCAAGCATTTTTGCAGTCTGCTCACTGATAAACGCTTCATGACCGCGTATCAACTCACGGAAGGAGTCCAATACCTGTTGGTCCACATATTCAGAGGGGATATGACGATGGAAGCCGGCATCGTTCACCACATAACAGGGCTCGTCGCCTACATATGTGATTTCGACAGGGTGATCAAATTCATCTACGATTAAGCCGGTAAAAACAGGTTGGCGCATGGTGTGGCTCTTTGGTTTATCTGAGTGTGGATAAGGACCCTGCTGTGTTTAGGGAGTCTAACAGGGTAAATATAAAACCGCGGTTAACTGGTTTGGTGGGTACGACTTTTCAACTCTTCTATGTTTATATCACGTCCACGGGAGTCCCGTAGGTTTCATATACTCGTTGTTCATGAGGTGGAACCAAAGGGTGGCTCCAACGGAAAATCCATTTTGCGGCCTGGGGGGTGAGGTTTATACAACCATGACTACGGGGACGACCATAATCGTTGTGCCAGTACGTTCCATGGATGGCAATTCCTTCTTCGGTAATATAAGAGACCCAGGGTACACCTGGCAGGTCATAGCCATTGTAAGCCAGATTGCCAGCCGCCATGTGGCGTGATGGTCGTTTGTGATTGGTGAAGTGGCGACCTGCAGGGGTGGAAAAATCACCGTTGCTGAACACCGCTCCTGTAGCTGCACGGGCCATGAATACCGGTCGTTCCCATTCATAGGCGATTACCGTCTGGAGGTGTGTGTTGACTTCAATGCGTTTGGCTCTAGGTGGAACGTGGGATGAGAGCGGGGATAATTCTACGAGTGGGATGATGCGCAGATGGGTGGCGGGTGCGTAGTAGACAAACTCCCATTTGTCGTCAATAATCTGGTACCAGGGTTTGTTGTCCTGGTCGGTTACACATGAAGCTACCCAATGGGTGGTCAGGTAGTACAAACGGTAGGCCACCTCGTATTCCTTACCTGGACCCCAATGGGCATCCGTATACGGAACAGTTACTTCTGCGAGATTCCCACCTTGGGGGATGTCTAATACCGGTTCCTGCAGTTCTGTTTGTACCGGTTGAATGGTTCCAGAATGAGCGTACCCTTCTTCACCAATCCGATACCAGACCCGATTGTGTTCTGGAAGCTCATCACCTACGGTTACTTCGGTAATAGGGATAACCGCGTCTTTCCAATAGACTTTTACTCGATTGCCGCTGAAAGATGGAAGATCGAAAACGGTGATGGTTGTGTCAATCACCCTTCCTTGCAGGTTGGGGAACAATTGTTTGCTGAAAGTGGGGAGGGGAAGCCATAGCCCTAGCAAGGATAAGGCGCTTAATTTTAAAAAGTCTCGGCGGCTGAAAGAGTTCATATTTTCGGCAGACAGCATGGCTCAGCTTGCTAAGGATGGATATATACAACTGTTCCGACAGAAGCAAAGCTAAACAGCCATTCGGCGTCTTCGATGGTGAAGTTAATACAACCGTGACTCATGGGCGTTCCAAAGTTATTATGCCAATAGGTGCCATGCAAGCCGTATCCTTTATAGAAGTACATGACATATGGAACGTTAGGCAGATAATAACCGGGTCCGGCCATGTCTGCGTAGCGGTATTTGACGTAAATTTTATACGCACCTGTCACCGTGGGATGTAACCAGGTGCCTGTGGACACAGCGAAGGAACGGGTTCTTTTGGTACCGATGTTGGCGTAGGCTCGTTGCGTGGTGAGATTTACTTCTACCCATCGGTCTTCGGAGCCGACCCCGGGTGGTAAGTTTACGGTAGGGTTCTGGGGCTTAGGGGTTGGTGGAATGCTTGTGGGTTTGGGGGTTTTAGTGGGTTTGGGTTTAGGTGTTGGTGATGTGGGGGTGGGAGTGTCCGTCGGGGTTGGGGTAGGTGTATTTGTGGGAGTGGGTGTGGGTGTGAAGGTTGGAGTAGGTGAGGGGGTGTAGGTGGCTTTTACCCGGTTATGAACTATGTAGCGAGGGGATTGTCCCTTAGCGAGTACAGGAACAGAAGCAAAACCAAACCAGTACAACAAGCCAGTAGCCAGCAATAGTACTGTGATCAGCCAGGGGAATAATGCTGGACGGACACGCAGGAAAGCGGTGGAGGAATCAGGCAGGTTTACCTGGGGGCGACGTTGATCATAAAACTCGCCATTATGGCGCATACGTTTTAGCACCCACTGTATCCCCCGTCGGGCTAATGGACTTTGGGGATTAATCTCTAACGCTCGGTTCAAATATGCCAAACTGGCACGTGGGCTGGAAACAGCAGCTAACAGTAGCCAGGGTTCTTCCATGTCCGGGGCAAGCGTGATTGCCTGGACCGCTTTTTTTCTGGCAACCATGTGTTTGCCCTCTTTGATAGCCTCGCGCGCCTCCTTTATCAGTTGTTCAATGGTTTGTGAATCGTGGTTCATGGTGTGGGTGAGGGTATAACAGGTATGTCCTCGTTATACACGAAACACTTTATACCTGCGACGATGCCTTTGGCGATTACATCGGGGTGCTGAGTTAACAATTGCCTGTCGAGGTTGAGAAACCCTGTTTCGATGATTGCCGCGGTTGTCTTGCCGTTGATTTCATTGAAAGTATGGTAATTTGACATGTCACTGGTTACACTGGGGTGAAACTGAAGGCCGGTGATTTGAGAATACCTTGACCTCAAACAGGCGATCAACCGGGCGGCTTTCTCCGGGTGCTCGGTGGCTAACGCCGCGGCTACTTTGAATCCTGTAGCTTCGTCGTTGATATAGGAACAGGAATCGGCGTGAATAGAAATCAATAGTGATGCCTGGTATTGCTCCAAGCGAGGATCGAACTCCTTGAGCAGGTCTACATCGAAGCCCATCTCAATGAGGGATTGTTGTACGAGTGTGGCAATGTCCAGGTTGACCTGTGCTTCGGTGAGTCCGTCGTCGCATACTGTGCCCGAATCGAAGCCCCAATGTCCGGAGACGATACCAATACGTGGGCGAGACGAAACAGTCGCGGTAGCTACCGTCTCGGGCTGGATTCCCCCACCGGGCTTCCAGACTTGCGTCAGACGCTCCCCCAGCAAGGTGGGTAGCGTTCCCTTAGGAATCCAGGCGGTGAACAGTGTGGCCAATAAAAACGCTACCCCGCAAACCGTACGCAGGTTAGCCCAAATGCTTACTTCACTAGTGGATTCTACAGGTACATCCTCTGAGGGCTGTGTTTTCATCGTTAACATAGTACCCAAGAGTGCTAAAAATGACAAGCTCTGATAACAGTCTGATTGTTCCTGTAAAGTGGTTACCCCTGGTGAAGAGTGTGAGGGTGTCAATTGATTCCGCAGAAGAAGCTGTAGAAATGTGGGCTTGACACAAGGTATGGGGGTATGTATTATCAGATTGGCGTTGGAATCGCTAATTGACGAATATTTACACATATGCTGCTGGAAAAAGCCATGGATGGATTCGAATTGACAAATGATGAAAAGGCATTGCTGTTAAAACACGCCCGGCAAGCCCTGGAGTGTGGGGTTAGGGGAGAGCCTTTAGAACCACTTGACCTATCTAAGTTACCCACTGTATTTAAAACGCACGCGGCGACATTTGTGACCCTCACCAAAGATGGTATGTTACGCGGTTGTATTGGTGCGCTGGAAGCAACGATATCGCTTGTTGAAGATGCCCGTCAACACGCGGTAGCCGCTGCACTTCAGGATTATCGTTTTCCACCTGTACAACCATCTGAGTTGGGGGATATCCGTTTGGAATTATCCATCCTCACCCCACTAGAGAGGCTGGACTATACTGAGCCGGGTGACCTGCCCAAGTTGATTCAACCGGGGGTGGATGGAGTGGTCTTGCGTCAGGATTGGCAGCGTGCCACTTTCTTGCCTCAGGTGTGGGAAAAGATACCCTCCCCGGAAGATTTTTTGAGCCGCCTCTGTGAAAAGATGGGCGCTCAACCAGATTTGTGGCGGAGAAAGACCCTGAGTGTGTTTACCTATCGGGTAATCAAAATCCATGAGGAGGAGAACACGGATACTTGAATCAAACCCTGCTGGGACGTCCATAAACACTGCATGAAGAGGGGTCAGTAAGCGAGACACTTTCCCCGTCCGGGAAGGTGACATGGGTTGTTTCCAGGTCGCGTAAGACAGTAAGTCCACGATAACTCACCTTGATGGGCCAGGGAAACGGATTTTGCCCTCGGATCTCTACTGTCCAGGGAGAGATCAGGCGGATGCCCAGGGTACGTAAGAAGAGGTCCAGCGGGGGTAAACCCCCAAGAGCATTCCGTTCTCCCAACCCCTCCCCCGTTTCAGCGTGGTAGCTGTTCCGGAACGCAGCCTCGTCCTTTAAATTTTTGACGATAGCCTCCATCAGACGGCTTATCAAGTCTGCCGTTTCCTGTTGATAACCGTAGGCTAATAAACCTTCACCGATGAGCGCATTCCACATTGGAGATACCGCCAGGCATATAGAAGATGCCTCTGGAACAGGATAATCCGGACAGAAAGGTAGCCCACACCATCTTTTGTTTTGCCTTGCTCTGAAATTTCCCCTGATGAGGGTTTTTACCTGTTTAGCGTTTACCATTTTTGCCCACAGGGGTAACAACAAGGTGATGTCTCTTATGTTGAGATCCGCAATTTGAACGGTGGTAATATCTTCAGGTCCTACTCCAACTACCTGGATATGTTCGACGGTGTCGTAGGTCTGGTTGCTGGTAGCTGTGCCCATCCCCTGATACCACTTCAGGTCAGGATATGTGAGGCGTTCTACGCGGTGATGTCCGCGTGTGATCGTTCCGTGGATGAATAAACTTGCTTCACGCCGGGATTCACTTGTACTGTTTATCCGGATGAGTAAACGGGTGGCTTGCTGGAAGGTTTGGTGAATTTGAACCTCACCAGGACCTTGCAATTCACCTAGGATATTTTCCACCGTAGAAAAATGTGTATTGCGATCCCAATAACGAAAACCAACTTTGTCATCCCAGGAGGTATTCACCGCTTTGTACAGGTTCTCGCACAAAGACTCGATGGCAGGAATGGGAAACTTCCGGTGGATAGCTTCAGCCATTTTTATCAATGTTTGCCCTTCACAATAAAGCAGTGCGCACAGTGCCGGACTTTCTACAGTTGAGATGTCCAACCCCTGAGCCCAGGGTTGCCAGTATGAAAAAAGTGGATGGTTCTCGAGGGCAAATTGCAGGGGGTGGCTCCATTCCGGTATACCATCGCCGTCACGGTCGCACGGTGGTCGGAACCAGGCGTGGAAAAACTCCAGCAGTTTGGGGAAGACCTGTTCTAACCAGGCACGGTCATCTGTGGTTTCGTACACCCGCCAAGCGATGTTGGCCAATAGGGGGGCGGCCATCAGTTGGTTACGTTGTCCTCCCAAACCTGGTTTCCCGTCAACGAACCCTTCCCGGGTTTGTGTAGAGAGGAAGTTTTCCACCAATCCTGTGGCAATCTCTGGGGAATCGGGAAGCAAATACCCCATCAAGTACCAGGTTTCAAGCGGGGTCTGCCCACTCCAGATGTGAGGGTAATCGCTCCCGTCTCCGAGCAACGAGAAGCCCATGTCGGGAATGCGGGTAGAGACAAAGGACATATTTGGCAGGTGCTCTGTTGGTCCCTGAAGTAAGCTTCGGGCTACTTTCTGACCGAGGGCAAAAGCGGTATCCCAGTCTGGGTTACCCGTGCTGATCTCTACCTGTGAGTCATTGAGCATCTGAATACGGGCTCGTTCAGCATCCCATGAACGGGCTGTGGTGGATCGAGCAAGCTCGAAAGATGCATCGGCTTCAGATAAAGCTGCCTGTGCCCAGGTCAGTTGTTGTTGACCTCCCGCAGGGAGTTCAAGTTCCAGGTTTAGAGAAGGAAAGGGACTGCTGAGAGCCTGGGCCCCTCCGGTGATGAAAATGACAGGGACGAGACCGTCCGTTTTGCCTTGCAGTACGTTTGCCGATTGCATCAGACGTGGGGTCATCAACCCACCTTTATCGCCGGGTGTCAAATGGGCCACCAGGCTGAAACGGAGGTGACGTGAGTCGGAGTCCTGGTTGGTTATCAATATTCGGCAGGCGATGACTTGCGAATTTGGCACCCAGACCTGGTTGGTTACCTCAATTTTATTCAGGGGTGAGAAGGAAAGGAGGAGGGAGTTGGGATAAAGACACTGAATCTTGGGTGGGCTGGGAAATTCACGCGGGTCGCTGATGGTGATATTACCTTCCGTAAATTGGGGGAAGATGCGCATGTTCCGGGCACGCAAGCCGTACGTGGTGAGTAAGGAAATCGCGGGTGGTTCACCCCCTCCAAAGTCAAGTTCCCAAATATGATCATCGCAATAGTTTGGAGTACACAGGCGGGCATCCGTAGCCAGTGTCAGGGAGACGGGGCTGCCGGATAGTAGAGTCCATTCTCGCATGCGTGGTATTGTACCAGTGGAGATAGTTGAGAGGTATTGGAAGTTTTATGCTAGAATGTGAGTGAATTGTGCAAACCAATAAATTTTACCGGTTGGTAGAGAGTCTATGATAAATATAGACTATCTTTCGATAGAAAATATAAAGAGGGGACTTCAAGAGCGTGTAAGTTCTTCTGTTGATTTCATTGTGTTTGTAACAGGTGCTCTTTTCCCAGAGCGTAACCTGGTACAACTGAAAGAATATCTTGAAGAATGCATACGCGTTTTACAAAATGAGGGTTTGTTATTTGTTCAGGGTCGCCCAGATTATCTTCCAGAGTTAGGTGTATTTTTAGATCAGAGATTAAACTTTAAGTATTGGATTGCGATAGAGTCTTTACCGCGGCGTCCCTCTGCTGGGCTTCCTTCTGTTCATGCTGGAATGCTTTTATTTTCTAAGGGGAATAGACGGTTTAACATACAGCGTACTCGTTTTCCTCATCAACGTTGTGCTGCGTGTGGTAGATATCTCAAGGATTGGGGTGGTAAAACGCACTTAATGCACCCAGAAGGGTATGTAATCTCCGATGTGTGGAGAGATTTACCTCAGGAGAATAACTATACCCAGATATCTGAGCCGGTTATTGATACAGTTTTACGGATGTTGGATTTCAGGAGCGAAGTTAAAAAGACTTTATTTGAATCTCTTGGTAACGATTTGGAGATACGAGGCCTTTTTGCTCCCGCGGAGGGTTTGGCTTCCCAAAATAGATTATTTGCTGAGCCAGCCGTTCAATATTCTTTACCCGGTTTTATTGAAAAACAAGGCGATAGAGTTTCCGTAACTCAGGAAGTAGGGGGCAGGCTTTTCGATGTAGTTCATCTTGGGGATGCTGTTGAGATTCTCAAGCAGTTTCCAGATAACTCGATAGACCTTGCTTTTGCTGATCCTCCCTATAACCTTGACAAGGCATATAGCGTATACGATGATGAGCGGGACGAAAGGCGATATATTGACTGGTGTAATACCTGGCTTAAGGAGTATGTATGTGTTTTGAAACCGACTGGTGCGCTCTATGTTCTGAATTTACCCCGTTGGACAATGTACCACGCATCATTTCTCAATCAGCACTTGTATTTTCAAAATTGGATTGTGTGGGAAGCGCTATCAGAACCACGGGGAAAGTTGATGCCGGCGCACTACGGTCTTTTATATTACACGAAACATCCCACGGATTTTACCTACAATTACGATCAGGTTGGGCAATTAGATGCCCGGT
This sequence comes from Chloroflexota bacterium, assembly GCA_040758495.1. Classification (GTDB taxonomy): domain Bacteria; phylum Chloroflexota; class Anaerolineae; order Anaerolineales; family JBFLVL01; genus JBFLVL01. The sequence continues at coordinate 54,397 of JBFLVL010000003.1, forward strand.
TTTATTGCTTGCGTTCTTCCTGCATTCGCAAACGTAAAGCTGTGGGTGAGGATGATAAGGAGAAGCTAACTGACATCTGGTGGGATATTCATCGAATTAAACATAAAAGAGACAGGGATTATCATCCATGCCAGCTCCCCGAAGCGTTAATGGAGCGAATTATCCGTCTCTCGACAAATGAGGGTGATATTGTTTTGGATGCGCTCTCTGGGACGGGAACCACTGCAGCAACAGCCGTAAAATTAGGCAGGCGATATGTAGCCATTGACATTGACAAGTATTATGTCGGATTAACGAGGGAAAAAATTGCAGAAGTAGAACGCCAAGGTTACGTGAGCCGTGAGAGTTTATCCAGACCAAAACAAAAATATTCGAAGAAAGAGCTACAACTTGAGCTGCGGGATTTGGCTGTCAGACTAGGACGGTTGCCTACCCCCGATGATGTACGTAAATTGAGTAAATATGATGTTCGGGTATTCTATGAAATATTTCCGACTTGGGGTAAAGCTATAAAAGCCGCAAAATTAGAGGTGGATTCTGATGGAACCGCGTAAGATCACTTTCCAAAAATATTTTTCCCTTACCCATTTTAGGAGTCTCTTATGTCCTCTATTCCCTTCCAACCAAGGGGTATGTATTTTGAAGATTTCAAGGTCGGCCAGCGAATAACTACAGTGGGGCGTACCGTGACAGAGGCCGATGTAGTGGCGTTTGCTGGTCTCTCAGGTGATTTCAATCAACTGCACACCGATGTTGAATATGCCAGCAAGACTCACTTTGGTCAACGGGTGGTGTATGGGTTGTTGGGATTGTCTATCGCTTCAGGTTTGGCCACCAGGACAGGAATTCTAGAGGGTACTGCTATTGCCTTTCGAGAAATTTCCGATTGGAAGTTTGTAAAGCCTGTGTTTATCGGCGATACGATTCATGTGGAGTTGGAGGTTTCTGAGGTTAAACCTATGAACAGGATAGGAGGGGGTTCTGTAGTAATATCCGTGCACGTTGTTAACCAGCACAGCCAGGAGGTGATGAGGGGTTCATGGAACGTCCTGGTTGTCAGTCGTCCCGAGGCTAAATGAACGAGAGACCCATTCCACCTTCGGAAGAAGAACCCAGCGACCATTTCCGCCGTTTGCTATCCGAAGCTGAACGGGCGGAACAGGATACCCAAGACCTGGTGTCTCCAGAGGCGAAAGAGGGGGAACAGCACCCCTCAGGTGACCCCTCTCACTCGTCCAGGGATGCGTGGGACAAGGATGAGAGAGCGTTATCGGAGGGTGAGGGGCGTGAGGGGAAGATTCCAGGTTCAAAGGCGGAGTTTGGTGAAAGTGACTCAGATGAGGGCTTAGTTTCTGGGCATGAACCTCCTGAGCCTCCAGATGATTGGGAAGAATATGACTCCAGGAAAAAAGGTGTCTCATCGGGATTATCTTTGCCCGAGGATGAACCGTTGAAACCAGGAATCCAACGCGGTGCGGTTAGAGGAGGGGAAGAGCATACTCTTCCCCTTGAGCAGGCAAATGTGCCTTCTCCTCCCCTGCTGGGGAGAACTCCACCAAGTGCTCCACCGGCTATTGATACAGAAGGGATGCCCTTGCCTCGGCGAGTGGACGAAATTGATGTGGATAGTACGATGGTTTCTCAGGTAGCCTATGGACGGACGACCCCTTCAAAGCCCCTTTTATATTCTCCACCACCCGAGTCTGATTACGCCCCTCCCAAACCCCGACCTGTGTGGGGGTGTTTGTTGCGAGGGTTTATAGTTGTTTTGTTTGGTTTTGTGCTGCTGGGGTTAATCGGCGGATCGTTCGCTCTTTATGAGTACTACACCATCGCGGCAACCCTGCCGAACATTGATGACCTTCCCGCCCGCGCCTCTCAATTTGAAACCACACGCATCCTGGACCGAAACGGAAACGTGCTGTATGAGATACTCGATCCTAATGCGGGACGTCGTACTTATGTGCCATTGGAGAAAATGTCTCCTTATCTTGTGGCTGCAACCATCGCTACAGAAGATAAAGAATATTACAGCCACCCGGGTTTCGATCCAATGGCTATCTTACGCGCATTTTTACAGAACTTCCGGGCGGGTGAAACCGTTTCGGGTGCCTCCACCATAACTCAACAATTGGCACGGATACTGTTGTTTTCTCCTGAGGAACGGGTTCAAATTACTTACATGCGTAAGGTGCGCGAGGCGTTATTGGCGGCTGAAATTACGCGCCGCTATTCCAAAGACGAGATTCTCGAGCTTTACATGAACGAAATTTATTATGGGAACTTATCCTATGGTGTGGAAGCCGCCTCTGAAACCTACTTTGGTTCTTCGGCAGATAAATTGACCCTCGCTCAGGCTGCCTTTTTAGCAGGGTTACCCCAGGCCCCCTCGGTATATGATGTGTATACCAACCGTGAAGTTACTATGAACCGCTTCAAGCAAGTGCTGGTGTTGATGTATGAAGCCAGTGTGGAGCAGGGCTGCATCTTTGTAAGTAATAACCAACAACCTGTTTGTGTGGATGCTCCCAGCGCGGCCGGAGCCTATACCGAACTTGAGGGGTATGTTTTCAAAGATCCGAAAATATATATGCGATACCCGCATTGGGTCAACTATGTACGCTCACTGCTGGAGGCGCAATTTGACGCACAAACCATCTACCGCTCGGGCTTCACGATAGTTACTACTCTGGATCCGGGTTTACAGGACGAAGCCGAGAGGATTGTAAAAGAGCAGGTCGCCGCGTTGGCAGGTAATAACGCCACAGATGGAGCACTGGTTGCCATTCGTCCCTCTACCGGGGAAATCCTCGCCATGGTGGGTTCCGCGGATTTTTATAATGAAATTATCCATGGGCAAGTGAACATGGCGATCAGCCCCCGCCAGCCCGGTTCGGCGATAAAACCCCTGACCTATGTAGCTGCTTTCGAGAAAGGCTGGACGCCAGCAACCTTGATATGGGATGTGCCCTCAGAGTTTCCACCCTCCGGAGATCCCAATGACCCCCGTCCTCCCTACAAACCCATCAACTACGATGAGCGTTTCCATGGACCAGTAACAGTACGCAGCGCGCTAGGGAATTCGTACAACGTTCCCGCGGTCAAGGCTTTGCAGTTTGTAGGGATTTTCGATGACCCCAATATCCCCGGAGAAGATGGACTGATCGCTCTGGCACGGCGTCTGGGGATCACTACCCTCAATCGTCTAGACTATGGGCTTTCACTCACCCTGGGTGGTGGGGAGGTGTCCCTGCTGGAATTGACCAGGGCTTATGCGGTGTTGGCTAATTCGGGGAGACGTATCCCTTCGGTGGCTATCACACGTATCCTGGATTATAGTGGAAGTGTACTGTATGATTATCAAACACCTGCTGGTGAACAGGTGGTACTTCCGGAGCATGCTTTTCTAATCTATTCTATCCTGTCTGATAACGCTGCCAGAACCCTGGCTTTCGGGGCGAATTCTGTTCTGAACCTGCCTTTCTTAGCGGCTGCCAAAACTGGCACTACCAACGACTTCCGTGATAACTGGACAATCGGTTATACCCCTGATATTGCTGTGGGTGTCTGGGTGGGGAATGCAGACAACACCCCCATGCAAAACACCACGGGGTTAACTGGGGCTGCACCCATTTGGGCGCAGTTTATACAAATTGCGATCCAACGGCTGACAGGTGGCTATCCAACTGCGTATGTCAGACCAGCAGGCATCATTGAACGGGTAATTTGTTCTGTATCCGGCAGCGAACCTTCCCAGTGGTGTCCCCAACAACGCAGTGAATACTTCGCTTCCAGTCAACCACCTCTACCCAAAGGTCAAGACCTGTGGCAGCGTGCGGTGATTGATACCTGGACAGGATTATTGGCTTCACCTTCGTGCGCTGAATTTACATCCGAAAAAATAGCTCTCAATGTCTCGGATCCCTGGGCTCAGAAGTGGATTAAAGAGGATGCCTCAGGACAGGCCTGGGCCGAGAGTATGGGATTCTCCAAACCGGTGTTCTTTACTCCTGATAGAGCCTGTAAGGATACGGATCCCCGTCCCCTGATTTGGTTTGCGGCTCCGCGGGAAGGGGAAGTGATTACCATAAATCCTGTGGACATTTACGGAAAAGCCTCTGCGACGGGTAACTTTTTACGCTATCGCCTGGAATTTGGGTTGGGTGAGGACCCCGTAAAGTGGGAGCTATTGGATAAGAGCGGCACGCCCAAAGACCAACCCGAAAAACTCTACACCTGGGATTTGACCGAACTACCTGCTGGACCGGTTACCCTTCGTCTTTATCTCGAAAGCACGAACGGCACTTTCGCTGAATTGCGCTTGCATCTGGTGCTGCAAGTACCAACACCCACACCTACACCTACGGATACCCCCACGGAGACGCCCACCCCCACAGAAACCAGCACCTCCACACCGACAGAGACCGTAACGCCCACCTTCACACCGACGATTAAACCCACCTCCTCTCCAACACCTTCACCTACTTCAACAGCTACACCTGTGCCAACTCCCTCTCCCACCAATACTTCCACCTCTCCCTGAGGCGATCGTTGCTACAGTCCAGACTTCGGAAGTTTTCAAAACTTCCGAAGTCTTAATGCGTAACTCCTGAATCTAAAGCAGCAGGGGGATTTGTGGCTTTGTGTAGGTCAGGGGATCCAGCCCGAATAAGTGATCAAGGTTGGCGCGGCTGAGCGTTGGGCTGGCCATCAGTCGGCGTAGGTGACGGAATTTGAGAAAGCGCCAGCCCTGGTCAACAACCTTTGTCAGGTAGGGGTTAGTCTGTAATTTATAAGCCACCAGGTTGGCGCGGCCTCCTGGTAACACGATAAGGGATTGAGACGGACGTGACTGGGGGTGGAAGAGGATGTTTGCAAAGATAGCGGTGGAGATTAAATAGAAGCTAAAGATGATATCCCCATCGGATGTCATCCAATTCAGGGGATGCGTTCCTTTTGTTTGGAAACCCAATCGAGTCCCAAATTTTTTCAATTGACCCATCAATTCTTTTTTCTCCGTTTCCCGCCTGCGAGGTGAATCCTCAGCGCGGAGCTGCCATTCGTCACTATCCTCGGGTTGTTGGACCCCGTAGGATTCTAGACAGGCCAGCAGTTTAGCTCTTGAAGGAGTGAGCAATCCGGGGAATTCCTGGCATACCCTTGCATCTAATTCGGATGAACGAATTCCTGGAAGTGTTTCTAATAACCTGAGAACAGATTCTTCTAAACGGTCAAAGAGGGGTGCTTCTGTTTTGGTTGGTTTCACCAACCACCACAATCCAACTTCTATAGAGCGGCTGGCTTCTTCAAAGCGTATAAGCTCTGGAGAAGAAGAGATAACCGCTTGACATTGGTTTTGGGTTTCGGTGTATTTCTCGTGAGGGATGGTTACATGGGCGGCCACTTGTCCTTGTTGAGCCCATTCCTTCAGGATGGCGGCATGTAAGGTTGTATATTGTGCCGGTTCGCCGCGTTTGCGCAGGATTTCCAGGACGGCTTCTACGCCCATCACACGGGGCTCGCGTTTGGGGAGGGCTAAAACCTGGGGTTTGTGCATCCAGGTAATTTGTGCCTGTGGGTAGTCATTACGTACCGCCATTCCGCTCAGGTGCAGGTTAGCGATGTTAGCGGAGAGGAGTGTTGAGCACAGGAAGCTGGGTTCGGTTTCAGCGACCACGCCAAATACCAGAGTGTCGGGGGGTAAATGGGGGAGTAAATGCCCCCACACCGCGGATAAAGCCGATGTGTGCCAGGCCCAATCGTATCGGCGTCTGCGTAATACGTTCTTGATGGGAGTAATCGCTTTTTTACCCCAAAGCCAGCCTGCCCAGATTACAGAAAGGGTCCAATATGCCTGGTTAGGACGTGGTAAAGCAGTGAGTGAGGCGTTTATTGGGAGGTCGTCAAGTCGAGGAGCCAGGTCTCTCAACCTGCCATTATAAATGCTGATACCACCACCCTCTGGGGGCAATTCAGGCCAGTGGGATGTTTTGATGGGTGGGCTGTTTGAGGACCACTCATTTACCGCCTTTTCCAGGGCGAACCAGATGTTGTGTTCCCGAAATTGGGGAGGGAGGCTTAGTTGTAACGGTCGTTCGCGCCCAGTGGGATGCGTCCAGAGGCTGCTTGCCTGATCGAAGGCATACAACAACAGTGTGTTCGCCAGACGGCGCTGCGTGTCATTCAGGTTCAAGCCTTCCACTTTGTTGATCAGGGTAACCAGCGTGTAGATGGCGCGGGGCAGATAAATTTCCAGAGCGCTTTCGGCGTACTTCCTGTCGGGGTCGTGGAATGGGGTGAGGTACTCGAGGGCGCGTGCTTTGTGTAATCCAGAAGCAGCAAAGCGTGCCGCGTTGTTCTCGTCGTCCTCTGTTGTGGGGGACTCGCCTCTATCTCCACAGTGTGGGCAGGTATACAATCGAGCGTGGGGTGTGGTAGCCCCGCGCTTCCAAACAAACGCCTCTGCAATGACTTTGGTGCTGCAAAACTTACAACGGGTAGCGTATAAAGAGAGGATATGGAGTTCCAGACGCTGGTTTTCTTTACGCGTAGCCGCAATCTGAGCCAGTATGGTACGAAGCTCATCCTGTTGGGGAGGTGAAGCCGCCATTTCTATCAGGAAGTGTGAAACCGGGTTATTGGCCGCGACGATCACCCGGTACCCCATTCGGGCTGCTTCTGCCACCAATCGTGGTGACGTCCCAAAAGGGTCCAAAACCAAAGACCCCGCAGGTAAGTGGGCTTCCAGCCAGCTTGCAGCCACTCCCTCAGGTATGGGAGGGAGGAAACGGGATAGAGGTTCTGGTGTGATGGGTATTTTTCCAGGGATAAAGGGATAGTCGTTCATCGGTAATGTCGTTTAAGCTCTGAGTGGTATGTACTACCTACCACCTTTGCATGGTCTTCCAACCACTTGCTCAGAGGCGTTCTGCCTAGCGGAGGTGAGTCGGTGTACAACTGGTTCTCCATCAGGCCAGCTATTTCATCTCTTGTCAGCACAACATCCCGCACAAAGGTACTGATGCCCAGCACCGTAAGCATGGCTAGCCGGGGAGGCAGGTGGAGGATTTTCGCCCGGCTGCCTGTAGTCTTCTTGATCAGGTTGACTAACTCTCTGAAGGTAAAGGTTTCTGCTCCGGTAGCATTGAGGATGAGGTTCTGGTTGAGGAGGCCAACCTCAACCGCAATCTGGGCCAGGTCCTCTACAAAGATGGGTTGCAGGCGGTATTCACCATTTCCGGGGATGATAAAGAGTGGGAAGCGCCGCAGGAACCAGGCAATGTTGTTTATTAGGATGTCACCCTCGCCGAAGACCACGGTGGGGCGCAGGATGGCATAACTTAACCCCGACTCCTGGATGGCTTGTTCTAATAGCCCTTTACCCCGGAAGTACGGTAGGCGCGAATTCGCATCCGGGTTGCTGATGCTGATGTGAACCAACCGCCCAACACCCGCGTCCTTAGCTGCACGTATCAACCGGAGGGTATTTTCCACGGCCTGGTCGTAGTTGATCTTGCCATAATTGAAGCGCACCCAGTAGGTGTTGTACAGTGTGTTCACACCCTGCAGTTGGGAAGCGAGTTTTTGGGGATGATCAAAATGAAAGGGATAAGCCTGCACCCGATCTCCGAATGGGTTAGGCCGGTTGGGATGCCCGGTTATGGTGATCACCCTTTGACCCGATCTGAGTAGCCTTTGAGCTATGTGCTTGCCGGTGTATCCAAAAGCTCCCGTGACGGCGTTAAGTCTGGTCATGGAGGTGCCCTTCTGTGTGGGTTAGGGAAAAAAGTTCCAGGATGGCGGGTGCAATGTCGGTGAGGTCTTTGAGCTGTGGAGTCATGCGTTGGCGGTGGTACACCGACCCAATGAGCAGCAGGGGAACAGGATTGTACGTGTGATGGCGATGGCTGAGGTCCTCTACATTGCCGTGGTCGGAGGTGAGGATGATCAGTCCATTATCCTCATCCAGGGTAGGTAATAATCCACCCAAAACCTGGTCGAATTGTGCCAGCATGTGGATGGCATTGGTCATGTCTTGGCGATGTCCGGCGACATCACTGGGCCAGAACTCGAAGCATGTAAAGTCGTATTCCTGGGTCAGGCAGCCCAATCGCTGACCGGCTTCTGTCGGGTCGAGGAGAGGGGTTTCCGAGATGCCCAGGTAATCCCTCCAGCCATGACCGGTGAAGTCAACCGAGAGGGCCGTTCCGTGGATGAGGTCTTGGAGGGTTTTGAGTTTCAACCCTGCGCTGGAGGCAGCTAATGACAGTACTCCCGGCAACCGTCGCCCGTTTTGGATATTTTCGAAGTATTGGGGAGGGTAAGCATTGAGCAGGACGGCGGTTTTCCCTGCCTTGTGCAGGGCACTGAACAAGTTGCCATTTTTTACCAGATGGATGACTTCAGGGTTGGGTTTTGGACCGTAGTGGTAGCCTAATAAGGCAGGGGCGTTTTTGCCTGTGAGAATGGCTGCCTGTCCGGTGGCAGATTGTGGCCTGCCATCCACGCTTAAACGGGCATCTAGAGCCAGGAGGGTTGCCCGTTTTCCTTCAAATGGTGCAGTGGTAGCCAGTAATTTATTTCCGGCGAGCAGGTTCTGGAGGTTGGGCATTTCCGCGCGGGCAAAGGGGTTGCGTAGAGGGTCGTCTAACCCCAAACCGACTCCGTCGAGGAAGAGAAAAAGCACGTTCATGGCTGGCAGGCTGAATAGTGGGAAGGTTTTTCCAGGTGGGAGGAGGTTGAATGTTTCTGGAAGGCTAACCAGGCTGAAGGACGTTGAATCTTGTCCAGGCTGTCTGTACGCTTCTTCTGTTTGAGATATGTAGATATCATATCCAGGTCACCTTCGGTAATCCCCGGAGGAGGAGCGTCATTATCCTTCCGGAAGATGACGTACAACAACAGTGTGCCTCCTGGCTTCAACATTCGCTCGACAATTTGAATGTAAGGGGCGCGGTCGCCCCTGGATAGGCCGTGGAAGCATCCAATATCCAGAATCAAGTCGTAGGTGTTGCTCGGTTCGTACAATTTGGTTACATCACCAACCTGCAGGTCAACCTGGACGCCGGCTTTTTGGGCTTTGTGCTTTGCCAGGCGGATGGCGCGGGGGGCAAAATCTACGCCGCTTGCCTGCCACCCATGTTGGGCCAGAGTGATGAGGTTTGTCCCTGTTCCGCATCCCATATCGAAAACTTTGCCGGGTTCATGTGTGCGGATGAAGTCCAGTAATTCTGGAGGGGATACACCTGTGTCCCAGGGAGGGCGGAAGAGATAGCGAAGGTTGAATGCTAATTGACGAAGAAATTTATTCCGGGACGTACGCAGAATTTTCATGATGTTCTTAACCGGGCGGGGTGAGCAGTGTAGAACCGGAGGATGCCTATGTCAGGTATTGTACCGTTAATTGGCCTCAGGAATTTAGGGTTGGTTTACATGTTACCAGGACTTGGCTTTGACAAGGTACACATCTTCACGTAAAATCAAACCGCTTGAATAACCGGAAAGCATGTCAAAACCAGAACCAATGAAGCTACCAACCGCAGTAACCCGATTGGTCGGATAGCGCGGGCGATAGTTCTCGTTTAGGTATCGGCACATTTTTTACCCATTCAAATTTCAGACTGGATAAACCACGAGCGGGAAATCAAGCAAATCGGGAAGAAAAAATTTTGGAAGGGCGTTAGCAAATGAAAGAATACACTACTGACCAGATTCGCAACATTGCTTTGGTTTCCCATAGCAGTGCTGGAAAAACCATGTTAGCCGAGGCATTATTGCACCTTACGGGAGTGACCACCCGGCTGGGAAAGATAGAAGATGGTTCCACTGTGGCTGACTTTGAGGATGAGGAGATACGCCGGGGAATTTCTCTTTCGACAGCAGTCATTCCTGTGGAGTATAAAGGTCATAAGATCAACCTGCTGGATACACCCGGCTATACAGATTTTATTGGCGAAGTGATCTCTGCCTTACGTGTGGCCGACGGGGCTATCGTTGTGGTGGATGCCGTTGCCGGAGCGGAGGTAGGCACAGAGGTGGCCTGGTCCTATTGTGCCCGGTTCAATCTGCCATGCTTTGTGTTGATCAACAAAATGGATCGCGATAATGCCAACTTCCGCCAGGCATTGCAGACCGTCCGGGATCTCTCTGATATCCGTTTGTTACCCATTCAATTGCCCTGGGGTGAAAAGTCGGATTTCAAGGGTGTCTTGGATTTACTGAGTATGAAAGCCTATTCCGGCAACGGGAAAGAGGCGAGTGACATTCCTGCGGAGTACCAGGACGAAGTCGAGGAGGCGCGGGTAGAGCTGGTAGAAGCCGCGGCTGAGGGTGATGATGTGCTCCTGGAAAAATATTTAGAGGGAGAACAATTGACCGCCGAGGAGATCATCAGGGGATTGAGAAAGGTCATTTCAAATCGGAGTTATATCCCCGTTTTTATAGCCGCGGCTGGTGCGGAAATTGGCTTGTTTCCCTTATTGGAGGCAATGGTCCATCTTCTGCCCTCACCCTCCCAGGCCCCCCGGATGGTGGCAAAAGGTGTAGAAGGTGACGAAGAATTGACCGCTTCAGATAGCGGACCACTGGCTGCTTATGTATGGAAGACAACCGCGGACCCATTTGTGGGAAAGATCAACTACTTTCGTGTCTATTCAGGTGTAGTGACATCCGATAGCAGGGTGTGGAATCAGACCAAAAGCACAGAGGAACGGTTGGGTTCGGTACAGGTGTTGCGGGGGAAAGAACAGATCAATATGAAAATTATCCACGCTGGCGACATTGGCACGGCTCCCAAGTTAAGCGAAACCTCCACAGGAGACACGTTGTGCGATAAAGGGCATCCATTGACCTTGCCCATACCCGAATTCCCAAATGCCCTGTATCGGGTTGCGGTCTCTCCTAAGACCCAGGCGGATTCAGCCAAAATCAGCCCGACCCTTACGCGCATCTGCGAGGAGGATATGACCCTCTCCTGGCATCAGGAAGCCTCTACCAAACAGGCCATCCTCCAGGGGATGGGTGACCAACACATAGATGTCGCCATTCGAAAAGCTGAGAGCAAATTTCAAACTGGTCTGAATATCGAAGAACCGAAGGTCCCTTACCTGGAGACGATCACCCAAACCGGGCAGGCACAATATCGGCACAAAAAGCAGACCGGTGGTGCGGGTCAGTTTGCAGAAGTCTTTATGCGCGTTGAGCCCATCGAAGAGGAATTCGAGTTTAAGAACAGCGTATTTGGGGGTGCCATTTCTAACAACTTTATGCCCGCTATAGAAAAAGGCGTACGCACGGTAATGAAGGATGGGGTAATTGCAGGATATCCGCTCAAGAACATCCGGGCGGATGTATTTGACGGAAAGGAACATCCTGTGGATTCCAAGCCGGTGGCTTTTGAGATCGCGGCGCGTGAAGTGTTTAAATTGGCCTTCAAGAATGCGGCCCCGGTGCTCTTGGAACCGATCATGGATGTAAGTATCACGGTGCCAGAGGCCAACATGGGAGACATCCTGGGAGATTTAAACACCCGCAGAGCGCGCGTACAGGGTATGGAGACTGGAAAGGGACGTTCTGTGGTCACGGCTAAAGTCCCTCTGGCGGAAATGCAGCGTTATACTACCGATCTGCGTTCTATGACCGGGGGTAGAGGCGTGTTCTCCATGGAATTCTCGCATTATGAGACCGTACCCGCTCACTTACAGCAGCAGATTGTGGCGGAACGCGAGCGGGAGAGGAAAGAAGAATAAACTGACGACCAGCTCTGCCCTCTTTTCAGGGAAGGGCTGAAGAAAGATTTTTTTACCCTCGAAAGGAAGAAACCTGGTTCATGGGAAGAACCAGGTTTCTGATATTAACGGACCTGTGTTTCGGAAGAACAGAGGGTTAGCCCTCCTTACTTTTTTCAGCCAATCCCAAACGGAGAAATACCATGGGCGCCAGTGCTGCCATCCAGAATCCTACCAGGGCGTATCGCACGTAGCGCAGTGAATATGCCAGGAAGGTCTTTCCGTCCGGAAATACGGCATCCAAACCTGCCCAGATGGCGATGACGCCAATCAGGCCAAGGACATACCGTAGGGTTCGTTTCCACCATGCCCCACGGGGGTCGAAGCCCCCTTGTTGATGTAGGAGGATATAACCCGCTCCCAGCCCAAACAACGCGGCTGCATTGGTAATCAACCCGGATAGGCTCAGGGGATCAATCGGTTCAGCCTCGGGGATAGCCTGGCTGGCGTTTTGTATCCAAAGCGATGGCAACTCCCACGAGCTCAAGGATTGGACGATGAGAGCTCCGGAAAGGATTAGTATGAGAGAAAGCACAAACACGATGAGTACCTGGTAGGTTACTTTGAACTGCAGGAAAAAGCGCTTCACCGCCGGTTCCAAAACCCAAAAAGCCCACAGGAGCAACGCACCAACCGTCCAGCCCAGGAGCACATCCGTAGGAAAATGCACCGCCAGGTAGATGCGTGATAGCCCAATGAAGAACATCAGCAGTATGGCGACAATCCAGGCCCATCGGCGTTGGATGGAAGCCGCCATCATACCCCAAACACTCACCGCGTTCTGGGCATGTCCCGAGGGTAAGCCAAATGAGGTCTCTGAGCTGAGAGCTTTGATTTGTGTGGAGTACCAGTAGGGGCGGGGGCTGTGGAAGGCGAATTTAAGCAGCGTGTTTATCCCTCCGCTGGTGAGCAGAATGACTCCTACCCGGATGCCCATACTCACGTCAATACACCAGTACAGCACAGGCATGATCAGCAAATAAAACTCTTCCACACCTAAGAATGTGAAAAATTCCATGGGGGTGGTCAGCCATGTTCCCAGGTTCTGCAAGAAGATTATGAACGGAATGCTCTTATCCAGAATAATTTCCATTGTCAGTCTCCTTATGAGAAATTTGTTTATCCAGCATATCTAACACGCAACCCAACAAAACGATCCACCCATGATCGGGTTACAGGATATCCGTACTTCAAGGAAGTATACTCAATCCGCTGTCTTACAAACTCTGTGTATGAACTCAGACGCAGCCTGGAACACCTTCTCTTTTTCCAGGTCTCTGGTAATGACGTGTCCGCTGTTTTCTACCCAAAGCACTTGCTTGTCCTTGCTCCCTAAATGTTGGTAAATTTTCTCTATATTTTCAGGGTCTACACCGCCGTCTTGCCTGGAGTGGATCAGCAGAACCGGTGCTGTAACTTTAGGCAGAGCATTACGCATTTCCTTTAGCAGGGATTGCAGCTCAATGATGGATCGAGTGGGGTAGTACGGATAATCAATGTGTACGCTTTCTGCTTCGACATCATGCCAATCCGAGGGCCCTTTAGGAGCAGAAGGGAGGAATGGGTGGAGCAATCTAATGATAGGGAGGCGAGGGTCTGGGGGCAGTTCAAATGGGGTGGACATGGCAATCACACCCTTTACTAGAAATCTTGAGGCGAAAAGTAGGGAGAGAACACCCCCCATCGACAAGCCAGCTACGACTTTATGCTTGCTTGCCCCATCCAGCAGGTGCCAGCCGTCCTCAATACAATCCAGCCAATCCCACCATCGAGCACGTACCATGTCGTTGGGTTGCGTGGCGTGTCCGGTCAGCCGTGGGGCTAACACGGAGTATCCCTGTTTAGCCAGGTGTTCGCCCATCCAGCGCATTTCTTTGGGTGTACCCGTGAAGCCATGGACGAGCAGGCACCCGATGTCACCACCAGGGAAGAAGAAGGGTTCCGCGGTTGGGATTATCATGGTATCCGTCCTTGTGTTGTTTGGGTGTGTCTGAGGGTCATTTTACATGGCCAACGTTCATGATCTCTCTGGAGAGGTTGGTCAAACTTTCTACTCCTTTGTCTGTTACTACAACATCATCTTCTACGCGTACGCCCCCCTGACCAGGCAGGTAGATTCCTGGTTCTATGGTAAAGGTCATACCTGGTTCGAGGATTAAGTTATTGCCGGCACATATATAAGGTTCTTCGTGACCCTCCAATCCCAGGCCATGACCTGTGCGATGGGTGAAGTACTGTCCATAGCCGGCTTTTTCTATGATTGAGCGAGCGGCGAGGTCTACATTACCTGCGGGAATGCCGGGTTTTACTACCGCCCGAGCGGCTTCGTTGGCCTCGATCACAACTTCTGCAATGTGTGTCATCTTGGGGTCTACCTCCCCGATGGCGAAGGTACGGGTGATATCAGAAAAGTAGTCATCTACGTTGGCCCCCCAATCCATAATAAGCATATCTCCAGCCTGGAGAGGGCGGTCAGTGAGGGTGGCGTGAGGGGTAGCACTATGGGGACCAGAAGCCACAATTGGGGAGAGAGAGGTTTCCGAGGTGGAACCGTGAAGCAGCATTTGGATCACCAGTTCGGAGGCCAATTCTCGCTCGGTCATACCGATGTTTATGCGGGAGAGTGTAGCTTGCAGCGCCTGTTGGGCAACCTGTACAGCCCTTCGTAGTTTGTTGATCTCAGCTTCATCTTTCCGTATGCGCAGCTCAGCCAGAATATTTTCTCCGGCTACCCATTTTGAAAGAGGGGCGGCCATTTCGAGGTAGCGCAACTCCAATACCCGTAAGCGGCGGGGCTCCACTCCGATGACCTTGCCGTTTAACCCCGCCGAGGTAATGGCCTGATGAAATACCCGGCTCCAGGTTTCCGGGTTTTCGCCGTAAGGGAAGGCATGTACCTCAAAAGGTAAGCCTTCCAGTTTAGGGATTTCTAATTCTGGCAAAACCATGTGAATGGGTAGATTGGCTGGAAAGAGAGCCACTATAGGGCGTTCCATCAGATGGAAGTGCAAGCCGGTTAAATATATCAGACCAGGTCCGGGGTTGAGTGCCAGGGCAGAGATGTTTTCTCTGACCAGGATATCCGCCAATCGGATTTGGCGGTTGAGGTATGAGGAGGGGGTGAAATCGGGCATTTTCAACCTTTACCCCTCTTTAAATTTACCGACCTTAAGGGGTGGCTTCATTATAGCATTTCTGCCTTTCTTGACAGGCCATTTTCTCTCAGATACAATCTTCCCACTTGACAGAACGGGCCTGTAGCGCAGTTGGGAGCGCGCATCAATCGCACTGATGAGGTCGCGGGTTCGAATCCCGCCAGGTCCACCTTTTATTGATGGGTTTTCCGGTTTACGGTAAAATCAGTCACATGTTTGGGCCCATAGCGCAGTTGGGAGCGCGTCTCAATGGCATTGAGAAGGTCGTGGGTTCGAATCCCACTGGGTCCACCTGGCAAGTCTAACCGGATAAAGTGATTTATCTGTCTAACAGATAACGTGTTAGACTAAGAAAAAGAAACAAACGAATAAACCAGTTTTTCAGGAGTAGTAGGTTATCTGTCAGAAAGTCGGGGCCACCGGATGGAAGCCCCGGCAACGGTGCCCACAGAGCACAGTCCAGCGAGAGCGATTTCGATGGACGGATCAGAGCTGAACTCGCCTGCTGCCCTCAAATTGGGCAGGGATCACTGGTGAAAATCAAGTAATCAGTGACGGGTTTCGCCCGATATAGCGAACTTGAGTGGTCAGTTAGTCATTTAGTCTGAAAGTCGAATAGTCTATTAGTCGGGAAAAATACTATAAGACTATGAACCTGCAAGACTATTAGACTAACGGACAACCAGGGTGGTACCGCGGAGGAACCCTTCGTCCCTGAATGGCGAAGGGTTTTTTATTCGCAGGTGCTAACGTATTAAGCGTACGTAACATGTCTGTACGATAAGCATAGGAGGCTTGAGATGAACACCAACTCTTTTTATAGAATCCCTCACGAAAGTATCTGCTGCCTTCTCGCGCGCCTCCTTGCATCTCATTCACCGAACATGAAACTTCGCTAGCCTGGGGGGCTGGCGAACTGCGTAAGTACTGATGTATTTCACAACAACCCGAGAGGCAAAAATGAGTGAGAACTATAACCATGCAACCATAGAAAATAAATGGCAAAGGAAATGGGAAGCCGACAAGCTGTATCAGGCCAAGATTGATCCCCAGCGCAAGAAGCTCTACTTCTTGACCATGTTACCCTATACCTCCGGCGATCTGCATTTTGGACATTGGTATCCCATGGCTCCATCGGATGCGCGCGCTCGCTACCTGCGCATGTGCGGTTACAACGTGATGTTTCCCATTGGCTTCGACGCCTTCGGTTTACCAGGCGAGAACGCGGCTATCCAGCGCGGCATCCATCCTAAAAAGTGGACGTATGCCAACATCAAAAACATGCGCAGACAACTGCGGTCCATGGGTGCCATGTGGGACTGGTCGCGCGAGGCTATCTCCTCTGACCCCGAATACTACCGCTGGACACAGTGGTTCTTCGAGAAGCTGTACGAACATGGCCTGGCCTATCGTAAAAAGGCCCCGGTGGATTGGTGTCCCCAATGCAACACGACCCTGGCGCGCGAGCAAGTCTGGGGTGAAGACCGTCACTGCGAGCGCTGCAAAACGCCGGTCATCAAGAAGGACCTGGAGCAGTGGTTCTTCCGCATTACCAACTACGCTGATGAATTGCTGGACTTCTCGACCATAGACTGGCCCGAAAAAGTCATGACCATGCAGACCAACTGGATCAAACGCTCGGAGGGTGCATCCGTAATTTTCAAAACCGAGCAGGGTGACCCGATGGAGGTCTTCACTACCCGACCGGATACGCTGTGGGGTGCAACCTTTATGGTGCTGGCTCCTGAACACCCCTTGGTGGCTAAAGTGACTACAACCGACCGTAAGGTTGAGGTGGAAGCCTATGTCAGCGAAGCTGTCCGCAAGACGGAGATTGAGCGCGAAGCAGTAGATAAAGAGAAGACCGGTATCTTCACCGGAGGATATGCCATCAACCCGGTTAACCATGAGCGCATTCCGATTTGGATCGCTGACTACGTGGTGATGACATACGGAACCGGTGCCATCATGGGTGTCCCGGCGCATGATCAGCGCGACTTTGAGTTTGCCCGAAAATACGGGCTGGAAGTACGCGTGGTCATACAACCGGAGGATATACCTCCCTTGGATGGTGTTACCATGCCTAATGCTGTACCTGCTTACGGTACGATGGTCAACTCCGGACCTCTAACCGGCACGCCTGGTGATCAGGCTTTTCAGGCGGCTGTCAAATTCATTGAGGAGAAGGGCATAGGGGAGTTTGCGGTCAATTACCGCTTGCGCGATTGGCTGATCTCGCGCCAACGCTACTGGGGCGCGCCCATCCCAATGATCAACTGTGAGGTATGCGGTTGGAAACCCGTCCCGGAAGACCAGTTGCCGGTTGAACTACCCGAAGATGTGGAGTGGAAACCGACTGGTGAGTCCCCGCTGAAATTACACCCCACGTGGAAGTACACCACCTGCCCGGAGTGTGGCGGGGCGGCCGAGCGCGAAACGGACACGATGGATACTTTTATGTGTTCCTCGTGGTATCACCTGCGTTACCTGAGCCCTCAGTACGCTGAAGGTCCCTTTGACCCGAAGGAATACGATTATTGGATGCCAGTGGATGTATATACAGGTGGTGTGGAACATGCCAACATGCATCTGATTTACACGCGCTTTTTCCATAAGGCCTGCCGCGACATGGGCATCGTCAAAGGCCCAGAGCCAATGTTGCAACTACGCAATCAGGGCGTCATCCTGGGTGAAGACGGGGAGAAGATGTCCAAGAGCCGCGGTAACGTGGTTGCCCCTGACTTGCTGGTGGATCAATACGGTGCAGATGCATTACGCACACACTTGATGTTCGCTTTCCGTTGGTCAGACGGTGGACCCTGGAACGATGAGAATATTCAGGGTGTGGTACGCTGGTTGAACCGCATCTGGGCATTGTTTACCGACTCTTCCACTTTGCTACCCTCAGCCCAGAAGAAAGCCTCGTTAGGTGTCCTATGTGACCTGCGCCGTAAAGTGCACCAAACCCTGAAACAGGTAAGCCATGATTTTGAAAACTTCGAATTCAACACCATCATTTCAGGGTTGATGGAACTGCTGAACGAGATGTATGTTGCTCGTGAGTCGGGGGCGGTGGGCACGCCTGAGTGGCAAGAAGCCCAGGATATCTATCTACGTATGTTGGCTCCGGTTGCGCCTCACATTGCGGAAGAACTATGGACAGAAAGGTTACGCAAACCCTACTCGGTCCATACCCAACCCTGGCCCAAAGTGGACAAAGAGGCAGTAGCCGAGGAACAGGTTACGCTGGTCATACAAGTGAATGGAAAAGTGCGCGACCGCATCACTGTTTCGGTTAATATCCGCGAAGATGAGGCCAAAGCTGTAGCCCTGGCCAGCGAAACAGTCCAGCGTTTTATACAGGGTAAGCAGCCACGAAATGTGGTCTATGTGCCGGGTAGGTTGGTGAATATCGTGGTGGAATAGCAGCGAATGGAATTCGCGGCTGGGCGCGAAGCCTGCCTGCGTAGGCTAGTTTATTGAAGGTGGAGGAAAACCGATGAAAAAATATGCTGCCCACACCGAGTTATATATTCACATCGTCTGGGGAACCTGGGACCGTTTACCGCTGGTCAACGCGGCCATCGAACCGCGTTTGTATGCTGCCATCGCGGCCAAATGCCGCGAGTTGACGTGTATCCCACTGGCTATTGGCGGTATTACAGATCACGTGCATTTGCTAGTACGCCTGCACGCTCCGATCTCGGTTTCGGAGCTGGTCAAGGGTGTCAAAGGCTCCTCTTCCCATCTGGTCACCCACGAGATTGCGCCAGGTCAGTTCTTCAAATGGCAGGGAAGTTATAGTGCTTTCTCCGTCGGTCGGGAGGCCTTACCTCGTTTGGAAGCTTATATTGCCAACCGGAAGCGGCACCATATTGCCAGCGATTTGCTTCCTGATTGGGAGTTATCGAACGCAGAAGCGAAGGAATAACCGGGTCGGTTTTGTGAGGCAGCCAGCGAATGGAATTCGCGGCTGCCGCTGCTGCCACTGCCGCGCCAAGCCTGCCTACGCAGGCTGTTTGAACGTATATCACCGACGCCGGCCTGTGCTGAGCCTGCCGAAGTACCGGTTTCGTGAGGCAGTGAGACAGCATCGAATTTATTCGATGTGTGCATGGCAGCGAATGAGGCCTTGGTTTCAATACCTCCAGCGTTGGTTGAGTGTGACCGCAGGGAACGTATCGCCTGTCCTTGCGGTCCAGGCAAGGGAAACCACGCTGGACACTCAACTCGATGGGGATGAGATTGCTTCACCCCTTCGGGGTTCGCAATGACAGAATAAAGTTTCTGTTGGTTTGAGCCCCGCTGCTCTTTGCGGGGTGGAGTTACTCGCGATGACATCACGTTCAGTTTCTTAGTAGTACGGTAAAATGGGAACAGCACCAAATCATTATCCACGAGGTGAAACATGCCGAAAGAGATCATCGTCACCGAGAACGCCCCCAAAGCTCTTGGCCCGTACTCTGCGGGTGTGCGTATGGGCAACTTCATCTTCACTGCTGGGCAGCTAGGCATTAACCCCCTTACAGGGGAGTTTGACTCCCGTGATATTGGGGATCAAACCCGGCAGGCGATGAAAAACCTGAAAGCCATTTTGGAAGCCGCAGGTGCTTCTATGGAACAGGTGGTCAAAACCACGGTGTTTTTGCGAGATATGAACGATTTTAGCGCTATGAACGCGGTGTACGCGGAGTTCTTTACTCGGGATTATCCTGCCCGTTCAACAGTGCAGGTTGCCCGTCTGCCCAAAGATGCGGCTGTGGAAATTGAAGCCGTGGCGATGGTTGATGATTGATAGTTCGGCAGAGAACTGGGGCTGCCCCCTGAACACCCGATTCCGATCCTCTGCTACTTTATCAATTGAGCATGACAAATGATGACAGGTGAACTGATACTGCTGGTTGACGACGAACCGAATATCATCCAATTGGCTCGCATGTACCTGGAACGAGAGGGGTATCAGGTGGCGGCAGCCGGGGATGGCGTAGCCGCCTTGAAATCGGTAGCAACTTTGCGTCCCCAATTGATGGTGTTGGATGTCATGTTACCGGAGATGGACGGTTTTGAAGTCTGTCGGCAACTTAGAGCGAAGGATGACTTCATCCCTATTCTGATGCTCACAGCGCGGGATGAGGATGTGGATAAGATTGTGGGCCTGGAACTGGGCGCAGATGATTACCTGACCAAACCCTTCAACCCCCGTGAGTTGGTCGCCAGGGTTAAAGCTATTCTGCGCCGGGAACAACGCTCAGAAGAAGAAAAAAAGGAGCGGCCAATTCGCATTGGAGATCTGGTCATTGATCCCTCTGCGCGTGAGGTCACGTTGAATGGTAGCCCTATCGAACTTCGCACGCAGGAATTCAACCTGCTCATGGTTTTGGCTCAGCATAAAGGACGGGTTCTTTCACGTGAACAACTACTTAACTTAGCCTGGGGGTACGACTACTTTGGGCAGACCCGCACAGTGGATGTCCATGTTGCCCAATTACGCAGGAAGTTATCGGGTAGCTCGATAAGGATAGATACGGTCATCGGCGCGGGGTATAAACTGGTGGTTTGATGTTTCGTTCATTGCGAGCACGACTCTGGTTGTCTAACGTCATCGTTGTGGGAGTGGCACTGTGCATTGTGGCTTTGGGATTGTTCCTGTATATATGGAGAAACCCTGCCCTTTACCGACAGGCTGTGATTGAGCTGCGTCTGATTTCCACAGAGCTGGGGAAGCGAGCAGGTCAATTTGCTTCTCTTCAGTCAAACGAACTGATGGACATCATTAAACGCGCCGATGAGGCGTTTGAGGTGCGGGTGGTTTTATTGACGGCTGATGGGCATGTACGTGTGGACTCGCGAGCCGATACGGGGGAACGATTACCCGAGGTACTCCCTACCAGTAATCCCCGACTGCGTTTGCCAACCTTCCGTGATGCCGCGGGTAATGTTTGGATCTATGCCCTCCAGACGGTTGGGGAAGGGAACATACTCATGGTAACCAGACCACGACCGAACGTCCCCGTGTTGACCATCCTCCGTGATGACCTGCTTCCTCCTCTGATACAGGCTGGGGTTGTGGCCTTATTATTGGGACTGATCCTGGCGTTGGGAATATCCCGCTGGATTGCTACTCCCATGCAAAGGATAGCTGAAGCTGCGGAGGGTGTCGCCTCGGGTGAGTATCAATCCCTCCATCCTGCAGGGCCATTGGAAGTGCGAACATTAGCTTTGGCCTTCAACCAGATGGTAGAAAGGGTACGAGCCATGCAGCAATCTCAACGAGATTTTGTCGCCAACGTGTCCCATGAACTTAAAACCCCTCTTACCTCTGTACAGGGTTTCGCTCAAGCTCTTATGGAAGGCACAGTAGATTCCCCTGAAGAAGTTCAACAATCCGCGCAAGTAATATATGACGAAGCCGGAAGAATGCATCGTTTGGTAAACGAACTGCTTGAACTGGCAAAGTTTGATACAGGGATGGTTGAAATGCAGAGGATTCCCTTAGATCTTGAGGCATTATTATCGGATGTGAGGGAGAAGTTTGCCCCTCAGGCTAAAGAATCTCAGGTGGAATTAGTACTTGAGGTTCAGCCTCTTCCCCTGCTCATTGGGGATTCGGATAGGCTTACTCAGGTTTTTTCTAATTTGTTGGATAACGCACTCAAGCATACACCTCCGGGAGAACAGGTAAAAATTAGAGCAAAACCGGTTAATGCTTCTGTAGAGGTCTCTGTTCAGGATAGTGGACCAGGGATTCCTCCCGAGGAGTTGGAGCGCGTGTTTGAACGTTTCTATCAACTGGATAAGTCACGCCAGAGTGCCAAGAATAAAGGAGTAGGACTTGGTTTGACCATTGCACGTGGAATTGTTGAAGCCCATGGTGGTAAACTTGAGGTGCGAAGTATGGTTGGGCAGGGAAGTACATTTGTGGTAAAACTACCCCTTGCCCTCCCGGATGATAAAACCCCAGCACTGCGCAGACCAAACTGAAATCTATGACGTAAATCAAATGATGGATACTGACCACTTGCCCTCTGTCTCGGTCATAGTGCCATGTTACAATGAGGTGCGAACTATCCCCTTATTGCTGGACTCTCTCTTTTCCCAAACATACCCTCGAGAAAAAATGGAAGTTGTAATCGCTGATGGAGGTTCTACTGATGGTACACGGGAGGAAATTGCCCGATTTACGCGTGCTCATCCTGAATTTAACCTCAGAGTGCTGGACAACCCCCTCCGTAGGATACCTGCCGGGCTAAACCGGGCTTTGGGGGCTGCCAGGGGGGAAATCATCATCCGCATGGATGCTCATGCAGTGCCCCAATCCGATTATGTTGCTCGTTGTGTTCAGATATTGGAGGAAGGGCGTGGGGATAACGTTGGAGGTGTATTTGAGATCCGACCAGGTGGGGAGGGGTGGATTGCGCGGGCCATTGCTGCTGCGGCTTCCCATCCCTTGGGAGTCGGCGATGCCCGATATCGTCTGGGCGGCAGGGCACAATTTGTAGATACGGTTCCTTTCGGTGCGTATCGGCGTTCGCTCATTGAAAAGGTCGGGCTTTTTGATGAATCTTTACTCACCAATGAGGATTATGAATTTAATGTACGGGTTCGAAAAGCGGGAGGCAGGATTTGGTTTGACCCTTCCATCCGTACAGTGTATTTTGCGCGTGCCAGTTTGACCGCCTTAGCCTTACAGTATGGACGTTATGGTTACTGGAAGGCCAAAATGTTGTTGCGTTATCCAAAAACGATACGCTGGCGGCAACTGGCTGGGCTGTTTGTGCTTTCCTGGATGGTTTTCGGTGTGCTGGCAATCTGGTTCGCTTGGGCGCGCTGGTTGCTTCTGATTGAAGCTATAATCTACAGCGTAGCTTTATTCGTCTCTGGAGCTCAAATGGCCTGGAAAAAGCGTGACGGATTCCTGATTTTTGGTGTTCCTATGGCGATCGCAACCATGCATTTTGCCTGGGGGCTGGCGTTCCTCTGGAGTTTGCTGAGGGTTGATGAGCAGACTAGTGTATAGATCAAGCCGTTGGCGGTTGCATACGAGGGAGCGTCGTACCCTGTTGTTGATCGGTGATTTCCTTGTCTCGTTGCCCTCATTAGTGTTCGCGTTGTATATTTGGGCGCAGGGGGATTTGTGGTTCGATTTTTCTTTGGATTTTCTCCGTTCTCGTCCTGCGGTTTGGTTTTATTTTTTACCCATCTTTTGGATAGTTGTACTTATCGAGTTGTATGATGTACGTCGTGCGGAGGATTGGCGGCAGACGTTATTGGGGGTGGTACGGGCTGCGTTGATTGGTTTGGTGGTGTACATGCTGTTTTATTTCACTGCTCCGCCCAAGTCTTTACCCCGGCGTGGATTTTCGGCTTTCCTGGTTACGGCTTCTGTGCTCACCTTATTATGGCGTTGGATATATATAAAAGTTTTTACCGCCCCTGCTTTTATGCGCAGAGTTTTAGTTGTTGGGGCAGGTGAGCTGGGTCAAAAAATAGTACAAGTTATCAACGAGCTCCGCCCACCACCTTTCTTTGTGGTGGGTGTGCTGGATGATGACCCCCAAAAAATTGGGAAGGAGCTCCTGGGACACAAGATACTGGATAGCTGTGATCGTTTATTAGAAGTTATAGAGCAAGAAGATGTCTCAGATGTGCTGGTAGCCATAGGCGGGCAGATGAGGGGGCGGACTTTTCAGAATTTGTTGGATGCCCAGGAAGGTGGTGTAGAAATCATCCGGATGCCCGTGATGTACGAAGAACTCCTGGGGCGGGTGCCCATTCACCATCTAGAAGCAGATTGGATCCTACGCTCTTTTGTGGATGAGACGCGGGTAAGTGGTTTTTATTTGCTGGCCAAGCGGTTGGTTGATTTCGCGGGTGGGCTAGTAGGTCTCGGGATATTAGTAATCATATTTCCATTAGTTGGACTGATTACTCTGATTGAGAGTGGCTGGCCTGTCGTTTTCTCGCAAACCCGTTCAGGGAGAGGTGGGCGACAGTATAAGATTTTCAAGTTTCGTACGATGCACTCAGGTGCTGAGGTGGATGGTGAGCCTAAGTTAGCTACAGAAAATGATGAACGTACCACCCGCTTCGGTCGTTTTTTACGAAAGACCCATCTGGATGAGTGGCCACAGTTTCTCAACGTATTGAGTGGGGAAATGAGTCTGGTTGGGCCACGTCCTGAGCGCCCAGAGTACGTAGAAAAATTTTCGCAGGTGATCCCTTTCTATCGCGCCCGTCTGCTGGTAAAACCTGGTATTGCAGGTTGGGCGCAGATCAATTTCGGTTACGCTGCCAGTGTAGAAGAGATGGCAACAAAATTAGAGTATGATCTGTATTACATCAAACATCGGAATCTGATCATGGACCTCATTATTCTATTGCGAACCTTCGGCACGATATTTGGTTACCGGGGGCTGTGAGATGCGAGTCAGTCTGGTCACTGGTGGGGCAGGTTTCATCGGTTCACATCTTGTTCGTGCTTTGCTGGAGCGTGGCGATCATGTCAGGGTGTTGGATAATTTCTCCACTGGTCGGGTTGAGAATCTACCGGATGGTGTGAAGCAACTGGAAATCCTGGAGGGTGACATTCGGGAGCCTGCCCGAGTTGCCGGGGCGGTCCGGGGGGTGAGAAACGTATTCCACCTGGCAGCCATGGTATCTCCAGCGCTATCCATGGAAGATCCCCTGACCTGCATGGCGATCAATGATATGGGCACGCTGAACCTGTTTGAGGCTACCAGACAGCAAGGCGTGGAGTGTGTGGTGTTGGTCTCGTCCTGTGCTGTATATGGCGACTCCGAATTGCTCCCCTTATCCGAAGAAAGCCCCACAATGCCCATCTCACCTTACGCAGCCTCGAAACTGGTGGCCGAGATTCATGCTAAGATGTATTCGCGGGTGTTCGATTTGCCCGTGGTGACTTTGCGTTACTTCAATGTATACGGACCTCGCCAACGACCGGATTCACCGTATGCTGCGGTAATTCCAATTTTCATTCATCAGATGTTGCAAGGAAAGGCTCCGACGGTGTTTGGGAACGGAATGCAACAACGCGATTTTATTTACGTAGGGGATGTCGTACGGGCGAATCTGCTGGCTGCCGAAAAAGTGGAGGCGGCAGGTGAGGTGTTCAATGTTTGCACAGGCAAAGCCGTAGACCTATTGGATTTGATCTCCATTTTAGGTGAGTTTATCCCTGTGGTTCCTCAGCCGGTATTTGAGGTTCCGCGACCGGGTGATATCTTCCGTTCGTTGGGCGATCCATCTCGAGCTGCTCATGTGCTGAATTTTCGGGCAGAAATCAGCTTGAGAGACGGGTTGGCCCAAACTTTGGAGTGGATGCGATCTTGAAGAATTGGAAAAAGTTCGGCTTAGTACGTAACCGTCATCTTTTTATTGGGGACCTGGTGCTCGTCGTTTTTTCTGTGCTTTTCAGCTTTGTGCTGCGTTTAGAGCTGGGGCCGCTGTCGTTGTTCATCTATTATCTCCCCCAGGCACTATGGATGGTAGCGATAGCATTGCTGATCAAGTTGTTGGTTTATTCCCTTTTTGGGTTGTACCGACGGTTGTGGGTGTATGCCAGTATCCAGGAACTCAAGTTGATCGCCGTTGCGGTTACGGTGGCTTCTCTGTTGGTAACCCTGGGAGTGGCTTCCCTCTGGTGGTTAGATGTGTTTACCGGACCGGTATTCCATGGCTTTCCCCGCAGCGCCCTGGTAATAGACTGGATGCTCTCGTTGCTGTTCGTGGGTGGACTGCGCTTCGTGCTGCGTATGTTTGCCGAGAGGTATGAAGCGGATTCTGGTCAGCTGGTTGGTGGTAAGCTCCGTGTGTTGATCGTGGGGGCAGGGGATGCGGGCAACATTGTGGTGCGTGAGATGCAGAAGAACCCACAACTGCGGTTAATGCCCGTGGGTTTCTTAGACGACGATCCCCAGAAACAAAAACATCAAATGCACGGTGTGCCGGTAGTTGGCATGTTGAAGGACCTAGCTGCGGTTTTAGCCAGAAAGCGTATTGATGAGGTTATCATCGCCATACCTACTGCACCGGGAAAAGTGGTGCGGCAGGTAACTGATGTCTGCCGGGAAAAGGGGGTCCACTTCCGCACCATGCCAGGCATCTATGAGTTACTGGACGGCAAGGTCAGTGTCAGCCGCTTGAGAAAAGTGGACATCACCGACTTATTGCGCCGCGAACCGGTAAAGATTGACGAAAAACTCATCGGTTCTCAATTGGGTGGGCGTAGGGTGTTGGTCACGGGCGCGGGTGGTTCCATCGGTAGCGAGCTATGCCGTCAGATTGCCCGATGGGGACCGGCTGAACTTGTGCTGCTCGGGCATGGTGAGAACAGCATTTTTGAAGTGGTCCTGGAGTTCGAAGAAAGTTATCCCTCGTTGCCCGTTTACCCTCTTATTGCGGATGTGCGCGATGAATTACGCTTTCAATCCGTCATGAAGAAGTTCAATCCGCAATTTGTTTTTCACGCCGCAGCTCACAAACATGTTCCCATGATGGAAACCAACGTTGAGGAAGCCGTGTTGAACAACGTCCTCGGTACTCGTTGTGTAGTGGATAGTTGTCTGGCTTGCGATGATGTAGAGCGACTGGTGTTGATTTCGACCGACAAAGCAGTGCGCCCGACCAGCGTGATGGGAGGCACCAAACGTATTGCCGAGATGTTGGTTCTCGACGCGGCTGATCGTTCCCATCGCACTTTCGTCGTGGTACGTTTCGGCAATGTCCTGGGAAGCCGGGGGAGTGTTGTGCCCTTGTTTGAACGTCAGATAGCCAAAGGGGGACCGGTAACCGTCACCCATCCGGAGATGATGCGCTACTTCATGACCATCCCTGAGGCTGTCCATCTGGTACTGCAAGCCTCGGTCATGGGTAAGGGTGGCGAAACCTTTATCCTGGACATGGGTGATCAGATACGGGTTCTTGATCTGGCAGAGGATCTCATCCGGCTTTCCGGGTTGGAGCCAGGCAGGGATATTGATATCGTCTTCACCGGTATTCGACCGGGGGAGAAGTTATGCGAAACGTTATGGGATGTAGACAAAGTGTATCAGCCTACTCCTCACCCTGACATATTCGTGTTGAACGGTGAAGAGCCCCTCGATGGCGCTAAGTTGCATCAGTCGGTTGATGAGCTGGTACGTCTGGCGCGTGAGGGAGAGGCGCAGACCATCATAAACATGTTAGATGAACTTATTCCCAACGCAGCTATTAGCAGCACCCCGCCAATGGAACTAACGGCTGTGATATAACGCTTGACCAGCTTCCCTTGTAATGCTGTTCCTTTTTTCCAGATATGTCTGAACTGAACGCCGAAGAATGGGACCGGTTTTTGGAGGACTATCCGAACGCCCATTTATTGCAAACCTCCGCCTGGGGGGAGCTTAAAAGCAGCTTTGGTTGGGTTGTCTCGCGCCTAGTAGTTGAGGGAGGGGGTGCGCAGGTTCTCTTTCGCCGTCTTCCTTTGGGTTTGACCTTTGCCTATATACCTAAAGGGCCTGTCGGTGAGAATTGGGATTCTCTGTGGTCGTCATTAGATGACCTTTGCCGGACACACCGCACGGCATTTTTGAAAGTGGAGCCAGATTGTACCGAACCACATAGCGGAAATTGGGCTGGCTCGCCGCCATCTGGTTTTCGTATCAGCCCTCACCATATTCAACCTCCGCGCACCCTGGTCGTAGACCTGCGTCCCGATGAGGAGACCATACTAGCCCGGATGAAGCAGAAGACTCGTTATAACATACGGGTAGCTCAAAGGAAGGGTGTGGTTGTGCATCATTCCGATGACGTGAAGATGTTTCACGATATGCTTCAGGTAACCGGTGAAAGGGACGAATTTGGTGTCCATAGTTTGGATTATTTCTTACGTCTGTATAAACTCTTCAAGCCAAGAGGTGGCTGTGAATTACTAGTTGCTCAGTACAACCACACTCCCTTGGCAGGATTGTTTGTATTCACTCATGGGAATCGGGCCTGGTATCTGTACGGTGCCTCCAACGATTTACACCGCAACCGTATGCCTGCCTACCTGTTGCAATGGGAAGCCATGCGTTGGGCTAAGGCGCACGGATGTTGGGAGTACGATTTATGGGGTGTGCCAAATGTGGATGAGGATGTCCTGGAAGCAAACTTCACCCACCGCTCAGATGGTCTGTGGGGAGTGTACCGTTTCAAGCGAGGCTTTGGCGGTGAGCTGCGCAGAGCCGTGGCTGCCTGGGATAGGGTATACTCCCCGATGGTCTATTGGTTGTACGCCTGGTGGGTGAAGCGTGGCAGAGGCAGTATTAACGGTTAGCAGGTTGGTTTCTTATCAGAAGAGCTACTACGAACAGATAATCCAAATGCGTATTTTCAAAGGTAGCGGTAAGGAATGGAATGAGCTGATTTCCGAGTTTCCTGAAGCTCATGTGCTTCAATCCTGGGAATGGGGGCAGATCAAGGCATGTTATTCCTGGTATCCGTCTTACTACCTGTGGCAGGATGATAAGGAGGCAGTTGTTGCTGCAGCCCTGATATTAGAGCGAAGCCTATCCATTCCTCTTTTTTCATCAGGTACGCGCATTCTATACGTACCCAAAGGTCCCATGTTATCCGATTGGGGAGATGTGCAGCTCCGCGGCCGGGTGATAGGGGATTTATTGGCGTTCTCTCAACAGCGAAAAGCGATATTCGTCAAAATAGATCCGGATGTACGCTTGGGAGTAGGTGTACCAGGCAGCCCGGAATCTACCCAGGACCCTGCCGGACAGGCAGTTGTACAGCAACTACAAAATCTGGGCGGGATAGAATCTGAGGAACAAATCCAATTTCGGAATACCTTTCTGATTGACCTCACGAAAGACGAAGAAGAATTACTGGCGGCCATGAAGCAGAAGACGCGTTACAACCTACGCCTGGCTGAGCGGAGAGGTGTGACCGTGCGCGTTGGTAGTATTTCGGACGTTGACCTGCTGTATCGCATGTATGCGGAAACTTCTGTGCGCGATGGTTTTGTAATCCGTCATTGGGAGTATTATCGCCAGGTATGGGGAACTTTCATCCGCAATGGAATGGCTGAACCGCTCATCGCTGAAGTGGAAGGTGAGCCTGTAGGTGCATTGATCATATTCCGCATGGCTGGCAAAGCCTGGTTTATTTATGGTATGTCCCGATCGGAGCATCGTGAAAAAATGCCAAATCACTTATTACAATGGCAGGCCATTATCCGATCTAAGGCAGCAGGTTGTTCTATCTACGATATGTGGGGAGCGCCGGACGATTTTGTGGAAAACGATCCCCTATGGGGGGTTTACAGGTTCAAACAAGGCTTTGGTGGTGAGGTGGTTCGCACGGTTGGCGCCTGGGATTTTCCCAATAGGCGGTTGTTTTACCGTTTGTATACCCACGTCTTACCAAATATTTTGGCGGTGATGCGTTCGCGGGGTAAAGCCCGCACCAGGCAAACTTTAGCAGTGTAATGTAATAAGCAAGTGTTGTGTGCCGATGTTTTTCCTTATATGTGT
This sequence comes from Chloroflexota bacterium, assembly GCA_040758495.1. Classification (GTDB taxonomy): domain Bacteria; phylum Chloroflexota; class Anaerolineae; order Anaerolineales; family JBFLVL01; genus JBFLVL01. Next base: position 83,860 of record JBFLVL010000003.1, read on the forward strand.
TGAATTAATGGAACTCTCAAGTTGATCTGCCGTGGAGGTTTAACCATGATACCCCGTTTGCAGTTTGCTCACTTACCGACTCCCCTGGAGCCATTGCCTCGTTTGACCCGAATGCTTGCCGGAGGGCAGATGTTCGTAAAACGCGACGATCAGACAGGCCTGGCCTTTGGGGGTAACAAGGCGCGTAAACTAGAGTATCTGCTAGCGGATGCTCAAACCCGGAATGCCCGAACACTCATAACTGCTGGGGCCGTGCAATCTAACCATTGCCGCCAGACATCGGCTGCAGCCGCGCGCCATGGTTTCGATTGCGTTCTGGTTCTGAGCGGTGAACCACCGAGGCATTATTCTGGCAATATCTTGCTGGATAAGCTGTTGAATGCTGAAATAATCTGGACGGAAAAGAGTCAGCGTGAGCAGGTGATGAATCAGACCTTTGAACACCTGGAGAATGAGGGGCGTCGTCCTTATCTCATCCCCTATGGGGGGTCTAACCCTATTGGGGCTGTAGCCTATGCTTACGCCATGCGTGAGCTGCTGGAACAGTGGTCACAGGCCAGATTGGGTGAAGGTGGCCCGGATTGGGTTGTGTTTGCTTCTTCATCGGGGGGTACTCAAGCTGGGCTGCTTGTGGGTGCTGAGGTTTTTGGTTATCAGGGCAGGGTGTTAGGGATCAGCGTTGATGAAGTAGAAGAGGTCTTGAGTTCCAGAGTAGCGGAATTAGCCACCGAGACGGTCAGATTATTCCAAAAGTCTGTGATTTTTGCCCCGAAGGATGTCCTCGTCAATGGCAATTACCTGGGGGGTGGTTATGGTGTAATGGGAGAGCCGGAGAAAGAAGCGATTCGCATGTTTGCCAGCCTGGAAGGTCTTTTGCTGGATCCAGTCTATACGGGACGAGCGGCTGCTGGCTTGATTGACTTGAACCGTCAGGGTTTCTTTTCTGCCGAGGACACGGTGCTATTCTGGCATACCGGAGGCACGCCCGCTTTGTTTGTTGATACCTACCGAGACCTGATGGTAGAGTAGGTGACAGGCTAGAGAAGTTAAGGTGTGTACACTTAGAAAGCTACCCTATTTTGCAGGCGGTTTCAGGAAAAACGGGGCTTAATTACGTCCGTCTTGAGGACTACCGAAGTCTGGAGCGTTGGTGAACTCGTAAGTACTGAAGGTGAGGATTATTTCACTCTTAGTACTTCGAAGACGGTCAGTGGCTCACTTTTGCCTTTGGCTGAGATGGGTTCTACAGTTTTAACTTCCACCTGATCTTTGACGAATTCCCACGCTTGGTAACTGATTAGTATTTGACCTGGAAGGGCGTTTTCTTGAATGCGCTTGGCCGTGTTGATAGAATCGCCGATGGCGGTGTAGTCTATCCGTTTTTTTGTGCCGATGGCTCCCAAAACTGCCTCACCGTAGTGGATGCCAACACCAAAGCTCAAATGGAATTCTGAGGGGAGCGTTTTGTGTAATTGTATAAGAGATTTGCGGATGCCTAATGCTGCACGTATGGCTCTAAGGGTGTGATCATGTTGGGGTATAGGGGCGTTGAACCAGGCCATAATAGCATCCCCGATAAATTTATCAATGGTACCTTCCTGTTCCAGCACGGCATTGGCTGCGGCGGCCAGATAACGGTTGAGTACAGAAACGACCTGCTCCGGAGAGAGGTATTCGCTAAAGCTGGTGAACCCGCGCACATCGGCAAACAAGCAGGTGATGTTAGTGCGCTTTCCCCCCAGTTGGGTTTTTTCAGGGTCAAGCTGGTTGATGACCGCAGGAGACACCATCCGTTCAAAGAGGCGGTGAAGCGACTCCAGTCGCTTCATCTCGGTCATATCATCGAGGACAATAACAACACCCTGGGTGATTTGTTGGGCGTCTTTCAATGGGGAGAGATTGCATCGCAAGTCGAGATGACCGCGTGTGGGGATATCCGATGATATTTCCAGACCCATGATGGGTACTTCGGTTTTTCGTACGGAATACATGGGGGATTTCAGGTGAGGTGCCAAGTGGGGAATTTTTTCATCGATGGTGTGCCCAATCAGGTCATCTGTAGATTGGCTTAAAATCGTTGAGGCTGCGCGGTTGCACAAGGTAATTCGGTCTGTAATATCCGAGGTGATCACACCGCTGGCGATGGAGGCGAAGATATTGTCCATCAGGTTCTTTAGTTCGGTAACTTCTGCGAGAGTTCGGCGGATGGATTCGTACAGACGAGCGTTTTCAAGAGCGACTGCGGCTTGGTTGGCAAACGAGGTTAATAGGTCTCGTTCACTTTCGGTGAATGCCCCGGCTTCCATGCGGTTGTCGGTGTAGATAAGGCCGGTGAGTTTACCTTTCACTTGTAGAGGTACACAGAGGATAGAACGCAGGTTGAGAGCGATGATGCTTTCTCTGGTCTGGAACTGGGTGTCCTCCTGGGCGTCGGTGGTAAGTATAGGTTGTGCGGTGCTGATGACACGGTTACACACTGTGCGGCTGATAGCGAAATCACTAGGCATGACGGTCTCTTGTTCCCAATTCCGGGCGATACGGATTTCCAATTCCCCCTCCTCGTTCCGCAACATGAGGAAACCACGCTCCGCACGGGTGAGACGAACGATGGTATCCATCACAATACGCAGCACTTCGTTTAGCTCCAGGGAGGAGTTGACAACCTGTCCGATATTACGGAGAGCCTCTAACCGTTGTTGCTCCTGCTCGATTTTGGCCAGTTGCTTACTGAGACGGTTGATGTTCTTGGCCAAGAAAGTAAGCTTATCCAATAAGAAGTTGGATGGTGGACGCTTGCTGGATTGCAACTCGCTTCGTATTTGCAGGACATCCTGGCTGAGACGCTGCATAATTTGGTTGAAGGTAGGTGATTGTTTATCGGCCATTGATGCCTCCAGGTAGGAGAAGATAACCTAGCGGAGATATCGTCTTCTGGTCATTTGTCTGGTTAACTGCAGGAAAAACGTTGGCGTTACAGTCTTGAGGATGTAAGCCAGCTTTCCGTTTGTATTTGAGATAATCCTACCAACGATTGTACAGTTCTAATCCATTTTATGCAAACGAATGGCTTTGTTATTTGGCTCTTGGAAGGGAGCGATTAGCCGTTGAAGACGGGCCAGGACTGAAGACCACATGATTTTCTGGGCTGCATGGCGAACATTGGTTGTGGTTTCAGAGCATTGCCCATAAACCGTGGTTTGATAGGCGGTTAGAAGGTGATTGATGGCATCTTTAGCCTGAGGGAGCAGTTGATTGAGTTGCTTAGCCCGTTCTGCAGGGGTGGCAGTGGAGGAGGGAGGTTCTCTCAAGCGTGTCAGGGCGTGGTTCACTTCGCAGTAGGCACGCTCAAGTGGGGTTAGCTGTAATTTGTTTAACCAACGCTGAACAGTCAAGGGTGGTTGGGAACCCACAAGGTCGAAGGTTTTGTAAAACACTTTAGGAAGGAAAGTGCGTGGGGAAGGTTTGTGGATGAAAATTACGAGAAGGATGACGGATAATGCTGAAGCCAGTAACCCAAGCCAGGGTAACGTGACCAAACTGAAATCCGGTTTCGATGTAACCGGTAGGGGTTCAGGTAGAAGCTCTCTTTCAGCTTCGAGCAGCATATCGCGGCGGTTCTTATCTCTCCATTCACCAGGTGTTTGCCCTTCGGAGGTGGTTCCTCCAAGTATCCCCTCAGGAAATGTCTCACCGACTGGCCGTTGGATGGGATTTTGAGAAACAGTGGGTTCAAATTCCACCCACCCGAAGTTGGGAAAATATACCTCTGGCCATGCGTGGGCGTCACGCTGACGGACAATATACACATCATTTTCAGGAGAGCGTTCCCCCTGGGCATATCCCACAGCGATGCGGGCAGGGATGCCTAAAATGCGCAGCAAAATGACTTCAGCCGAAGCGTAGTAATTACAAAAGCCCTGTTGTAAGTCAAAGAGCATCCAATCAATTGGCTCCCGGTTCAGAGGGATGGATGGTAACGTCTCGTTGTATTGGATGTGTAGGCGCAGGTAGGAGGTTATCGCTTCGACGATATCGTAGGGGTTGTCATATCCTTCAGCGATCTGATGAGCTAATGCGTGTGTGCGAGGTGTAATATTAGCGGGAAGCTGTAAATATCTCTCCAGGATCCAGGGAGGATACTCCTTGCCTGCAGAGCGCAACTGGGCAACCGTGGGGGCTGATAGGGAAGCTTTCGTCTCGTACATATCGCCAGGTCGAAGCGGGGGTTGGGCGATGATTACTCCGATGTCAATTGTACCGTCAGGGTTGTAGTCGAATTTGACCTGTGCAGGACGGCTGACCCAGAGCGGTTGTCCGGGATAGAAGAGGGTGGAATAGCTCTGTTGGGCTGTGATGCGAAAGTTTGCTTCCCAACGACCTGCATAGGAGGGATAGAGCAGGTCGAAGGGTTGATTGGGGGATATATCCTGGATTTCCAACAAGCTGCTGCTCCATACACCTTTTTCATAGAGGTCGAAAACTCGTGCACGCCAGTAATATTTGACGCCCTCTATGGGACGTTGAGGCGCTTCAACCATCAGTACGGGTTCATTGCTCAGCAGGTTTCCTCGCCCTAAAGGGAGTTCGTCGCCATAGTAGTCATAAACAATATGGAAGGATCGACGAAGAGCCGCAAAGGCGTCACTAAAACCTACGAGTTGCTCTTTAACGGGGTCGGTCATACGTTGCCAAAGTTGTTTGGCCGGTGGGAGCGCGGCAGCCAGGGAAGGGACTGTCCAGGCAAAGATGATGATCAGCGCGGAGGCAGCGGCGGTGGCGCGTATAAAATCGAAGCCTAGGTAGGGGGGGAGATGGGCATGTCGTTCTCGCCATTTGATGAGCTTTTTTATGATGCTGATGCGGCTGAGCAATAGTAATGTGAAGAAGATAAAGACGGCCAGGAGCCAGGCGCGGATTTGGGGGTAGGGGTCGAACAATTGGTAAACAAGTGCAGCAATGCCAGGCAGGATTGTCGCTCTCCAGGGGTCACAGTGACGGGTAAGCGAATAACCGGCATGGGTAGACAACGCCCAGAACAAGATGCCATTGAACAAGAGGAAGAACACAGGGTCTTCTACAGGTTGTTTTTGGATTAGCAGATGTAGTGAACTGATAAGGCGATTACTGAGGCTGATCAACCGTTCTTCCCATCGAGTGGCTTCGTACAGGTTTACGCCGAATTGCCAGGGGATGGCGACCAGACCATAGGCAATCCCTAAAAACCATACCCAACGCGGTGAAAACATACTTTGACCAAGTGCCAGACCGATAATGTACCCGAGAACAGTCAGGGTCTGGATGATTATCATGTGGGGTACCCAATGGGTGGCAGCCAGGCGCGTGGCGGAGGAGAACACTGCCGCGAGTAGAAACAAAGCCGCGATGAAATCCCACCAGCGTTTTCGGGTGACGAAAGACATTTCATGAGTAGATGACATGGTCAGGTTATTATACTGTTGTTGACAACGCTATTCAGTTTGAACTGTAATAGTTGGTTCGTTTAACAAGGATAATTTCTGGTGTTCGAGTCAGGAGGTTGGGAGCTCCAGCCTACTTATTCACAAATTAAAACGATAAAAGGTTCATTCCAATGCCCTTTTGGAACAACGTTTTTGGGGATGAGCACACCTGAAATATATGAAGAAACGCATTTATGAATATCTCTACCTTATGGTAGAATTCCTTCCGCTCTTTTCGAGACCTATCGGGTTTTCAAGAGACATTTTCTGGATTTCCTGGAGGCGCAAGGTATGTCATTTAGTTGGTTATATATTGGCATTTTCCTTTTTGTAGCCATTATTGTTCCGATAGTTCCATTGTTAATTTCCTGGTTTTTAGCCCCCCGAAAGCCGAATACGGTCAAATCATCAACATATGAATGTGGCGTTGAGACAGTTGGCGAGTCTCGTGTACAGTTTAGGGTGCAATATTATATTTTTGCCCTGATATTCCTTGTTTTTGATATTGAAGTTGTTTTTCTTTTCCCTTGGGCTGTGGCATTCGACAAGTTGCCGTTATTTGCAGTATTAGAGGGAGTGTTGTTCATCCTCATCTTAGCTGCAGGGTTGGTGTACGCCTGGCGCAAGGGTGCTCTCGAATGGGTGTAAGGTGTTATTTTCCGAAAACTGAGGACGTGTCCTTGGTTTTTTTAATGGATTGTTTTGTATCGCTAGATTCACATAAATAGCAAGTTGGAGAAACCCTGCTTGATAAAGCTGGTTAAGATTGACGCTCTGGTAAAAAAACATCCTGTGGGAGTACTCAATGGATTTTCTCAAGGATCCGATTAATTTCATCGCCAATTGGTTGGGCACATTACTTTCTGGTTGGGGATTGTCTGAACCATTAATTGCGGTTGTCTTGGCTTTGCTCGGCGTTTTGGTTATTGTGCTCATCGTATTAGCAATCGCTATTCTATTAGTATGGATTGAACGAAAAGTAGTTGCCCGTTTTCAGGACAGACTAGGACCGAACCGCGCCGGTCCATTTGGGTTGTTCCAACCGTTTGCAGATATTATCAAACTCATCATCAAGGAAAGCATTCTGCCGGAGGGTGCTGAGTGGTTGGTCTATAACTTGGCTCCCGTGTTGACCATGGCAACCGTGTTGATGATCTGGGCCGTGATCCCCTTTACCCCCACGGTACTTGGCAGTGATGTCAATGTGGGTGTGTTGTATATTGTTGCCTTGGGGTCGATTGGGACGCTTGCCATTATCATGGCGGGTTGGGCTTCGAACAATAAATATGCGTTGCTTGGTGCATTCCGCACAGTTGCTCAGATGGTTTCTTATGAAGTACCTCTGGTGATTACACTTTTGATACCGGTGCTTCTTTCACATAGTATGGGGATAAACCATATTGTCGAGGCGCAAGAAGTGTGGTTTTTTGTGCTCTCTCCTCTGGGCGCATTGCTTTTTTTAATCGCTTCGGTAGCTGAGATCGGACGATCGCCCTTTGACTTGTTGGAAGCCGAATCCGAGATTGTTGCTGGTTTTCATATTGAGTATACAGGAATGAGATTCGGGCTGTTCTATGCCAGTGAGTTATTACATGCTCTTACTATTTCCACCATAGCAGCGACGTTGTTCTTGGGGGGGTGGAGAGGGCCTGGGGTTGAGACCTGGCCTATACTGGGTGTTATTTATCTGGCAGGTAAAAGCTTTTTGTTATACTTTGTGGTCATGTGGGTGCGGTACTCGTTACCACGTATCCGTATTGATCACATGTTGAATTTCAATTGGAAATTCCTTACTCCCCTGGCGTTAACCATCTTGATAGTAACTGCAATTCTGGAGAAGGTGATGACAGGTGCCTCCCTGGCTGTCCGTAGTCTTGTTCATTTATCAGGGAATGTAGTCATCGTTATAGTGACGATTCAAATCCTGCGCACTTATGCGCGCATAGAGCGTCAGCGCTTTGACGACTCGCGACCTCTGGCTGTAGCTGCGGAGCCACCAGTAACAACAACTTAGGTAAGGAAGGGTTATGACAACGACTCAAATGATTTTTCTGGCGACGGCACTGCTCACGTTGGTCGCCGCGATAATGGTGGTGAGCACGCGTAAACTGGTCCATGCTGCTCTGTGGTTGATCCTGGCGTTATTCGGGGTTGCCATCACGTTTGTGCTCCTGGAAGCCGGGTTCTTCGCTGTAATTCAAGTAGTGGTGTATATCGGTGCTATCGCCATCCTGATGATTTTTGCCATCATGCTCACCCGGCGCGAAGTACGTGATGTCAGTCCGCAAACCAATCGAAGTTGGTGGTTGGCGGCTGTCATCACCGTGTTGTTTTTTACAGGCATTGTCTTCATGTTGAGTAGTTGGGAGGGTTTTTCGGTTAATCAACCTGTAGCCGGTGTGGGAGTTGATACGATTGATAAGCTTGGCCAGGCATTGGTTTCTCCGCATGCGTATGTCTTACCGTTTGAGGTAGCTTCAGTACTGTTACTGGCAGCAATGATTGGAGCCATCTACGCAGCCAGGGAGAAAAAATAAGGTCAGGAGGCAGAGATGGTCCCATTACCCTGGTATTTGATTTTCGCGGCTGCTTTGTTCTGCATTGGGCTTTACGGTGTCCTGGCTCGTAAAAACGCAATAGCTATTTTGATGGGCGTTGAGTTAATGCTCAACGCGGTGAATATTAATCTGATTGCCTTTTGGCGTTACCAGGCTGTTGAGCAGGTTGCAGGTCCGGCATTTGCTGTGATTGTGTTTGCTGTGGCCGCCGCTGAAGTGGCTGTAGGATTGGCGTTATTCATCTCGATATATCGTCGTCGTGATTCCATCATCGCTGATGACATTGACTTATTGAAATGGTAAGAACAATCCTGCGGGTTTACAAACTAAATAGTTTTTATGAGATTTTCTATGACAATTGAAACGATCATCTGGTTACTTCCACTTCCGCCTCTATTGGCGTTTTTTCTCATCGTTCTATTTACCAATCGGTCAAAAAAACTCAGCCATATCATTGCCGTAGGAGCTGCGCTGCTTTCTTGGGCAGGTAGCATGGTGGTTTTCTTTCGTGCCCTCCAGGTTGGTGGTCATCACCTGGGTGAACATCCTTTTACTGCTGCGATAAACTGGTTGCCTCTTGGTAGCGGCTGGTTACGTATTGGAGTGCTGGTTGACCCGTTGTCTGCCACTACCTTGTTTTTCGTCGCCTGGACAGTGCTGACCATCTTCCTGTACAGTGTGGGGTACCACAATTATGGACAACCAAAAGGGGATGCAGACCGAATGGGCTTACCACCCGGGGGTGCCACAGTCACGGATGAGCATGGTCATAAGCATACCGTCCCTTCCGTGGAGCCGATGTATTCGCGCTTCTTCGCGTTTATAGGTTTGTTTGCTTTTGGCATGTATCTGCTGGTTGTCTCCGATAACCTGTTCACCTCGTTTGTGGGTTGGGAGATCATGGGGTTATGTTCCTATCTTTTGATCGGTTTCTGGTATGGCAAAGCATCCGCTCGCGCAGCGATGATCAAGGCGTTCATCACCACCCGCATCGGGGATGTGTTCATGCTGTTGGGCATTGCCTATTTGTACGCACAGACCGGAACGCTGACATTTCGTCAGATTTTCACCCCCCAGATACTCCATGAACTGGTCTCAACCCCTGCACCTGTATTAGGACTCTCAGCGGCTGGGTTGATCGGAATTTTGCTGTTTATCGGCACGGTTGGCAAGTCCGCTCAGTGGCCATTGCATGTTTGGCTACCGGATGCCATGGAAGGCCCCACACCGGTCTCTGCGATGATCCATGCGGCAACGATGGTTTCTGCGGGTGTGTATATGGTTATCCGTATGTTCCCGCTGCTTTCAGCCGGTGCGGAACACGCTCATCTGACTACCCCGATGATGGCCATGGCATTCATAGGCGCGTTCACGGCTTTGTTCTCTGCAACCATTGCAGTCGCCCAAAACGACATCAAACGAGTATTGGCTTATTCCACCATCTCGCAGTTAGGTTACATGGTCGCAGCACTCGGTATTGGGGCCTATGTTGCCGCAGCTTTTCACCTGGTCACGCATGCCTTCTTCAAGGCGCTGCTTTTCCTGGGCTCTGGTTCCGTGATTCACGGTGTTGAACATGGTGCTTTGTACACCAGCATGCACCTGGACGCCAACGACATGTTTAACATGGGCGGTTTAAAAAAGAAAATGCCCATTACCTTTTGGACCTTTCTCATCGGAGGCTTTGCCCTTTCGGGTTTTCCAGTACTCACGGCGGGTTTCTGGTCCAAGGATGAGATTTTATCCGATGCGTTTGGTCACGGGCATCACATTGTATTTTGGACATTGGCTGCCGCAGCGTTGTTGACTGCCTTCTATACGATGCGGCAAATTTCTTTGACTTTTTTAGGGAAGCCGCGCACAGAGGCCACCAGGCACGCGCATGAGACGCCCTGGACGATGACGACCCCCCTGGTGATACTTGCGATGTTTGCAGTGACGTTTGGCTGGCTCGGAGTTCCTGAGCATTTTCCCGTCCTGGGCGGTCTACTGCCCAATTGGTTCCATGACTTTGTCGGCAGTACCCTGACGGAACATCCAGAAACAGTCCCCTTTAATTTTGTGCCTTTGGTTGTTTCACTGGTCGTGGCCTTAGGTGGTTTGTCTTTGGGTTGGCTGGTTTATCGAAATGTCCCTGCCGGTGCACAAGATCCGCTTAAGAAACCGCTGGGAAAACTCTATACGATACTGCAACATAAGTACTACTTCGATGAAATGTACGATTTTCTGTTCGTACGTCCGGCCACCTGGATATCCGAAGTATTTGCGTACCAGTGGATAGATCGTGGGGTTATTGATGGCCTCCTCCACGCCATTGCCGCGTTGTCCCTAAAGATTGGCAGCTTTCTGCGTAACTATATTGATATCCCCATTGTAAATGGTTCGGGGGATCTGGCAGGGAACACCATCAAGCGCATGGGAGTAACTTTCCGTGTGCTTCAGACAGGTCGAGTTCAACAGTACATGGTCATTGCCATCCTGACAACGGTAACGTTTGGGGCCGTGTTCTATTATCTGTTGGGATGGCATTAAATCTCAGGGATTGGAGTGGTTGATGGATTTCGTCGCTAAACACTTACTTACTCTCACTCTGTTTATTCCCACCCTGTCAGGGCTAATATTGTTGTTCTTCCCCTCAGAGAAGAAAAATGTTATCCGTTGGGCGGCGTTTGTTTTGAGTTTGATACCCCTGGCTTTATCCCTGATGTTGTGGTTCAACTATGAAGCCTCCATACCTGGCTTTCAATTCCAAGAACAATATCACTGGTACTCAGCGATACAGGCCTCTTTTCACCTGGGTGTGGACGGGATTTCCCTGACCATGGTCTTACTGACCACCCTTTTGACACCGTTATCCATCTTGGCTTCGTTCAACATTGAAGAACGGGTCAAGGCTTACATGATCCTGTTCCTGTTATTAGAAACAGGCATGTTGGGTGTGTTCATGGCGTTAGACCTTCTGATCTTCTTCGTGTTTTGGGAGATCGGTCTCGTCCCTATGTATTTCTTGATCAACCAATGGGGTAGCGAAAAAGGAGAGCGCACCATCTGGGGTGGTAAGCAGATCAGTGCACGGACGTACGCCTCTATCAAGTTCATGATCTACACCATGGCAGGTTCCTTGGGATTATTACTCGCTGTTCAGATGCTCGGAGTGGTATCGGGCACCTTTGATATTCCTCTGTTGATTGAAAAGTGGAACGCTATCCAGGGCAGCCTATTTGGCCTCTCGATCGGTACGGTGAAAGCTCTGGCTTTCTGGGCATTTGCACTGGCATTTGCAATCAAGGTGCCGGTTTGGCCCTTTCATACCTGGTTGCCGGATGCTCACACGGAAGCCCCCACGGCAGGTTCGATGATATTGGCCGGTGTACTGCTCAAGCTGGGCGCTTATGGTTTCCTTCGTTTGGTGCTTCCACTCTATCCCGCAGAAGCGCGCACCTTTGCCGTAGCTTTGGCTTTTTTGGCAACCATGGCGATCATCTTTGGTGCTCTGGACTCCTACGGGCAGGATGACTTCAAACGGCTGGTGGCATACTCCTCGGTGAACCACATGGGCTTCGTAGTTCTGGGAATTGCGGCGGCAGCATTCAAGGCTGGTAGCGAAAATGCTACGATCGCCATCAACGGTGCGGTTTTGCAAATGTTTAACCACGGACTTTCTGCGGCAGGTATGTTCTTTCTGGTGGGTGTGATCTATGAGCGCACCCACACTCGCAGCCTGAAAGAGTATGGAGGCCTGTTCCCCCTTGTGCCTGTGTTTGGGGGAGTGTTGATTTTCGTATCCATGTCCTCGCTTGGTCTACCCGGTTTGAACGGTTTTATATCCGAGTTTTTAGTAGTAAGAGGGGCCTGGCCTATTTTCACATTCTATACAGCTCTGAGCATGGTAGGTTTGTTGTTCACGGGTGCTTATATCCTCAAGGGGTTGAAGGAAGTTTTACACGGTCCGTTAAACGAAAAATGGGTAGGACATATAAAAGAGATGAACTCCCGTGAACTGGTTGTGGTTACCCCACTGATGGCGTTGATGTTGTTGATCGGTGTCTGGCCAGCGTGGATACTAGATGTAATTAATCGAACTGTGGAGATGTTGTTTTAGTCTGGATAATAGTCGTGTGGTTCGGTTATTAGACTGAAAAGTCAGTAGACAACACGATTACATAGAGGTGGAACATGCAATTTCCGATATTGAGCGTCATTGTTTTCACTCCCATAACCGCGGCCTTATTGCTCTTTCTGATGCCTGCTGAGCGGAAGAAATTAATACGGGTTATCGCATTGGTAGCTTCGGCTTTTGCGTTAATCCTTTCGATCTGGGTGTACGTTAATTACCAAGCTTCGACAGGTGGCTATCAATTTACAGAACAATATAAGTGGACTCCCTCACTGGGAATTTCCTACTTTGTGGGACTGGATGGGTTAAATGCTCCCCTCGTATTATTGACCGGAGTGGTGATGTTTACCGGTGTCCTTATTTCGTGGGGGATCGAGGATCGACCGCGCGAGTTCTTTACGTTTCTCTTCATATTAGCCACGGGTGTCTTTGGTGTGTTTGTCTCGCTGGATTTGTTCCAGTTGTTCTTTTTCTACGAGATAGCCGTTTTCCCCATGTACCTGCTGATCGCCCTCTGGGGTTGGAAGGAGACCAGAGAATATGCCAGTATGAAGTTGACCTTGTACCTGTTGATAGGATCTGTGGTGGCATTGGTCGGTGCTCTGGCGATTTACTTCGCCTCTCCTGTACGGACGTTCAACATGTTAGAGCTGGAACAGGCTGGCTTCTCAACTGTTTTTCAGCGCTTTTGGTTTCCCTTTGTGTTTTTTGGCTTTGCGGTTTTGGGAGGCATTTTCCCCTTTCACAACTGGAGTCCAGATGGTCACGTCGCAGCGCCTACGGCAGTGTCTATGTTTCACGCCGGAGTGTTGATGAAGCTGGGAGCGTTCGCAGCTTTGCGCGTTGGCGTTATGCTATTGCCTGAAGGAGCAAAGTTCCACTTCCCCTGGATTATCCTGTTGACACTGGTGAATATCGTCTACGGAGCGTTCATTGCCTCCGTTCAAACGGATTTCAAATACGTAATAGGTTTTTCGTCCGTCTCGCACATGGGTTTGGTGCTATTAGGCTTCGCTACGTTAACGCGTGAAGGCTTGTTAGGGTCTGGGGTCCAGATGTTCTCCCACGGGGTGATGACGGCTCTCTTCTTTGCTGTGGTCGGTATGGTATACGACCGGGCACATACCAGGGACATTCCCAAGCTGGGTGGCTTTGTAAAGAAAATGCCCATTGTAGCCGTTGCCTTTATTATCGGCGGTCTGGTGTCGATGGGGATGCCGGGTTTCTCAGGCTTTATTGCCGAATTCCCCATATTTTTGGGTGTGTGGAGATATCAACCCTGGATTGCTATGGTCGCTGCACTTTCGATTGTCATCACCGCAGCGTATATCATTCGCGTTGTGGGTAATGTGTTCTTTGGCAAACTATCTGGAGAGTATGAACAGCTCGTAGGAGATGTAAATGCGTTGGATAAAGTTGCCCTCGTGTTGCTTTCAGGCACGATGGTTATCATAGGCATCTTTCCATCAGTCATGGTGCCAATGGTTGAATCCGGTGTGGAAAATGTGCTACGGTTACTTAGAGGTGCCTGAGTGTTCGCTGGCGTTGATGCAACGATGTTTTTAGCCATTTTGCCTGAGATCGCCATACTGGTTTTGGGTGGACTGGTATTGATTTTTGATCTTTTTTTGAGAGAAAAAGGTCGGAGGTTAGGCTGGCTCGCTGCACTGGGATTGCTGCTTATTATTCTTCTGACTCTGCTGTTCGGTCGTCCAGGGGATGAACCCACCTTGGTCTGGGGTGGGATGTTGCGCCATGATTGGTTGGGATTTGTGTTCAAACTGCTATTTCTATTGGGAGCAGTAATTACCACCCTGTTTGCTATGGATATTGAGGAGCTTGGACAACGAGGCGAGTTTTATCTGCTGTTGTTGGCTTCCACTTTAGGTATGAGCCTGATGGCAGCCGCTGCTGATTTGATCATGCTCTATTTAGCCATCGAGACAACTTCAATACCTCTTTATGTATTGGCCGGGTTCTTTAAACGTGAGGATAGATCCACCGAAGCCGGTTTTAAGTATTTGCTTTTTGGGGCTATGACTTCGACGGTGATGTTGTATGGTTTCAGCCTGTTGTATGGTTTTGCAGGTACCACCAGTTTGTATGAGCTACCTCTACGCCTGGCAGCCAACCAGGTACCCTTGATCGCCGGTTTAGGTGTCCTGACATTGGTTTTGGTGGGGTTCGGCTTCAAGGTTTCTGTAGTGCCCTTTCACTTCTGGGCACCAGATGTTTATGAGGGGGCTCCTATACCGGTAGCCGGTTTCCTGTCCACTGCCTCGAAAGCCGCGGGTTTTGTCGTGCTGTTGAGGGTTCTTTTAATCGTATTTCCATCGGGTGAGACGATTCCCGTTTGGATGCCGATTATTGCCGCCCTGTCAACGGTCACCATGACCTTGGGTAATGTTATGGCGCTGGTTCAAAGAAATATCAAACGGTTATTGGCATATTCATCTATTGCTCATGCTGGTTATGTATTGATAGGTGTATCTGCTGTTTCTGTTGAGATGGGAGTAACCAGTGCGGTTTTTTACTTGATAACCTACTTGTTAACCAACCTGGCAGCCTTTGGAGTGGTAGCCACATTTTGGCGGGTAACCGGATCAGATGAAATCATGGCATTTTCAGGTTTAAGCCGCCGTTCTAAATGGTTGGCATTGGTTGTTCTGGTATCGTTTTTATCCCTGGCTGGGGTGCCACCATTCGCCGGGTTCGTGGCAAAAGTATGGGTGTTTGCTGCTGCTGTGGATGCAGGTTTGATCTGGTTAGCAATAATTGGTGTTATCAATGCTATCATCGGTATTTACTATTACTTGCTCGTCCTCAAAGTCATATACCTCTACCGATCAGAGGATGAAGAGAAAGCATTACCAATTACCCGTCCTTATACCATTGCCTTAACGGCTCTTTGTGTGGGTATCATTCTAATGGGCACGGCTTTTGGCCCCTGGTTTGAGTGGTCCATGATAGCCGCCAAATCATTGTTCTGAGGCGAGTTTGCTCCTTATCTGGTGACGATTTGGATCTGCCCTGCGTATCCCGCGATGGGGACGACGTTGAAGTAAAAGAGACAAAAAAGTTGTGTTTTTAAGAAAGCTGCGAAGCGTTAGCACGGTTCATTGACTGTTGTTCAGCGCCTATGTTACAATCCTCCCGTCATGACCAGCCCAACCCAAGATATGCCAGACAAGGACCGTAAGCAATATCTCTTCAACCTTACATTAGCTACTGTGGCTGGGCAGGTAGGGTGTCTGACGACAGCTATAGTTTTAGTAACCCTCCTTTTAGGTCTTTGGTTAGATAGTCATTTTCGAACACGGCCCACTTTTACAATCGTGATGATTGCTGGTAGTGTTCCGTTCACCATAATCGCCATGTTATGGGTGGTAAGAAGAACAACAGCCAAAATTAAACCAATTCAAGAACGCAAGATTTTACCCTCCCAGGAGGACACGGATCATGGGACAAACGATGAAGAAACGTAGACTTCCTAATCGCTGGATTTTTCTGTTCATCATCATACTATCTGTGTTGGCAGCCAGTGCCTTTCCTCCTATTCGACCGCATGTTCAATTACCCGCGGAACGATTGACGCATGATCCTCTTTTTACTCTTCCAGTCATCGGTGACTTTTATTTCACGAACACGATGCTGGCTGTACTCTTAGCGGATATTATCCTTCTTTTGAGTGCCTGGTTTATTCGCAAGCAGATCAAGAGTGGAAAGAGTGTGCTTTCAGGTATTCCTGGGGTTTTTGGGGCTTTACTAGAGATGCTGTTTGGCATGACGGAAACTACGACCCCTAAATGGGCCAAGAAAATATTCCCGTACTTTGCTACTATCATGCTGATTGTACTGATTGTAAATTGGATGGAGTTGATTCCAGGAGTAGATAGTATTGGATATTTGGAGCACTCCGAACATGGATTCCCCACTCAGGAAATTGCTCCAGGGATTGTCACCATCGTCAAAGCTGATAATGAGCATACCGAACCGGAGGAGCATACAGCCGATAAGTTTATGCTGGTCCCCTATGTTCGGGTTGCCTCTACCGACCTGAACTTTACAGTTGGATTGGCTCTGGTGTCAGTATTCATGATCCAAGTTATGGGGATTCGTGCCTTGGGTGGGGGTTATCTGAAGAAATTTATCAATATAGATGCTATCCGAGCTGCACGGTTGACCATTAAAAAGCCTGGGTTTGGTAATCCATTGGAATTGATTATGCCATTTGTCAATTTTGCTGTTGGTCTGTTAGAGATTGTTGCTGAAATTTCTAAGGTGCTCTCATTCTCTTTCCGGTTGTTCGGCAATATATTCGCTGGTTCGGTTTTGCTTTTTGTAATAGGTTCTCTGGTGCCGGTATTTGCTCAATCGTTCTTCCTGGTGTTGGAGTTAGGCATTGGGCTGATACAGGCATTTGTGTTTGGTATTCTCACTATGGTGTTCATGTCCATGGCCACGCAAGCGCATGGCGAACACGAAGAAGCTCATGTTTAGCTCAAGATTGTGAGTAAAGGTTTTCACCTAAAATTGAAAAGGAGGTCATTTTTCATCATGGAAGCTAGTGCAGCAAAACTCATTGGTGCCGGTATGACGATGCTTGGTACGATAGGTGCCGGATTGGGCATTGGTATTCTAGGCTATGGTGCTGTGCAAGGTATTGCTCGTAATCCAGATGCTGCCGGGCAAGTCCAGACAAACATGATCCTCGGCATTGCCTTTGCCGAGGCGGTGGCGATTTACTGTTTGGTGGTTGCCCTGTTGATCTTGTTTGTAGGTTAATTTGCGAGTCAAAGGAGTGTCACTTTGGAAGGATTAGGCATAAACCTGGGATATTTGTTCGTTCAGATATTCAACTTTGCCATTCTGCTATTGGTATTAAGAGCATGGGTGTATCATCCTCTGGTTGATATGCTGGAAAAGCGTCGTCAGGCGATTGAAAAGGGGCTGGAGGATGCCCGCGTGGCAGCGGATGCTCGCGCCAATGCTGAAAAAGAAGCCCAGAAAATCCTGACGAATGCCCAAGCAGAAGCAAGTAAGATTGTACGTGAAGCCACGGAGCGTGCTGAGGTTGTGGCCAAAGAGATCAAGGGTGCTGCTGAAACTGAGAGTGTCAAGGAGCGTGAATCCCTGGTTTTCGAGGTTGAACAGGAGCGCAATCGCCTCCTGGGAGATCTGCGTGGGCAGGTTGCTTCCCTGGCAATAGCTGCAGCTCAAAAAATTATCGGCCAGACAATGGATGAAGCTCGTCAACGTGGATTAATTGCTGAATTTTTCTCAGGGGTGAGGGCTGGCAGAGTTGTCGTTCTAGAGGATGTTGAAAAGCTGCGTGGTGAGGCAGCAGTTATAACCAGTGCGTTGCCTCTTACTCCAGAGGAACAAACCACGATCAAACGAGATATTTTGGCAAAGGTTGGTGCGGAAACTACGGTAACTTTCCGCGTTGATCCGGGTATCCTCGGTGGTTTGGTCATAAATATTGGTGATAAGTTACTGGATAACTCCGTCGCAGGTCAATTGGCAGAGCTACGTCGGACTTTGCATTGACCCCCAAAACCGGTAAAATGGACACGAAAGACGCCCCAGTAAAGTTGTCTGGGGCGTCTTGGTAAACAGTGAGGAAGAAATCTGTCCCAGAGGTTTTATCTTTGAATAGTTCGGTGTTGTCTCTCAAACGGTTGTGGGGGCAAATTCCCATTCCTGCATTAAGCCCTGTCCCTGATGTTCGTATCACCGGAATAGCACAGGATTCACGCAACATTGAACCTGGATTTTTATTTGTTGCTATCAAAGGGGGAAATACGGATGGGCATGGTTTCATCCCGCAGGCTATCTTGAAGGGAGCAGTGGCAGTTGCTGGCACCCAGACCCAAAGGGGTTTAGTTGTACCCTATATCCAAGTTGAAGACAGCCGTCTGGCTTTGGCTTACCTGGCTGCTGCTTTTTATGGTTTCCCGGCCCGGAAGCTCACTGTCATCGGTGTGACGGGAACGGATGGCAAAACCACCGTTGTGAATTTAATCCATCACATTCTGTTAGCCGCGGGACTAAAGGCAGGGATGATCTCGACTGTAAATGCAGTCATCGGTGAGCATGTATTGGATACAGGTTTACATATCACTACACCTGAGTCTCCTGATGTTCAACGCTATCTATCGGAAATGGTGACGGCAGGATTGACCCATGTGGTTATAGAGGCTACATCGCATGGTTTAGCGCAAGAACGTGTTGCCGCCTGTGAATTTGACCTGGGCGTGGTGACCAACATAACCCATGAACATCTTGATTTTCATGGCAGCTACGAGGAGTACCGCTCAGCCAAAGGGAAGCTTTTTAAATCCCTGGAAGAGACAACCTTAAAACAGCACGGGAATTACCGAGTAGCGGTTCTCAATAGCGATGACGACTCGTATAGCTACCTGAAGCCATTGGTCAGAGGGAGACAGGTGACTTATGGGTTGAACGAGAAGGTAGATGTAAGTGCGAAAAAAATTTGCTACACTACTTCAGGAATAAACTTTGTTGCAAGTTGTTCCGGTTGTGAGTTCCTTGTGGAGAGCAGGTTGGTTGGAGCCTACAATGTCATGAATTGTCTGGCGGCGATATCCGCCACAGTTGTGGGCTTGGGGCTCCCAATTCAAGCAGCTCAGGAAGGTATTTCCCGATTAACGGGGATACCAGGGCGCATGGAAGTGATTGACTTGGGGCAGGACTTTTTAGCCATTGTTGATTTTGCACACACTCCCAATGCTCTTTACCAGGCATTAAAGGCTGCACGGGAAATGACTACCGGACAGGTGATAGCCGTGTTTGGTTCCGCTGGTTTGCGTGATCGTGCCAAGCGTCGTATGATGGCGGAGACCTCCGCTGAATTGGCCGATAAAACTGTGCTTACTGCTGAGGACCCTCGCACTGAGTCATTAGAAGCGATTTTGGAAGAGATGGCAAAAGGGATGAGATCGCGTGGGGGGGAGGAGGGAAAAACCTTCTGGCGGGTTCCCGATCGAGGGGAGGCGATACGGTTTGCTCTATCTCAGGCACGAAAGGGAGATGTGGTGATTGCCTGTGGTAAAGGGCACGAGCAGTCCATGTGTTTTGGTGAAACAGAATATCCATGGGATGATCGTCTGGCAATGCGAGCAGCCCTGGCTGGACTTTTAGGTATTACTGGCCCCCAAATGCCTTATTTACCCACACAGATCAGAGAGGTTAATAGAGCAGAAGAATAAATAGCATCTTATCCTGTACGTTGGGTTATGGACAGTGAATGAGGATGGTGTGCGTTGGTGCCTCACGCAAACCCTTCGAGACGCTACCTGTCAGCACTTCCTCACCATCTAACTGTAAGCTGTCCACAGAAGAAGAAAGTGAGAGGGGGATGCTGAACCAACCTAGACGGATGCCCAGGGTGCTTGGCGCGGTGAACTGTAAAGTTAGGGATATCGGCAGCGCGGGCACTTCCATTTCAGCCTGGTCATTCATATATACGGTATCGGGGACCTCAAGGTTGAAGGTCGAGAGTAACCCTGATGCCATTGGTGAGAGCGCTTCCCCCACAGGGATATCTGGACAACCCTCATTGATCATGACCACCGAAGCGGACGATGGGATGAAGCGAAGATATGCCACCACGCCTCCTGCCATAATTGCACCTACAATAAATATCCCCAATATTACAGAGGTAGCTGTCCCGCCGATGACCATTCCAGCCAGGACATTTTCGATTTCCATTGAAAGGAGCTTACAGGCTGCCCGAATTCCTGCTTGGGTGGAGTTGGTCAACTTGGCTGCTTCCTTCAGTTTTTTCTGTTGTTCCTTAGAGAACACATCGGGATATTCAGAGAGCAGTTCTTCAAGCTCAGCAACGCGTTCTATCCACTTTTCGAGAGTTTCAAATTGTGTACAGGCACGGCGCAGGTGTCTGAGGAATGTGAGCAAGGCTTTTTTGGCTTGCTTTTTCCGTTTGCGTTGTGGTTTTTCTTGATTGGTAGGGGGAGGATTGGGGGCATTCATATTTACACCTTCTTGGTTACTATGGATTGTCTTTTCAGATAACAAAACCTCCTGTGAAAATCCAACGGGAGGTTTTGTGTGTGCATGAACTGTTTGTTAGTAGTTTTTCCTGTTTTTGCTCTCTCTGGGGTGACGAGATCCCCGATAATGAGATGATCGGCTCCTTCTTGGCCTTCTATCTTTGTTCCTAGCCTCTTCCGCTGTCCATCCTTCCAGTACTGCTTCTCTTGAAAGACGGATACGGCCATTTTCATCAATATCCGTGATCATTACTGTAATCTCATCGCCAACCCTGACAACATCTTCAACATTATCTACAGGTTCCACATCCAGTTGTGAGATGTGCACCAGGCCATCGGTATTGGGGAGAATTTCAACGAATGCGCCAAAGTCTGTTGTCCGCACTACGCGACCAGTGTAGATATGCCCAATTTTGGGTTCCTCGGTCAGCAGTTCGATTTTTTCCCTTGCTAAACGCTCACCCTCACCGTCATTGGAGGCAATGTATACTAACCCATCATCCATGATGTCAATTTTTGTTTGGGTTTCTTCCTGGATACTGCGGATGATTTTTCCACCTGGGCCAATAATAGCTCCAATCTTCTCGACCGGAATCTGTATTACGCTTATCCTGGGGACGTGTGGTTTTAATTCCGGACGGGGTTCGGGGATGACTTCGAGCATCTTGGAGAGTATGTGAAGCCGCCCCTGATGTGCTTGTTCTAATGCTTCAGATATTAACTCTGTGGTGATACCTTTAATTTTGATGTCCATTTGCAGAGCGGTGATTCCCCTTTCTGTTCCCGCAACTTTGAAATCCATGTCGCCCAGAAAATCTTCCAGCCCCTGGATGTCACTCAGAATGACCGCGTGCTCTCCCTCTTTGATCAACCCCATGGCAATGCCGGCCACGGGAGCCTTGATGGGCACACCTGTGTCCATGAGTGCCAGGGTGGAACCGCATACCGATGCCATGGAAGTAGAGCCGTTGGAGGAGAGCACTTCCGAGACCAGGCGCAGTGTGTATGGGAATTCAGTCTCATCAGGGATTACGGGCAGAAGCGCTCGTTCAGCCAGGGCACCGTGCCCAATTTCACGACGAGAAGCTCCCCTGAGAGGTTGAGTCTCTCCTACAGAGAACGGTGGAAAGTTGTAATGGTGCATATACCGTTTTTCTTCAAAGGGTGTCAGGTTATCTAAAGACTGAGCTTCGCGGGGGGTGCCCAGTGTAGCCAGAGTTAAGGCCTGGGTGGATCCACGGGTGAAAAGGCCAGAGCCGTGAGCCCGGGGGCTGACCCCAACCTCGCACCAGATTGGGCGTATTTCTGATGGAGAACGTCCATCTGGACGCATGTTACGTAGGATGTTCTGGCGGACGATGTTCTGATAAACATGGTTGAATGCGGTGTTGATGTATTCTGTGTTCTCATCCTGGTTGGATAATTCCATTATCAACTTGGTTCGTAAAGCATCCACAGCAGCATTTAATTCATCTTTTTCTTTTGGTGTTGCTAGAATAGCGTTTAACTCGTCTGTGACTTCTCCTAAGACCGTTTCTGGTAGTGGTTCTTCGATTAGTGCGGGGTATTCGCGTTTGGGTTTGCCGATCTCTGCGGCTATTTGGCGCTGTAGCTGAATAAGCGGTTGAACGATTTCATGCCCAAACTCAAGGGCTTGGACGATGATCTCTTCTGACACTTCGTTGGCGCCACATTCCACCATCATGATGGCATCCGGGCTGCTGGACATGCGTAAATCCAGGTCGGATTGTTCCATTTCTGCGAATGTGGGGAATACGACGAATTCACCATTGATGTGCCCGATGCGGATACCGCCGACAGGACCATCCCAGGGGATATCAGATATCGTCAAGGCTGTTGAGGCTGCAGTGATGGCAAGGATATCTATTGGATTTTCTCCATCTGCAGAGAAAGAGTACAGGATTACCTGCACATCGTTGCGCATGTCTTTCGGGAAGAGTGGCCGTAGGGTGCGGTCGGTTAGCCTGGAGGTTAGTATAGCTTCGTCGGTTGGTCGCCCCTCCCGTCGGAAAAATGAGCCGGGTATGCGTCCTCCGGCATACATGCGCTCTTCGTAGTCCACTGAGAGCGGAATGAAATTTATGTTTGGACGGGTTTCATTGCTCATGGTAGCAGCAGCAAATATGACCGTATCGCCTATCCTAACCGAAGCAGCTCCACCAGCTTGACTTGCCAGCTTTCCTGTTTCGATGATGATCGTTTTTCCCCCTATCTCGGTTTGATATGTTTTTGTTTCGGGTTTCATGAATGTCTCCTAAAAGTGCCTGCCAGGTTAGGGACTGGAAGTCAGGGCGAATCGTAATTCGCCATGTTTCCCAATTCCCAACCAGCAAGCGATATTGACCCTCCACGGGTAGAAAAAATTTTTGTTGTGGATGGGTTGATTTGAGGGCTCAATTCAGAGCGAATAGAATATTTCGTTTGGTTGTGATAACAGATGTTCAAATGAAAAGATTACCCCTCTCCCTTGAGCCGGAATCCTTAATAGCTGCACAAAATAGCAGATATTTGAAGTACAGTCCATCTACTTGTTAAAGTTTGTCACTTACTACGAATTTCCAACCGTTTGGTAATTTCTAAATAACGTTGGTAGTCTAACTGACGGATGTAGTCCAACAAGCGCCGACGTTTTCCCACAAGTTTGAGCAGTCCTCGGCGTGAGGATTCATCGTGCTTGTGTGTGCGTAAATGATCTGTCAGCAGAGAGATCCGATTGGTTAACAGGGCAATTTGAACTTCAGGTGAGCCTGTATCCTTGGCGTGAAGATGAAACTCCTCTATAAGTTTACTTTTGGTTTCTTTATCTAATGGCATGACGTCTGCTTTTCTCCTAAATAAAAATGCTGTCTTGTTTGCAGGTCTCCGAGACAGTAGCCGAAGCCACTGCCAGGCCTAGTCAGCGAGGGGGATTATACCAGAGGGATATGAGGGCGACAAGGCGACGAAGGCGGCGCTTCAGGATATCATCATTGTTCAATCTGAAGTGGGCCTTGTTTGCCCTCCCGGTGGCATTGAACACAACCTGAAAATACTGCTTCAAGATCGAGAAAGTGCTGTTCTTCAGAGCCAGGTAAATGATGGTGTGCTCGGTGGCATTGGCGACAACCTAAGGTGGTGTTCACGGCAGGGTTTAGAGTAGCCAGGTTAGCGGTAATGTCATCGGGTGGTGGGTGCAGGTTTTCGCCGTCTTGCCAGGCAGAATAGGCCATGGGTAACAGGTTGTGAAAGTGGTTATCAAAACCGAGGACCAGTAGGGTATCCGTGTGGCATTTCATACAAGCTGTTTCAATTAAGTACGGCACAGTTATGCGACCTGCCTCCGTGCCAAGGTTGAGTGGTCCAATTAACCATTTCCAGGTATTCGTAGCTCCGAGGAGTATCGTCCGAACGCGGTCGGTGATGGAGTTGTGACCGCGGTGACAGTCTATACATTGGAAGTCTTGAGGCCTTTTGCCGTAGTGTGCACTAGCCAGGTCTGCGTAGGTTTCAGTTTGGGTTGTTGCTTGGACTGCTCTATAGTAATAGGTTGCTCCTGGCAAGGTATGACATACGCTGCAGAAGGGGTCTTGTTCTTCTAAATGGGAGAGAAGGGGGAAGAAGAAAAATACAGGTATGAGGAGCAGTACAAGGAGTGGAAAAATCTTTCTCATTTAGGTATATGTTCTTGGTAAAGGGACATTCAAAGTGAGGTGTGTGAAAGTTGAGTCAGTTATTGGGGTTGAGATTGTACGAATGAATTAATTCTTCCAACACGCGAGTTTCCTCTTCTTGGGAGGAAATTTTCCCATCTAACCAGGCTGCGCGTAGTGTTTGCAGAATCTCACGGTAGTGGGGACCGGGAGGTAGGCGGAGGGCACGCAGATCATCGCCGGTTGTTTTGGAATGTACATGTTGCCATTGGGTAGCGTATTTATGCAATTTCGTTTTCAGTTTTGGATCTTCCACTGCTTTGTAGAAAGCGTAACGTGTCAGGTGAGGGGCGTTGTCCAATTGGAAGGTTAATTCGCTGGGGCTAGCTTTTTTCAGTTTATTTCGCTCAGACCAAAGCTGGCAGGCGGATTCTATTGCTTCCCAGAGGGAGTGGGTAAGTTTAAGCCGCTTCATAACGGATCCGGCTTGGGAGGTGGTTAGACGGATCAATAACAGGGAGTAGCCCAAAGCCCTTTTTAATGGGAGCCTGCGGAATTCCGGACTGATGTGCCATTCAGGAGCGTCTTCAAGGTCGCTCAGGGAAGAGATCCGATCTGATAACCATTCATCCCAGTTTAAATCTGGGTGAATGTTTTTCAGCAAGCCGAGTTCATGGAGACGGGATAACATCTGAGCAACACGGTCATCGTTGAGGATGTAATCCAGTTCATGGCGGATGCGGTCACCAGAAACACGATCGAGTAGGGACCGGGCTTCTTTGAGCAGTTGTAAAGTTCGTTCTTCGATGTTGAATTCAAAACGCTGCTCAAAGCGTACCGCACGCAACATCCGGGTGGGGTCGTCTACAAAGGACAGGGAGTGAAGTACGCGAACTTTGCCTTGGTGCAGATCATTAAGACCCCCCCAATAATTGTGTAGTTCGCCGTAATGGTTCCCATCCAGTCGCACGGCGAGGGTGTTGATGGTGAAATCGCGCCGGTGAAGGTCTAGTTTGATATTGCCGCGTTCGACGGTGGGTAAAGCAGTGGGGTGTGTGTAGAATTCCTGGCGTGCAGTTACGAGGTCTACTGTTTCTGGAAGGTCTGGAGCTTGAATGATCGAGTGGGGAGGGAGCTCGTGTTGGAATTTGAGGTTGAGGGTTTGGGCTAAATCGGAACGGATGGTTTTGATGTGCCACTTAGAGGTCCCAAAACGGTCATGACTGGTGACCCGTCCACCGAAGCGTTTCGCCAGGGCGCGGTTCAAGGCGATGGCGTCCCCTTCGACGACCAAGTCGAAATCTACGCTGGGTTGGTCGAGGAGCAGGTCGCGAACAAAACCACCGACGATATACAGAGCGTCCCCTTGCTGGTGAGCCATATCGGCCATCATTTTCAGCAGAGCCAAACGTGCTGGTGGTAGAGCGTGTACCAGGCGGTCACCGACATTCAGACGTCCAGGAATTTCTGGTTCGGGAGCCAGCGTTTTTATCAGGTCGGTGCGGGTTATGATGCCAACGATTTCACCAGTTTGTGGGTCAATGACAGGAATCTGTCCCCAACCGGTATCCATCATCAAGCGTTGTACCTGCTCGATAGTGTCTCCCAGGTGGACGGTTACCTCACCTGCTTCCATTAAACTACCGGCTGGAAGGTTAAGTTTATGAGCCTGAGCCCGATCTACCGCTCTGCGGGTGAGCAAACCTACGACTTTGCCATGGTCAACGATAGGATAGCCTTCGTGTCCATAACGCTGCATTAGCCGGGCAGCTTCTTCGGCTGGGGTGTCTGGTGTGAGCACTTGGGGGTCTCGTGACATCAGCTCACCTACAGTAAGTCCTGGGGTAACATGTCCTGGCAGGATGGATAACAGTTCCTGGTGGATTTCTTCTAATGTCCTGTCTTTGATCAGGCTGGCTGCTGCGCGGGAATGACCACCTCCGCCAAAGTGGGTGGCGACCTCAGCGACGTTGATGCCATCGCTGGTTGAACGCGCCACCATCTGTACACCCCCTCGTGTGGTGACCAACAAGAACAGGGCAGAGGGATCGAGTAGGTCGCGTAGTTTGTGAGCGATGGTAGAGATTTCTTCTTCCAGTCCTTCTACTTGCGCGCGAGCAATTACGATTGTCTGGTCGTGTATGGTGTGCATTTCGGCATCCGCAAGCAGGATGTCGTACAACATCTGCTGTGCAGGTGAGAGGGTATGTTTGAGGTAATTGGCAGCTATCCGCAGGCTTGCTCCGTTCTCCAGCAGGTACGCAGCCGCGCGCACATCCCTCGGAGAAGTGCCTATGTAGGAGAGTGATCCGGTATCCTCATAGATGCCCATAAGCAACAAAGTGGCTTGCGTCAGGGTGAGCACAATACCACGTTCTTGGATCTGTTCAACGTACAGGGTGGTAGTTGCCCCGGTGGGTTCGACAACCACACTCCAGCTATTAGGCAGGTCGTCGCGACGATCATGATGGTCAACCACGTACACCTCAGTTTGAGGTTGCATTCCTTTGACAGTTATCAGGGATTGGGTGTCTACCAGGGTGACAGATTGTATAGGCCTACTAAGCACATCGCGATGTTCGGCGAAAGGTAGTTCCGTGCCGTAAAGTGTCAGGTAAGAGCGCACATTGCGGTTTAAATGGCGCGGAAGGATAGGCACAGCCTGGTTATCCAACAAGTATGCACCCAGAAGCGATGCGAGGGCATCGAAGTCCGCTTGTTCGTGAGTCAATATAATACGCATGTTATGCCCAGAAGAGAGATAGTAGGGGTAATAAAACCCTTCTGGGTGGTTTTATTGTACAATAAAACGCTGAGGATAATAAGGAGAAGTTAACCAGAAGCTTCAATCTTTACCCGTATGCCTCTCGCGATTATAATCACCCCATGTTTCTTATTCCCCCTCCATGCCCGTTTTAATCTTTTTCTTTATTGCCCGGTCTCGCATTAACCCACGTAATGGAATCTGCGGCTTTCAGACCTGGTGAGCCGCTTTTGTTTTTTAGAACGGGTTTATGCGTGCTTGCCATACCGGGCACAGGTTAACCTCAGCGTACGCGGGATGATCGGAATCAGGTAAAAAGGTCAAATATATGAAAAGGACATTTCGCATTACCGTCTTTGGCGGATCGACGCCAAAGCCAGGTGACCCGGCATATAAACAAGCCCTGCATTTGGGTCATCTCTTAGGGAAGGAAGGTTATACGGTTTTAACAGGCGGATACATTGGTACCATGGAAGCTGTTTCGCGTGGAGCTGCGGAAGTCGGAGGGCAAGTCATAGGGGTGACGTGCAGCGAGATTGAGCAGTGGCGACCAGTCGGTCCAAATCCTTGGGTGAAAAAAGAAAACTATTATCCATCCTTGATGGAACGCCTCTTTGCCCTGATTGAGGGATGTGATGTTGCCATAGCGCTTCCCGGTGGTATAGGCACTCTGGCAGAAATTGCGGTTATGTGGACAAATTTACAGATTGGAGCCATCCCCAAACGGCCCCTTATCCTGGTTGGATCAGAATGGGAATCGACCTTTGAACATTTTTTCAACCAATTGGGCGATTACGTATCACCCCGGGATGGTTACTGGTTAACGTTCGTCCCGGATGTGGAGACGGCTTTTCAGCATGTTCAAGCCTGGGCCCAAAAACAAGAATAGAGAAAAAGAGAGGAAATTGCCATGGCGTCAAACAAAATACCCTCCCGAAGCGAATCCTTTGCTGATTGGTACAACCAACTGGTAATAAAGGCCGAATTAGCGGATTATGCGCCTGTTCGAGGTTGCATGGTTGTACGTCCATACGGGTGGGCGTTGTGGGAGAACATCCAACAAGCGTTAGACCGACGCTTCAAAGCCACAGGACACAAGAACGCAGCTTTTCCCATGTTTATCCCCATGTCCTTCATGGAAAAGGAGAAGGAGCACGTTAAGGGGTTTGCTCCAGAGCTTGCGGTTGTAACTGTGGGTGGCGGTGAGGAACTTGAAGAGCCTTTGGTTGTTCGACCAACTTCTGAGACCATCATTGGCCACATGTACTCCAAATGGATAAAATCCTATCGAGATTTACCCGTGTTGATCAATCAGTGGGGTAATGTCGTACGATGGGAACTACGCACGAAGCTCTTCCTGCGAACGCTGGAGTTCTACTGGCAGGAGGGTCACACCGCACATGCTACGGAAGAGGAAGCAGAGGAAGAGACCATCCGCATGTTGGATATCTACGCTGACTTTGCTATCACCGATGCCTCTGTACCGGTCATAAAAGGTCGAAAGAGTGAAAGTGAAAAGTTTGCGGGTGCAATGCGTTCTTACACGATCGAAGCCATGATGGGTGATATTCGGGCTTTGCAGGCAGGTACTTCTCATAATTTAGGGCAGAACTTTGCCAAAGCTTTCGATATCCGTTACCTGGATAAGCAGAATGAACTGCAGTACGTGTGGACTACCTCGTGGGGTCTGTCAACCCGGTTCATCGGGGCCATCATCATGACTCATGGGGATGATCAGGGTCTTATCTTACCCCCCAAGCTTGCCCCCATTCAAGTGGTTCTCGTCCCTATTTATCACAATGATGAGGAAAAGACAAAGGTCAGTGAAGTAGCGGAGAGGGTAAGTAGGGAGCTAAGTAGTGAGGAGATCCGAGTCCATGTTGACGACCGGGAAGAAGTCACCCCGGGTTTTAAATTTAACGATTGGGAATTACGTGGTGTGCCATTGCGTATCGAGATTGGACCGAAAGATGTAAATAAAAAAATGCTTACCTTTGCACGCAGGGATACACCCGGTAAAGGTGGAAAAGCGGTTGTTCCTCAAACACAGTTGGTCGGGCAGGTAGCTGAAGTGTTGCAGAGTGTCCAGGCTTCGTTGTTTGAAAAAGCCCTGGCATTCAGGGAAGCACACACACTGGAGCCCAAGGACTTCACGGAGTTCAAAGAGAACTTGGAAGATTATTGGATGTTGATTTGGTGGTGCGGTAGGGGTCCGTGTGAAGCAAAGATAAAAACCGAAACCAGAGCAACCAATCGTTGCATGCTGCTGGAAAAACCTGAGGGTGGTGGAAAATGTATCATCTGTGGCAAGCAGGCCAAAGAAAGGGCGTTTTTCGCTCGGGCGTATTGAGTTCTTCAAGATAGGGGTTACTATTCTCTCCCTTATCAGGGATATGTAAACATTTGGAATGTAATGTCTGCTATACAGCCTGCACAAATAAAACAACAAGCTGTACGCTTGGCGCAGGAATTTTCATCTCCGGATGTGTTTATTTCCAAGCTCCATACCCTATTGGAATTCTATGCCAACAGGACACATCGCCCTGGACAATTCTCTACGACCCCAACAATCCTGCCAAGTTACAATGCCCCTGATCCCGTTTTGCGTCAGGTTCTGATTGCCCTGAAACCCCAAGCAGAATCTAAGCCCCAAGAGACTCTTGCGCTGTGTACGAGATTATGGGAAGCTGCCTGGTTGGAGACACGTATTCTGGCAGCCCGTCTGTTGGGTCAAATTCCTTTGTCATGCCAGGAATCTATACTCGGTCTAATTGATGAGTGGGTAACACCGGCTATTGATCCCCAAGTTCTAAAAGAGGTCCTCACGACAGGGCTATCCCGCGTACGTAGAGACGCTCAGGATGCGTATTTTAAAATCGTCGAGAGGTGGTTAAACGCAGAAACCGGTTATCGAAAGATAGGGTTACAGGCGTTGAAGCAGTTGTTAAAGGATGAGAAGTTTGAAAATTTTCCTCCCGTCTATCGGTTGTTAATGCCTGTAATTACTACGGTAAGCGATGATCGAAAGCATGAGGTATTACCTGTGTTGCAATCACTTTCCCGTCGGGTTCCACAGGAGGCTGTATATTTTTTACGCCAGAGCCTGGTCCATGCCCAACCTAACCCAGATATTGTTTTATGGCTGATAAAGAAGTGTGTGCCTGAGTTCCCTGAAGAGTTACAGGTGAAGTTGCGTGGGACGATGAGGGAAATGGATGCGCGCAGGAAATGGTGAGCCAATGTTGGATATGGTCTATACAGACTTTACGAAAACCTTGCGTATGTTTTGTTTCCGTGCTAAAATCCTCAAAGCGTGGGCGCTAGCCAATAGATTGGCTTTTTTCGAAAAGTGGGCAACCCCCACTTTTCTGCGTATAATGCCCTATAAGATATATTTGGAGAAAGAGTAAGGATGAAAGGCGAATTTGCTTTGGCTTTTAATGAATTACTTGAGGAGCGCGGCTTGCCACGTGAGATTATCATGGAAGCCGTAGAGGCTGCTATGATATCCGCCTACAGGCGTACTGTGAATGCCTCTTCTGCTCAACTCGTGGAAGTTAAGGTTGATGAGCAGACGGGGGATGTGACGGTATATGCGGAAAAAGAAGTAGTTGATGAAGTACAAGACCAGCGCACTGAGGTTTCATTGGAAGAGGCACTTAAAGTAGATCCAGAGGCGGAAATTGGTCAGTTAGTTGTTGTAGAAAGCACTCCGGAAAATTTTGGGCGTGTGGCGGCCCAAACGGCTCGACAGATCATCCACCAAAAAATAAGAGAGGCGGAGAGGAGCGCGCAACTAGACTACTTTATAAAACAACAAGGTGAGATCATCAGTGGCGTCGTTCAAGCAATCAGCCCTAAAGAAATCACCCTGGGCTTGGATCTGAATGCGGAAGGTATTATGCCGCGTAAGGAACAGATTCCGGGGGAACGTTACCGTACTCGCGACCGGGTCCGCGCCCTACTTCTGGAGGTCAAGGACACGCCCAGGGGACCACAGATCATCGTCTCCCGTGCCCATCGCAGCTTTTTACGCCGTTTGTTAGAAAACGAGGTTCCAGAAATATATCATGGAGCCGTTGAGATTCGTTCTATTTCACGCGAGCCAGGGCGTCGGTCAAAGGTGGCTGTGTCTGCTTTGCAACCCGGAATTGATCCTGTAGGAGCGTGTGTGGGGGTGCGTGGGATACGTATTCAGGCCATTGTACGCGAATTAAATAGCGAAAAGATAGATGTAATCGAATGGAACCTTGACCCCACGGTTTATATTGCAAAAGCGCTCAGCCCAGCCAGGGTGCACGGTGTCTATTTGAATGAAGTATCCGAAGGGTTAAAAACAGCAACAGTCGTGGTTCCTGAAGACCAGCTCAGCCTGGCTATAGGACGAGACGGTCAGAATGCTCGCCTGGCAGCCAAATTAACCGGATGGCGCATTGATATTAAAAGCCTGCCAGAAGCTGCAGCCGATATCATGTATATCTTACAAAATGATCCCCAATACGAGACGATGGCCGGAAGGGAAGCCGAGAGTCTTATCCAGGCAGAATCTGTTCTTGCCAAGAAGTCAGAGGGTCGCCCGGTTACTCCTGAGGAGTATCGCTTCCTGTTCGAGTTCGTTGATCGGGTTGAACGAGGGGCGCAGCGTGTTCGGGAAGCGGAGTACCAGGCTGAAATCCAGATGATCGAAGAAGTACGCAGAGCAGTTCCCGATGCCGCTTTTGACACTCTCATTGATGACCTGGGCATTTCTCCAAGATGGACAATCCTGTTAGCTAATGCTGGTTACTCCACCATTGGTGACCTGATGTTGCAGATGCAGGTGAACCCGGAGGAGATACGAAATGTGAAAGGTTTAGGCCCCAAGGCCATGAGTGACATCGAAGAGGCTTTAGGGCGAGTGAGCTTCCCTGAACCTGAGGTGCCCGAAGTGGTGGCGGAATTGGAAGCCGAGGTTGAAATGGAACCAGGTGTTGAGGTAACCGAACCCCTCATGGAAGTGGTTGAAGCCCTCCCCGTCCTGGAACCTGTAGAAGAGGTTGCAGAAGTGGAGTTCGTTGCGAAGCCAACTGAGGAGATGGAGGCAGAAGAAGCTGAAGTACCTCCAGAAGAGGAGGTTGTGGAGGAAGAGTTGGAGTTTGAAAAGCTATTTAAATATGAGGACAGTATCCGCAAATACGTTGATGAACAAATTTACGAAGACGAAGAACAAGAACAGTTGATGGAGAAAGAAGAAAAGAAGAAAAAGAAGCAGAAATATCGAGAAGTTGAGTACGATCCGGATTCTGATGTCTATATATCCAAGAAGAAGCGAAAACGTGACCAGGAAGGAGAATGGGAGGAATGGAGTTAATCATGTCTAGTGGGAGCAAGAAAAAGCCCCGTCGAGGCAAACATATCCCCACACGGACATGCGTTGGTTGCCGCACAACCAATCCCAAACGATCTCTCATTCGCATTGTTAGCAGCCCGGATGGTGTTAAGGTAGATCCTACGGGAAAGTTGGCAGGTCGTGGTGCTTATATACATTATCAACGTACATGTTGGGAGGTTGCCTTGAAGGGGTCCCTCGCTCACGCATTGAGGACGAATATATCACCAGAAGACATGGAGACACTGAAAGAATACATGGCTACGATTCCAGACATCACCAAAGAGGACTGACCTGTTGGAGAGAATGGATTTTAGGATGGATGATGAAAGAGATAAAGGGAGAAGTACTCGATGGTTATTTGGATGATGGGCAACCAAGCCTGATGAGGAGATGTAAATGGGTGAAAATGAGCAAGTGATAAAAAATATTGAGCTCCCTGCCAGCCTTTCTGTACGCGATCTGGCACAAATGATTGATGCCAGCCCGATTGAGGTTATTAAATCTTTGATGGCCAATGGGGTAATGGCAAACATCAATCAACAGATAGATTTTGATACTGCCGCGATTGTGGTCTCAGAATTTGGCTTTGAAGCCACGCTGGTGACCCCGGAAGTTGTACGGGAAGAAATAGGTGAGGTTCCGCTCTGGCGACGGTTGATTGCCGATGAGGATGTTGATAAATTGGTTGCCAGGCCGCCAGTGGTTTCTATGCTTGGCCATGTTGACCACGGGAAGACGACTTTGTTAGATGCCATACGGCATACAGATGTGGCTGCCGGAGAGGCAGGGGGAATCACCCAACATATTGGAGCTTATCAGGTGGAGCACAAAGGGCGACAGATCACATTTTTAGATACCCCCGGTCACGCCGCGTTCACAGCCATGCGGGCTCGCGGTGCCCAAGGTGCCGATGTGGTCGTGTTGGTAGTCGCGGCAGATGATGGTGTTATGCCTCAAACCAAGGAAGCCGTTGCGCATGCCAAGGCCGCTCAGGTGCCCATTGTCGTTGCGCTTAACAAGATGGATAAGTCCAATGCCAACCCGGAAAGGTCTAAACAGCAATTAGCGGAGATTAATCTGGTACCTGATGATTGGGATGGCGACACGATAGTTGTCCCTGTATCAGCGAAAGAGAAGAAAGGGTTAGACGACCTTTTAGAGGCCATATTATTGGTGGCCGATAACTCGGATATACGAGCCAATCCAGCCGGACGCGTGTTTGGGACAGTAGTGGAAGCAGAAGTGGATAGGGCCAGGGGAGTGTTAGCAACATTGCTTGTTCAGAATGGCACCCTTTCTGTTGGAGATGTCGTCTTAGCTGGTACAGCGTATGGTAAGTTACGAGCCATGTTTGACTACCGGAGTCGAAGCGTGGAAGAAGCCGGACCATCAATCCCTGTATCTGTGATGGGTATCAACGAGGTGCCCAGGGCAGGCGAATTGTTCTACGTTGTACCATCTGAGAGGGAGGCTCGGAGAATTGTGGTTGAACGTAAAGAAGCTAAAGCTGAGGCTGAAAAGACGAAAAGGGAAGGTTTGACCTTAGAGAAGTTCTTTGAACGAGTGCAGTCTGGTGAAGAAAAGGAGTTGCGGCTGGTGATAAAAGCCGACGTACAGGGTTCACTTGAACCTATTGTTTCTTCTCTGGAGAAGCTCAGTGTTGGTAATATTGGGGTTAACATCCTTTATGCTGAGACGGGTAATATTGGTGAGAATGATGTAATGTTAGCCTCAGCCTCTAAAGCGTTTGTCATTGGCTTTAATGTAGAGGCTGATGTGGCTGCGCGAAGGTTGGCGGAGACGGAAGGTGTATCTTACCGCTTATATGAAATTATCTACCGACTTATAGAAGATATTGAAAAGGCCTTGAAAGGTATGCTTGAGCCTGAAGAGAAAGAGGTTCGGTTGGGCAGGGCTGAGGTGTTGGCAATCTTCCAAATCCCACGGATAGGGAAGATTGCGGGCTGTCGTGTTGTGGAGGGTGTAATACGACGGAATGCAAAGTTAAAAGTTCACCGGAAAGATAAAATTATCTACCAAGGTGAATTTGCTTCACTCAAACATGAAAAAGATGATGTGCGGGAAATTCGTCAAGGGTTTGAATGCGGGATTGGTGTGAAGGGTTTCGAGGATTTCGAGGTCGGTGATACGATAGAATGCTATATTTTTGAGCTGGTGAGTGTTTTGTAGAACGGAGAGTTGCGTGGTTTCCAAAACGCGTCAAAGACGACTTGCAGATCATCTGTATAAAGAATTATCCGAATTATTACTCTACGAAGTGGCAGACCCACGCTTAGAAGGCGTCTTTGTGACCGACGTGACAGTGGATCGCGAATTGTCTTACGCAGATATATATGTGTCTGCGTTGGAAGGTTCTGTTCGCACGAAGGAAATACTGGATGGGTTAGAGCATGCCAGAGGTTATTTACGTAGTGAACTTGCTGACCGCGTGGAAATGAGGATGTTTCCTCTCTTACGCTTTCATTGGGATCCAACTCCTGAGCGGGTGGAACGGTTTGAGCGCTTGTTTGCCTCTTTACGTGGAGAATATGCAGACGATGCGGGGGAGGGGAAAAAGGATGAATAACGATACATTGACAGTACTTGCGGAGCGTCTGAAGTTGGCCTCGCGCGTGTTGGTTGTTTCACATATTCGACCGGATGGTGACGCGATTGGCTCGCTTTTAGGTTTGGGATTGGCTTTGGAGGCAGCCGGAATAGACGTGGAGATGGCGTTGAACGATGGTATTCCACACAGCTTCAACCATTTACCTGGTGTAGAAAAGGTGAGAAAACGCGTTGATGGAAGCTTTGATCTGGTTGTTGTTTTGGACTGCTCAGACCCCCAACGTGTGGGAGGCGTCCTGGATAGATATTCGCCCCCGGACGTGAACATTGACCATCATGTATCCAACCTACAGTATGCAAAGCTCAACTTGGTGGATACGGAGGCCGTTGCTACAGCGGAGATATTGGCGCGTATTTTTCCCACGTTAGGTCTAACAATTACGAAGGAAGTAGCAGCGGGTCTATTAACTGGTCTAATCACAGATACAATTGGTTTTCGCACCGCGAACGTAACACCAGATGTGCTTCGCCTTGCAGCTAGTTTAATGGAAGTGGGAGCCGATCTGCATACGTTGTATAATCGGGCTTTGGTGGAAAAATCTTTCTTGGCATCGCGCTATTGGGGTGCGGGGTTGGCTAACTTACAAAAGAATGAAGGTATTGTATGGACAGCCCTAAGTCTGGAAGACCGAGAGAGGGTTGGTTATCCAGGACGCGATGATGCCGATCTGATCAACTTTCTGTCAGCGATTGAGGAAGCACAAATCGCCATCATTTTCGTACAGCAAAGCCCAGATTGTGTCAAAGTAAGTTGGCGGTCTCAAGGAGGTATAGACGTGTCAAAGCTTGCAGAACAGTACGGGGGAGGAGGTCATGCTGCTGCTGCGGGTGCAGAGATTCATGGCTGTCCATATGAAATTCAGGAACAGGTCTTGTTTGCAACTAAACATTTTTTAGAGAATGAACAGGGAAAACAAAGTGAATAATCACTCCTGGGTAAAAGGAACTACATCAAATTGGGGAATCCCAAATTTAGGAGAAGGACAGATGGACGATAAAGATTTTGTTTCAGGTGTGTTAGTTATTGACAAACCCGTCAATATGACCTCACATGACGTGGTTAAAGAAATACGCCGTGGGACAGGTATCAGACGGGCAGGTCATACTGGAACGTTAGACCCGAGAGCATCGGGTGTGTTAGTGGTGCTCATTGGCCCTGCTGTCAGGTTGAGCGAGTACGTATCTTCTGCAGATAAACGTTACCAGGCGACATTTCGCTTAGGTAGTTATACGGATACCTATGACGCCGAAGGGGAAGTTCATTTTGGTGGCGATATCAGTGGTATTACTGAAGAGAAATTCAACGAGTTGCTGCAACAATTTGTCGGCCAGGTTGAACAGGTGCCTCCACCATACTCTGCTGTCAAAGTGAAGGGTAAAAGGGCTTATGAGTATGCACGGGAAGATGAGGAGATAGAGTTAGAACCCCGCGTGATTGATGTGTACCACATCGAGTTACTTGAGTGGGCACCACCGGATGTGGTTGTTGATATCTATTGCTCTTCAGGGACGTATGTGCGTTCTCTGGCGCATGATATAGGAGAAATGTTAGGTGTGGGTGCTTATCTTGTTGGGTTACGCCGGACGAAAAGTGGAAGTTTCACCTTACGTGACGCGGTTTCATTGCGGCGATTACAAGAGGCTTTCCAGAAAGGTGATTGGTACAGATATTTAATCCCGGCCGCTGAAGCGTTATCCGATTGGCCTGAGATTGTGCTCGATGCCGATCAAGTTCAGCTTGTCCGTCATGGACATCGCATCCCTGCCGATCCTGAGGCCGGTGATTTGGTCCGAGCGATTAGTGAGCAGGGGGATCTAATTGCTATTATGGTGCGTGTACCGGAAACCCAAGAGTGGCAACCGAAAAAGGTGTTCCTTACTTCTTGATGGTCCTAATTCTGGTTTCAACTGGTGGAAGGTAGTTGTAAGCATCTTTCGCGCTTCGAGAGACTGGCGGATATCCATAGTTGAACGGTTTATTCCATGGAGAATATACGTTTACTGGAGCAGGTGAAGCTGGAAGCAAGCTGGCTGACTATAGGTTCGTTCGATGGTGTACACATTGGTCATAAGAAGTTGATTCGCAGCCTGGTCGAGGGAGCACACAAGAGGGGGAGACCCGCTGTGGTGCTCACCTTTGAACCACACCCTGTTGTTGTGCTCCGTAAGGGTATAGCTCACTATCTTTTATCCACTCCTGAAGAAAAGGCGCAGCAAATGGCTTCCCTGGGAGTGGATTATTTAATTACCCATCCTTTTAATAAGCAAGTCGCAGCAATGAGTGCTTTGCAGTTCATGCAATTGCTCAGCGACCAGTTAGGGTTGCGTTATTTGTTTGTGGGATATAACTTTGCTTTAGGGCACAACCGTGAGGGAGATTTATACCATCTGCGCGGGTTGGGAAGAAAGTTGGGCTATACAGTGAGAGTGTTTTCACCGGTGAGGCTCTCAGGTGAAGTGGTGTCCTCCAGTGGGATTCGCGATCTGTTGACTTCGGGAGAGGTGAAAAAGGCATCTGAGTGGCTGGGGCGCAGGTATAAGTTATCGGGAGTAGTTGTTCGGGGTGATGACCGCGGGAAAAAATTAGGTATCCCCACTGCGAACCTGGATATCAGGGCGGATCTCGTTCAACCCCGGGCAGGGGTTTATGCCTGTTGGGCGATAATTAACGGTGACCGTTGGGGGGCAGTATCAAATGTGGGTGTACGTCCCACTTTTGAATTCCAGCCCGTCGCTCCCCGCGTGGAAGCTCATCTGTTTGATTTTGAGGGAGATCTTTATGGCCAGGTGATAAGCCTGGAGTTTTTATCTCGATTAAGAGAAGAGAAGCGCTTCCCGAATGAAAACGCTCTCGTGGATCAGATTCGAGGAGATATTGAGAACGCCCGTGGTATGTTATCTATGAGTCGGGAGTAGTTGGAATGAAACCGTATCTTGATTTGATGAGGGCTGTGCTAGAACAAGGGATCGAGAAGGAAGACCGGACAGGTACAGGAACACTGTCATTGTTTGGCTATCAGTTGCGCTTTAACTTGAAAGAGGGATTTCCGCTGGTTACAACAAAAAAAGTGCACCTGAAATCTGTTATCTATGAGCTGTTGTGGTTTCTAAGAGGAGAATCAAATGTAAAATACCTGCAGGATCATGGGGTGCATATTTGGGACAAGTGGGTGGATGAAGCCGGAGAGTTAGGACCAGTTTATGGAACTCAATGGCGGTGTTGGAAGACAGATGATGGTCGGGTGATAGACCAAATTGCCAGGGTAGTAGAGGAGATCAAGACCAATCCTGCTTCTCGAAGGTTAATCGTGAGTGCCTGGAATGTGGGAGATTTGGAACGCATGGCTTTACCCCCCTGCCACACCTTATTTCAATTTTATGTCGTAAACGACGAACTTTCCTGCCAGTTGTATCAGCGTTCTGCTGACCTTTTCTTGGGAGTGCCTTTCAACATTGCTTCCTATGCTCTGCTTACGATGATGGTAGCGCAGGTCTGTGGTTTGAAACCGGCTGAGTTTATCCATACGTTTGGAGATGTACATTTGTACCTTGATCATTTGGAACAAGCCAGGTTGCAGGTAAGTCGAGAGCCATATCCACTCCCGAGCATGGAATTGAATCCCGCAATAAGGTCCATCTTCGGTTTTTCGTATGAAGATTTCAGGCTTCGTGGGTATCAGTGCCATCCCCATATCAAGGCGAGGGTATCAGTTTGATCGTATCCATACTGGTGGCCATGAGTGAAAACAGGGGGATAGGGGTGAACAACCGTCTTCCCTGGCGTTTGCCTGCGGATATGAAAAGGTTTCGAAGATTAACCATGGGGCATCACCTGATTATGGGAAGAAAGACCTTTGAATCTATCGGTAAGCCACTACCAGGTAGACAGATGATCGTGATCACGCGCAACACCCGTTATCGGCCCAATGGGTGCCAGATAGCGCATTCTCTTGACCAGGCGTTGGCGCTTGCGGAAAACCGTGGAGAGACGGAGGTATTTATCATCGGTGGGGCGGATATGTTCTCACAGGCTTTAGAAGTAGCGGAGAGGATATATTTGACGCGGGTACATGCTTTCGTGGATGCGGATATTTTTTTTCCCAAATTTGATGAAGACAACTGGGTGGTAAGGGCTTCTGAATATCACCCAGCAGATGAACATAACGAGTATGCTTTTACGAGTCAGGTCTTAGATAGAAAACCGTGATTCGGATTCGTTATTTTTAGTGTGGATTGGAAGTGGGGATCGGGAGGGGGTAAACGAACGAACAGGTTAAGCGCCCCCAATATAAATTTTCAACCAGCATATTCAGAATAAACCAGGTTTTCTCCTGGTCTATGGGAGGATAGTAAAACAGTGAAATATGATTGGCTATTTCTTCTGCAGAGTGTACTGGTTTGGCGATGCTGGTATTGTTGAAATGTTCGCAGATAGATTGGAACAAGCTCTGCTGGTCTATCCATGCCTGGAGGAGGTCTACCCATGGCGGGGTCAGGTTGCCGATTACTCTGACCCCGGGCAGGATCTCTTCCCCCTTGGGTAAGCCTCCGAGGATATCTATCAGGCGCGCAAATCCGCTGTCATCTATAACGAAATAGGTCTCAAAAGGATAAACATTCTCGGGTAAAGCGTCCAGGAATTCAGCGGATACTTCTTTGTTGGAATCCAAAAGGAAGACTTTTGGCAATTCGGAACTCTCTTGAGCCAAGGGGCTGTCTGGGGAGGTGGGATAGAGTGAATTCAACCAGATTTGATCTTGGGAGGGTATGTATGTAATCAACCAGGTGCTCTTCAACCGTGCGGTGAGCGGGTTGGCTGTGTCTGTTCCGATCAGGAGGTACCTATAACTGTAGGTCAGGGACGGTGTTTGTGTAGGGAGGGTTTCAGCATTCGGGGGCGGGGGGGGCGTGGGCAGACAAGATTTAAAACCGATGATGGAACCTATGATCAAACAAATGGCGGATAATCCATAGATGACAAGCAGGACAGGCTTGTTGTTCATCGTATCACCACAGTTGGACAGCTAATTGAACCCCCTTAGTGTTCAGGTTTGAGGTTATCACCACTCCTTCTCCCTCAGGAATAGACTGCACCAAGAGACGTAGTCTGATTGCTCGCTGATTTCGAGGTAGGAGGAATTATATCAACAAAAGGATAAAGCCCCACTCCTTGTGATTGAATAGTCTATCTGTACTATATTGATGAAAAGAAAAAGCTCCCCCATTGTATGCCCCTCTCAGGTTATTCTTGGGTAGTTACATGAGGTTAATGAGTCTTGCTCCAACCTGACCGATGATGAGACCAACAAGAAAGCTAACGCTACACCACTTCAACGCCTGACGAAATGCTGATGAGTAGTAAATTCCAAACCTGACCACATCTCTCAAACCGGCATTGGTTTTGCAGGCATCCAATATTGGCATGACCAGTCTCCAAAAATTGATCTCGAGTCGTTGAAATATGCGGATTTTAATGAGGGCCAGGCAAATCATATTGTTTCCTCGAAGTGTTAGCGAGAGGATGTAATCCTCAAAATCTTTCCGTGGGAATTGATCACCACACGTATCCGTCGTTGCATGACCCGACCGTCGGAACTGCCCCCCTTGCTCTTATAAATGAGCACATAGGTTGGATTGGAAAGGGAGGATCCCTTTTCCAACCGACGCTTTTGGATAGTGGGTTTTTCACAAACGTCGGGGAAACGTTGTAGTATGTACTGACTGATTTGTTGGACAAGCTGACGGTTAACCATTCGAATTATGAGGGTTGAATGTAAGGTTATTGATGTAACGTGCTTTACGTCGCATGAAGGCCGGCAGATCATAGGGTGAAGAAACCAGGGCAGGTTGCGGTCCTGCCGGGATGTTCTCACGGGTATTATGCGTGGGTACCAGGTTTGGAAATTTTTCCACCCCTTGCATGGTCTCTTCCAGTGAAGGAGCGCCCAAACCGGTGATGATGAGGATGACCTGGACGCGGTCTTCCAGGCGTTCATCGTGGGTTAGTCCCATAACCAGGTCAGTTGTTGGGACCGATTGTGCCTGTAGGTAAGCAATGGCATCGGCTATTTCGAACAAGGTAAGTTCAGGACCACCGCTGAAATTAGCGATTATGCCCGTGGCTTCTTCTAGTGCGATGGAATCCAGCAGGGGATGGGTTAGTGCTTGTTCAACTGCTCGTAGAGCTTTGTCAGTCCCCCGACCCATTCCAATGGCCATCAGCGCGCCTCCTCCCATTTTCATCATACGGCGCAGGTGAGCAAAATCAACGTTGATGATCCCGGGTTCGGTTATCAATTCAGTTACTGCCTGAACCCCCTGGCGTAGAATGTCATCCGCGTAATGGAAGGCTGTTTCTATTGGCAGGCGTGCAGCCTGCTCTTCGGTAAGAAGCCGATCGTTTGGGATGGTGATCAGGGTGTCGGTGTGGGGACGTAACTTTCTTAAACCCTCCATAGCGTTGCGCTGACGGTGTCCCATTTCAAAGGCGAAAGGTGTGGTAACGATGGCTATGGTTACGGCTCCTTGTTCACGTGCTATCTGCGCAGCGACAGGTATGGCTCCTGTGCCAGTACCTCCACCCATTCCAGCAGTAAGAAATACCATATCCGTGTTGTACAGGGCTGCACGCAATTCCTGGTAGCTTTCCTCGGCTGCGGCCTGTCCTATCTGGGGCTTCCCTCCCGCTCCCAAACCGCGAGTAACACGTGGCCCTAATTGGATCTTTGTGGGTGCTAATCCACCTTCCAGAGCTTGTTTATCGGTGTTGGCTGCGATGAAATGTACACCTCGCAAACCAAGTTGCAACATGCGGTCAATGGCGTTACACCCGCCACCACCTAAGCCTATCACTTTGAGGTTGGGTGTGTATATTTTGGGAGGTGGTTGTTTGGTTGAAGGTAGAGGTGTAGTCATGGTGTCCTCATTGAGTACTTGAGAGAAAAGAATTAGAGGTTTGCTAATTTAGATGCAATCTCTGTGCCATCACCTTCGACGATGTCAATCTGGCATCCTGCCGCATGTAAACGTTTTAGTGTTCGCTTGGGAATCGGTTTTGTACCACCGATAACTGTAACGTGCGATGCGTGCACGGCCTCATCAACTGAGAAGCCAATGGTTGGCTGGTGTTTGTTTACAAAGGGACGTATGATGTCTAGATGCCAGGGAGACACACCCAACTTGTTGGCAGGAAGGAGTAAATAATGGACAATGGGCTGAGTAGTGGAGTTTGAGGGCCGTTTTTTTGCTCTGGCTTTGTGTAATGTTTCCTGGTATTGATGTTGCAGCCATTTGTGCATGGTGGGCACAATGGGAAGTACATCTCCTTTAGATGTGTACCAGGCCTGTTGAGCATAGGGACTGTTCTCATCCGCGGTAAGTAGCCAGTAACAACCGCCTATTACTTCAGAAG
The DNA here is from genome assembly GCA_040758495.1 of Chloroflexota bacterium. GTDB lineage: Bacteria > Chloroflexota > Anaerolineae > Anaerolineales > JBFLVL01 > JBFLVL01. Next base: position 125,854 of record JBFLVL010000003.1, read on the forward strand.
GGATAAGCTCCTGACCATCTGGAGGGATGTCGCTTTCGAGTAGATGAGCGATGGTCAGGTTTGTCTGGGTGTGTATATCTGCCTCGTTTAACGGTTGTTGGGAGTCGGGATTTCTGTTCAGGCGGTGTCCCATGCCAAGGAGCAGGAGCGGGATTGAATTCCCGAGAACAGCTCGTGATAAGGTTATGTACCAGTCAAAAATGCGGAAACCGCGTTGGTCCTGACTCTCTGGAGGGGTAACGTAAGGTCGCGAATCTGGCCAGCGTTCCGGGCCTCCAGCTCCCCAGTTGAGTGGGTGTTCATCTGCCCAGGCATAGGCGCCTAAAACCAGGTTATCCAACAGGCGGGTATGACCGCGACGAAGTATGGCTTCCAAAGCAGTACGCAAGAAAGAGGTGTCCCAGTAATCCCCCCCAGGTTCAAGCGGGGGGAAGACGGGGGTCAAACCGGCATCAAGGCTTGCCTCAGCCAGTGGCAGATACATATCCAGGAAACGTTCGACGAGTCCGTATTGTCCCCAGGCTGTAGAACCCCAGGCCATGCGGGTGTTCGGACGGTCGTATAAAGCCACATAACGAACTCCCCAATGAGCGTACGTCTCGAATAACAAGGTTAAATCTTCTAAGTGGGGAGGGGTGTCAAAAGAAAGTTGGAAATGTACGATGGGTTGAATATCAGCCGCTATGAGTTCCTTTAGAAAGAATTCCGATATGGCTCGGTTGGTTGGAGCCATCAATGTTAACCATGCAGCTTCTAAACTTTGAAGCTCCGGGAGCCAGGTATCCATATCACTCTGGCTGTAGTGTAGCGTGTCTGGGAAATAATGGAATCCGATGCGCATAGTGTTTTGATACCCTTTGGACTTACAATAGTTAGTGCAAGTTGTGTGCCATGGATGATGTTGGGAATGTTGTGTGTGGGTAGAGGCTGCATGCTATAATCGCAGGGCGCTAAGGATTGATACTCGGATCGGAATCCTGTTTCAAGAGTGAGGAGTTTTTCTATATCATGATATTGGTTACTGGTGGGACAGGGTTTATAGGACAGGTGCTGATCAGGCAGTTAGTTGAGTCTGGTTACAACACACGCGTGTTGTTGAGACCATCACCTGCCTCCCCCAGGCTGCCGCGCGGCCTACCAGTCGAGGCAGCTATTTCCAGTTTGAATGACCCGCGTGGGATCCGAGCAGCCATGGTGGATGTTGAGACGGTGGTTCATTTGGCAGGCGTGGAATGGCGTGGTGTGGCCGCGGATTTAGCAGCAGTTGATGTGCAGGGCACGTTGGTTGTTTTGCAGGTGGCTGCTGAGGTGGGTGTTGAGCATCTCATATATGTCAGTCATTTGGGTGCTGACAGGGCTTCAGCTTATCCTGTGTTAAAAGCAAAAGGCATAGCTGAAGAACACATTCGGCGTAGTGGTGTGCCATACACCATCTTCCGCTCAGCGTTGCTGTATGGGAAAGGCGATGGTTTTACCACCAGCCTGGCACGCATGATGCATGTCTTACCCTTCTTTTTGCTACCTGGTGGGGGCGATACACTGGTACAACCGCTCTGGGTGGAGGATCTGGTCACCGCTATGGTATGGACGTTAGAAAATAAGAACAGAGTCAACCGGACGTATGAAGTTGGTGGGATGGAGTTCCTTAGTTTCAGGCAGGTTGTAGAAATTCTGATGAACCGTCTAGGGATTCAACGCCGGTTGATCCCCGTTTCACCGATGATGTTGCGGTTTATAACCGTAATTTTTGAGAATATCTTCCCCAACTTACCGGTTTCTGTATATTGGTTGGATTATCTGGCTGTCAACCGCACGTGTGCCCTCGACCAACTGCCGAAGGAGTTTGGGCTTCTACCGGTTCGATTTACTCAGGGGCTTGATTACCTTGAAGACCGCCACTGGCGTAAAGGAATATTTTCGTTATTTAAACGGCGAGGTTAGTCTATGGTTACTATTCGGTTGTTAGAAAAACCTGAAGAAATGCAGGCGATCGAAGAACTTCAGCGGGTTGTTTGGCCGGGGAGCGAAACGGATATTGTACCTGCTCATCTGTTACTCACAGCCGCGCATAATGGTGGTGTTGTGCTGGGTGCTTTTGAGGATAAAAACGACACACGGATGTCCTTAGTGGGCTTTGTCTTTGGATTTCCGGGATTGCACTTCACTCCTGAGGGGCCTCGCCCCAAGCATTGTTCTCATATGTTGGGCGTTCTCCCAGATTACCGCAACCAGAATATTGGTTTTCGACTAAAACGAGCGCAGTGGCAGTGGGTTCGCCGTCAGGGTTTAGACCTGATTACCTGGACGTATGATCCTTTACTCAGCAGCAATGCATATCTGAATATCACCAAACTTGGAGCTGTGTGCCGTTTGTATAGGCGAGATTTTTACGGCGATATGCGCGATAGATTGAATATTGGGCTACCATCAGACCGTTTTGAAGTGGAATGGTGGGTGTCTTCAAAAAGGGTGACCAAACGGTTGAGTTCGAAGCCTCGTCCGCATTTAGGGCTGGCTCAATGTACGGAGGCGGGTGCAATTTTGTTCAATCCCACCACTATAGATCCTAGCGGCTGGCCTATCCCCGCAGATTTACAGAAATTACAGGACTTGGGTTACCCCACCGTTTTACTTGTCGAAATCCCCTCTGATTTTCTGACTCTCAAAGCCCAATCTGCAAAATTGGCGCTTATCTGGCGAAAACATATCCGTTTTGTATTTGAGCAACTTTTCGAGAAGGGATATTTGGTCACCGATTTTATCAGCGAACGCAGAGATGAGGTACGCAAGAGTTTCTATATGCTCACCCACGAGGAGAGCTACTTAGGTCAAGAGTTTAATAGAGGTAAGCGAGATATCCTGGCGATGTAGTAGTTTTTATAAAAAGAGGTCAAATTTGCGCGTTGAACATATCCGATTGAATCATATACGCATGCCATTACAAGCTGCCTTTGAGACCTCCTTTGGTAGTGTTACGCATCGGGAATGTATCTTGTTGGAAGTATTTGCCGAGGGCCTGGTTGGATATGGAGAATGTGTGGCCGATCGAGATCCGGGCTACTCATACGAAACAACAGGCACGGCATGGCACGTGCTTACAGATTTCATTGTCCCATCTGTGCTGGGGCGGGATTTTCTAGACGTGAAGGATTACCATCATCAGGTCAGACATATCAAAGGACATCACCTCGCCAAAGCAGGAGTTGAGATGGCTCTGTGGGATTTGCTGGGTAAGCGTGATGGGAAACCGTTGTCTGTAATGCTCGGTGGTGTCTGCGATAAAGTAAAAGTTGGTGTCTCGATCGGGTTGCAGGAATCACCCGATAGGCTGGTGAAGGTTGTAGAAAGCTTTCTTATCCAGGGTTACCGGCGAGTCAAGATCAAGATAAAACCTGGTCGTGATGTGGCTGATGCCATGGCTGTTCGCCATGCCTTTCCTGATTTGCAGCTTCAGGTGGATGCCAACTCTGCTTACACCTTGGAAACCGCCGCGTCACTTAGACCACTTGACGACCTTACCCTGTTGCTTATCGAGCAACCCCTGGCAGAGGATGACCTTTGGGATCACCACAATCTCCAACAGCGATTTCGTACTCCCATTTGCCTGGATGAAAGTATCCTATCCCTGCGTCATGCACGCCAGGCTATTGAGATGGGTGCTTGTAAGATTATCAACATCAAAGCGGGACGTGTTGGCGGGTTGAATCCCGCAGTTGACATTCATGATTTTTGCCAGGAAGCCGGGATGCCTGTTTGGTGTGGGGGGATGCTTGAGACCGGAGTGGGTCGCGCCGCAAACCTAGCCCTGGCTTCGCTACCGAATTTCACCCTGCCAGGAGATATCTCTGCCACGAACAGGTACTATGCTGAAGATATCACCAACCAGAGTTTCAACCTGAACCCTGACAGTACCATTGACGTCCCCAAGAAACCTGGACTTGGAGTGACCATCAACCGGCGGGCATTGAAACGATGCACATTAGCATGCCGTACGTTGTAACATGAACAGACCCCCGACCGTAGACCCCTGGCCGCGGTCGAGGGTTGGCGAACTGTGGTCGAGTCAAGCTTTCGCTACAGGAAATTGAATCTCTGTCAGGAAATCCGCTGGGTCATCTACCGAATATTCAGAGTAACCGATGGCTTCAGGCTCTTCGTAGTCATTGTCGGGGCAGCGTAGATAAACTTCCCGACCAGGACCGACAATCTGATAGCCATTCACCTCGATCCAGGTAATTAGCGCTGAGTAGGCTTCGCCAATAGTCTCGTACGACCCCTGGTGAACCGTGCAGGCCATTTCTCCTCCGGGTAGTTCGCGTACCTTTACCCGCTCAGTGGTCGGTAGTGGGGGCATCACCGGAGTGGCCGTTTCTATGTCTACGTGTTGATCCTTGTATTCGGCATCGTGATAGAGCGTTAGTGAGGGGGCAGTGGCTTTGGTTTTGTTGGTGAGCAGATAGCCTGCTAACTCTCTCCATAAGTTTCTCTGATGGCCGAAAGTAGGGACAACTTCTCGTATTGCAGCCACTGTTTGCGGTTCTACTTGTTTTATCACTACATCATAGTTTGACATTTGATTCTCCTTTTCGATTAGATTCAGCCGGGCTTCAACCCGTGCCAGGTGTGCCTGGGTTTCAGCTACTTCCCCTTCCAATTCGGCCTGCTTCAGGCGCAACATGCCCCGCAGTTGTTCCAAGGTCAGGTCATCGGTCAGCAAGCGCCCAATCTGATCCAGTGACAGCCCTAAGTCTTTGAGTGCCAGGATGCGGTTGAGGCGGGGTAGTTGCTCGAAAGTGTAGTAACGGTAGTTAGTGAAGCGGTCCACCCTGGCAGGTTTAAGTAAGCCGATCTCGTCGTAGTAGCGCAGGGTCTTGACGGAAACGCGGGTGAGGTTGGAAAAGTCGCCAATTTTTAGCATAGATGCCTCCCTGGCACAGGGATTGGAAGGATATGGTCTTCGCCTTCAGTATACAATCTCCTGCAAGGGGAGAGTCAAGGGAGAATCTGACCGCAGACTGCTGTCCATCCTTTGCTAAAGGCAATAATCCTATGGCGTCAGCGGTAGTGATTGTTGAGGGTGTTGATAAATAGGTATTTGACCTCATACAACACCAGCAATTGCCAATTTTTATGAAATAATGTATGGTTTAGTATATTTTCACGTTGGAATAGGGATTTAGAGCCTGCCTTTCCTGCCTCTCTTCAATCATTATCGACAGCTCACCCCTGGTTATGCATAAGCAGGGGATTGAGTCTTGAAACCCACACCCGTCAGCAGCTTTATGATCCTCTTCAAGTTGAGCATGATGGCAGGAAGGTCTGCACCACAAAGCCCAGCGAGCCAAGGTAGCGGCAGCGTCCGAAACCATGCCCCTGCTTGGCTTCACCGAATTTGCGCTCGATCTTGTAGCGTTCCTGTAATCCTTCATGATATTGCGGTGTCTGCGACAAATCCAGCCAGGGCTGCTTATGGTCATTCTTCTTTGCAAGGCGGGTTTTCTTCAAGCGGATGGCTGAGTACAGGCCTCGTCGATCCAGATAGTAATGATTGTTGCCATCGTCATAGCCCTTATCCGCGGTGTAGATTTCCACTGACAATCCTTGCTTCAGGTCCTGGTCCACCAGGGAACAAAAATGCTGCCCATCATAATCTGAGCCGGGCGAGGTCTCCAAGCTGGTGATCAAACCATTCTCTGCATTCAAGCTGACGTGGGCTTTGTAGCCGAAGAAATACTCCGCCTGCTCCTCTTTCCTGCCCTGCTCTGCCTTACCTTTTCGTTTATTCTTGACCCCCCAGCGGGCATGCGGATCACGCGGTCCTTTGCCATATTTCTGCCGCCCCTGGTCTTTGGCGGTATTCACATTGGCGATACTGTGAACACTGTCCACAATCTGGATCGAGCCAAATTGAATGCCGCTTTCCACGGCTATCTGGATGATCTCAGCGAGCAGGCCTTCAAAGACAGCCAATTTTCCATTCTGCTGCAAGCGCTCACGGAAGACGGTCAGGGTGGAGTGATCGGGAGCTTTTTGATCTACTGCCAGGCCCACGAAGTACTTGGCGGACAAATTGTCGTTCACATAGATTTCCACCTGGCGTTCGGATAGATTGTAGAGATAGGCGATCAAGGTGACCTTGAGCAGCAATGCCGGGTCACCGGACGACCATACAGGCCGCCCCCTTTGTAGAGCTTGATCAGCCGCTGGGTGAACCGCTCCCAGGGAATATGTTGCTTGAGTTTCCGTAGAAAGTGATTCTCGGGCACAATTTGATCGTACAGATAATCGCCAAAAACCTGCGACCGGTCTCTACAAAGTGCTCTTTTTCCATGCCAGACTCCTTTTGATGTGATTGCCTGATTATATTAAAGTCGTCTTAAAGAGTCAATTAAGAACTTGTTTTTCAACAGTCTCTGATTGTTGCGTTTTCTTATTCCCTGATTTATACTTTATGTTCGGAAGGAAGTTGGTAGGAGGAAAAAGAATAATGACTGATAGACCGAAAATTCATCTTGTTTTTTTCGGTGAGCAAGGACATGGTAAGTCAACATTAATTGGCCGATTGCTCTTTGAAACTGGACAGGTGTCGAACGAGTTGCTTGAACGTTATATGCAGGAAGCAGCTGAGGTTGGAAAACAAGGTGTCCATTTTGCTTGGGTTATGGATCAAAGTCCTCAGGAAAGAAAGTTGGGTTATACAACTTATGTTCGATTCCGGGATTTTAATACATCGAAATACACTATCTGGGCAGTTGACACTCCAGGCCATGATGATCATGTTGACAGAGTCGCAGTTGGATTATCTGAAGCAGATGTGGGTATTTTAATTGTTGCTGCTAATCAAGGAGGTACATCAAGAACAGAGGAACATTCAGTCCTCGCGCGCATGCTCGGTGTTCAACAACTAATTGTTGCAATTACTAAAATTGATCTAGTAGATTACTCAGAGAGGTATATCAATCGTTTGATCCAAGAGTTACAATCGCTATTGTTAGAGATTGGCTATTCTAAAGATCAACTTACATTTGTGCCGGTGTCAGCGTTGATTGGGGAAAATATTGAGAATAAGAGCGAAGCTCTTCATTGGTTTAACGGACCTTCACTTCTGAGAGCTTTTGATCTGCTGAATGCACCACAAAAGTTAACCTCTCTTCCTTTCAGGCTTCCAATTGATACCGTGTTTTATAAATCAGGCGTGGGCACGATTGTATGTGGCAAAATAGCAACTGGTATAGTAAGAAAAGGGGATCAAGTGGTGTTTGAACCAGGAGGTGTTATAGGTAGTGTTCACTCAATAGAAGAAGTTCACCAGGAACGTCCTCAATTTGAGGCAGGAGATAATGTGGGTATATTAGTTGACGGGATCGATAGTAGCCAGGTGGATGTTGGATATGTTATGGGACACTCTATAAACCCTCCAATCTCAAATTCTTGGTTTACTGCTAAAGTGAATATTCTTCATTACAAGACACGCCTGTACGAAGGGCAAACCCTAACTTTATTGGTTCATGCGGCCAGAGTTCCTATAACTATAGAAAGCATTATGAGTAAGCTGGATCCAAAAACAGAAAAAGTGTTGAATGATTCCCCCCAATATTTACGAACACTAGATAAGGGGATTATTCAGTTTCGTACTCATCGCCCAGTTGTAATTGAGCCTCCAAGCGTGGTTCCACAGTTAAGTAGATTTGTACTTAGAGAGTCTAATAGAACTATTGCTGCGGGTGTGCGATTAGAAACTGAGTAAATAGAAATAGCAAGTTTTGGGTGTTGAGAATCATGGAACTGTTCTAAAGTTGGGGAATGGAGGAAACAATGCAAAGATATCTTGATCTTACAGAGCGTGAAGCTCATGAAGGTCTGAGGATTAAGTGGGCACTTGTTCCTGATAAATTAGATTATCGGGTGAAGATTTCAGTTTCTTGGCTTCTTGGTATCCAGGATCCTTTAGGGTTTTGGGATGCCCGTGGACCATGGTTAAGTGGTGTAGTAATCCGAACATTAATTCTGGCAAAACCCAAGGTGCACGAATTTGGAGATCAAATTGATAGTGCGATAAAAAAAGGCATTGAATGGCTAGTAAGCGATGATGTGATTGTTCGTCAGCCACATGGTGGATTGGCGTGGGATCCCAATCTGGGGACTTGGGACACGGCTGTGATTCTTAGAGCGTTATTAGCAGCTGGATATTCGGATCGGTCAATTATTAATGGGGTCAAAAATTGGATGCATGATCAAGCTGCTCGGTCATATTTTGGCAGTACTACAGTTCCATTTGGAGAGTCATATCCGGCTCAAACGTTTCAAGCACTTGAAGAAGCTGGAGAGACCATTTATAGCAAGGGGGTAGGTCGAGATTTTCGAAAAAATCAACTTGAAGATGGAAGTTGGGGAGATCACTTTAATACTGCTGAGGTCTTGCAATACCTGACTTTACATAGAGATGACAATGCTGAGGCAATTTCCAAAGCGCTCTCATATATTGAGCGTACACAATCGCTAAATGGCACATGGAGCTCATTAACTTGGCCGACAGCTGTAACGTTGATTGCCTATCTAAAGTTAGCGAAGAATCCATATTCGATGACTACCATTCGAGCATTGGAGTACCTTAGTGGCCAACAACATTTAAATGGCAGTTGGTTTCACTTATTGGCAGATACAACGTTTGCTACTGAGGCACTTGTGATGGCTATTGATTTGCTCGATTTTGAGCGTTTTGATTTCGTAACAGGAGATGATTTTAAGATGTCGAGCATTTCGGTAGTCCCAGAAACTGCAATTAGCCCTCAGCTATATAGAAACGATATGGTTCAAATAAATCGTCGAGTTTTTAATGGTTTTAGAGTAGGTTTTGGATTTGTCGCAATAGTACTTTTCTATGTAGTGATCAAGCCTCTGATTGGGGGATGGAGTACTCTTGAGTGGGCTCAGAGATTTGAGATAATTTTTAAACTTATCGCTGCGATATTAGCAAGTCTGCTTGGTATATTTGCTCCTTTGATGATAAAAGTGGTGGAGAAAAGAACAAAGCGGTAATATTAATTCTAGAAGAGTTAGATGCGAATTTATGACATTTCTGTGCCAATAAGCTCAAATTTGCCTACGTGGCCTGGCCTCTCTAAGGTGAAATTGGAGTTTGTTGAAACAATCGAAGCAGGCGGTAACGCTAATGTGACACACGTGTCTATGGGCGTGCACACTGGCACCCATGTGGACGCGCCATACCACTTTTTAGGTGGAGATACACGAACTGTGGAGAGCTTACCCCTGGAAGTGCTTACGGGAAGTGCGGTTGTAGTACATCTCCCGTATTGCGACCGGATCACTGCCGATATCTTACAGGAAATTGACCTCCCCTCAGATGTTGTCCGCATTTTATTCAAAACCCGCAATTCGGAGTTGTGGAGGCTCCGCGAGACGGCTTTTCAGGAGAATTTCGTGGCTATCAGCGAGGATGCCGCGGAATGGTTGGTGGAGCGTGGGGTTGGCCTGGTGGGTGTGGATTACCTGTCTGTGGCTCCCTTTGGCTCTTCTGTTCCAACCCATTGGAAGTTGTTGGAGGCTGGCGTTATCATTGTGGAAGGGCTGGACCTCTCGGGTGTCGAACCAGGGAATTACACTCTCTATTGCCTGCCCCTGAAAATTGAGGGTAGCGATGGCGCTCCAGCACGGGCTATCTTAATAGAGAAATAGTTTCTACAAGCGAAAGGTTGAAATATGATTGTCCTGAGGAAAGTTCTATCGTCATTCTTTCTTCTGTGGATGGTGGTGTTATTCTCAGGGGGATGTCAGACAATATCACCGGCCATCTCAGAGGAAAGTGTGGCAGTTTTGGGAATTCAAATAACCAGTTCAGCTTTTGAGCAGGGTGGAACAATTCCCCAAGAATATACCTGTGATGGTTCAGATATCTCTCCTCCTCTGTCCTGGTCGGGAGTGCCCGAGGAGACACTGACTCTGGTTCTAATTATGGATGATCCCGACGCTCCGATGGGCACCTGGGTACATTGGGTGTTGTATGATATTTCCCCTGACCAGGAAGGTCTGCCTGAAGGGGTATCAAAGGTCGAGAACGTGGAAGGGATCGGGGTTCAAGGACGCAATGATTCCCGCGGCATTGGTTACAGTGGTCCCTGCCCACCTCCAGGAAAACCGCATGGCTATAACTTCAAGCTCTACGCTCTGGATATTTCCCTGGGTTTCAATCCTGGTGCTACCAAGAGCGACGTTGAAAGAGCCATGCAAGGTCATGTCCTGGCACAGGGGATTTTAGTGGGTATGTATGGAAGGTGAGGGGGTTTCAGGTTCGATGTGATGTTCTATGTAGAATTACGCCGGCACAGGCAGGGTAAATCCACCATCTATGATGATTGTCTGACCACGAATCATGCTGGCGGAGGGGGTACACAAAAAGGCAACTAACTCAGCAATATCTTCAGGAGTAACCAATCGCCCCGCCGGTGTGTTGGCTATGGCCCGTTCGATGATTCCCGCTCCCTTCATGGCGTCAAAGTGTTTTAACGCGTCCGTGAGCACGATACCGGGTGACACGGCGTTGACGATAATATTTTTGGAGGCCAGTTCCACAGCGAGGTATCGGGTGAGGGTTTCTATGGCCGCTTTGCTGGCACCCACTACGACATATTCGGGCAAGACGCGAAACGATCCGGGACTAGAGATGCTTACTATCGCCCCGCCTCCCCTGGCTTCCATCATCGGTACAGCCGATTGGGCTTCGAACAACAGTGAACGGGCGTTGATGTCCATCGTCCAGTCCCATCCTTTGGGACGTTGTTCCATCGCCGGGCGGTTGTATCCCGAAGCCGCATTGTGGATGAGGTAATCTAATCCCCCAAAATGTTCTTCAATTTCTGTAAACAAGTGTTGAAGTTCTTCCAACTCTCCGACATTTGCTTTCACAATGAGTGTTCGGCGTCCCAAAGCCTCGATGTCCGTCGCGGTTTGATCCGCGGGCTTGCGGTTGCGGAAGAAGTTAATGACCACATCAGCCCCTTTGCGGGCGAAATGCAGGGCGATTGCCCGACCGATACCGCGCCCCGAACCGGTGACCAGGACAATTTTGTTCTCAAATGGTGTGTTATCTGACATGGGTTCTCCTGTGTTTTTTATATTGAGCCTCCCCTGGAGGCGACATTCGTATCAGATTTTGACTTGCTCGGCATACCCGGATAATCAGCCGTCTTTTGCAGAGGAAAGAGTAGCAGCTCAGGTTGTTTGCCGCGCAAGCGCTAAAGCTCCTAACAAACCAGCCTCATCCCCAAGAGAAGCAGTAGTGACCACTAGGTTGTCAAGGTATTGAGGGATGAGAATGGACGTTCGCATGGTCTGGTTAATGGGGTTTAACAGCAGGGAACCACTTTTAGAAACCCCACCACCGAAAATGACCACTGTTGGGTTGAAGATATGCAGGAAATCAGCTACGGTTCTACCGATAAACTTGCCTGCCCGCTCAAAGGCTTCCTTGCTTAAGCGGTCTCCCGCCCGGGCTGCCTGAGCGACCTCTTTGGCGGTGAGTGGCTGTGTACCTGTCAGGCTGGAGGGTACACCAGAGGTGATCTGCTCGTTTACATAACGGGCGATAGCCGTCCCTGAGGCTACCGCTTCGAGGTGTCCAGATTGACCACAACTGCAAAGTGGCCCTCCGGGCATTACGGTGATGTGTCCTAACTCTCCAGCCAAACCCCAGGCGCCGTTCAGTAAGCGGTCATCAATGATTACACCCCCTCCGATGCCAGTGCTGATGGTCAGGTAAAGGATATGGTGGTGGCCTCTACCGGATCCGAATTTACTTTCACCCAGGGCTGCCAGATTAGCATCGTTTCCTATCTTCACCGGAACCTGGAAACGATTCTGCAATTCATCGCGCAGTGGTAGCTCTTTCCAGCCTGGGATGTTTACTGCCTTCAGAATCACTCCAGTGTGTGTATTGAGAGGGCCGGCTGCGGCCACGCCGATTGCAGAGACTTTTTCCCTAGGAGGTAAGATTTTTTCAACCAGGCAAAAAAGGCGTTCTAAGGGTGTGTCTTCACCCTGGGTATTAATGCGTTTATGTTGGATGGGTTCCAGACCATCTTCAGGGTAGAGGGCAGCTCGCAGATGGGTACCTCCCACATCGAGGGCCAAGTAGAGACTCATGGGGGGAAGTATATCATGTTGCAAATAGTTGACGGAGATTTCAAAGCCTGCTATCATGCTTGAGTATGCGAAAACTTAAAGGTCTAGTCCGCAAGGTTATTGAGGGGTTAAAACAACTGCTCATCTGGCTTACCCCTGGTTTGGGCATCAAAAGGTATTTCTTGTTGACTGTGCTGGGAACAACCCTGGTAGGGGTGGGGTTGGCCATGTTCCTCCTTCAAATCTACCGCACAGCGCCTGATAACTGGTTGTTACCCTACATTTCATATTTATCCCTGCGATTCCTGAATCGTCCCTTACGAGTGCTGATCTTTGGAGGTGTGGGGATTCTGTTCATTATTGCCGGACTATGGGGGATGAACCGCACATTACTGGCTCCCTTTCGGAAACCCGGTCATCCTGTTGCTGAGACATTGGCAGGACATCGAAGACGGGAGCGCGGTCCACGCGTGGTGGTTATTGGTGGTGGGCATGGGCTGGCGATGCAATTGCGAGGGCTGAAAGCACATACCCATAACCTGACGGCGGTAGTCACGGTTGCAGATGATGGGGGTTCATCAGGTCAGTTACGCCAATCGTTAGGTATTTTACCGCCTGGAGATATCCGCAACTGTCTGGCGGCTCTCTCCAACGATGAGGCCTTACTAACTCAACTGTTTCAATATCGGTTTATGGATGGGGGAAGTTTAAATGGCCATTCGTTTGGTAACCTTTTCATCTACGCATTGTCCGAGGTAACGGGTAGTTTTGAGGAGGCAATTGCCGAATCCGGAAAGGTGCTCTCGGTGTATGGCCGCGTGTTACCTGCCACCTTGCATGATGTTCGTCTGGTGGCTGACAAAGTCGTACCTGATGTTCCTGGGGAGATTCGCGTAACGGGAGAAAGCAAGATACCGAAGACCTCTGGACGAGTGCGTCGCTTGTGGCTGGAACCTCACGATCCACCAGCATTCCCCAAAGCTATTCGAAAGATTTTAGAGGCGGATTTAATCGTTGTTGGACCGGGGAGCCTTTACACCAGTATATTGCCCAACTTAATGGTTCCAGACATCTCCAATGCGTTGCGGGCGAGTAAGGCTTTGAAGATATTCATTGTTAATCTGGCAACTCAACCTGGAGAAACGGATAGATATTCCTGTGGGGATCATGTAAGGGTCGTCAAAGAGCACGTGGGGGATCTGGTGTTTGACATTGTGGTGTGTAATGACACGTTTGAGGGGACGTTGCCCGAGGGGGTCGAATGGGTGAGACCAGAAGTAGATTTTACAGAGAATTACACCGTTTATTGTGCCGATTTGGCTGATAGAGAGAAGCCCTGGCATCATGATTCTAAGAAGTTAGCGCGTGTGTTGATTGATCTATTGGAAGAAAGAACGGGTCCTCTGGCATCATAATCTATGGTTTGTGCGCTGACTAAGCGATACTCACTACACGCTTTAAACAAATCCCATCAGGTTGAGTTGGATATTGATTGTTGATCTCAGGATGACTCCTGGCTCTGATATAAACGCCAGCTTGGCCCCTCAGGATGTCGCTAAATTAAAGAACCAAATTTCGGCTAACAGACTTACCCTTGCATAAAACCTGCTCAGATCAAGTATGGAAGTAGAATTCTCAAGAGAGGTATAATTTTGGGCTGGATAGATGGTAAGGGCAAACTTGTTCCTCGGAACCAATTTAACGGAAATTAAATTAAACCCGTTATGATCGAATACACGTTATAAATCCGAACATTTTGTCAGGAGGTTTACATGAGTGTACGAATAGGAATTAATGGTTTTGGTCGCATTGGACGCCAGGTGCTTAAGGCGGCCATCGAATTTCATAAGGATAAGCTTCAGGTGGTGGCTATCAATGATCTGTTTCCCGCGGATGCCAATGCGTATTTATTCAAATACGACTCAAACTATGGGGTGTATCCTGGGGTTGTTGAGGTCGTTGATGGGGACATTGTTGTTGATGGAGCGCACGTACAAGTCTTTGCAGAACGTGATCCAGGCAACCTTCCCTGGGCTGATTTAGGTGTGGAGGTTGTTATCGAGGCGACCGGTGTATTCGAGGAAGTAGGGAAGGAACCCGGCCCTCAGTTCCACATTGAAAAGGGAGGCGCAAAGAAAGTCATCATCTCCGCGCCTGCCAAGAAGGAAGACCTCACTGTTGTACTGGGTGTGAATGACGATCTGTATGATCCACAGAAGCATCATATAATTTCTAATGCATCCTGTACGACGAACTGTTTAGCTCCTCCCACGAAGGTGATCAACGATACATTTGGTATTGTCAAGGGGTTGATGACCACCATCCATTCTTATACCACCTCGCAGCGGTTGCTCGATTTGGCCACTCCCAAGGACCCGCGGCGCGCCCGGGCAGCTGCGCTAAATATTATTCCTACCACGACCGGGGCTGCTAGAGCCATCTCGCTGGTCATACCGGAATTAAAGGGCAAAATGGACGGTTTTGCCATGCGGGTGCCTACCCCGACCGTATCTATTGTTGATACGGTTTTGGAGGTGAAAAGAGCCACGAGCATTGAGGAGGTCAATGCGACTCTTAAAGCAGCATGTGAAGGTAAATTGAAAGGCATCATGGGCTTTGAGACCCAGCCGCTGGTTTCTATGGACTACAAAGGTGATAGCCGTTCTTCGATCATTGATGCTGAGCTGACGAATGTGATCGGTGGGAATATGGTCAAGTTCGTGAGCTGGTACGACAACGAATGGGGTTACTCCTGCCGAACGGCTGATTTAGCCTTGAAGATTGGTGAGTTGCTGTAAGCATTGAAAGTAAATCTACATCCATTCGTACTGCTGATTTTTCAGCAGTACGAATTGCGCCTCTGGAGCGACTATGTTTGATAAAAAAGTAGTGACCGATCTGGATGTCAAAGGTAAACGTGTCCTAGTACGCGTAGATTTCAACGTACCTCTAAAAGAGGGGAAGGTTGCTGATGATACTCGCATTCGGGCGGCGCTGCTTACCATTGAATACCTGGTAGATCACGAAGCTGGAGTAATCCTCTGTTCACACCTTGGTCGCCCGAAAGGTAAGGTGGAGGCAGAACTGTCTCTGCGTCCTGTAGCTGCGTACTTAGATGGACTGCTGGATACCCAGGTGACTTTTGTAGAGGATTGCATCGGGCCAAAGGCAGAGAGGGCTACTAGGAGACTTCCGCCAGGTCAGGTTCTATTATTGGAAAATACCCGCTTTCACGCTGGGGAGGAGAAGAATGATCCTGAAATGTCCCGTCAACTGGCAGCTTTGGCAGATGTATTCGTGAATGACGCCTTTGGTACCGCTCACCGGGCGCATGCTTCCAACGTAGGCGTAGCTCAGTATCTACCCGCAGTGGCGGGTTTCTTGCTGGAAAAGGAGATCAGGTACCTGGGCCAGGTAATCGCTAATCCGAAAAGACCTTTTGTGGCCATCATCGGGGGAGCGAAGATCAGCGATAAGATCGAAGTTCTACGCAATCTGGTGACCAGGGCTGACCAACTTCTTATCGGGGGAGGGATGGCAAACACCTTTTTCTATTCTCAAGGGTACCCCGTGGGGGATTCCCTGGTGGAGAGGGAGGCAAAAGATGTGGCTCTGGAGATATTGGAAAAGGGAGGGTCCATCATACGTCTGCCGGTGGATTTAGTCATTGCCGATAGCTTTGATGCTGAGGCGAATTCCAAAGTTATGGCAACCGGGCCTGTCCCTGATGGCTGGCGAATAATGGATATTGGGAAAGAAACCGTGGAGCGTTTCGCCAAGGTTTTAGCGGGTGCCAATACGGTGGTTTGGAATGGTCCGATGGGTGTGTTTGAATTTCCGCAATTTGCGCAAGGGACGTTCGGTGTCGCCCAGGCTGTAGCCGATTGTGCTGGAGTGACGATTATCGGTGGTGGCGATTCCGCCGCGGCTATCCAGCAATCTGGGCTAGGGGATAAAATTACACACATCTCTACAGGCGGGGGAGCTTCTCTGGAAATGTTGGAGGGTAAAGAGTTGCCCGGATTAACGGCATTGCTGGATAAAGATTGAAGACGAGATAAGTGCCTGGGGTGGGAAGTAGGCGTAAACCCAATTGTCAGAACCCGTCCGAGTTCTTACCAGGGCGGGTTTCTTTTTTACAAGCTTGTTTGTTGTGCAATTCTTTTCTTGAAGCTATAATCTGAACATCCTTCTAAGGGAGAATACTATGCCTTTTGTTGTCGGTGAAAACGTTGGGCCATATCGCATCGTGGAACAGTTAGGGCAGGGAGGGATGGCTTCAGTCTACAAAGCGTATCATGCGGCTTTAGATCGTTATGTGGCCATCAAGGCCTTGCATCCAGCCTTCTTGGAGGACCCAAATTTTTTGGCGCGCTTTCAGCGCGAGGCGCGCATGGTGGCCAAGCTCGAACATGATAACATCGTGCCCATTTATGATTATTCGGAGCATGAGGGGCGACCATACCTGGTGATGAAATTTATCGAGGGGGAAACATTGAAAGCCCGGATAGCGCGTGACTCCCTTGATCTCGATGAGGTATTACGTATTGTCAAGGCCATGGGAGCTGGTCTGGCTTATGCCCACAAACGGGGAATCCTACACCGTGATGTGAAACCATCGAATGTATTAATGGCAGATGATGGTCGGATCTACATTACGGATTTTGGTCTGGCACGCATGGCTCAGGCGGGTGAGTCGACAATCTCTTCGGATATGCTGCTGGGAACTCCACAATATATTTCGCCGGAACAAGCTTTGGGAAAGAAAGACCTTGACGAGCGTACTGACATCTATTCCATGGGGGTTTTGCTCTATGAGCTACTAGTCGGGCGGGTGCCTTTCCGTGCAGATACTCCCTATTCGATCATTCACGATCATATTTACACCCCTTTACCTTTGCCATCGGCGATAAATCCAAAGGTATCAAAGCCGGTTGAACGTGTATTATTGAAAGCGTTGGCTAAAGAGCGGGAAGACCGCTTCGCCAGCGTTAATGACCTGGTAACGGTTTTTACCCAGGCGGTAACAGTCCCTGAGATCGTTGGTGAACTTGTAAAACCCAAAAAGCCGTCCCCAGAAGAAACTGCACCTGCGGGAGTCGGAGTAGCGTTAGAGAGGATAGAGGAATCGATAGCCCCTGTTCGAGAGGCAGAAGCTCGGACAACTTTTGAGCGTTTTCGGGAGAGGTGGCGTTGGTGGTATCTTGCACCTATTTTGGTGGTTTGTTGTCTGTGTAGCTTTCTTGCGCTGGGGATTATCAATAGACAAAGGCAGGAGGATCAAACCAGCAAGACGACACCGGAGTTGCTTGCCTCACCTAGCTCAGTGGGAGCTCTGTCACCTCGACAGGTTACCTCCGTTTCACCTTTGGAAGGAGAGCTGACATTGGAGGAGGCTGGCAGGAGGGTAGAGGAGAATCCCGATGACCCCTATGCCCATCTTGATCTGGCGCTTGCGTTGTGGAAAGATGGACAATCTCAAGAAGCACTGCGATTTCTGAACAAAGCAATAGAGCTTGCGGGTGAAGATTTCCGTTTTTTCCTCCAAGCAGGTGACTCAGTGGCAGAGCATCAGTTGTGGTTGATGGCAAGTGATATGTATTTGCATATGGCCAGGTACGCTCCTGGCGAGTTATCTATTGAGCTAGAAACAAAGTTATTTCAGTCCTTGTATTTAGCTGCTGAGGACAGTCGTGTAATTGAACTATTTTCCAGAAATAATGTGGAGGCAGTTGATCCGTTTATGTTTAGTGTCGTTAAGACGCGATATGAGTTGTACAACGGTGATATAGATGTAGCAGGAATGGAACTTGATGAAATTTTAAAACAGAATCCCGATTCCCCGGAAGCCCGCTTACTTTACGCAGAATATTTATTGAAGAGGGGGAAGATCGAAGAAGCGAAAGCGATATTAACCGAGTTGTATAGTGGGGAGGCACCCGATTGGATTCAAAGGGAAGCCAGGATTTTAACGGGTACAATTATTAAGTGAGGTGAAGATGCGTAAGCCAATGGTTGCAGGAAATTGGAAGATGAACAATACCGTATCCATGTCTGGGAAGCTGGTATCCGAACTTTTACCGAGGATTGGTCCTATTGATAATGTGGAAAAGGTACTATGTCCGCCATATCCTGCGTTGTTTGCCGTTTCCACAATGTTAGAGGGTACGGATATTGGTTTGGGTGCCCAGAACATGCATTGGGAGGCATCCGGAGCGTTCACCGGCGAGATATCACCTGCCATGGTGGCTGAGCTTTGTGATTATGTGATCATAGGTCATTCTGAACGGCGCACCTATTTTGGAGAGACGGACGAAGCCGTGCACCGTAAAGTACAGGCTGCGTTGGAGATTGGCCTTGTGCCCATTGTCTGTGTGGGTGAGTTGCTCGAAGAACGAGAAGCTGGACGTACCGCCGAGGTGGTGAGACGACAAGTGAACGAAGGGTTGTCTGGAATTGTTCTCAGGGGGGGCAATCAACTAGTGATCGCCTATGAGCCGGTTTGGGCAATTGGAACGGGAAAGGCCGCCACGCCAGAGGGCGCCAACGGTGTGATTGGGAATGTGATTCGACCAACCCTGGCTGCCTTGTTTGGCGAGGAAATCGCCAGAGCGATCCGTGTGTTGTATGGGGGTTCAATTTCTGCAAGTAATGCTGCCAGTTTCTTTTCTCAAGCTGAAATTGACGGGGGTTTAGTAGGAGGTGCCAGCTTGAAAGCTGATGAGTTTACTAAAATAACAGAAGCTGCGGTATACAGTCTGTAGTGGTAAGGGGTTAACTGCTATCTGGGAGGTACTTCGTTTTTTACTTTCCCCCCTTTTTTGTAGTCTCAGGAATCTTCAGGATGTTTACTCTCCTGGGTGTGCTTCAGCGCAAGGATGCCATTGCGTACCTGTGTATGTAGGCGTTCAAGTTCACTCTCCAGGTAAGAGAGCACCTCAAGCACGTAGTCATCTGCCTCTCTTTTTGTACTTTCAGAATCTTCGCGCGCTTTGGCAATGATTTGTTCCGCGCGAGCCTGACCCGCTTGCACAATCGAATCACGTTCGACCAGTTTATCGCTCCTTTCCCGGGCGATAGAGATCGTGCGGTTAGCTTCTTCCTGTGCCTGAGCAATAATTCGATCGCGTTGGGCGTACAATTGCTGAGCCTTCCTCACTTCTTCTGGGATGGCCATGCGCATCTGATCAATGATATCCAGCATGCGATCTTCATCAACGATTACGTTGCGTGTAAAGGGGATGGCGCGACTTTCGTTGAACAGTTCTTCTAATCTATCAACGAGATGTAGGATATCCATAGAGTTCCTCCCCGGAAGGCATAAGGAAAAATGGTTCGGATACAGGGTTGCCCTGCATGGTTTTGGAACATACTCAAACCCTACTTATAAGAGTGCTTTAGACCTGAATATTATATACTCAAATCAGGCAACATCCAAACGGATAGCAGGGAAAGATTAAGTCAATCACGTAGCGAAGTGAGCGGGACCACTTGTTGTTCTTTCCCCAAATTCGTGAATTGGGTGACCAGGGCGGCTTCTACATGTGGGGGCACCATGCTGCTAACATTGCCACCCAGGGAGGCGATTTCACGTACGGTTGAGGAAGATAGAAACGTATGATCCTCGCTGGTAATCAGGGCGATGACTTCAATGTCGGGAGCCAAACGGTGGTTCGCTAAGGCCATGCGGAATTCATGCTCAAAGTCTGAGAAGACGCGCAATCCGCGGACGATAACTTTAGCGTGGATGGTTTTACAAAAGTCAACTGTTAGCCCGTTATAACCAGTGACCTTTATTTTTTTATGATCTTTGAAGGTCTCCTTTACCAAGTTAAGCCGCTGTTCGGGGGAGAAGAGCAGGGTTTTTAACGGGCGGTCGTAAACCGCCACAACGACTTCATCAAAGAGGCATGTTGCTCGCAAAGCGATGTCAACGTGCCCATAATGGATAGGATCAAATGTTCCTGGAAAGACTGCACGCACCATTAGCTGATTTCTCCTGTACTCTCGACCCAGAAACGGTCTAAAACGTGGGCCAGAAGGTGATGTTCAGGTTGGGTAAGGTCGGGGTCTTGCTGAAACACCCGTTGAGCAAAGTGACGGGCTTTTTCGATGAGATGCACATTGGTTAAATTAGCCATACGCAGATTCGTAAATCCTGCCTGTCGGGTACCGAGAAACTCACCGGGTCCACGCTGCTGTAAGTCGCGCTCAGCCAAGACAAAACCATCGTTCGTTTCGACCATGGCTTGCAGGCGTTCATTTTCGTCTGCGTCGTTCTCGGTTTCGGGGATGAGCAAACAGTATGATTTTTCGGCCCCTCTCCCAACGCGACCCCGGAATTGGTGGAGTTGGGCCAGACCGAACCGGTTTGCTCCCTCAATTAACATTACTGTCGCGTTCGGTATGTCTACTCCTACTTCCACCACGGAGGTGGAAACCAGGATTTGTAACTCTCCACTCCGGAAGCGGTTCATTACCGCCTCTTTCTCTTCTGGTTTGAGGCGCCCATGAAGCAGTCCTATTCGGAGTTGGAGGAACACTTCTCGTTTCAAGCGGTTATATTCTTCTGTGGCAGCTTTTACTTCACTTTTTCCACTCTCCTCTATCAGCGGGTAGATGATGAATGCCTGGCGTCCCTCAGCAACTTGTTTGCGGATGAGGGTGTAAGCGCGTTCTCGCTCTCTGGGTAGCAGCAGGTAGGTAGCAACTTCCTGGCGACTGGGAGGCAATTCGTCAATAATGGTTAAATCCAGGTCACCGTAGATGGTCAGTGCCAGGGAGCGGGGGATGGGTGTTGCAGTCATCACCATGAGGTGAGGGTTGTCGCCCTTCGCTCGCAACGCAGCCCTCTGTTCAACACCGAAACGGTGCTGTTCGTCAATGATGGCTAACTGTAAATCAGTAAACGCTACCGGTTCTTGTAGCAGCGCATGAGTGCCAACCACAACTTTGATATCTCCATTTTCCAACCCTGTGCGTATCTGGCTTTTTTCAGCTTCTGGGGTGGCACCCAGTAATAATCGGATTTCTTCATTCGCTAAGGTTCCCTGTGAACCCGCAAGCAGGTTGAGCAGGCTTGCGTAGTGCTGTTCGGCGAGGATGCTCGTGGGAGCCATGAATGCTCCCTGGGCGCCTACGCGGGTGATGATGGCCAGAGCCAGCGCGGCGATAACGGTTTTACCAGAACCGACATCACCTTGTAATAAGCGGTTCATGGGATAACCGGAAGTCAAGTCTGAGCTGATATCTGCCAGGGCGTGCTGTTGGGCTGGAGTCAGTTGGAAAGGCAAACGGTTTATTTGATCTTGAAGCCAATCTTCTGGTGCAGTGAATATACGTGCGGATCGACTCATCCACTCGTGCTTCTGTCGCAGTACACCTATTTGAAGCATGAAGATTTCGTCGAATGCCAGTCGGTGTTGAGCTGCTTTTATCTCATCGAGGGTGTTGGGGAAGTGTATGTTTAACAGGGCTGTGGAAAGATCAACCAACTCGGCATCCCTGCACAGGTGCTCAGACAGGTGATCGGGAACGCGTTCTGCCCAATAACTGATCACTTCGTACATCTTGCTACGCAGCCATTTTTGTGTGATCTGGGCAGTGAGTGGATAAACTGGGACGATGCGATTCGTGTGAAGGTTTTCGCGATCTAATGGTTCCCACTCTGGGTTGGTTAGCACAAGGCGACCCAGGTACTGGTCAATCTGACCCGAAAGTACGATATGCTGACCTGGTTTTAGCTGTTTTGGCAACCAGGGCTGGTTGAACCAGGTTGCCCGTAGCACACCGCTTCCGTCTGTGATAATCGCCTCCGTCAGGGTTAATCTTCCGTTGCGTGTAGGACGGCTGGCAATCTCTTTTATCTCGCCGATGACGGTGACCTTTTCCCCATACCCTAGTCGGTTGATGGTTTTTAGCTGGGAATAATCGTCATACCGTCTTGGGAAAAAGTAGAGCATGTCTCCAAGTGTGTTCAACCCTAACTGAGCCAATTTATTCGCACTTCGTGGACCGATTCCGGAAAGCACAGATATGGGCGCGTCCAATCCTTCGGTCATATCCTTGACCTGCGGGATCGGGATGCGGGTTTGGGGTGGCTGCCTCGTTTGGGCAGGAGTAACAACCCGAACCTGGTCCCGTTTCTCCTGTTTTTCCGGGACGGGAGTCACGTCCTGTTGGGGAGTCGTGGTCTCATCCTGAGGTGGCATTGGTTCTTCTTCTGTGGGTACCGTCTGGCGAATGCGCTGCCAGATGCCCTTCAGTACAACCTCTCTGGAGTTAGGGCTCAGGCGTTGATAATCTCGTACTCTGCTTATAACAGCTTGAATGATTTCTTCGGGCAGGTTATCAATCCGGGCTTCGCTTTCCCAGGTGTCAAGCATGCATTCTAGTCCCCCCAAAACGGCGCGGTTATCGTAGCCGCGCTCAGCTTCCAGTTTGAAAAACTTTTTCAATTTCTCTATGCTTGGGTACATCGGGCTAATTTTACCAGAGGTACAAATGTGACGCATAATCCCGAACGCGCATTCACGTCCGGGAAGGGCGCAGAATCCCCCTTACCTGGCAAGGCAGATGGATATCAACTTGGTGCAAAGGGCAGGGCGGTGAAACCCAATCCGTGAGGGCCAGCATGGGAACCGATGATGGTGGTCACGTTCACGATAATTGGCGGGGTAGGGAGTTTTTGTTTGAAATTCTTTAGAAAGCGTTTGGCTTCGGTTTCAGCGTTTGAATGCATCACCGCCAGACGTTCGAGAGGTCCCAGGTTGCTGAGGAGGGTGGATAACCGGTTTACACCATTCTGCCAGGTTCTTGCTAACCCCAGACGGCTGACATGCCCATGACGCAGCTCGATTAGTGGCTTGAGGCTGAGTAATTCACCAACGGCTGCCCTTGCCCAGGAGACGCGACCACTGCGCCGCACATATTCCAGCGTATTCAGCAGAGCCATGACCCGGACGCGCCTTTTTACACTCTCTACTATTTCTAATATCCTGATCAACGGTTCTCCTGATGCTTGGGTCTCTGCTGCAGCCAGTACTTGAAACCCCAAACCAAGAGAGACTTGATTGCTATCTATTACCTGTACTTTCCCTGGGAAGGCTTGCGAGGCAATACAAGCAGCGTTATAGATACCACTCAGAGCACCTGCCGCGTGAATGGAAATGACAGATGAAAATTTTCCACTCAATAGTTTTTCGTACAGAGTTTCGAAGGCACCTGAAGGAGGGGCAGCGGTTTTAGGCGGTGTTTTCCAGGATGATAGTTGTTGGTAAAACGACTCACGTGAGATTCCCTTCCCGTCTTCCTGGCTCTCCCCTTCTATAATCAGAATCGCAGGGATGATGTGTATTTGATAGCGTTCCACAAACTCTGGGGGTATATCGGCAGTACTGTCGGTGACTATAGCAGTATTCATAGGTTCATTCCAAAACAACAATACCCAGACTGCGAGGGCCTATCATGGTAGCGATGGTGGGGTTAAGGGTATGTTCACTAAATGAAGCGTTAGGAAAGTCGGAAATGATGCGGTCTCGGAGTACTCGGAATTCGTGTTCGAAGGGGGGGAACCCTTGTATCAGCCCAATATATTCCAGGTTGTTAAACTCACTCAGAAATTCGTGGGTTGCATCTACTAAATGACGTGTGTTGCGGATTTTCTGAATAGAAGCTAATCTACCTCTTTCCATGAGGAGGAAGGGTGTGATCTCCAACAATTCTCCGATGATGGCCTGCCCTGTGTCTATGTATTTCGAGAAGAATAGGTAGGTAAGACTTTGCACATAGAAGACGGTATACAAACGAGGGATCATTGCCCGAAGCAAGCGGATCACCTCTGCGCTATTGGCACCGTTAGCCACGGCCTCAGCGGCTGCCTGTATCAGTAATCCCAAGCCAACGGTAGTAGTTTGGGAGTCGATGATCTGTACCGAAGAGTAACCGTTTATCGGCGTAGCTGCTTCTCTCGCATTGTAGAAGGCTGGGTTAAATTGGGCTGAGGGGACAATGGTGATGATTTCGTTGTGCTCTCGCCAGAGATATGCAAAGGTTTGTCGGAATTCATCAGGGGTTGGGGGAATTACTCGCGGGTTAAGTTCTTGGTTCGCAAATATGGGCAGTTGATATATCTTGACCCCCTCTCCATCCTTGTATACTTTCCCGTTGAGGCTGATGGTCAAGGGTATGATGCTGACGAATTCATGACCAATGAAATTAGGGGTTGTGAATTGAACCGAACTGTCGGTAAGAATGGCAACCTGACTCATGAGGGTGACTATTCGAGGCTCATAATAAAGAAATAGTGTGGCTGTCCACCATCATGACATTCTACTTCCTGCTCGGGATAGGTCTCTCGGACGACATCAGCTATCCGATTTGCTTCCTGTTGATCAAGATCAACGCCGTAGTAGAGTGTGATGAGTTCATATTCAGCAGCATTGGCCTTCTCTAGCAAGTCCAGACAGGCTTTCTCAATAGAGGATGCTGAGACTACCAGACTGCCATTTAACAGGCCGATGATCTGGTCTTTCTTTACAACCACTCCGTTAATCTTAACATCCCGAGTTGCAGTTGTTATTTCACCACTACATACTTCGTCCATGGCGGCTTGCATCTCCCTGGCGACCTCATCTAAATTGCTGTCCGGTGCCAGGCTGAGCATGGCACATATTCCCTGAGGGATGGTTTTAGAGGGAACGACAGCTATTTGTTTGACAGTTAAATCTTTGACCGATTGGGCTGTCATGATGATGTTTTTATTGTTGGGTAAGATGATAATTTTGTCGGTGGATATGGGGTCAAGTGCGTTGAGGATATCCTGGGTACTGGGATTCATAGTTTGTCCACCTTCCACTATCCCGGCTGCTCCCAGACTTCCGAAAACACGAGATAATCCGGGTCCAGGCGAGACTGCCACGACGGCGATCTGCCCGGGTTCTACCTTTGTGAGAGATAAGGCAGGGCTTTCCTTTACTTTTTTCAATTCCTCCATCTGTACAATTAAATTCTCTATGGAAACTTTCATGATCGTTCCCAGAGACATACTATATTCAATTGGTTCGTAGCGTTTTTCGGTTGGTACATGGATGTGCATGCGGTACATACCGTCCCCCTCACCAATCTGGATAGAAGTGCCCATCCTATCCAGGTCATTGTAAAATCCCTCAAAATCTAACTCTCCGTGGGGACGAAAGTCCACAACGACTTCATAGTCTTGACCTGGCTCGATGGATTCCAATGTGTTTTCCAGGACCATTGCAGATAGTGGTTGGACAGTAGCGACATCAACATCCAGCGGTTGCCCGTCAATGTGGCGTAACATGCCCTCGAAGATGAAGAACAACCCTATACCTCCAGAGTCGACAACCCCCGCTTCCTTGAGGACCGGAAGGAGAGTAGGGGTGCGTTCAACCGATTTGTCTGCCGCAAGGACAACTTCTTCTAGAATCTCGATGATATCGTTGGTGTGTTGCAGTGCTTGTTCAGCGGCTGAAGCGATGTCTTTGGCTACAGTCAGGATGGTACCCTCAACCGGGCGTACCACTCCTTTGTAGGCCGTATTACGAGCCTCGACCAGACCGCGTACAAAGCTCTTCGAGTCGAGAGTTTGTTGCTCGTCAAGGGCACGGGCAAAACCGCGCCAGATTTGTGAAAGGATAACCCCCGAGTTGCCCCGCGCGCCCATTAAGGCACCATGGGCAAGTATGTGTGCCATTTTGCCAAAGTTCCGCTCGTTTGAGTTGTTAACCTCATCAATCGCAGCTTGCATGGTGAGTACCATGTTTGTGCCAGTATCGCCATCAGGTACAGGGAACACATTGAGGGAATTGACAATATCTTGGTGTACTCGTAACCAGGATAAACCTGCTTCTGCTAAATTTCTCAGTATGAGGCCGTCTATTGGTTTTTCATTGAACTGCTCCCTAAGGGAGGCACTGCTGCTTGCTGTTTCTTTCTGCATGCAAACTCCGAGTTGTCATGGAGAAAAACGAATTTTATTGGTTTCGGCGTTAGTCAAAGTCACTCACTCGCAGCTCCTGGACATGGACATTGATTTTGTTAATCGGTAGTCCCAATTTTTTCTCAACCTGATAGCGGACTGTATTTGCTACACTCACTGCTACCGATTTTATGCGTGTGCCATATTCAACGATGACGTAAAGATCAATGTCTATTTTGTTGCCATCATAATGGACATCTACCCCTCTCATGGGGTCCTTTACCAGTATATTTGCCAGGCCTTCTACGATATTTTTAGAGGTCAAGCCTACGATACCATAGGATCGTAGAGCAGCCTGATAAGCAATGGTAGCAATAGCTCGTTTGGAGATAAATATTTTGCCGAAAGGTGTAATTTCGCTGGTCATAGCTATCCTTCTTCTATGATATTAACCGTTTAAGTTGCTAAGCGAGGCGAATTATGGTAATATTTCGCCGCTTGCCGAACAGGCAGTTTATCTGAAAGTGAGGAATGGCTGATGGCTATATGTGAACATTGTGGAAAGAAGACCGCATTCGGGCGTAATCGTCCTTGGTCAAGTAAATCAACGCTGAGAAAATTCCGACCGAATCTTCAAAAAGTAATGGTGTACAAAGACGGGCGTAAGGTTCGTAAGGTGTTATGCACCAAATGTATCCGAACGCTTGTAAAGACATCATAATTACCGTTTATCCAGGTAATTGCAAAGCGCGGCGGGTGCCGCGTTTTTTATTTCTGGTAGAGTGCAATTTGATCCTTCAAAGCCTGTATGCCAGCTTGAATTCCCTGAGGGTGGTTGTAGATCGCGCTGGCAGCTACAAAGGCCTGAGCCCCGGCCTCGAGTACCCTGGTTATGGTTTCGGCGTTGATCCCACCATCAACCTGTAGTATTCCGTCGGGATTGACCTCCTCCAGCCATTTCCTGATTTGAGTAATTTTGGGTAACGTTTCAGGGATAAAAAGTTGCCCTGAGTAACCAGGGTTGACGCTCATGACCAAAACCAGGTCAACCATGTGTAGGATGGGTTGTATAAGTATGGCCGGGGTGCTTGGGTTCAAAGCCACCCCCGCCTGACATCCCAGCGACTGGATGTGTGACAACGCGCGGTGTAGGTGGGGGCAGGTTTCGACTTGTACAGTTAGATAGTTAGCCCCTGCCTGGGCAAAATCATCCAGGAGTCCTTCGGGACGTTCCATCATCAGGTGGACATCCAAAGGCAAATTGGTGGCACGCCGGCACGCCTCTACCACCAGGGGCCCCACTGTCAGGTTGGGGACGAAATGTCCATCCATTACATCTATGTGAATCCAATCTGCACCTGCGGATTCTGTTATCTTGATTTCTTTGCCTAGCTTGGTGAAATCTGCGGAAAGGATAGAGGGCGCCAGTATGTATTTGGAAAACATGGCAGAATATTACCCCGGTGATAGAGATGTGACAAGGGGAGCCTATCGAATGGGTTGGTTGTAAAGGAAGTATACCCAGAGCCACAAGGGTACCAGACCACCCACAGCAAGTAATGCCACCAGTCCCAGGACCACGTTGGCCCAATTTACCCCCTTGTAGCTCTCCTCTTTCACCATTCGAGTTGCCTCTACCTTCTGAGGACGACGGGCGTGGAGCGCTGGCATAACCGCTTGTATCGCTGGGTCGCTCTGTTGTGAGAAGGTAACCAGCACACGGCCAAACTGGTCGGCAGTTCGGTAACGCGCTGAAGGTTCTTTGGATAAGACTTTGAGAATGATCTGCTCGATGCTGGCTGGGATGTTGGGGTTTAGGGAACGAGGAGAGGGTGGTCGTGTTTCTTTGTGCATGCGGGCGAGTTCTTCGAAGGTGTTTGCAGTGAATGGCAATCTTCCCACCAGCAGTTCATAGAGTACCACTCCGAGAGAATATACATCCGAGGCTGCAGACGGAGCCAAGCCGGCAGCTTGTTCTGGTGAAAAATAGTGGGGGCTACCCCAGACAATCTCAGAGTGTTCATCAGGACGAATGGAGGCTAGAGCGCGCGAAATTCCGAAGTCGGTTACTTTTACCCTGCGATCTGGCGTAATCAATATGTTTTGAGGTTTGATATCGCAATGGATCAAACCAGCCCGATGTCCATATCCAACCCCTGCGCAGGCTTGAACGATGATGTGAATGGCTTCCTTGATCGTGAACTGTCCACGTCTTTGTAACAATGCATTGAGAGTCGATCCTATCACCAACTCCATCACGATGAACAATCGCCCTTGATCTAAGCCGAAATCGTGGACCGTAACGATGTTAGGGTGGGAGAGATTGGCTGCTGCTTTGGCTTCCTGGCGGAAGCGTTCGCGAAAGTTAGGGTCCTGTGAAAAATCAGCGCGAAGGAGTTTAATGGCTACCTGTCGTTCCAGCATTAAATCTCTGGCCAGATAAACCACCGACATCCCACCGCTGCCCAGTGGTTTGGTCAATTGGTATCGCTTACCCAACAATTTCGATCTGTCCATGTTCGTGATTGAATTATATCAAAGTGAAAAATATCGTGAGAACATTCAACACCGTCGCAAAAAGTCAGGTACAATCAAAGGTGATTGATGGCCGATACGCAGTGACTCCTCCGTTGGGAGATATGAAGAATGCCAAGTGCTTGGTTATTGTATAACCCGGGAGCAGGAAAATTCCCCTCTCAATTTTTTGCCCACCGTGCAGCAAGCGTTTTGCGCAGTTCAGGGTGGAATGTGCATCTTTTTTCCACCGAGAGTAGCCACCATATTACCCAATTAACGGCTCAAGCAGTCGCAGAAAAGGTTGACGCAGTGTTGATGTCCGGTGGGGATGGGTCGGTGAATTATGCATTGAGAGGTCTTATCGGCGCCAAGACCGCTTTGGGTGTCCTGCCCTCGGGGACTTCGAACGTGTGGGCAAGGGAGCTTGGCCTGCCCATACTCACATGGACACGCTGGCAAGCCCTCGAAAAAAGTGCTCAGGCTCTTACCCAGGCAGAAGTAATGAAAGTGGATGTCGGTTTGTGTAATAGTATACCATTTTTACTCTGGGCAGGTTTGGGACTGGATGGTTTCGTTGCCAATCGCGTGGAACCAAGACAACGATGGGAGCGAAGTATAACCGTGCCTCAATATGCAGCTTTGGTTATCTGGAGGGCGGCTGTTTGGCATGGAATGAACCTTCGTGTAGATACAGACAACCAAAAGCTAAAAGGCCACTTCCTGCTGGCGGTAGTGAGTAACATCCGGAAATATGCGGGTGGGTTGGCGCATTTATCACCTCAAGCGTGCTTGAACGATGGGGCAATGGACTTGTGGTTGTTTGCCGGGGAATCCTTGGGGGAGACAGTCCGACATGCCTACGACCTGTGGAACGGGAGGCATGTGACCTCAACCCGGGTTCACAGCCTTCCCATTCGTAGGGGTTGTATACAATCTGAGACCCCCATTGATGTACAACTGGATGGTGAACCGGCTGGCTGTGCGTCGCAAATTACCATCGAAGTGCTTCCCAAAGCGTTACATGTGCTGGTGCCTCCTTCAGCTTCACCCGCTTTATTCGCTAAACCGACCAGTGATACGGCTGGTGTACATGTGGGAAAATAAAGGCTCCACGCCTATAAGTGGATTTTGACGCCACTAGAAATCCTTCTAACTAAATTCTGAATTCGGACAGCAGGTATGCGCAAATTTTGGACGTTTTTCCGAGAAAGACCCTTGAATATTTTATTGTTGGCCATCCCCCTGGTTCTTTACGTGAAGTATGCCCATTGGGGGTCGAGTTGGGTGCTCATCTTTTCCGCGCTGGGAGTGGTCCCTCTGGCCGGGTTGATCGGTGAAGCCACAGAGGCATTAGCTTCTCGAACTGGAGCACGCGTGGGTGGGTTACTTAATGCCACTTTGGGAAATGCTGCAGAGTTAATCATTACTATCATCGCCATCAAAGAGGGGTTGCTTGAGCTGGTTAAAGCCTCCATTACTGGGTCAATCATTGGTAACTTGTTATTAGTGATGGGTATGGCGATGGTTTTGGGCGGTGTTAAACACGGCGAACAACGGTTTGACCGCCGTCAGGCGAGTAATAACTCCATCCTTCTTACACTGGCGGTTCTGGCCATGTTGGTGCCTTCGCTGATAAACGCCTCCATTCCACCTACGGATAGGCACCACGTGGAAACCTTGAGCCTGGCATTGGCAGGCGTTATGATCACCCTCTACGCCCTGGGTATCTTGTATGGGTTGAGGTCAGGTCCTGATCCCCTGGCTGCTCCTTCGACTCATCAACCGGGCAAGGAGTTATCTGTGGGTACTGCGCTGATTATTTTGGCTTTGTCTACCTTCGGCGTGGCATGGATGAGTGAACTCCTTGTGGAGGCGGTAGAACCCGTAGTAATCCAATGGGGGGTCTCGGAGTTCTTTTTAGGTGTCATTCTCATTCCCATTGTGGGGAATGTAGCCGAACACCTGGTGGCCGTGCAGGTTGCTGGTCGCAATCAGATGGACCTCAGTGTGGAGATTGCGGTGGCTTCCAGCTTGCAGATTGCCTTGTTTGTTGCTCCTGTGCTCGTATTCGTTAGTTTGTTGTTTGGTCAACATTTGAAGCTCATTTTTCATCCCTTTGAGTTGTTAGCCATTGGAGCAAGTGTGGGAACGGTTGTGTTGGTCTCCTTTGATGGGACCTCGAATTGGTTGGAGGGCGCCGCGTTGCTTACCGTGTATGTCATATTTGGGATGGCGTTTTTGTTGCTATGATAGGGGACAGTATCAAGTCCATTTTTCTGCGACCAGGCACAATTCTGGGTGCATTACTCGTAACGAGTATCTGTATGGGATTTATGGTTGGGTTGTATTATTGGAATCCTGGTCTCGTCCCTGGAGATTTACCCCCCACCGCGGTTTTTTATGTGATTCCTGCTCCTTTGGCTGTCAGCCCATCTCCAACATCCTCACCGACAGAATCTTCTACAAATGCACAAAGTGTGCCTACGCTGCCTTCTGCTGGGGATTTGTTCATCGGAGCATACGTCGAAGTGACAGGTACGGAGGGGGCAGGTTTGAGGGTACGTGCTGAACCAGGGTTGGAGGGTAAAGTGCTATTTCTGGGACTTGACGCCGAAGTCTTTATCATCCAGGATGGCCCAAGGGAAAAGGATGGTTTTGTTTGGTGGTATCTGGTGGCGCCCTTGAATCCTGAGCTCAATGGCTGGGCAGTGGCAAATTACCTTTCCCTGGTTTACAATCCATAACCCGGTATCCCAGGTTGTAAATTTCAGGTTTCGGAGCTATATTTGTAGAGGATATTCAATTAATTCCTCGAAAGCAGTACAGGTAGTTTTGGAGACAGGAAATGCCCAATGACCCTTTAGAGGAAGTGTTTGCTTTTGTTGAACGTGCATATTTAAGGCTTCAAGCAGGGGATATACTCATCCGTTGCTTTGAGGAATCCAGGACTGATCCTATGCAGCGGATGGTTGAGAGCCTAGTAATTGCCGGTCCGCACAGCCTGGCAGCGTTGCAAGAAATATTAGATGAAGTGAAAGTTCGGCAGCGACAGTTAGATGAAGACCGCAATCAGGTTCTTTCTGATTTCATGGGGAAAATGAACAAATACGGGGTTCGGTTATCCTTCTTTGAGGTAAAGGATCTGAACAAGTTGACCCCAGTACGCTTGTTAGAGACCCTTCGCATTCAAAAGGGTGTGGAAGAGAATACGCAGTTGGAGTGCCTGCATTTGCTCCGAGCCTCACGTGAGATGGTGACCAGCATTGATGAGCACCTTTTGTTATTGATGGAAATTGAAAACCTTTTGTTAGATTGGGTGTGGGGGTTGACGTACCAAATTGCACATCAGAATCAACTCAACGAAGAAAATCCTGATAGGGTACACTAAACTATTTAATCATCCCTGATAGTTTTAGTGGTGTTCTTGTACAACCATCCCAGGACTCTCATTGACTTCAATGGGCTTCTCTGGAACTTTAAACTTGAACCAGATAGCTGGGATGATGAACAAAACGGCTGAAGAACTGATCATGAAAGGCAGGCGCGGGTAGAAACGCTCCCAAAGTTGTGCGCCCAGCCAGGGTGCAGGTAATGAGATTAATCCCAAACTGCTATGGAACACACCCGAAAATGTCCCCAACAACCTTTGTGGGACCACCTTTGAGATCAAGGATTGGTAGGCTGGTCCGAGCAGTCCACCACCGATTCCGAAGATGATCCAACTGACCACGAAAACCCAATAAGGCTGGGCGATCAGGAAGAGTACGAGACCGCCGAAGATCATCGAAAAACCGATTACAATCGGAACCCGCTCCCCGTACTGGTCACTTAATTTCCCTGAGAGCATGGGTGTGAACATGGTAGCAACGGCGTTAACCGAACCCAAGAAGCCGATCTGTTGGAGGGTGATCCCGCCGATCTGTTTCAAATACAGGGGTTGAAGCTCTCCGGATAACCGGAAGGCGATATCCGAGACGCCATCGGTTACAAAAATCCAGGTGATCACGCCACCCGCAAAGATCATACCGAATAACGTTCTCAGGCTGATTTTGAAAGAGGTTAGAGATAGTTGCTCTGACTTTCTTTTTTCAGCAGACCGCATCGTGGTTGCCATCCAGATTCGCAGCCCGGCCGCGAAAACGTAAAAGATTGTGGCACCAAGAATCATCATCTTAAACCCGAATACACCCGCCAGGAAACCTCCAAGTGGGGGGCCTACCACACCGGTGATTTGGTAGATGGTGGTTGTTACACCATAGACCTTGCCACGATTTTCCTCTGTGGAGTGCTCAGCAATGAATGCCTGGAAGCTTGGTCCGACGAGGGCGAAAGGGAACTGGTAGATCATAAGCGCCACCAGCATCCACTGCCAGGTGGGCGCCAGCAGCATGGCCAAAAACCCCAGGATCCCGCCCAGGCTGCCGATGGCGATAGCCCGTAGACGCCCGATCGAGTCGGAAATCCATCCCCCCATGATTTGCAGGATCAGGATCACAACAGATGATATGGTAAAGACCAATCCTACCTGTCCCACGCTGGCCCCCAACTCAGTCAAGTAGATGGGCATCAGCAAAGGTGACATCGAACTGGCGATGTTTGCCAACACCATCGCCAACATGAACCAGCGCATGATTGGTGTGAGCAGGGGTTGATTTTTCGTTGTTTCCATGATTGTTAAACTCACCTGAGGCATAGATTGTGAAACGCTAAAGTATAACACAGCCCCTGCCTGCCCAAAGAGTAACGCCAACACCTGCGTTCACATCATGATCGGATTGCACACCCAAGCACTCATCTATTAGCGCTTTTCCCCTGCCCACAGGTCCTGCCGATAAAAAAATCCCGTTTCCTATTCAAAAACGGGATTCAGATTTTTTAGATGGAGTAGGCTTATGGTTTATCCTGTTTATTGCCTGAGCCATGTGAACCTGGAGTGGGTGTGCCACTGGACTCCATTCCCCCGCTGCCTGGCTGGGGTGTGCCACCTGTGCCACTGGGGCCCATTCCCCCATTACCTGGCTGGGATGTGCCACCTGTGCCACTGGGACCCATTCCCCCATTACCGGGTGTGGACGTGTCAACGGGACCTAATCCCTGATCATCAGGTGTTTGATTACCATT
Organism: Chloroflexota bacterium; assembly: GCA_040758495.1. Taxonomy (GTDB): domain Bacteria; phylum Chloroflexota; class Anaerolineae; order Anaerolineales; family JBFLVL01; genus JBFLVL01. The sequence continues at coordinate 159,572 of JBFLVL010000003.1, forward strand.
GCCCGGTCCCATACCTTCGCCATTGTGTGTGTCATCACCATGACCATTCTCATTACCAGGGGTTTCGCTAGGAGAGGGGCCAGGGCCATAACCGGGTCCAGGCGTTCCTGGAAATTCATCCTGATTCTCTTCGCGAATAATGTGTCGAAAGCCCTGCGGGTCAGTCAATCCCAACTCCACCAGACGGATGTGGTTCTCGCACATGGTACGCAGGTGTAAAAAAACCTGAGCGGTCCCGCTGAGGCCTTGGACCTTCAGTCTGATAATTGCCTGCTCTTGGGTCTGTAAAGTCGTTCGGATTTGTAGCAGAGCACTTGGCATGGCAGAATCGTTCATATTGGCAGCCACATGCAAAGCCTGTTCAATATGAAGATTCAGCCGCTCAATCACGTGGGCAGGCGGGTTGATGTCCATCGCAGTCAATGCCGTTATTTCTTCAACGCGGGTTTGAAACATCTGCAGCAGCATGTCAATTTCGATCTGCGGATCGTGATTAAACCACAGTCGGACATCCTCGCTGAATGTCTTGATACCATAAAGGAGGTTGGTTGGCATGGCATCCTGCGCAGCATAGACAGTACCCGCTCCCCCGCCAAGAAGTAGGACCAGTGACAAAATAACTGAAACAAAAGCGTTCATCAAACGTCTCTCCTTTCTAAATAATGTATTCCACCCTATAGGACGTTGATGTTCCCTACCAGATACGGCCTGACGCATAGTGGCACCCTGAGCCAGGAAATATGCGCGGCCTCGCGCCACGGCTTTCGGGTTGCGCGGTGAGACATCCTTGAGTTCTTCCAGCATTGCAGCCAGGCGTGGGTCAATATGGTTCTCTGGGTTCATGCCAAATCCTTATCTATTAGAAAACGCTTAAGACCTGCAAGGGCACGATGCTGCAGGGATTTTACAGCCCCAACGGGTTTGTTTAAGGCACGGGCGATGTCCTCATTTGTCCAGTTCTCTAAAAACTTGAGGACAATAACCTGCTGTTGGTTGGGTGTCAGTTTCTGTAACGCATAACGTATCTGTTCTTGCTGAATGTGATGGCTGACCAATTTCTCGGGGTTTTCACCCCGAGCGGGATGAGACTCATCCAGTTCATCCTGCGGGGGTTGGCGGCGATAGTGATCAGCAATCCAATTGTGGGCTATCCGATACAGGTAGGCTTGGAGGTAATCGTTTGGACCTTTACGCGCCTGTAAAGCCTGCAGGAAGCGTTTAAAGGTCTCCGCCACACAATCTTCTGCAAGAAATGTATCGCCAAGTAGGCGTATGGCGTAACGGTACAAGCCCGGACTGAAGGAGTCATAGATAAAAGCCAGGGCTTGATGTTCGAACGATCTAGCTCTCTGCAGAAGCTCTGCATCTGAAGACATCGCCGTTTCCTAAATATATGACGTGGTTTTCGCAGTTGGGATACGCCCTAGTCTGCATTTGAGGTTGTGGATGCCTTATGAATTGCCAGATTGTACTCCAGTTATAGTAAATACCCCGAAAGTCGTACCTGTGTCTAAAACTGGATGATGTGTCACATATCGTGGTTTTCCTGAACTCACAAAAACATGTGTTAGATAGTGAAGAATGGGCTGATCAGTGTATCCGCCAGACATGCACCACTGGTTTAGCTCCATCCGCGTACAGTTCCAGGACATACAAGAGGCCGTTCTTCCGATCGAAGGCAACGTCCCCAATCCGATATCGGCGCTGGTCACCCCAGCCCAACATGATTAAGTCCCATTCCGGCGGGTTCATGTACAGGTGTTCATCAATGTCCAGGGAGGCGTAAGGTTGCAGCTCCCAGGAGACCAGTTCACCCAAGGCTACGCGGGCTAGGTCCGCGGGGTCGTAGAGAATGAATTGAGCGTCAAAGTGTGTCGTCCACCAGCCCCGCATGGAAACGCAATCCCCGAGGTTCTCGTTACAACAGCTAGCCAGATCTTGTGAGGGGCAGGCAGTGCCATCCGCCAACCGACAGGAGGGGAAATCGGTTACTTCGGTGTCCACACAAGGGTATTGCGGACCGTCTGGGTGGATGTAGCCGTACCAATATTTCGTGCCGTTGCTTTTTGTGCCCGCGAACAGGACAGCTTGCTTACCCGAGGAAGTCGTAATCCAGGCACCACCCTCCCATTCGTCAGGGTGCTGGTAACCGTTCAGGCTGTGGGTGATCTCGGTGGTATTCGTTGATTTTTCGTAAAGCAGTAAGGTCGTTTCGTCCAGGTGTGTGCCGGAGGGTGGCGGTTCGCCACCAGGTAGCCAGGGACGGAAGGCGAAGATCGTCGGCCCCATGCCACCCTGTCCTCCATCCCGCATTCTCCCGGTAGCTAGATAGCGTCCGTTGGCATATACATCCGCCCAAGCCGCGGGGATCTCGAACATATAGCCATTGACACTGTACAGATCCTGATTGCCGATAAACCAGACGCCTTGTAAATTCGGCGTTGCCAATGTGGGGTTAAACCAGGCATGGGAGGCTATGTCTGGTGGTTGAAGATGTTGTCCCCAGGCCAGGTAGAGCTTTGGCCCTGTTTCAGAAAGATTGAGATATTGCAACCCGACTTTGGGTATTTCTTCCAATTCTGTGAAAAAACCCTTCGTCACATCCTGAAACTCCTGGATGAAGCCAGCAGTATTGAGATTGTCTAAATTATCTGACACAATGGGCACAGGGATGCTGATCTCGGCCACCTGATTGCCATTGGGTAGGTCTCCGTAGGCTATCCGGTCATGTCCCATTACGAACAGCGAACCAGGGAAATTGTCAGTGTTGGCTACATCACCGTCTGGATTGAAGGTCATGGCGTTACCACCGTAGGCAAACGTTTGAGGTGGGTCATCACCGCCAGGTAGCCGGAATGCACCCAGGTACTCGAAGTCTTCGGGTTGGAGCCTCTGAGAAGCAGGAATAGATGGAACGTCTTGAGGAACCCAAGGGGTCTGGTCCTCAGCAGGGGGAGTGATCGTGAGGTTCGGAGGTCCAGCAATCGTGCAGCTCGCCAAAGCGAGCAGGAGCAGGATCAGGTCTCCTCCTTTAGACATAAGCACGAATCTGCCGGTTTTCATCATGCCCTCCATAAGAGATAAACATCAAGGGGACTCGTACTACCAATATCCACGACAGGTGCTGGGCTTGTCGCCTGGCATTAGCGGTTTAATTGGACAGACGCGCGGAGACGTCTGCTTCTCGGACCTCTTCCTTCTAGCAGTGTGGATGGACAAAAAAGATACATTGAGGAAGGGCAGGCTTGAGCCCTAAGGGTATAACCCGATCGCTAACCTTTTTTCTTTCCAGAGAGAAATCGGGTTACTTTCGTGCCGCAGACTGGGCATTTACCTTGAACCAATCGCCGGTTGTTTGCGGTTTCCTTGACGGTGCCGTCTTTTATTGTTTGCTTCTTGCGACATTTGAGACAGTAGCCATCGAATTCCATTGCAAAACCTCCTGGTTTGATTTGGAACTAAGAAAAAGGTTCGGATCTGTGATGACGTCCGAGGGTCAATATGGATTATTGCTCCGTTGCTACTATTTTAGGAAATTATTGCTATCTTGTCTAGCGCATTTTTAGGGGAAAAAATTATGCTCCACAATGGTAAACATCACCCGCTGGGCCTGTCGAAGTGTCCGTTGTAGCCAGTTTTGGGTGGCGTTTTTTCTTTGATTATGCACTGAACCAAGGAGAATTCGAATCAAGTTTGCTCAAATCGCACCTCAATACATTTTTTTCGCATTTTTCGGTAATAATCTTACATGCTTGAGGTGAGCACTAACCTTTTCGTCATCCTTGTGTGGATAATTAAAACCAAAATGTTCTGCAACAGATAGCGCCGTTATCCTGAAAAGATTGCACATCGTGCTTAGCGCTTCCCAGGTATTATCATAGTTGGCATCAGAGTATGTTTTTTGGAGCATTTCCCACAGCTCGGGTTCAAGGAATTGTTTGAAATGTTTGCCGAGTTTGCCTGGGTCGCGTGAAAACTGGGTCTTAATCCCAATGTGCCATGTCAATATTTTCATGAGCTGTTCCCGAACGACCTGATCAAGCATGTATTTCGCATATATGATTTCTCCTCTCCATAACCCTTTCGCTACATAAGCGCAGACCCACCAGAATTCGTTGCAGCAATCATCGAATGCTTTGGAAGTTGGAGGCTTAGGAATATAGTCACTTTCGTTCGGTGGGGGAAATGGTTCGATGATCCCATCTTTATCCAGAAGTAAAACACTCAGGCTATCTTTCTTGAGTTCATTTAGCTTTGCTAATGGATACAAAGCTAAATCGATACGGTTGCCGTCTGCAAACTGCATGAGAAATGCATAACTACCGTCATTGCTTGGAGGCGGATCTAGCATATCGTCTGGCAGTTGGATAATCACGAGTTCGCCGAATCGCTTGATCCAATCTGTATCTTGTTTGAAAGACAGGACATCCGTCACAATGTAGACAATATCGAAATCCTGAAAGATGTCAGGTGAAGCATGGGGGTTGGCGCGTGAACCATTCATGATAACAGCTCGTATGCGGTCATCGTTTCGAGCAGTATCGAGAATGAGTTCATACATTTCTTGTTCGCTACGCATGTTAATCCTGTTGTGGCGGTTAAGGAGGGCGTATTCTCGTCGCGAGCGCGCAGCGGCTGGGTACAGCCACTGGTTAACCCGCTCACTCATATCATTGGTGACGCAGCATTTCCCACAGCCCAAGGGATAGCCAGACCATTATACCTATTATGCCAGCGAAACCGCCAGTGAGAGGATTTATAGAAGGAAAGATTAAAGCCCAAACACCCAGCTTTTGGCTGTTGAATACCCCGTGAACCCAACCTGCCAGGAGCGAACTCCTATGGCTCAAGGTCAACTCGTTTAGATAAATCCCAAAAGTGATGGTCAGGGCTATAAAGGCTAGTGTGCCAAGAATAGGTTGACCGGGATATGTGAATCCAATCAGGATAAGCGGCAGATGCCACAAACCCCACACAATCCCTAAAAGTAGGTAAGCTTTGAGCTTACCCAATACCATCAACTTGGGCAACAGGTAACCACGCCAGCCGAGTTCCTCACCGAAGCCGAACAGTCCGTTGATGAAGGGGGTTATGACGAGCGTCACAACAAACAGTACAGGGAGCACTAATGCTGGGGAGGGCACAAGAGGAAGATCGGTCCCGGAAATGGAGCGGATTGTTGACAGGAACTGCTCCAACTCCCAATCTGGTTGGCCCAGCCCCAGCAGCCAGGTCAGTCCGTAAATAAAGATAAAGCAGGTTGGCACGAGCAAGCCTGAAGTCAAGTAAGGTTTCCATGACCCGATGCGAAAATTCACAATGGCGAACCCTTCGCGGGTAATAAGCTTGATGGTCAGTATCGTTGCCACCGCTGGCACCCACATGACTGCCGCGACAATTAATTGACCGTAGCTATCGGGTAACTGCGTCACGCGGAACCCGTTCAAGATCAATCCCCCTTCAATTGCATAGGTGACAACGAAGGTAATAGAGAGAAAGGAAAAAATACCCTTGGAGTCAAGTTTGGTTACTTTCATAGAGAAATTCCCTTTGGTTTCAACATCCTTTTATACCAGTGGGTTAACGAACCGTAGCGGAGCAGTGTCGGGTACTCCCCGTTGTTAGATAGCGTTATTATACATAATTGCTCATTTCTGCAACATAGCTTCAGTTCGTTGAGGTGAAACTTGTCGCAGAAGCAGGAAAACCCAAACATCGCTCACGATCAAGATCATACCATTCAGGTAGAAAGGTGCTTTCCTTCCCATTTTGTGTTATACACAAGTCCAGCCAGCAAGGGCTCAATGGTAAATCCCAAGTTTTCTACAAAGTCGTAAAGCCCATATCCCGTGCCCCGCTTCTCGCGGCCTGTCAGATCGGCCACCAGTGCAGTTTCGGCAGGTTCAGACTGCTGAGTCTCACAAAGTCATACCTCTGGCAGCTTAACAAAAGTCTCGAACATAACTGGGCCTGGTGTGCTACTACCTGATCGTAGTCTGGTCAGCGGTTCGCGTCTGGTGGGCAGCTCTGTTCATGGGCCAACCTCAGTTACCCTCGGGGTAGGTGCGCTCCGGGTTGAGGGAAGCGCCTGCGTATCAGGCATACGAGGCCGAGAAAGCTGCCCAGGGTCAGGCGAGCGCACCGCTAGAGCCACCACCCCGCATGGAACAGAAGCGGGGCTGACCCCGGACGGTGGATACCAGCAACCACTATGCCAGCGGAGGGATGTAGATGCGATGACTGCTCCCGCTCTGTCGTGCCGCTCCGAAAAAGAAGTCGCGTACCTTGCAAAGGTCTTCAGCTAATCCCCATCTGGAACCATCCCGGTCTTAGATTCCTGCCAGTGCCTGTTCTAGATCGGCCAGCAGGTCATCGGCGTGCTCCAGGCCGACCGACAGCCGCACCAGGCCCGCATTCACAGCCAGGGGCGAGTTGGCGGTGGACATATGCGTCATGGCGGCTGGCACTTCGATCAGTGACTCGACCCCGCCTAGCGACTCGGCCAGGGTGAAGATGCGCGTCGCCTCGGCTACGCGGATGGCAGCTTCGGCTCCCCCTTTCATCACAAACGAGAGCACGCCGCCCCCGTTTTTCATCTGTTTTCGGGCGACTTCCGTCTGTGGATGCGACTTGTGGAAGGGATATAGCACCTGCGTTACTTTGGGATGCCCGACCAGAAACCCGGCAATCACAGCCGCGTTTTCGGCGTGGCGCTCCATGCGCACGGGCAGGGTCTTGATCCCGCGCAGCACGAGGAAGCAGTCCATAGGTCCTGGCACCGCGCCCACCGCGTTCTGTATGAAGGCCAGTTTCTCATAAAGCCCCTGTTCCCTGACCACCACTGCCCCGCCGACTACATCCGAATGCCCGCCCAGATATTTGGTCGTCGAGTGAACAACGATGTCCGCACCCGATTCGAGCGGGCGTTGCAAATAGGGCGTGGCAAAGGTGTTGTCTACAGCCAGCAGCGGTTTGTTGGCGTGCGCTTGCACTATCCTGGCTACAGCGCGCAGGTCGGTCACGTTGAGCAGCGGATTAGTTGGAGTTTCCAGCCATACCAGGCGCGTCTTTGCGGTCAGCCCATCGGCCACATTCTGTGGGTCAGTTGTGTTCACGTAGATGAACTCCAGCCCGTAGCGGCGCAGGATCTTGTCGAACAGGCGGAAAGTGCCGCCATACACGTCGTCCCCCGCCAGTACGTGGTCTCCGGGGGCCAGCAACCGCAACAACGTGTCAGTGGCGGCCATGCCTGAGGCGAAGGCCAGTCCGTGTGTTCCACTTTCTAGCGCTGCCAGACATTCCTCCAGCGCCAGGCGGGTGGGATTCTTGGTGCGTGAGTACTCGTAGCCCTGGCGAGGCCTGCCGACCCCATCCTGGGCATACGTCGAGGTTTGGTAAATGGGCGTCATCACCGCGCCGGTCAGCGGATCGGGCTGCTGTCCGGCGTGAATGGCAAGGGTTTCAAACTTCATTATTGCTCCTTACTGCAAACTGGGAACAGTCAATGGCCAGTCGCGGCTTCCGGAGGGAATGTTTTGCGGCCCAGTAAGATTGGCGCTACGCCAGTTATATTCCATCTGCCGGGCAGTGCGTAAGGCCAGGTCTTTGTCAGCCAGAGGGTATTTCTTAGTTTCTCACCAGCCTCGAGATCCGGCCTACGCGCCAATCTATTATGGGCGTATTTGCTCTGCCAGATAATCGACGATATCAATCTTGGTCAGAATCCCAACCGGTTTATCTTGTTCTGTTACTACAACGAACTTGTCGCGTTCGAAGGTAGCCATGACGGTCTCAACGCTTTCATCGGGGGAAATGGGGGTTACATTGGGATTCACCATCAGAGCAATCGTCTCCTCGGGGTCGTGGACATGATCGGCGTGCAGCAGGTGGCTGAGCAGGTCCGTTTCGGTGATGATGCCCACCAGGCTGCCTGCTTCGTTGATGACTGGAATCTGGGAGATATCGTAGGATTTCATCAGTCCTACCACTTCGGTCATCAGGTTATGAGGTTTGGCAGTGATCAATGGTAACCCTTCCTTCTTCTTGAGCACTCCGGCAACGGTGTCTTCCACCAGAGGTGTGGAGAGATAGCCGTTCTCCCGCATCCAGTTGTCGTCGAACACCTTGCTCAAGTAACGATTTCCCGAATCGGGTAATAGCACAACGGTAATTTGACCGGGTTTGAGCGCGCGCACAATCCGTGATTTCAGAAGACCGGCTATGGCTGACCCCGACGATCCCCCGCAAAAAATCCCTTCTTCGCGTACAAGCCGGCGGGTCATCAGGAAGGATTCTTTATCGTCTACCTGGACGACTTCATCCACGATGGTGAGATCCAGGGTATCGGGAACGAAGTCTTCGCCGATCCCTTCAATCCTATATGTCTTGAGATGGGGATCTTCGGGGACGTGTCCCAGCTTCCAGGTCTCGTAGAGCAACGAGCCCAGGATATCCACGCCCACAATTTTGACCTGCGGGTTTTGTTCCTTCAAATATCGCCCGGCTCCGGTGATTGTGCCGCCGGTGCCCATCCCGGCGACTAGCACGTCGATCTTTCCAGCTGTTTGGTTCCAAAGCTCTGGTCCTGTACTCTTATAGTGAGCCTCTGGGTTGGCCGGGTTATGGTACTGGTTTGCCAGCAGGCTGTTGGGTGTTTCAGCCACGATGCGTCTGGCCACACTATAATAGCTGCGGGGATCCTCCGGAGCTACGGCGGTCGGAGTCACGACAACTCGCGCACCGAAGGCCCGCAGAAAGCGTACCTTCTCATCACTCATCTTGTCTGGCAGCACAAAGACACACTTGTACCCTTTTACAGCAGCCGCAATCGCCAGTCCCGCTCCCGTATTTCCGGACGTAGCCTCGACGATGGTCCCACCTGGACGGATCAGCCCCTTGCGCTCAGCATCCTCGATCATGCTCAACCCAATGCGATCCTTTACCGAGCCTCCTGGATTGAAAAACTCAACTTTTGCCAGGATCGTCCCTTGACCGGCTCCAGAAACGACCCTCTTGAGCTTAACCAAGGGAGTGCCCCCGATCGTTCCGAGGATGTTTTCATGGTAACGAGGCTGGCTTTCTTCTGTTACGCGTATTTGGGAGAACGCCTGAACTTCCATTGTGAATCTTTCCTTTCCATAAATAGCAGCATATCTTTTCGGTAAAACGATGATTAAAGGCAAAACGGCCTTAGCCAGCCGGGGAGTGGTTGCCCGGCCAGACGACAAACAGTTCGGGGTCTGCGGAGAACTGAATGCCGCCTGCTGGCAGTGGCCGTTTAGAGCGCCTATCTGCAAAACCGGCGAGGGTAAACCTGCCTGCCGGTTAGATCGAGGCGGCGATTACCGTCTCCGCCTCATACAGATGCAAGTACTTGGTTTCATCCTACCAAATGCCTCGTTTCGTGTCATGTTTTTCGCATTCTAAGGAGGAACTTGCTACTTGTCAATACCCAAATTGGCGGATGCTACTTTATTCAAAATGACAAGTTATGTCATTAGTAGTAGAAGTCCAGAATTGTTCAACGGCAAGACTTGGTGGCAGGGTACGGGCAAGACACGTGTGCAAACCAGAGCGATTGCTGCTAAATCACGTCGCGTATCGTGGAATGCAGGGGAACCTCCGAACGACCTGTGCTCCTTATGGGTGTCGGAGTGTCTTATAACGTTTGGTTTGTGGTGGGTTAATAGCGCTCTGAGAACACCAGGACGGTTTGCCCAATCTGAATTTGGTCACCAGGTTGTAACACCCGCTGTGAGACGCGCACCCCATTGACGAGTGTCCCGTTGGCTGAATCCAGATCGGTGAGTACCCATGTTCTGCCTTCGGAATCCACGCGGGCGTGCTGGCGCGAGGCTTGCGGATCGCTCAAAACCATCGAGCATGATGAGTCACGGCCCAGGATTACACAACCTGGCGATAAATTTATAGATAGCGGGTTGGCGTTCCCACGCACGAGAGATAGATTAGGTGCAACATGAGGGCGGACACCAATCCCCGGCGAAGACATTGTGGATGGTATGCGTTTGCGCGAGCGCCTCAGCCACAACACACCCACGGCCAGACCCGCCAGGGTGATCAACACCAGCAACACGCAACAACCGACGATGACCAGAGTCAGCATCTCAGATGGCAGCCCGCCAGTTGTTGGTACTGGCACGGCTGTGATTGGCCCCATGGTAGTAGAGTTAACCTGCACTTGTTGACCGGTTTGCAGCGTGACGGGCGCCAGCGCGCGGTTCTGTGGCTGCACCGTCACCGTCCCCTCATGCGCCGTCACGTAGGTGACGTTGGCCTGGGGGTCGTGGGCCACGCCGAAGGTGTTCTTCCCCATTGAGGTGACGATGGTCGTGGGGGTCTCGACGTCCAGCGCGAGGTTCTCGTGGAGCGTTTCCACCCGCAGTGGCCCCTGTTGCAGCGTCAGCGTGAGCATTGCGGACGACTCCGGGGTCTGGATGACAGGCAGATACCGCGCATCAGGTTGGCCGGCCATGGCGAGTAGAACCGGCTGGTTGTGTACGGGAAGCGACATACCCCTCCTCCCCGACAACACAGCACAGATCTGCGCAGCGACCAGCGCGCTGAATACGAGATCGTCCCGGTATTCGCTGTCACCGAAAAGGGCCTCTTTATCATACAGCAGATTGAAAAGCCTGACATAACCGAGGACTTGCTCACACTTGAGACGCACCTCCGCCGCCTGGCCCGGGGAGAGGATGAGCTGTTTCCCGTCGCCAAGCTGGATGATGACCGGGCCAGCCGGGGTCGTCACCTCCACGTGCTCGGCAGACGGTGCGGCCGTTACCGTCGAGGGGGGCACCGTGGGCGGCGACGGCTGCGTGGTGGGGGGCTGGGTCAGTGACGGCGTGGACGGCGGGGCGGTGGGGGGCTGGGTGGCGGATGGTTGTGGAGAAGGCGACGCCCCCGCGCCGGCGTGCCAATCGCCCTCGTACCACAACGAGGGGTTCGCGGTCTCTATCTTGAGAGTGCCCTTGCCGGTGCCGCTCGCTGCATACACGGTCCCGATCATCGTCAGGGGGGACGAGAATGGAGCGACCGGGTAGTCTTTGCGGATGGTTGGGACGGTGTCTTTCCACTCCCAGGGTCCCCAAACCGTCGAACTGTAATTCCCGCTTATGGTACCAGCCAAGGATAGCGCGCCCGTGCTGGGATCCACGGTACCGCTGAAGGTGCCGCTGAATGATTCACTCCAGTCCACGGTATAGTGGTATCCCTGACACACATAGGCGACTCCCTTCCCACTGCTGCCTCCCGTGAGCGAACCGTTCGCGGCGCCGGCATTGAGGTCCACGGTGATCTGAAGCGTCCCCGAACGACGGATAGGGTGGACGCAGTCTCCAGGCTGCCGTGATGCGTTAAAGACGCCTACCAGGGTAAAGACGCCGTCGGCACCGGCCGGCACGGGGCGTGGCCCCCGCGCTCCAGCCGGGAATGGCATCGTCAGCAACAATGCCAGGGCGATAGACACAACTGGCCAGTAGCGATTAGCCGCGCGAAAGATAAATTTGCAAACCATACTGTCCTCCTTCACTTTGAAGAAAAGTCTATAACTGAGCTGTCAGTCCGTTTGAACGGACTTTGCCTGCCAGCCCTGGATTCTTGTCCTGCCTGTGCCAGTGCCGCAGGCACAGGTGAGCTAGTCGAAGGATCAATCCGGGGCTCACCTTGCTGCCTGCATAAACCATTCCTGGTCATACGGGGTCGACAACAATGGTGCTGATCCATTCGTTGGGATCCATCCCGGCTGAGCTGTTCACCTAGGTTATACCGCCGTCTTCGCTTTTATGGACTCCGGAAAACGAGTCCGTCACAAACATGATCTGTGGTGAACTCCGGCTGATTCGGATGTCATAGCCAATTCCTCCCAGGGGGCCGCCTAACCTAGTCCAGGTTTCGTTTAAAAGCGATTTACCCTGCTGAGATTGGAGGACTTGATCTAACTTCTCTGAGTCATAGGTCGAAAAATCAAAAGCAGGTTGGACAAACACGGGTTGAGTCTGCCCAGAATCTCCCGATGAATCGATGGGAATAACTATGGCTCCAGCTTCTGGGGCTGCTCGTTGCTCTAATTCCTTCAAGCGCTCAGCGTAGATATCCAGGGTGTGATCGGTCTCGGATCCGCTGACATAGGATTGGATCGTGAACTCGTGAACGGTTTGACCGCCAAAAATAGCCAGAGGCAGGCTCAACTCGATAGCCTCCCCAACCGCGATTTCGATCTCCTCGAAGATGACCCGGTTATCGGACAATCGCCGCACCTGATAGAGGCCCTTTTTGAAATCCAACTCAATTTGGTGAGTTTGATCAATTTTGGCACCCAAGCTCAACGGCATCACGAGGTGATCTAGATCACCGCTTTTGTTTGGAATAATCAGGAGATAGAAGCGGGAGTTGTTGTTGAATGCTCGGACCTCGCCGATTTCCCAGGCATTTTCTGGCGCGTCCCCCCGAGAATCTAACATGCGTACAGCGTATCCCTCCCAATCAGAAGCCTCTCCATCAACCACGATTTGGGTGAACTCTCGCGGGAGAGATGCATCTGGTTCGAAGGGAGCATCCGTCACAGCCTCTGGAGATGGGAGGCCTTTTGTGGTGTCAGGTTTACAACCTACAATACAAACTGATACTAATGCAAAGAGAATGAAAAAATGTATTTTTTTCATCGCAAGTATTCAAGCATTGATATAAAAGATCGATTCAACTAACTCCCAGTTAATTCTAATCTAATTTCATCCATAAGAATATCCGGTACATCCCAACCCTTTTGATCCATCAATTGCTTGAAAGCGCGGCGGAAGAGCAAGGTGACGCGCACGGAGACTTCCGAGGTCTTGGAGACTTCGGAAGTCTGGAAGACATACATGCTGGTATCCGATTCAAACGCCGCGAGGCGGTTGTCGCTGACAATGCGTGTAGGGTTCCAGTACGCGCCAGTGGGAGTGACCTCGGTCCACAGCTCCATCAAGGTTTTGGCGTAGATTTTGCCAGGCAGACCGGCGTAATACCCCTCGGCAGGATCACCCACTCCGCCATAATCGGACACTGTTGGCCCGTCTATTAGGGGCAGGGCTTGTCCCAGCCCGTCGGTGGCAGAGACCAGCAAAATCATCTGTCGCAGCGGTGAATCTGTCGGGATGTGGTGGCCAGTCTGGTCGTTGACGATGGTCACAATCACGGTGATTTCCTCCCCGGCGCGGGAGGCGGAAACGCTCATCGTGACCGCGTTCTGCAGCAGGTCTGTACTGGATGCGCCGGGCATGAGGTGGCTAAAGATGCGGTTACTGTCACGGTTCAACCCACCCTGCTCAGGAAAAACGAAGTAGTTGTAATCCACCGGTGGCATGTGACAGTTCTGGCAAGTCTTTCCGGTCTGCGGATCACTGTAAGGGCTTTCCAGCCATTCACCGAAAGAATTGTAGATGGTCACATCCCAGAACGTGCCGAAGTGACAGGGGGCACAGTACTGACTTTGCTCATACAACGGGTTGTAACTGACCCGGCGGGTGACATCGTCGAAATTACCAAAGAAGAGCTGCTGGTCGGGTCCGGGGCGGTACAGGCACATAGAGAGGGTGCCGGGCATGTTGGAGTAGGGTAGGCCGGTGGTTGGGTCGAGGGTCACTTCGCCGATTTTGTGGCAGAACTCGCAGAAGATTCCCTCCAGTTCAATCCCCGCGGCCATATTGGGGTCGGCAGCATAGGCCATGCCCGGTTTGGCAGTCATGGCTGGGATATGGCAGGAAGCGCAATTCCCCGCGGTTTCAGGGAAATCCAGTTTGTAGCCAGGTCCATAGTAGGGTTGATTGGGGTCAGGGCGCAACGGGAAACGTCCATAATCACGGTTGAAGCCGTAGCGTGTGAGCGGGCTTTGCCTGCCGTTTACATCCGTGCCGTTGTACATGGTCAGAAAGCGCGGGTTGACCGCGGATTGTGAGTGGGCGTTGTGAATCCACTCGTTGTAACTGGGCATGCAGTGCGAACAACTGAGCGACCCCAGCGCGCCCTCGTGCGAGAACCATGTGTAATCAGGATTGTCGGTGGTGTAGTAGGGCTTGAGTGTGATCGTCACCGGCTCGGTATCGGGGAGGACATTTTCCACCCAGCCCACGTAATAGCCTGCTGACCAGGCGGTGATAACGATCGGCGTCTCTGCTGTCAAACCATACAGGGTGAACGTGCCATCGGTGGCAGAAACTGTCTTGTTCTCGGTGACTTGGACGCGGACGGTCGCGCCAGCAACTGGGAGGTTGTTGACATCAACGACAACCCCGTGTAGCGAGGGGCCTTCTGGCGTCGAAGTCAGAGAGGGGGTGATGGTGGGCAGGATGGGGGAGGACAGCGGTGTGCGAGAAGGAATTACCGATGGCGTTGGAAGAGGAAGGGGTGTAACCGACTGGCACGCAACCATGACAGCCAGGATGAGCAATATTATCCCAGCGATAAAAAACGCATGGTAGGGTTTCATGGTTTTCATTGTATTACGCTCCTTCTGTGGGCGGGATTCGAATCCCACCCTACCTGCGAAACACCAGCCAGACAATGCTGAACCCGGGCAACGTCAGGAGAACGGCGCGGCTGCAGATATGGTTTGCAGTCCACAGACTCACTGGCGATCCCTTTGGGCGTTATCGCCACTTGTTTCTGCCCCTTTTTCCACCTTTTCGACGGTGTCAATGGTTGGGTTCACCTAGTCCTTCAACGTCATGGCTTTTATGGAGACGAAATACCGATGAGATGAAGGATTATCGGATAGTCCTTAACAAGCAAGTTGCTGATGACCAGGTTTCCGTCTTCCATGTTGGTTACCAGTTCCTGTTCAAACCCGTTCAGCACGTCGATACCTGTCACCTTCTGTACTGAAAAGCCGGGGATGGTTAGAGTGGCATTTATGCCAGAATCCTCGTCCACCGCTACACCATGTGTCCACAACGCGAGCAGCCTATCACCGTTTGGCAGGGAGAAACTGTAACTCATCATGTTCGTTGCCTGGCTTTGTATCTCCACCGGTAGGTTGACAGGCTCGGCACCTGCCATGACGGTGCATAGGTTCTGAATCGTGGGAAAAGATACTACCCGCCTGTTTGAGATTCCGCCGGCTTGCGCTGTAACATCCATGCCCAGGTGCATGATAATGAATCGGGCATAATACTTTGCGGCTTTCCGGTCGCTATAGGTCCAGGGTTCCCAGGGAGGGACATCCTCCTCAGTCCACCAAACCATCTCATCGGCGGAATATTCTCCGTTAAAGCCATGGGCTGAAGCCAGATCCTTAATCTCCTGGACCAGAGACGGGTAGATATAGTAGTACTCCCGCCAGTATTCGTATTCCGGTGAGGGTCCACCAGGATGCCAGGCAACAACGTCCACCAGCGGCATGATGTCTGAACTCAGGATGGTGAGCAGGTACTGGCGCGAGCCTGGCACAGCCTGAGGCATGGTACTGCCAACCACGATTTTGGCATCTGGATACTCTTGGCGGATTACGGGGACAACTCGCCTGACCAGATTTATGTAGTCGTCTACTTCTATAGCTTGGATGCCCATCTCTATATTCTGCTCATCCCAGCCTATGTCCGGCTCGTTCCATATCTCAAAGTACTGGACGCGGTCCTTGAAGTGGCGCACAATGAATCGCACAAAGTCAAGGTAACGCTCTATCTCTTCCTCTGTCTTGAACCTTGGGCAGTTTGCCCCCTCCCCTCCAGGCCAGGTTGCCGTGTCCCAAAAGGTAAGCACAAATGTGATGGTAATACCGTTGTCAGCTATGCGGGTTATTACGTCATCATGGCTGGGGTCGATAGTAAGCTCAGGCTTAGTCAAGTCTGCCAAATCGGCGCTAATGTCGTTAATAGCCACTTTAACTCGTTTCAAGCCCATTGGGAGAATTTCGTTGTCAATGACCCACTCCATGTCCACCGTCCAAAAGTTAGCCCACAAGCCTCCAATGCGGTTGTCAGCCAGTTCACTAGATTGCTTGGACTCCAGTCGGGTTTTCGGCAGGCTGTTTCCCTGTTGAAGAACGAGAAACCTACCTGTGCCTGATGTAGGTACCGAAAACATGCTGGTGTTCCCACCGCTGTCAGTGGCTGTGGCCGTCAGATAGGGACCAGCCAAGGGAGTGCCTTTGTTGAAGGTAAAGAAACCAGAGCCATCAGCTTTTGCCTGGCCCTCGTAGATTTCTCCTTCGTTTTTGCCATCAGAAAAGATTTCAACAATGCTGTTTGGAGAAGCAGCGCCGGTGAGAGTGCCTACGGCCAGGTCGAAGTCGAAGATCACAGGCACTGGCAGTCCACGGTTGGCACCCTGTTGCATCCAGATGCCGGCAACGCTATTATCATGGATGCTGTTTTGGGTGATGGTATTGCCGAAAGAACCAGGGTCGCGAATATCGATACCAAATTCGTTGTGAGCAATGACGTTGTCTGGCCCGATAATAGTAGAGTTGGCACCATCTTGGATGAAGATGCCGGGGTTCTGATTACCCCAAACACCCTTACCAGTGACATCGGTTCCAATCAGGTTACCGCTAATTTGGTTATGCACGGCGCTGGCACCCTCGATACCAATGCCATCGGCATTTCCACTGAGCAAGTTTCCCTGACCGGTTGGCCCACTACCTTCGCTTCGATCTCCCCCAATTTTGTTATATTGACCGAGTAGTTGAATACCTGCCCCGGAGAAATTGACGATTTGCAGGCCTTGGATAGTATTACTATCTGAATGTATCGGGATCCCAACCACCCATTCCCCTTGGGCATCAGTGCCGTCCAGGATTACTCCGGCATTGCTGGCATCAATTGTCAGGTTACCTTGGGTAATAGATGGCAGGCCGCTGGTGAGGTAAATGGTAGCTGGAGCGCTGGGTGGGAAAACCGCAGGGTCGAAGGTAATGATATCGCCGCTCTGTGCATCTTGCAATGCCTGGCGTAGGGTGTTGGGACCACTATCGGCAGTGCTTGTAACGATAATGGTCTCCCCCTGCGGTACCGCTGTCGGTGTAGGCGGTACCGGTGTTGACGTAGGCAGCACAGATGTCGGTGTGGGTACTGTGGGAGTGGGACTTGGCCCACAGCCATTTATGGCAAGGGAAAGAATGATCACAATAAAGGATATTGATGTAACACTTTTCATTGTTCCCCTCCGTATAAGTGGGTTAACGGTAGAGCTCAGCGGCAGCGGCGGGGCGTTTTTGCCCCTAAAGCGGCTTTGCTCGTAACTGATCTCGAAAAATCGCGCCGCTTATCGCCGAACGCAGTGGAGAGTCCCCGTAGGGGACCCTCGGGCAAAGCCCTGCTTGCGCTGAGCGAAGCGAATGTGTCCGCCACAGCCAATGTCGGCACGCTTTTGTTATTCACAACTCGCCTGCCAAAATAAGAATACGATGCCTTACTTCTGTAGAAACCCACATGCCTGCTTCACTCAATTTGGTGATATATGGTTCAACCTTATCCATAAAACCTTGTGACTTGATTTCCAGTAAAACCTTCAAAGTTCCCCAAACTTGCAAACCCGCTGCCTGAGCAGTACGACGCGCAAGCATATCATCAAGCAAAAAGACATGTTCTCGATTTTCCAAAGCCAGCGACATTGCCGCTACTTCACCTGCTCCTAAATCTAACACCAGCCATTCCGAAGGCATAGATTGAGGATTGACGACTCGAAGCCATTGATAATCTGTGGGATTGGGAACGTCATAGCCTTTGTTCCGCCCTGTCACTAGCTCATCTCTGATGGTGTCAGGTGTCCAAACTTCGTCGAACAATTTGGGAAGCAATTCTATCGCCCCAATTCGATAGAGATAAAGTAGCGGCGATGTATTGCTGATGGCTTTAGGCATGTTCTTTCTCTAGATCGTCAAGCTCAGCGGCAAAAGGGAAAACCTTATAACGACTCAGATTGAGTAGAAACTCCACCCTGGGCATCCCTGCCAATTCAGCAGCTCGCCCCGATGAGAGTCTGCCCAATTCATATAGTTTGACCGCTGCTAACATACGAAGTTCTCGTCCGAACGATTCACCGTCTGTCTTTTCTGCGAGCAATACCTTTTTTGGGATTTCAATCGTGATTTGCTGGAGAGACATATTGACTCCTTTCATCCCCAATTTTACATCGCTTCACTTCAATTTTGTCACCGATTCTGGATTCGCGTAGAGCGTGCTAACGATGGTTTCACCGGCGGGGCGGGTTTTGCCCCGACGCGACTTTGCCCGTAACCAATCTCGAAAAATCGCGCCGCTTATCGCGGAACGCAGTGGAGCACCCCCGTAGAGGACCCTCGGGCGGTAGCCCGGTCTTGTGCATGTGGGGTTCGGCGGCTCTTGTTTTGGGAACTCACTTTTTTTATTTTATTCTGTAACAGCCGAAGGTGAATGTTGCTTTTTCGTTTGGTTTTGTAGGCTTTCCCCTTCCATATTACAATGTATCAGGACATAAATCTTGCCCATTTTGCCATTGGATGCTTCCCAGAAATGGCCTTACAGAATTGAACAGGCTCTTGTCTTGCAGTTCTTTAAATGTCCCTTTGTTCAGATATGGTTTAACGTCGAATATCTTGACTTCCCCATTCTGAAAAGTCAAAGTGAGTGTATAGTCTGGGTTTGGCTTTACATCTTTTACACGAGGATTCATATCACTTACTCCTATTTCAGAGGGTCAATCCTGAAAACATGTTCACAATTACTCGCTAGTTCCCAATTAGCCATCAATTCGTCTTGGTGTATTTCTATCCATGCCTGTACCAGTTTCATCTTATTCTTTTTCAGGTCGCCTTCAAGAACCTCACCCTCGGGAATAGATATGACAACTTCCTGTTCCTGGTACTTTACATGGATATATGGCAGTTTATGTCTCTGGTTATCAAAAAAATACATCGAAACGATAATGCCATAGAACATCGCTATAATAGCCGTACGTCCTTAGGCCTCCTCGACAGCCTAAAATTACTCGTTGGCCATCATATATCTTATAACATTTTCCCGATTGGCTGACAAGTCTTCCCAAAAACCGCTCTATTGCTCACCCTCGATTTCGAACAAGCCCCACAACATGGGCTTCACTTACCGGGGCGGCTTTGACCCTGACGCGGTTTTTACAAAAACCAAACTATGCAAATCGCACCGTGCACCCTTCGAGCGACTTATGTCCCGTAGGGATAAGCGAGGTCAGGTGGAGCTGGTGTTGGGCGGCTTTCACATTACTCACCACGAATGTATAGGAAATCAAAACCTTCCGCTGTTGGCTGTAGCGGATTCCAACCTGCAATAATAGTAACGCCTTTTTGAACATCAACACCGATTGGTGGCTGGCCTATGGGCTTTATGCCAATGTATAGTGGGCGAGCGATGGTTGCGCGTCTTAGTGTGAAGATCAACCCGCAATCCTGTGCTTCAAAGGCAGGACGATGGCCGTTGGCATAAATAGCCAATCTTCCACTGGTTGCATCATTAGCAGCGGGGATAACGTGGTCAATTTCAGAGCCTTTTTCTCGCAACTTTTCGGTGAAGATTGGAAGGCTTTCAAATGCATCTGGGCAAATGGATGCAATGTGTTGCCCCGTGAGAGTAGCTAATGGTGGGATGAATAAAGGGCCCGCTTTCTCATCACCGACATAGACATGTACATGGCCTTTTTCATGAATTGAAAGTTTAGGTGTCTGCTCTTGGTATATGTCTTCCGTAAAATCGAAAGACAGGCTCACTTGCTTAGCTGGCATTGTTTTACTACCATAATAGTATTTGCCCTGAGGTGCGTACGGAAATAAATACAAGCTAGCATCACGGGAAACAAACGCAATCTTGCATAACTTGCGAAGTGAATTACGCCATTGAATGAGAATTCTTACTTCACGTATTCCCACAACTGCCCATTTCAACTAATGGCATTTCAACTTGTTGCCCAACTGCAAGGCTTATACCCCTGGGGGGTCCCCACTGCGTGGGACAGGCAGGTCAGCAGGGCGGGGCGGGTAAGGCTCATCCCCAAATTAGAGTGCGGGTCGGACTTTGGTGCAAGCATACCCATGAGTACAGTGAGATCGGCTTTGCCCAGATGTTAGGCTACGCTTTTTATATGCCTAGACTCATCTGCAATTTGTGGGGTGTAACCCTCTCTTCGGTCAATTTAACGTATTCAGGGTCAACTTCGTAACCAATATATTTCCTATCAGATTTCAATGCAGCAATGGCTGTGGAACCGCTGCCCATAAACGGGTCTAAAACAATATCCCCTTTGTAAGTGTAAAGTTGAATTAACCTGTAGGGTAGTTCAACAGGAAACGGTGCCGGATGACCAACCTTCTTGGCCGACTCCGGATTCATGATCCAGACGGATTTTGTCCATTCCATAAACTGGTCTCTGGTTATTGTATTTTCTTTATTCTCAAGTTTTTTACGTGAGAATGAGCCTTTCGAAAAAATCATTATGTATTCATGCGTGTCACGCAACACAGGATTGGCAGCAGATTGCCAACTACCCCAAGCCATTGAGACACCAGCGCCTGCGCCCTTGTACCAGATAATTTCCCCACGCATTAGATACCCGATCTCTATCATCATTTGTGAGATATAGTCTGATAGAGGGATATAAGGTTTACGTCCTAAGTTAGCAACATTAATACAGGCTCTACCTCCATAAACCAGAACTCGATAAGTTTCCGAGAAGACCTTTTTTAGTAGTTGCAAATATTCTTTAAGTGAAAGATCTTCGTCATATTCTTTTGTTACATTGTAGGGGGGTGAGGTAATCATTAAGTGCAATGAGCTATCAGGGATTTCTTTCATGTTCTCGGAACTACCTAGAATAATTGAGTTCTCGTATTCTCCTGGAAACGGATTGTCAGGGATGGGAGGTAAATCATTTTCTCCTGGCAATTCCGAATAAAGCCTCGAATTGTAATACTGATCCGAGTTATGGCTTATACGCGAAGTTGTGCCAAAACTACTAGTTTTTGAACCCTTTTTCATCACTCATCTCTTTTCCATAGTTCTAACCATCGATCGTAAGGATTATAGTCAACCTTCTTTCGGTACCATTTTATCGGAATTTTAGGGCTTTGAGAGTGATCTGAAAGTAGATTTAGAGCTCCTGCTGAAATTTCAACACCTCGTGGGTTTGTGCCTACTTTTGGGAGTTTGATGTAGCTTTGTCTGCCGATTCGATGCAAGGTTTCTATTTGGGCAGACTTTGAGAAGAAGAATAACCAGCCCAAATTATCCCAATTTACTTGAGTTAGGAGAATATCGCAGCGGGGATAATACTCTTGGCTGAACTTGAGTGCCTTTTCAGCATCAACTGTCCAGATAAGTTTTACTCCATTCAGCTTTCTTCCTGTAACCGTCTTTATGGATACAGGGTTTCCAAGTACTTTGACATCTACTTCTGGCTCAGTGATTGGGATTTTAGTCTCAACATTCGTCTCGCCGAATTGATAAATTAGCAAGGCTATTATGATTCTTTCCCTTGCGGAACCAGCTTCCATGCCAACTTTACCAGCACGAGAGCTTTCCAATTCTGCAATTTGGAACAACTCAGGTAATCGCTCTTGTATTTTAGCTATCGTTTTCTTGTCAGTGAACAAATCGGCAATATTCATAACTAAGATTATACTCCCTGCGTAAGGTTCTAATCGGTCAATTTGTTCTTAATATGTTCGTTAAGATCGCGAAGCCTAACGAGACTGTCGAAAAATATCTTTTTGAATGATCAAATTATACAGAAGCACAAGATGATTAAAGGGTGGGGAGCTTTCGAGGCTGTAATCTAACGGCTGCGCATCACCGGCACGCGAGCGAGGCCGCAGGCCGAGCGAAGCGTGTCCGGTGCATGCGCTTGTTCGGCGACCTCGCCGCCGATACACCGCGACTAGGCCGCCACGTAGACTCGCACTTCGCGTTCAAGCCGGTCAGCTAATTTGTCCTTCTCCACTTCAATGTCATAGCGGGCTTGCAGATTCATCCAGAAGTGGTCCGACAGGCCAAAATACCGTGAAAGCCGCAGCGCCGTATCGGGGCTAATTGCCCGTTTACCCAATACGATTTCATTTATCCGGCGCGTTGGCACGCTCATATCCTTCGCCAGCCGATACTGACTCAGGCCAAGCGGTTTGAGGAATTCTTCCAACAGAATTTCACCCGGGTGAATGGGGGGTAGTTTACGTTGAGCCATAGACGTCACCTTCCACTAATGGTATTCCACGATTTCTACTTCATAGGCGTCGCCATCTTTCCACACAAAACAGACACGCCAGCGGTCATTGATGCGGATACTATGCTGGCCTTTTCGATTACCCACTAGCTTCTCCAGATGATTGGAGGGTGGCAGATGCAGGTCTTGCAGGGTTTCAGCCGCATTGAGGATCTCCAATTTGCGACGGGCGGGGCGCTGGATATCTGGGGGCAGTTTGCGTGAGAACTCGCGGTTGAAAACCCTCTCGGTCTCTTTGTCGGCGAAGCCCTTGATCATCGTTCTCTATAGTAACGCGAGCCGTTACTAATGTCAAGGGTGAATTGACCTACCCTCGGAAGTTGGGAGAAGTTGAGCCGCCGAACGAGACTGTCGGAAAATATCTTTTTGAATGATCAAATTATACAGAAGCACAAGATGATTAAAGGGTGGGGAGCTTTCGAAGCTGTAATCTTGATCGATGCCTGGTACATTCGTCCTTCCTTCTTGATGCCATACCGAGAACTCAGTTAGCCAGCCCATAATTGTGGATTTTGCCGATATTGTGCACCAGAGCAAATAACCTCCACTGGACATCTACCTTGGATTTCGTACGTAAGGTGAAGCGGTCCAATCGCTTCTGAACGCAGATATTGGCAAACACCGGCTCGACGATGGCCAGGCGTCTGGCATAGATCTGTTTGCCTTGGTCGGTGTCTATCTTGGCTTTCATCTCATCGATCAAGTTGGGCGTTTGACCATCTACCCTAACCGACAAGTACCTGCGCAGCGTGCTTGGCCCGCTCAGACATCTAGGCCGCAATCGGCAACTGGCACAACCCTCTTGGCGGGCGTGATACATATCATAAAGTCTGTAGCGATTGCGTTGGCCGCGTGCGTGGCATGTCAGGTGCCTTGCGGACAGAAGTAGGTTTGTTTCGAATCATCAAAAGAGAAATCGGCAGCCGAGAACTTGCCTGTTTTTCTGGCTTGTCTCTTTCTGAGATGGATACCATCTTTGAATCTTTGCTGCCCATCCAAGCGCTGGTCTCGCTGGCGAAATTGGATGTCGGGAATATAGGCGTCCAGGCCTTCGGCTTTGCACAAGGCAAGGCTGACGAGGCTGTGATAATTGCTGTCTGCGCTGAGCGGTTTACCTGCGAAATAGTTCTGTTCTTTGCCGATGGCCTGCATGTTCTTCTTCGCCCCAGCCATCATCGGCGCCAGATTCTCATGGTCCTGGCTGCTGAAAGCCTCGGCATGCACGATGATCTGATGCTTGGCGTCCACTAGGGCCTGAGTGTTATACCCCTGGATCACCCCATGCGATGTGGGCATTTTCGCCGATTGGTTATCGGTCACATTGCTTTGGATCTCTCCCCCGCTCCTGCCGGTTTTTGGTTTCTGCGCTTGCAGGAACTGGCTCAGTCTTTCCACCTGGTGCTGCAGCCGCTTCACCTGCTTCTGGCGCCTTTCAGACTCAGGTCTCGCCAGTACATCTGCGCGGATGTGTTCAGCCATCACCTGCCGTAGTTTACCCTGCAGCCTGCCTCGTTTTCTCTTCAGTTCCTTGAATGTGCCACTCCATTCCTTGGAGGCGTTCGAAGGCAGCTTCACCCCGTCCAGGCTGAAATGTGTACCTCCCAGCAAATCAAGTTCTGCGCACACCAACAGGATATTGCTGAAGATGCTTTCGATCTCCTTCTGCATGGAGGACACAAAATGGGCGATGGTGCTGTGATCCGGACGATAGCCGCAGCTGAGCGCCATGAAGAGGATGTTCTCACCACAGGCTCGCTCGATTTGGCGTGAGCTGATCATGCCTCTGGAATAAGCGAACAAGATCACCTTGAGCAAGATCTTGGGGTTGATCGCCGTTGCGCCGGTGTGGTCGTTTTGATATCGCCCCTCGAACACCGACAAATCGAGGTGGTTCTCCACCAATGCGTTGATGGTGTATTCCAGCGTCCCGGGTTCGAGCTGATTTTGGAGGGAGATGGGGATCATGACCAATTGGTCATAACGGTAGGGTTTGTATTTAGCCATCGATGCCTCTATACTGCATTCTTACGAAGAGGATACAGAACCTTGGGCATTATCGCCACTATTTTCTGCCCCTT